>CAWHNV010000001.1:0-3870 GCA_963830785.1 uncultured Acidobacteriota bacterium
CTTTTTGGAACGCCTGGGTGTTCGCTTCGAGGGGCCGGACCGGTTGCCCATCTGCAACCCGGAGACGCTCGAAAGCAACGTTCCCGGCATCTATCTAGCAGGCGTGATTGTGGCGGGCTCCCGTACCAACGAGATCTTCATTGAGAACGGACGCTTTCACGGACGCCAGATCGCGGCTTCGCTGCTCGAAAAGCTGCCCGTGCGCGGCGAGTTGCGTCAACCGGTTGTCGCAAGTGATCCACTGGACTAAGGCCGTAAGTGCCTCCCGGGAGTAAAATATTGCGCATACGCTGGTGGCCCCGATCCATTCGCTGGCAAATGCTGGCCGGCCTTGTGTTACTCGAAATCCTGTCGATCAGTCTGTTTGCTGCGATTCTGACCCGGCAGCAAAGGCAGCGTGTGCGGCTACGCGCGCAATTCATTTTGACCTACGAATCGGCAACGCTGGCATCCCAGGTGACCGAAGCCCTCGAGCAACAGCGCCCGGGCTGGATCAGTTCGTCAGTCAAAACAGTAGGCGAAGCTCCAAACGTCGCTCTTGCCACGGTGACCGACCCTGCGGGAAACGTTTTGTTCGTCAGCAAAGGTGATTCGGACCAGGCGGTTCTCGATCCGGAAGAGCGGGCGCAAATTCCCTCCATAGGCCGCGACAGCGCCAGGCTATTTACCCTGCCCGGTAATCGCTGGGAGGCCGCACGGGCGATTTACACGAAAGACCAATTGCGCGGCTACACGTGGGTGGAGTTCGACCCGAGTTCGGCGCGCGGGCAGCTTTTCGCCATCCAACGCGACACCTTTGTCTTCGGCTTGATCTGGGTGATCGCCTCAGCCATCCTTGTCTTCCTCATGGCCAGATCCATTGCGCAACCGCTGTCGGTGCTGCATCGCGGCGCCGCCGTATTGATGAATTCGCCGGAAGACGGCAGCCACTTTCCGTTGCCGGTGACCGTGCACAACGAAATCGGCGACCTGATCGAGACATTCAATCGCATGGTCGCTTCGCTTGCCGAGCAGCGGGCCGGTCTCAACGACACGCTGTCCCTGCTCGATTCGATGCTCGCGAATGCCCCCATCGGCCTGGCATTTGTCGATCGGAATTCGAGATTTGTTCGGGTGAATCAAGTCTTTGCGGATCTGACCGGAGTGTCGGCCAGCCGCCATCTCGGCCGCACCCTCACCGATCTGCTTCCCGCAAATGTGACGAAGCAAGTCGAAAACGCCGTACAGCACGTTTTTTTGAGCGAAGAGCCAGTGCGCAATCTTGAACTCAACGGCCAGAGCGGTAAGCTGCGCCGGCCATGGACCTGGCTCATCAGCGCCTATCCGGTACGAACCACTCCGACTCAGGTGCGCTGGGTGGGCGTGATCGCGCTCGATGCCAGCGAACGCAAGCGCAGTGAAGAAGCTCTGCGCCGTAGCGAGAAGCTCGCTGTTACCGGCCGCCTGGCCGCCTCCATCGCGCACGAAATCAACAACCCGCTCGAAGCCATCACCAACCTGCACTTCCTCCTGCGCAACTTCAGCGACCTTTCCGAAGCCGCCCGGCAGTATGTCTCCATGGCCGAGTACGAGGTACGCCGCATTGCCGAGATTACGCAGCAGACTTTGCGCTTTTACCGCCAGCCCACGCACCCCGCGCGTGCCACTCTTTCAGATCTTCTTGATTCCGTTTTGAGCCTCTATCAGGGACGCATCAACGCGCTCGACATTCGCGTGGAGCGCACATACGATCCCGAGTTGACCCTCTTCTGCTTTGCGGGAGAGCTGCGCCAGGTGTTCGCCAACCTGGTGGGCAATGCCATTGACGCCAGCAGCGCGGGTGGCCGCTTGCTGCTGCGCGCCCGCCGTTCCCGCGACTGGAAAAACCCTGCGCAAGCCGGAATCCGCTTTGCCATTGCCGACACCGGATCAGGCATGGAGCCGGAAGTCCGCGAGCACATTTTTGAGGCCTTTTTTACCACCAAGGAAATTACAGGAACTGGCCTTGGACTCTGGGTGAGCCACGAGATCATACTGAAACATCATGGATTGGTGCGCGTGCGCAGCCGCGCGGCCACGCAAGGAAACGGCAAGGTTCCGGCAGCCACGGGGACAGTTTTCGAAGTTTTTATCCCCGATGATCCGAACTTCGCCAATGAAGCTCCGGTAGCGGGCATCGCGCAGACTTCATCCGCGGCAACAGCATAAAGCCGCAGCTGCCGGGTTCGTGAAATCGAAACCCAATTTACCTTGTTGCGCTTTTATGGCTGCAAACCCAGCTGCCTGCGCAAAAGCGACACGCCAATATCATTCGCCTGATGCGTAACCGGATGCGCCAAGCAATGCCCCATGGATCGAACTGGTCCCTGGAGATACGAGCGCGTTACGTGGAGACGGTCCATGATGACATACCGTGTGCGCAGACCATTGACGATCGGTGGCAGATTTGCCGGAACCTGTTTGCGATCGACGTAAATAACCAGCGACGCTTCTCGTGGATTGTCGAGGCTTTGGCCCACGCCAACGCCAAAATATGCGGGATTCTGCTGCATCAGGCTCTGCGCCACCTGCTCTTTGGCCGTCACCGCCTGATTGAACACCGCAGATGCGAGAGGCACTGTCGCGCCGGAACTCACGACAGATTGCGGCGCGGTACCTGCCGCAAGCGCCTGCGCCGTAGTGGGAATCACCTCCGTCCGCACGCCACTGATGGTCTGCGGCACGGAGACGTTCATGTTTTCGTCGACATAGAAGATCACCGCAGCTTCGCCGGTATGATCGTTGCTCTTACCCGTGGCCACGCCGAGGATGCCCATGGTGGGGTTGATCAGCATTCGCGCCTGCCCCAGTGCCTGCTGCGCCAGTTCCAGTTGCGGGCCGGAGAGCGCCGTGGTCTGCGCAACGGTCACCGTGTCGGCGCCGTAGTTCAAACAGCTCACGGGATGGTCGGTTGTGCCCACAAACGTATAGGTGGTTCCCTCCTGTGACCCCAGTTCCGCCAGCACTGCAGGCGCGGGATTAGCCACACCTTCGCTCACACCCGCATTCGTCACACCACCGGCAAAAAACAGTCCCACGGGCTCGGCGTTGCCGGCATCCACAACCAGCGATCCCGAGTCGCCCGCGTCATTGAACTCGTTGCCCTCGATTGCAATCTGGTTCGTGTACGTTTTGGAAAGATAGGGGGCCGTTTCATCGCAGTTCTTGTAGTACTGGACCTCCACATCGAGATTCATCGCCGAGATGCTGGCGCACGTGAGACCCGTCGTCCGGCCGCTCTTGGCCACAACCAGATTGAGCGACCCCGACTCACCCTTTCCGCCGGTCGACGAGATGCCGGGAGGCGCCGCCGCCAGCGTCCCCCCCGCCTGCAACGCGCCCAATTCCAAAATTTCGCCGCTGGTGTTGACCGCCCCCGAATCCACCTGCGCGATGGCCGCATCGACATTCGTTGCGTTTGAACTCAGCGGAAGCCAGGCAGTCAAAATCCCAACCGGAGTGGTCCCGGAGCCGTCGCCGTAGGGCGTACAGTTGTTGTCGATCAGCCCCGGCTGCACGATGGTTTCGCCCACGCTGGCCTGGTCACTGCGCGCCAACACGTGATTGCAACTCAGCAAGTACTGCGTTCCGCTGCTGTTCTGGATCAAAGAACCAAGCGTGCCGCCGCAACAGTCCACAATTTGATTGCCGCGGGTGTCGTAATCCGTGTTGTTTCCGCCGGAGCTGCCCAGCAGGATGGGCGTCGCCAATTCCTTTTGGTGCGCTGCCGGGTTGCTCGAGATCCCTTCAGTGTTCAACAGGACTTTGGCCGCCTCTTTCGAGGTCGATGTCCCGATGGTCGCCACTACGTAGGTGGATGCGGTGACTGAAACGGAAGCTGGAGCGGTGTAC
>CAWHNV010000002.1:0-16170 GCA_963830785.1 uncultured Acidobacteriota bacterium
GTGTCGATGATCCCAATTCTGCTAAGTTCGTCCCGCGCCAGTGCTACCACACGATCATCGGACATCTTCCAGAGTTCGTCCGATTCGTTACAGAAGTACTCCAGGCCCAGCCAGACCGTCGCGGGGTCGGCAACCATGAACGGGCTCCAGTTGTTAAAAATCTGGAGGCGGCCAAGCAACACATCCGGCTCCTGAATATATATCCAGTTATCGCTGATCAGCTTTTTCCCGTTCGGCGTCGCCTCGTTGATAAGCAGCGAGCGAACCAACAGGCCCACGGTGATGAAGTCTCTGTAGACGAGGCCATCCGATACCTCTAGCACGTTCTGCGGTGGTGTAACGTCAAACGACCGCATGACCTGCTTCACCGGTGCTGTTGAGAAGAAGTAGTCGCCCTCGAAAATTTCCTTTCGGCCTGTGGCGGAGTTTGTGGCCTCGAGCGCCTTCACCTGCCAGCCGTCCGTAATGATCCGCTCAAATGTGTACCCGGTGAGAATCTGGCCGCCCATTTCTTTTATGCGGCGCGCAGCCTCATCCCACATTTGCCCCGGGCCGTACTTAGGGTACAGAAACTGTTCGATCAGGGATGTCTCGACGCCCTTCTGACGGATGTTACTGCTGCTACGCGTGAATATTTTCTTCGCGGCGTGAAGCAGCATCGCCCAGACCGAGAGCCCCTTGATGCGCTGGGCGCCCCACTCCGCGCTGATCTGGTTGCATGGCACACCCCAGACCTTTTCGGTATAGGACTTAAAAAACGTTCTGTAAAGTTCGTCACCGAAGCGATTGATGAAAAATTGCTCCAGCGTCTCCTCCGGCTTGATCGGAAATAGTGCGCTGCGAATATAGCCGACACCGATCTTGAACGTACGCCATGCGCCAAGTTTCAGAAGCGTGTCGCTGCTAAGAGATATCGGGTAATCGAAGAATCGGCGCAGGTAATAAATTCTGGACTTGCGTGCCCTCAGCAACATCACGCGCTCTGCGGTGGCCGGATCGGGGCCCGATGGGCCGGCCTTGATGGCCTGCTCCATGCGATGGTATTTGATCGTTGCCGGACCGTTTTCTTGCGCCTCCAGCGGCAGCATTCTCAGCCACCACTCCATGACTCGGTTTGATTTTGAGAAAAAACGGTGTCCGCCGAGATCGATACGATTGCCCTTGTAATTTACCGTCCGCGAAATACCGCCCATAAATTCGCTTTTTTCGAGTACAACCGGCTGTATTCCCGCGCGGGTGAGCAACTCATAAGCCGCTGTCAAGCCTGCCGGACCTGCTCCGATGATAATCGCGCGCTTCTGTGCTGTTGCATTCATGCGAGGGAGACACCCCAATTTTATATCGGCTCTCAAAAGCAGCGTACACTGTGACCCCGCAGTCGTGTCGTATAGCATTGTCTGTCGCGCTAAACTAACACCTGCCGCTACATGTCCGGGCAGGCAATCTCAACTCGATCAAGGAAAGATTTATGCCGAAAGTTGCGTTAGTAACAGGTGTTACCGGGCAGGACGGCGCCTATTTGTCTGAGCTCCTGTTGAGCAAGGGCTATATCGTGCACGGCATCAAGCGCCGATCGTCTTCGTTTAACTCGGCGCGCATCGATCATATGTACCAGGATCCGCACGTTCCGGGCGCGCATTTTCAGATTCATTACGGAGATATGACCGACTCCACGAATCTGATCCGCATCATCCAGTCGGTGCAGCCGGACGAGATTTACAATCTGGCCGCGCAAAGTCACGTGCAGGTCAGCTTTGAGACGCCCGAATACACGGCCAATGCCGATGCCACCGGCGCGTTGCGCATTCTGGAGGCGATCAGGATTCTTGACCTGACGAAAAAGACGCGCTTCTATCAGGCGTCGACCTCGGAGCTGTACGGCAAGGCGCAGGAAGTACCGCAAAATGAGATCCACGCCCTTTTATCCACGAAGTCCCTATGGAGTGGCCAAGCTCTATGCCTACTGGATCACGGTGAACTATCGCGAGGCGTACGGTATTCACGCGTCGAACGGAATTCTGTTCAACCACGAGAGCCCGATTCGCGGCGAGACGTTTGTCACGCGCAAGATCACGCGCGCCGTGGCCGCTATTCACCTGGGCGTGCAGAGAGACGCTGTATATCGGCAATCTCGATGCCAAGCGCGACTGGGGTCATGCACGGGACTACGTGGAAGGCATGTGGAGGATCGTGCAGCAGCCGGAGGCGGACGATTACGTTCTCGCCACAGGCGAAGCGCATAGTGTGCGCGAGTTCGTGGAGCTGGCATTCTCCAAGGTGGGGCGCAAAATCGAGTGGCGCGGCAAGGGCATCGACGAGATTGGGATCGACATCGCCTCGGGAGAGACGCTGGTGAAGATCGACAGCCGGTACTTCAGGCCGACAGAAGTGGATTTGCTTCTGGGCGATCCCGCCAAA
This sequence comes from uncultured Acidobacteriota bacterium, assembly GCA_963830785.1. Taxonomy (GTDB): domain Bacteria; phylum Acidobacteriota; class Terriglobia; order Terriglobales; family Acidobacteriaceae; genus Telmatobacter. Next base: position 2,419 of record CAWHNV010000002.1, read on the forward strand.
GCGCACCGCGTTCTGGGATGGCAGCACAAGGTCAGCTTCCCGGAATTGGTTTCTGAAATGGTGGAGTCGGACCTGAAGGTCATTGCCCAGGAATCGCACAGAGAGCATGGCAATGGTGAGTAATTTCGACCTGACCGGAAAGCGCGTGTGGGTGGCCGGTCATCGCGGCATGGCCGGCGCGGCGATCGTGCGACGGCTCAAGCGCGAGAATTGCGAGATCGTCACCGTGGACCGCAGCGAACTCGATCTTCTGCGCCAGGCCGAGGTTCATACCTGGATGGCGGACCATAAAATCGACGCCGTCTTTCTTGCTGCCGCCACCGTGGGTGGCATCATGGCCAATGCCACGCGCCCCGCGGAGTTTCTCTACGAGAACCTGGTCATCGAAACCAATGTAATTCACGCGGCAAAGATCGCCGGCATCAAGAAGCTTTTGTTTCTGGGATCGTCGTGCATTTATCCGCGCATGGCAGAGCAGCCGATGCGCGAAGAGGCGTTGTTAACCGGTCCACTGGAGCCCACCAACGAGTGGTACGCCATCGCCAAGATTGCCGGAATCAAGCTGTGCGCGGCATTCCGCCGGCAATATGGTTGCGATTTCGTTTCCGTGATGCCGACGAATCTTTACGGGCCCGGAGACCGATACGATGCCGAGAACGGTCATGTCGTCGCCGCGCTGATCATGAAGATTCACGCCGCCAGCAGAGCGAACAGCGACACGGTCGAGCTGTGGGGTAGCGGAACTCCGAAGCGCGAGTTTCTATTCACTGAAGATCTGGCCGACGCGTGCGTCTTCGTTATGAAGAATTATTCCGACGAGCTTTTCCTGAATGTGGGCACCGGGCGCGACATGACCATTCTTGAACTGGCGGAAAGCATTGCGCGGGTGGCCGGCTGGAATGGCACATTTATTTTCGACCGATCGAAGCCCGACGGCGCGCCCCGCAAAGTGATGGATGTAAGCCGCTTGCGCGCCCTGGGTTGGAGCGCGCGAACACCGTTTGAGGAGGGCATCAAGCAGGCTTATGACTGGTACGTGGCCAACGTCGTGGACCGCGCCGCGTGAAGGCAGTATGATGTGGTCTCGCGACCGCCGAGTATTTGTCGAGGCGGGGGCTTTGCGAAATAATGTTGAACAGTTATGAGTGCAATAACTCCGGAACGCGAGCGAACGGTTCACCAGATTGCTGGCAACGCTCAGGACAATCCCTATCATCGTCCATCCTTCAGTTTGAAGTACCGGCTGCTGCGCCAGTTGTGGCGGATGGTTCATGTGCTCTTCTATCGCCCGTCGCCGCCTCCTATGCATGCATGGCGGTCGATGCTGTTACGGCTCTTCGGCGCGAAGATGGGCCCGGGCTGCCACTTTTATCCCAGTGGAAAAGTGTGGGCGCCGTGGAATCTGATCTGCGAAGACTGCTGCACCCTGGCCGATCATGCTGAAATTTACAATCCTTCCCCAATCTATTTAGAGTCCCATTGCATCGTCTCGCAGGAGGCCTACATCTGCGGTGCGACCCACGATTACAACCATCCTGACTTTCCCATGATCTCCTACAGCATGCGACTGGGCGCATATTCGTGGATCTGCGCGCGGGCATCGCTGTCGCCGGGCGTGAACGTGGGCGAAGGAGCCGTTCTGGGCTTGGGATCGGTGGCCAACCGCGACCTGGACCCGTGGACGGTTTATAGCGGAGTGCCGGCGGTCGCAGTCAAGACGCGCGAAAGGGGCATCCGCGGCGGAGAGAAATAAGGCCAATCCCCGGTCGTCTGCACAGCAGGATTTCAACTCTCTAAAACCTTGCAAGAGCGCAATTAGCGTGTGCCTTGCGGAGGCCTCCGGCAGAGCCCTCCAACGATCGCATCGCGATAAAATCAACAGGACAATCAAGTGAGGGAAATGATGAACAGGAACCAGCCATGGTTTACCACCGTTTTCATACCATGCGTGTTCGGAATGGCGCTCCTGATGTACGCCGGAAATTTTCGATTACTGGCAGAGCAGCCTGCTGCGCCGGATGGCGCCGCAGCGCAGGTGAGCCCTGCAGTCGTGGCCAGTCCGTGCGAGCCTTCAAAATTAGGCTCGCCTTATATCCCTGTCGATAGCTGGGTGTACCCGGCCATGCTGCGGCTATATTCACTAGGATATGTCGATACCGTGTATATCGGGCTCCGGCCGTGGACCCGCGCCAGCGTGATGCACATGCTCGAAAATGCCGGGAATCTGATCGACGCGGCAGAAGGTCAAAACCATCCAGCCGCCGACGAGGCGCGCGCAATCTACGACGCGCTCAACCACGAGCTGCACTACGACATGGAAGGCCCCTGCGGTCCGCACCAGGGCAGTACGCGCATCGAGTCGGTGTACAGTGTAGTGCGGGGCATCAGCGGCACGCCTCTCGATGACAGTTTCCACCTCGGGCAAACCATCGTGAACGACTATGGCCGCCCCTATGAGAATGGCTTCAACAATTATTCCGGTATCAGCGGCTACGCCACCGCGGGACGATTCGCGCTCTATCTACGTGCGGAGTTCCAGGGCGCGCCATCGGCTGCGGGCTACTCCGCGGCGCTGACGCAAACCCTTACCAATATTGACCAAACGCTCTACTACATTCCATCAAGCACGTCGCCTTACGGCAACACCACCGCGGTCTACAACCAGACCACCATTCCCCAAGGGCCCATTGCCAATGCGACCCAGGGACGTTTTCTGGAGGCCTATCTCTCCTATCAAATCCTGAATCACGTGGTTTCATTCGGAAAGCAGGATCAGTGGCTGGGACCAGCCCAGGGTGCCAGCATGGCGTTCTCCAACAACGCGCAAAATTTCTACGCGTTTGAGATCAACCGCATCGAGCCTCTGAATGTTCCGGGCCTTTCATTGCTGACCGGCCCATTCCGCTACGAGTTCCTGGTGGGTGCATTGCGCGGCCACACGGAAATGCCGAATCCGTTATACGAACAGAGCCCCTTATCCGGCACAAACAATATCACCAATCCCGGCGACCCTTGGGTGCACGTGGAAAAAGTCAGCCTTCGCCCCTACAAAGATCTGGAATTCGGTTTTGAACGCACCGCCATGTTCGGCGGCGAGGGCCACCAGCCCGTCAACCTGAAGTCGTTTCTACGCAGCTTCTTTTCGCTCAACGCAGGAACCAGCACCCAGAAGGGCAATACATCCGATCCCGGCGCGCGTTTTGGCGCCTTCGACTTTTCCTGGCGGCTGCCTTTCGTGCGCAACTGGCTCACGCTCTATAGCGACTCGGAAGTGCACGATGACATCTCTCCAATCGATGCCCCGCGCCGCGCCGCGGTTCGTCCGGGAATCTATCTCTCCCACCTTCCCGGCATTCCCAGGCTCGATGTGCGCGTAGAAGGCGCTTCCACCGATCCTCCCGTAAACACCAGCAGCGGCGGTCACTTCATGTACTGGGAAACGATTGAGAAGCAGGGCTACACCAACCAGGGGCAGCTCTTCGGTGATTGGATCGGCCGTGAAGACAAGGGCGGCCAAGCCTGGATCACCTGGCACCTGAGCGGCAACGAGTGGCTGCAGGTGAGCGCGCGCAACCAGAAAGCGGTCACGAACTTTATCCCCAGCGGCACCACGTTGAACGACTTCGCGGTGCAGGCCGTGAAGCGCATTGGCAAGGATTTCGAGATTAACGGCAACTTTGCCGTGGAGCACTATAAAGTGCCGATTTACATTTCGGGCGAACAGACCGTGACCACAACCAACATTCAGCTCACATGGTATCCCCAGCGCAAGGTCAGCTTTTAGGCACGATGGTGGTTGCGTAGACGGGCGTGGGGTAGTGCTCGACTTTGACCAGCTGGCCCTTGGGATCGAATGTCAACACCCACTGCATCGGCTGGCGCGGTTCCGCAACGTCGACAAAGCGGACCGTCGACTCGCCGTCTACCCCGACTTCTAAAATAGGCGGGAATGACAAGGCGAGATTTGCGTCGGTTGATGGACTCGGCGAGGCGGAAACCTCAGAACGCGGCTCGGTCAGCGCGGCGTAGCACAGGGCGGTAGAAAGCCAATCGGGGGGCGGGCCCGCCGACTCCTCCGCGCGCATGCGGTTGAACGCCGCCATGGCGAGCAGGTTGACGGGAGCCGGCGAGAAAAGAGAAAAGCCGCGCCGCTCCACTGGAATAACGCGGACACGGCCATTGCCGGTGCGTGGAATCGCAGCGGAAAAAAGACTCGCATCGCCCACGCCGCTATCTCCTGCGAAGAGCAGGAACAAGTGGCCCGGAAGGGCTTGGCAATCTAGCTGCCGGAAGCGCCATTTTTCCTTGTCGAAATCGATCCCCATAAACGCGGCAGCATCCCGGATCGCAGGTCGCGTTTTCGCCGCCAGGTCACGATCGCTTTGGCTCATCTGTTCCAGCGGACGGTACACGATGAACCGCCCAATCCCGGAGGGCGAGACGTTGCTCGAGAATGGATTGAGGTTCTTAGCCTGCGGTACGGGCTTGGCAGGGTACGGCATCGACGAGGGTTCTGAGGGAACGGGCTTTACAGGATACGGTGTATCGGGTGCAACCTGGTTCGTTTGCGCGGCACAAAGAGAGCCAAAAATTGGAGATCCAAGAATTGTCGCTGCCGCAAATACGAACGTAAGGTTCAAGAGCCTTAGACGATCCATACATTTGCCAGACTAACATCTCGCGCGCATTGTCCTCGGAGCGAATCCGCCGAGTGCCGCATTCGCCCGCGTACCTTCGGGACCCGATGATCGTCGGCGCCCACGCGCCATCACTGTCTATTCTTGAGCATAATCGGACGCGTGAAATCATAACTGGCGCCGAGCGTGAACCCCTGAGGCTTGAGGGCTCCGTATACCGCCAAACTCTGCCATGTCTGGTATTCGTAGTCGGCGCGTACCCAGAGATCCTGCTTGATGCGGAACTCAAGCCCGCCGCCCGGAGCCGTGAAGGTTCGCGTATCGTGCGCGTACGTGGGGCTTAACCGGGGGAAGTCGACGCTGCCGTCGCCGATCATGCATTTCGCGTAGGGACGAACATTGTGCAAGCGGTTCCACATGTAGATCAACCCCATGGCCGCCGTGTCGTAGCGCACGTTCGGCTGCGAGGACGATCGACCCAGGCTGATGTCCCGGAGTTCTCCCTCAGCACCCAGATGCCCGTGCAAAAAAGAGGGTAGCTTTCCTGGGTAAATGTCGAACCAGCCCGCAAATCCGTACATGCGGCCATGGCCAATATCGGGGTCGTAACTCACGGGACCGGCGCCAACTGTAAATGGCCATCCGCTCTTCCGTTCATAAGACGGAACTACCTGGGAAAATGCGGAAACCGCGACAGACAAAATGCTCACTGCCAGAACGGGGAATGCTACCAGCTTGAAACGCATTCTCTATCTCCTTCGCACGCGCATGATCGCCTTCACACGCGCATGCCCTAACCCGGCTGGAAGATCGCCGCAAGACCAAGAGCGGTATACCAAGATAACAAGACGAAAGCAGGGATTTCTGCGCGAGGTCTACCTTTCAAATCCATTGGACGCACTGCACGAATCGAGGCGTTATTGAAAAAGCGAGGCACCTGTAATTTCGAAACGGTTTTTTGATCCTGCACCCGAGCCGCGGCTCGTTCTCTTCGAAGGCAGCTGATTGCTACTTTCACTGCGGCCTAGTCTAAATCATAAAGGCCGATAAATGAAGCAAGTACTAAGGCTTCGGGGTTACAGAAGTGGCATGTTGGGAAGCCCCATCGAAGAGGCAAAATCTGACACTACGTGAACGATTCTCAAGAGGAATATTTGGCGCAACAGCGGGAAGCTGCCAGTCCGAGACGCGCGTTCAGCACCTTCGTCGAACGCACGCACGTGCGCGGTCGCGCGATCGCTGGAGCAAGAAACCCGTCGCACCCGCACGACCAGCAAGAGCGAATCCGCATCTCAGAAATCATGGCCATAAGTTCACCCAAAAACCCGGTCGAAGTAGGGGTTCCGTCCATGATTACCAAAGTAATCTTAGGTGGTAACGCGTCGGTGGACTGCTTCTAATCAGGCAACTTACTTGAGAAAAACATGGTCCATCCACTGCTCCTGTGTTACGTTTATTTGTGCTGTATAAATGCCGCGGCGCATTGAATCTGATGCCAGTCCGGCTGCACTCGGCCCCCGGAAGGGTGCTCACAAACTGACTTTTTTATCGTGTTACATTAGCCAACCTGCGGAGGATAAACGCATGCAAATTCGTGTTTTGAAATCTGTGGCCCGGGTTTTAGCTTTGGTGACTGTGGCTGCTTTACCGGTAGCCATGGCGGCTCAAACGACGCCCTCGGGAACAGGAAAAGATAGCAGCACTGGTCAGCCATCGAGATGGGATATTTTCTTGGGCTATAGTTATCTGTCGCCCAAAGCCACAGTGACGACGACCCAGCCAAACGGCACTCCGGTGACGGCAAATTTCGACGCAGTCAACGTGGGCGGTCTCTTCAGCGGGGCCTATTTCTTCAACCGTTACTCAGGCGTCCAGGTCGAGCTTGGCGAGCATGATTGGGGCGTACAGTGCTGCAACAGCAACGTCGGTACCCGGGGAGACGATGATGGATTCATCACGCTTGGTGGGGGCCCTATCTTTCGCTATCCTGCAGAAAATTTCACGGTTTTTGCCCATGCGCTGGTGAATGCCGACCGGATCGGTGGGCCATACTTTGAGCCCTACAGGTGGGGTCCTGGTTTGACGGTTGGCGGCGGCATGGATTACGAAACGCCGTGGTTCAATCATCATCTGGCGATTCGCCTGTTCCAGGCCGACTACGAATACATGCACGCCGATTGGGGCCTGATGCCCTATGGCGGCCGCGCCAACATCAACGCGGCGCGTTTGAGCGCGGGCATTGTGCTTCATGAAGGCTCGATCGCACCTCCGCCACCGGTCACGATGGCCTGCTCCGCGAGTCCTGAATCGGTCTTCCCGGGCGACCCGGTTACCGTCACCGCAACGACGGGCGGCCTGAATCCGAAAGATCACGTGATCTACAGCTGGTCGGGCGCGGGAGTGACCGGCAGCGACACCACGGTCAAGGTAGACACCAGCAATCTGGCGCCTGGCGAGTACACCGTGACGGGCACAGTAAAAGAAGGCAAGACGGGCAAGGAAGGCATGAAGCCCTGGGAGACGGCGACCTGCACTGCGGGCATTACGGTGAAGGCATTCGAGCCGCCGACGATCAGCTGCTCGGTCAGCCCCACCACGATTGCAGCCGGGAGGCACGGCGACTGTGACCTCAGTCGGTGTGAGCCCGCAGAATCTGCCCGCTGACTTACAGCTACACTGCCACGGCCGGCACGGTGACGGGAACCGGAACCACGGCGGAGTACTCCTCGGCGGGCGCACCAACCGGAGCCGTGGGCATCACTTGCAACGTGCAGGACAACAAGGGCCACTCGGCGAGCGCCAACACCAGCTTGACGATTACCGCGCCCTTTGTGCCGCCTCCGCCGAAGACGCAACCGCTCTGCAGCCATCAGCTTCTCGACCGACAAGAGGCGGCCGATGCGCGTCGACAACGAGGCCAAGGCCTGCCTGGATCAGGTGGCTCTCGACCTCAAGCAGCAGGCTGACGCCAAGGCGGTTATCGTCGGCGAGCAGACCACGGCCGAGGCAGCCAAAACGGCCAAGGAGCAGAAGAGAGCGCTCCATAACAAGCACGCCAAGGTGGATCAGTTCGCAGCGCAACGCGCCGTGAACGCCAAGGACTACCTGGTGACGGAGCAGGGCATCGACGCTTCGCGCATCAGCGTGGCCACGGGAACCACCGACGGCCCAGACGGTCGAGGACTATCTCGTACCTTCCGGTGCGACGTTCTCGAACGACGTAACGGGAACTACTCCGGTGGATGAGACTGCGGTGAAACCGCAAGCCCGCAAGCCGCTGGCGGAGAGGCACCCGGCGAAGGCGAAGAAGGCCGCTGCGCAGTAATCGGCGCGCCTGAACCGACCACCCGACGATTCTGCGAACCCTTCCCGGTTAGAGGAAGGGTTCGCAGGGATCGACTTATAACTCGACCTCCGCAGAAAAATTGAGGCCAGCCGTCATCCTACGGCTGGCCCCGTCCTTTTGCGGCTCGATTCATCCCGGGCCCCAGTCATGCACTCTAACGACAGATCCGAACCTGAAAAGCCCTTCGTCTGGTTTACAAAAACTTGCGCAGCCATGATCCCGGTGCCGTATGTGAGAGGAACTCTGGCCTTCATTCTCCTCTTTGCGATCAGCATGGCCTTCGCGGTCGTGAGTTACCGCGTGATTGAGCCTTCCGTTCCTGCGCTTGAAGCGCTACTTCAGCTCGAGCGACGAGCAAAGCAGCCGGCACATTCGCATCGATCAGGTGACGCGGGCGCGCGCAGAAAGCGGCAATTGAAAATTGGTGCTCACTCCATCGGCGGAACGGTCCTTGCGCGGTCAAGGTCAAGGCAGCCGTTCTAGACATGCTTTTCAAAAGTCGTGAGGACGATCCACGAACGTAGGGATTGTGCTCGGTATGTCTTCGGCGGCAGTTCCGCGACCGGAAGACGGCGGGTTGGCCGCGTCGGTCCTGGCTCGCACCTTGGCCACGGTTTGCCAGTTGTCCTTGAAGGGATGATCGGCAAGCCAAGGCGGCAGGGACATGTGAAGGAAACGGCTCAACGCTTCGGCATGGCCCTCGTACAGGGCGCGCATTTCGCGGAGTCTCTCAATGGATTCGCCATCGCGGCAGACCTTTACACCGCTTGCGCAGAGCAGTTCATAAAGTTTTTCGTAGCGCTCCGCCGGAAGCCGGTCGGGCGCATCATTGAGCGGCCGCTGCGAGAGAATCTGCGACAGGTCGACCATGGCGTGACGGGCCATGGCGAAGGTGAGTTGCGCCTGACGCGCCTCGTAACCCTGAATTCCCGCGACCATCAGCGCCGACGTATCCAGAATGGCGGTGAGCGCCGCAAGCCAACTCTGGTTGCTGTGTTGCGAACGAAAATAGCAGAGCTGCGGATACGAGATATGGCTCTCCAGCAATTCTGCCGACCAGCGCTCCCACTCTGTGAGCAGCATCGAGAGCGCTCTCTCCGCGCCCGGGTAGGAGTGGCGGCGCAGCAGTTCCGCGGCGGTCGGCGGAGATCCGGCACGCGCGTCCAGCAATGAAATGTTGACCTCGCGGCGCGAAAAGGCACTATAGAGGACCGGGAAATATCCCATCACCACCGCCAGAAATCCCAGTCCGGTGCCCGACTCCAAAATCACCAGCGCGCGCGCCCAGGAATTCTGCGGCGTCACATCTCCGAGACCCAGCGTGAAAATGGTGGTCCCGCTTACGTAGAGGTCCGAACGAAAGCCCGACCGGTGCGCTACGTCGACGAAGGGACTGCCGAGCCCGAAGAAGATCATCCCAAAACCAAGGACCATTACCGCTGCCCACACCACCAGGAGCAGGATCAGCGAAAGCGGCCCGTAAAAACTGAACATTGTCTCCCGTTTGCGCGGGTTGCGCAGCCGTCGTGTGACAAACGACCAGGGTTTCCATGTGGCGATGTAGAAGATGCGCGTGAGCCGGAAACGCCCGGTGGCGCGCCGCGGCAAAATGATCGTCTGAAAGGCATCGAGCAGGACGATGACCAGGCAAGCGATGCCTGCAACAAACGCCAGAATTCGCATGTCTCTTCTCCAGGGAAGTGTTTACGCGCGCTCTCGAGCCGTTACTGTATTCTATCCGTCCGCGCCAGGCCGGCCTCAGGTCTCATCGCGTCCGAGCGACGAGACCTGAGGCCGTTTTCTCCTGATGATTCACCACTTTTTCTGAGACACAGCTAAGCTCTACGCTGTACCTTCTCTTCTTGATGCTGCTGAGATCGAGTTAAGAGGGAAGGCCATTGATCGTTCCAGCGCCACCAGAAAACTTGTCGAGGCCAAGATCGCGGGTGAAATGAAGGAGCCGGTCTTAGCTCTTTCAGCTTCGCATCAATACTTCGGAACCGTCGCGTCGATTTCGTTGGACCACGCGAGGATTCCGCCCGCCAGGTTGACCACATCCGGATACCCTGACTGCTTCAGGAATTCCGCAATGCGCTGGCTGCGCCCACCGGACTTGCACTGCACCACGATCTCGCGATCGCGATCGATCTCCGACAGTCTTTGCGGCACTTCGTTTTGCGGGATCAGCTTGCCGCCGATGTTGGCAATCTGATACTCGAAGGGTTCGCGCACATCCAGAATGAACAGGTCTTCGCCTGCATCGATGCGCCGCTTCAATTCAGCTACGGTAATTTGCGGAACTCCATTTTTCACTTTGCTTTCCTCTTTCGTTGCCGGCACGATACCGCAGAATTGTTGATAGTCGATCAATTGGGTTACGGTCGGATGCGCGCCGCACACGGGGCAACCGGGGCTCTTGCGCAGCTTCAATTCGCGGAAGCGCATGTTGAGTGCATCCACGAGCAGCAATCGCCCCACCAGCGCTGCGCCTTTGCCGAGGATGAGCTTGATGGTTTCAGTGGCCTGAATGACCCCGATCAGGCCAGGCAAAATTCCTAGCACTCCACCCTCGGCGCAGCTCGGCACCAGGCCTGGCGGCGGCGGTTCCGGATACAGGCAGCGGTAACACGGCCCATCCTTCGCGGCGAAGACGCTGGCCTGGCCTTCGAATCGGAAGATCGATCCGTACGCGTTCGGCTTGCCCAGCAGCACACAGGCGTCGTTCACCAGATAGCGTGTGGGAAAGTTGTCGGTGCCGTCGGCGATTATGTCGTAGTCCTTCAGAATGTCGAGGGCGTTGGCGCTCGTGAGCATCGTGTCATGCTTGATCACGTTGAGATTCGGATTGAGCGCCTGGAGTTTTTCCGCGGCCGAGTCCAGCTTCTTGCGTCCGATGTCCGCGGTCGAGTGGATGATCTGGCGTTGCAGATTGCTCGCATCGACCACGTCAAAATCCACCAGGCCCAGCGTGCCCACACCCGCCGCGGCCAGATAGAGAGCCAGCGGCGAACCCAATCCGCCGGTTCCCACGCACAGCACACGCGCGGCTTTCAATTTGCGCTGGCCCTGCTCGCCGACCTCAGGCAGGATCAGGTGGCGCGAGTATCGCGACAATTCGTCCTTCGTCAGTTCGGGCAGTTCCACCGGTACGGTTGTACTAGCCATGGTTTTCACTCCACTTGAGGAACAGAATTTCTGCGCCGATTCATAAGTAGCGCCGGTCTCCAGACCGGCTGTCGTGCGGGCGTCCACGCCCGCACCGGTCCGATCGCCAAACCATGCTCTCGAAGCACCGGCATCCTCCGGCGATCGAGGGCACGATCGAAAGCGTGTCAGTCGCCGAAACGACCGTAGCATCTTTCCCCGGCAGGTAGCGCACATCCTCGTCATTCAGATACACGTTCACAAAGGCCCGCAGTTTGCCTTCCCCGGTGAACAGGTGCTTGCGCAGATCGGGAAAGATTCGCGTCAGTTCGTCGAGCGCGCCACTCACCGTACTGGCCTGCACTTCCAAGGCGTCCTTGCCCGCCGCAAAGGGGCGCAACGGAGTCGGGATATAAATCGTCACTCGGCTCGGTCCTCTCACGTTTTCTTTGATTCAGTTAGAGCCGCCAAGGACTCGTTTGCGGGCTCAGTAGTCTCAATCACTTCGATGTTTTCGTTTTCAAATCGCTTGTCTTCCTCAGTTACGCCGGCCAGCAAAAAGGAGTTCGTAATCGTGGCCTTGCCCTGCGCCACGGCAGTTATCACATAGGAGCAGCCCAGCCAGTGAGCCTCGGCAAAGTCCGTTGGTGACCATTGTGCCGGGTGATCAGGATGCGAGTGATAAAAGCCGCTAATGCTCAAACCCTTGCTTCGCGCCCCACGCTCGATTTTGACCAGTTCTACCGGCGCAATGTTATAGCGATTATGCGCCGAGTCAGTCCGCGTGTTGCCTGCCTTCACCGCAGCCTCAATGCGCCAGCCGTCCGCCGTCGCACGTCCCAATAGCGCCCCGCAGCACTCGTACGGATACGTCTCCTCGCCGTGCGCGCGAATCGCATCATAAACAGTTCTGGTCACGCGCAGCACGCTCATGCTTCCTCCCAGAACCGTTCGCTCAGATACTTGTCCGCGGAATCCGGCAGCACCGTCACGATAACTGCGCTTCGACCCGCCTCAGCCTCTTCGCGCGCGATCTGCACGCCCGCTACAACGGCCGCAGCAGCCGAGATGCCCACCAGCAGACCTTCTTCCCGGGCCATCTGCTTGGCCATCGCGTAGGCAGCTTCCGTCTCCACTTCGAGGGCCCGGTCGGCGAGTGCCGGATCGTAGATTGCCGGCACGATCGATGTGGCCATGTGCTTCAGCCCCTCGAGGCCGTGAAACGGAGAATCCGGCTGCAAGCTGATCGCCCGGATCTCCGGATTCAGCTCTTTCAACTTTCGCGTCGTCCCGACAAACGTGCCGCTGGTTCCCAGCCCAGCCACAAAGTGCGTTACGCGCCCCTCGGTTTGCCGCCAGATCTCCGGCGCGGTAGTTTCGAAGTGTGCCTGCCAGTTCGCCGGATTCGAATACTGATCGAGATAGCAGTATTTCTCCGGATCGTTGCCAGCCAACTCGCGCGCGCGCCGAATCGCACCGTCCGAGCTTTCATCCGGCCTCGTCCACTCCACCAGCGCCCCATAGGCCTTCAAAATGCGCTTACGTTCGGGCGAAACATTCGAGGGCATTGCAAGCAGAACCGGAAATCCCAGTGCCGCCCCGAGCATGGCCAGCGCGATGCCCGTGTTCCCGCTGGTCGCATCGAGTAAAATCTTGCCGGGCGGGAGCCGGCCATCCGCGATGGCTGCACGAATCACGGCAATTGCTGCCCGGTCCTTCACGCTTCCGCCAGGATTTTGCCACTCCGCCTTACCGAGCAGTGTGATTCCCTGTAGTCCGCGAACTGCGCTGTCCATGCGTATCAGCGGCGTGTTGCCAATTCGGATCTCCAGCGAGGAGCCCAATTTAATTTCCCCGCATTCAGTGCGCATTGGAAGTCACCTGCATTTCCTTCCCCGGGCCATATGCCTTTCCTCAAACCTTTTCTCAAAATGGACCGAAAATCACAGGTTCCGGTATCAGGAGGTCAACGATCTTCCCCGCAAAACCGCAGCTGCCACGACCTTGCACGCTTGTCAGAATCTGTTCGATCTACGACAACACCACGCCGAGCGGCGCCGTTATCAGCTTTACCGCGAGCGACGAGCTCAGTGTCACCACGCACGTGCTCGCCAAGGCGGGTGCCGCAATCGACGCCGCCGCACGCGCAGTAGGCAACGGCGTCCAGCTGAGCGGCGTCACGTTCTCGATCTCGAATCAGTCGAAGTTCCTCGCGAGTGCTCGAGCCCGAGCGATCGCGAACGCGCACACCGAGGCGAGCCAGATCGCCAAGGGCGGCGGAACGACGGTCGGATCGATCGTGAAGGTGACCGACGAGGAGAACACCGGCTCGACCGGCATTATTCTGCCCTACGCCGAGTTCGCCGGTGCCGCCGCCCACAACGTCCCGGTCGAGGCGGGCTCGCAGTCGGTCAACGTGCAAGTCCAAGTCGTCTACTCGCTCGCGAGTTAACCCACGGAATTTTGTGAGACCACGGGGAAAACCGTCGATGCGAGAGTAAAGCGAAACCTTCGCTCGACTATTTGTCCTAGTATCTTGCAATTCTGACGCGGGGGCAGTCAGAACCAAGGGGGCATCGTGGCACTGACCGTAGAACCGGCCGACCGGGCACCGGAAAAGGGCCT
>CAWHNV010000003.1:0-16734 GCA_963830785.1 uncultured Acidobacteriota bacterium
GCGCCGGCGTTGTTGGCCTCGCTATAGAACACGTTCTTGAAGCTGTAGCGCACGAAGACCTGCTGCTTCGTGGTGACATTTGATCGATGCGGACGTCGAAGCCGTTGGAGTTCGAAGGATCCGGCACGAGGTCCAAATAGTTGTAAGACGCGCCTGCCACACCCAAGTTGGCGTTGGGTGAGGGGTAGTAGCTCATCAGCTTCAGAGCCACCGGATTGATGCAGCCCTGGCACGTTCCGGTCGGGATGGTGTTGTTTGTGTAAGCCAGGCCAGTGAACGGGTTGATCACCGGTCCGTTGTTCACGGACTCCACCAGGTCGTTCAGGTTGCCGGCCCAGTCGGCTGCCGACGGCACAAGAAGCTCTTCGGGATAAGACTGCGTCTTGCGATTTCCCTCGTAATCGGCGAAGAAGTACGTCTTGTCGCGCCCGTTGTACAGCTTGGGGATGGTCACGGGGCCTCCCAAACTGCCGCCGAAGGTGTTAAAGGTGCGGGGAGCCTTGACGGGGAAATTCAAAACGGTGGCATCCATATCGGTGTTCTGAAAGTATTCGAACGCACTGCCGTGCAATTGATTGGTTCCACTCTTTGTGGTGAAGGTCACATCGCCTATCTGAGCGAACTCGGCATTGTTGTCGAAGGCCGTCACTTTCATCTCGTCGATGCTTTCCAGAGATGGATAGGTGTCCTGCAGCGCGCCGTTGAAACGAATGTTGGCCGTGGAAATTCCATCCACCGAGAAGCCGGTCTGCGCCGACGTCGCGCCCCCGACCGCGATATTCCCCTGCGAGTCCCTCGTTACCTCGGGAGACACGGCGAGCGCGGCCAGAGGACTGCTCGACACTGACCGGGTGTTCATCGGCAATTGAGCAATGTCTACATTCGAAATGGTGTCGTTGATGGTTCCATTTTCGGTATTGACCAGGGCCGCTTCGGAGCTTACTTCCACGGTCGTGGATTCTGACGAGACGGAAAGCGTAAACGGAAGGCGGAGTTCCTGGCGGGCTACGAGCACAGCGGACGGGACCACGGAATCGGCAAATCCGTCTTTATGAACGGTGACTTTGTAGTGACCGGCCTTCAGATTCTCGAAGACAAAGTCGCCGCTTGCGCTGGTGGTGGTGGTGCGCTCTTCATTCTCATCGAGCGAGTGGGCGGTGATCAAGGCGCCAGGGACCACCGCGCCTTCCGCATCCTGCACGGTTCCGAGAATGCTGCCGAAGGTGGATTGTGCGGCCAACCTTCCGGCGGAGACACAGCCTAACAACATGACCAGCGCCAGAGTGATAACTTCCCGGCGTTGCCCTGACTTACAGCGGCGTGCGAGAGAAGAAAGTTGTAGACAGCAGCCAACAGCAGTACTCTTTCGCATTTGCGAGAGCTTCAGCACGCGCTCCAATTGCCCGCGTAGCTGCTTCTGCGCAGTTGCTGGATGACGATCATGTGTGAGTTCTGTTGTAGTCATGAAGTGGCCTCCAGTGTCTCAGGGAAATAACTTCCGATTGCGCTGAGTACACACCGAATGCCATCAGGAACCTGTAAAACAATCGCGCTCCTTAGAAACTTTTTATAACTCTATTTACATGTCCATTCGATAGCACATATTTACCTTTCGATAGCGATGGTTTCGATAAACTAAAGACAGAGCGTGCATCGCGTTCTAAAGAAATTATTGTTTTCTTATGCCGCAATTACGCGACGCCCGAGATAGGCGACTTAAACGATCCCGATGAATACGTAATCCTTATAAACTTGGTTTTATATTTCCCGATAAGTGGCGAAATCTCCACAAGCCGTGCGCGTTGTCTTGCGGGTGGCAGCTTCCACCTTCATGATCGCAGTTATCACGTGGTTGGCCTATTGGTTGCATGCCAAGGCCTTCATCGCCGGATTTGCATACCTTCTCCTGGCTTTGCCGATCGCGATTCAATGGGGCTTTATTGAGACCGCCGCCGCATCCATTCTGGCCATCGCTTGCCTGGACTTCTTTTTTACAGCTCCATTATTCTCGCTTTCCATGTCCGATCCGCAGGATTGGGTTGCGCTGGGCGCTTTCGAGACCTTGGTTCTAGCCGTAAGCTACCTGGCAAGTCAGCTGCGTCACCATGCAACGGAGACAGCCATTCAGCAGGCGAATGTCGATCGACTCTACAAGATGAGTAAGAAGCTTCTTCTTCTCGATCGAGCACAAGCCGTAGGTAGCCAGCTGCCTGGCCTCATCTTGGAAGTGTTCGGCGTCGACGCCGTTGCGCTTTGGTGCGAACGTGAAAAGAGCGTGTACACAGCCGGTGACCGATGTATACCGGAGGACGCGGTTCGACTCATCAGTTCGAGCGAAGGACGTGAAGATGACCCAATGCAGGGGAAGTACACGCGCGTTTTGTCGCAGGGCGCACACATGCTTGGAGCTTTGTGCATTACCAGTGGGAGGGGCACAGGTAAAGTTGACTGGCGCACCGCGGACGCGATCGCCTCTCTCGCCTCCATTGCACTTGAAGATGAACGTGCTCTTCTGTCGGAGAGCAGGGCGGAAGCCGCACGGCAAAGCGAGCGGCTTCGATCTGCCGTTCTGGATGGATTGGCCCACGCCTACAAGACTCCGCTGGCGACAATACAGACCGCAAGTTCAGGTTTGCTTGAAATAAACCGGCTGGACGAGGTCGAAAAGGAGCTTGCAAGCGTAATTCAAGTCGAAACGCAACACCTGGCTGACTTGACCACCCAAACACTGCAAACAGCCAGGCTGGAAGTTGAACACATGAGGTTGCGGCCGGAGCCGGTACACTTGAAATCATTTCTTCATGCCGACTGGTCGCGATTTGCTCAGGGACTAGACGATCACACTCTGGAGATTGAGACCGGTGAAAGCGATGCAACGGTGTGGGCCGATCCGAAGTTGTTGCAAATGGCGATGGCGCTGCTCATTGACAACGCTTCAAAATACTCTCAACGCGAAACGCCCATTCGACTTTGCGTCTCGGTTTCCGGTTGGAAGACTGTGGTCAGCGTTCATAATGTTGGATCTTATATCTCACCAAGCGAGAGAGAGAGAATCTTCGAAAGATTTTATCGGTCTCCCGAGTCGACCAACCGCGCGCCAGGAACAGGTATTGGGCTCACCGTTTCTAAGCAAATCGCCGAGGCGCATGGCGGTCGCGTGTGGGCGGAAAGCGATCCGACGACGGGAACGACGTTCCACCTTAGCTTGCCAAGTTACAAAGGGGAGTCGCGATGAGCGCAATAAATGGAACCGTGTTGATTGTCGAAGACGACTCGTCTTTACGCCGCACTTTGCACACGACGCTCGCCGCACTCGAATTCGATATCGGCGAGGCAAGCACGGGCGAGGAAGCCCTGAGGCGCCTGCGTATGGTCGATTACGAGCTGGTGCTTCTGGACATGAATATGCCTGGCCTGGATGGTGTTGAGACATGTCGACGCATTCGCCTCTCGTATTCCCGTTTGCCGATCTTGATGTTGACGGTGCGAGATAGCGAGGACGATAAGGTGCGGGCTCTTGAATCGGGCGCAGACGACTACATCACAAAGCCGTTTCAGATGCGCGAACTCACGGCACGTATACGTTCGGCGATTCGACGCTTCCGGGCGCCCGACGTTACCCCTGAGCAGCCTCTCACAATCGGTCTGATTTCGCTCGATACGAACCGCCGAACGGTGGAAAAAGCGGGCGCTCCGATACGTCTGACACCGCGGGAGTTCAGTGCATTGCGTTTTCTCATGGAAAACGCCGGGAAGCCATTAACTTATGGCGCGCTGATCGCTGCTCTTTGGAAATCGGAATTCGGTGGAAGCCGCGAGAGTCTGCGTGTGCTGATCAGCAACCTGCGAGCAAAGCTGGAAGACGATGCAGCAAATCCTGAGTATCTACTCACCGAAAGCCAAGTGGGATACCGATTCCGGGATAAGTGACTCCGGGAGGACGCGGCAATGCGATTGTCGTCCCCGAGAAAATGGGAACGAAACTTAAATCACTCGGGTTCCGGGCGAGCCACCGCCTATTCATCAAAAATTAAATTCGGGGTAACTCTATTTGCAACCTCTAAAGGAGAATTGCCAGCACGCCAAGGCCAACCACTGCCGCTTTCAGCAGCGTCGGGCGATACCACGAGCGCGCCTCGCGATGAGCCTCTTCAAAGGGCATCTACAAGGTGAAAAACGCCGGCTTGCGCCCGCTGTGGGAAGAAGCACAACGCCAGGCGCGGCAATTGGACGGTTTTGAGATGCGCCACACCCTTCGCAGCGGCAATAAGGAAGCGGACAAGCTGGCGAATGCGGCGATGGACAAAGGGCAGAAGGATCCGCAGGGCTAGTTGGGTTCGGGAGACGCGTCTCCGGCGCGTACTGCAATGGGGCGAACGTCCGTGATCAGGTGGTAGAGGAAGCGGCCGGGCTCTTCCTGCATGGGCATATGCGCTGCGTTTTCGAACCACACCAGCTTTTTCTGCGGCGCCTGGATGTGCGCCAGCCAGGACGCGGCCAGTTCGGAGGAGACCGTGTAATCGTGACGGCCTTCAAA
This sequence comes from uncultured Acidobacteriota bacterium, assembly GCA_963830785.1. Lineage (GTDB taxonomy): Bacteria > Acidobacteriota > Terriglobia > Terriglobales > Acidobacteriaceae > Telmatobacter. The sequence goes on from CAWHNV010000003.1 coordinate 4,538, forward strand.
GAGAAAGATGGGGCACCGAAAGCGGGTGACGGAATCGAAGTCGATGGATGCCATCGCGCCGAGCAGGTGGGTCACGCTCAAAAGGCTGCCGGCGTCAACACTGTCAAGATCGTGATCGGTGTAATCGGGTGAAAGTGTCCAGGCGTTGGCGTCATAAGCGAAGTTCTTGCGGCCGTAGGTGAGTCCGCCGTAAAACATGCTCCATTTGCGTTCCACGGTGACGCGTGGGACAGTCGGCTGGCCAGGATAAGGCGCAAGAGCCTCGAGTTCGCGGACGGCGTCGGCGTTATGGTCCGCACGCGCCGCTGCCAGGACCCAGTCGTAATCCATCTTCTCGCCCTCGAGCGCATTCGCGATTTGGCCCACGCCGATGTAGGCGTAGAACCACTCCGGATGGCGCTGCGAGAGCTGGACGCCGAGTGCCGATCCCCAGGAGTGTCCGAGGAGAAAGATCTTCTTCTTGTTGTAGCGATTCATCAGATAACGCACCAGTTCCTCAGCGTCGCTGGTCATCTGTGTCATGGACAGGGTGGAAGCGGTGAGCGCAGGATCGTTGGCGGCGTAAGTTTTTCCTGTGCCGCGCTGGTCCCACTGAACCACGGTAAAGTAGTCCTCCCACGGCGTTTGAAACGTGTAGTCGGCCGGCATCGTGGGCGAGCCGGGACCGCCGTGCAGGAAAAGCAGGATGGGGTTGCGGCGGTCTTTGCCGCGCACGGAGATCCACTGCGTGATGCCGTTGATTTGAACGGGAAAAAGCTCTTCAACGCCGTTGGGCGTAACGATTTTGCGGGAGTCGGCAAGGATGGCGGTGGCCTCAGCGCGTGTGAGCGACGGGGATGAGGTCGCCTTGGCAGCGGCTGGCTGCGTAGCTGTCTGCGGAAAAGCTGGAGCGGAAAAAAGCAAGAGTGCCAGTGACGCGTGATGACAAATTGCTGCGAGGCGCAAAGAAGCTCCTTTCGTGGCATGGATGGAATCTGGGATCACCCTCGTATTCAGCATTGCATTTCTGAGGGCGCCGGCAAAGCGCTCCAGCAGTCGGAGTAGGCCTTCGACAAAGGCAGTCGAGGTCCAAACCCCGACAGAACACCGTCGTGGCCTTCGATCACTTGTCGAAGTTCTGGGCTGCTCAGCGAATCTCCCTGAACGACTTGAACGCGGCTAGCAAGCGGTTTGAGCCGTTCAGGCCCGCGCACGAATGCCGTAATGGAGAGCCCGTGGTGAACAGCTTGGCTTACGATCTCACGGCCTATTCCTCCGGTGGCCCCTAGTACAATGAGCTTCACTGTGTAGTCCCCCTCAAAGGCAATTTGGGGGCAGCCTGCGGGTTCGATGCGCAGGTGGAAACAACGCGCATAACATTAAGCCGCCTGCTGGCGGGGCGCGTGGAATAAGAAATCACGAGTGCGGCCAAGGTCACCAGCGGATCGAGAGCCATGAATCCATCGCCAGACCGATAGTGAGAGTAAGCAGCGCTCAAGACCGTGATGGCAAATCCGGCGTATGCCCATTCTTTGATCCTCGCAACCCCCGGCGCGAGCAGAACACAGATTCCGAGGAGTTTTCCAACTCCCAGCAGATCGGCAAAGTATGCTGGATAGCCGAGGTGCGCCAGGGCGGCCATGAAGCGCGGCAGATGGGAAATTGCCAGCCCGCCTGAAACAGTCATGATGCATGCAACAAACGCAGTCGTGATCCAATATGCAATTGGCCGACTTGTCATAAGTCCTCCTTAGAGCGGTTCGCCGCTCACTGGTGAAGACCGGGAATGGGCAACATTTGTGACAGATCCGCTAACTTACATCGAGCAGGATGGGTACATGAGCGAGCTTCTCGGGATTGGTTACCAGGTAAATGGCACGGATAGAATCCGCATCATCGTCGAGAGTGATCACCGAGAACGGCTTGCCGTCCAGATAACTGACTACTCCTAGAGTCCCATTCACCTGCAAGATGCGCGTGACCAGATTCTTGGGTACTAGCTTGCCCTGAGCGCCCAATATGCCGCGAGCGACTTTGCTGGCGCCCTCGATTTGATTGGGCACCGCAACCGCCTTGCCGCCTCCGTCGGAGTAGAGCACTACATCCGCGGCGAGCAGGCCAAGCAGTCCCTTCATGTCGCCACTACGCACGGCTCGAAGGAAGTGATCGAGAAGTGCGCTCTTTTTTTCGGCTGATACCTTGAATCGCGGGCGCATGGTGCTGACATGGGTCCGCGCGCGGCTCAAAATCTGGCGACAGTTCACTTCGTTCTGACCAAGGACTGAGGCGATTTCAGAATACTCATACTCAAAGACTTCACGCAGCAAGAAGACCGCGCGCTCGACCGGAGTCAGGCGTTCCAGTAACACAAGAAATGCCATGGACAGTGACTCGTCGACACGAATTATTCCCAATGGATCGCTCCCTTGATTCGTAACGAGCGGTTCGGGAAGCCACTGTCCTACGTACTCCTCCCTTTGCGCATGTGCGGACTGGAGTTGGTTAATGCAAAGGCGGCTGATGATGGTCACTAGAAATGCTCGCGGGGACTGGATCTCATCACCGAAGGCTTGCTGCCAGCGGATGAAAGTTTCCTGAAGCATGTCTTCTGCATCTGCCACGGTTCCCAGCATTCTGTATGCCACCGAAAAGAGCAAACTTCGGTACTGGTCGAACATTGCCAACGGAACCGACGACTTAGTATCCACCGTTTCGTTCTTAACCATTCCGTCCAGACTCCTTTTGTTTGGCATGGGGGCCTCCGCGGCTATTGCAAAGATTCATTCATGTAGACCGGGACACACTGCAGCCCGTGACACTTCAGGATAAGTATTTGCTCATTGAAACAGCGCATTTCTGCGGCAATCATCAGATTCCGCGAGGAGCTGATTCCGTTCATGCCAGGACGAACTGTGGAGGAAAAGAGTTCAAACTTCCTGATGATTATCCCGTCCATGGTCGGGACAATCGCCATCGCTCGAACAATGCCCGGTTTAGCTGTCCGGCAAACGATTCTCAATTCAGTCCGAGATCGACTGCTCGCAAGCTTCTAGCCGGTGAGGGTGGAAACCCTCCGCGGCAGGCACTCTGGAAGAATAAGAATGAGCAAAAATCAATAGCATGTCTCTTGCTGAGAAGAACGCGCGACGCAAGACGTAGTTGGCGCTGTTTCTTCCGCGACCAGTCAGATTCAAAACGGCGCTCCTTTGCGAGAAAAGAATCCAGAAATGTCCAAGCGTCGGATCCTAAGTCGGTAATCTACTTCGACTAATCCAAGAGCCAACGCGCGGATAACGCGATCGGAAGTCCTACTAGGAGAATGTGTATCCCAAGTTGGATTAGGAAAATCTGCACATTGAAGGGCCGCTTAGGCATCGCCGACAACGGGATCACGATCAAATTCATTAAAAAGAAGAACAATACCCCGAATGCAGCGCCACCGACCAGGTAATGATCCATCACCGATGGAGCGAATCGAATGGCCAAGGCAAAAAGCGTCGCTGCCGATACCGCAACAAGGCAATGAAGAGCCACTCCAAGGCTTCCACTCACCCGCCCGCGTTGAAAAGCTGTCCTCCCGAGTACGCTGCTCGCGACGGTCTGCCACATTTGCAGCGGATAGATACCTTTCGATGCAAAAAGAACATTGACGCAAACTCCGTCAAGGAGAGCGCACAGGAAACCACCAAACAGGATTGCCCGGAGCGAATTCATCATTCCCCAATTCTCAATTCAACTGATTCCGTACGTCGCTCAGATTCGGCGCACGAAGAGCATGTTCAGGTCATATCGAACGCCCGGCGAAGAATGAGAGAGACTACCCTCCCCGAATCAGGTAAACTCCGTCGCGTTTCTCAACAGATCTCTTTGGAACAAAGTGTATTGGGATGTTACACAAGTGCGACGAAAGAGGCCGCGGCAAGAACCCAGGGGCAGTGAGCGTAATCGGCAACGCGAACGATCCGTCCATCCGATACTTCAAGCCGAACGAAAGATCGTGGCTTCCAGGCTTTTCCATCCTGCCAAAGGGAGACCGCTACCGGTTCGTCATCTACCTGCCCCACAGCAAGCCGCCATGAACCGGCTCGCCGGTTGTAGTTTCCAAAATAGGGAGAATTGGCCATCCGTCCAGCGAAGGCGTCAGCCACCTGTAGACGAGCGTCCGCGCTGATCAACTCGCGCAGTCCTTCCCAATCGCGCCGGTTGAATCGATCCACATAGAGGTTCAGCAACTTCGTGAAATCAGGACTGACTTCGCTCGATTGCCGGGGATTTTCAGGAATTCGCGAGAGTTTGGCTCGGCCACGGTTCAGCGCTGCCTTGACGCCACCGACGGTTGAGTCGACCAGTTGGGCTATCTCTTCCAGGGTGTAGTCGAATACGTCCTTCAGCAATACGCACGCTCGCTCTTTTGGCGGAAGGCAGGTGACGAGGTACTCAACCGCTCGTCCGAGGCCGGCTCCAATGGGATCGACCGGCAGAACAAAGTCCGGCTCTATGCTGGCAGTTTCCGCCTCTTCCCGGACCCCGCGCCGGCGGAGGAAATCAATGGAGCGGTTGTGCGCAATCCGGAACAGCCATGGCGAAAGGGGCCGACTTTCGTCATACGTATCCAATTTTCGATACGCCTCGAAGAGCGTCTCCTGAACAACATCTTCCCCATCTAAGACAGAGCCAGTCATCCGCGCGCAGTACCGGTGCAGGCTGGGTCGGAGGTTCGTGATCGTTTCGAGAAACGCAAGATAGCGCGCCTCGAACGGTCCGCCGGAGCTTATGTCGATCGGGCTACCCATATCATCTTTGTATACGCACCCGGATCAAAATGGGATACGTTCCGGCCAACAATTCCTGCTGGCACCACATTCGTCCTGTCGCTGCGGTACAGACTGACCGCTACTGAGGCTTCCGGTAAGAAGACAAAGTGCGACCCCGGCACCAAGCGCCACTCTCTGCAATGATCTGACCTTCATACACAATCCCTTCCAAGAAAGATTCGGCCTCTACGATCGATTTGCCGTTGTCAAAATACTCTCTGGCTTGGCTCAAAGCCTGGCACTGACCGCGGGCGCGAGCGTGGTCCGCGCGAACTCGGCGAGTGTCGTTGGGGTCGTCGTGTCGGGCGTGCGCGGCTCGGCCTGATCCAAGCGGCCCTCGCGGAACGCAACATACATTTCGAGGATGATCTCGACGATGAAGTCGGGCATGCCCATACCCGTCAAGGCGCTGCGGGCTTGGTCGATCGTGGTCTCGATGTTCTGCACCGGCTTGCCGAGCACTGACGAGATGATCGCGGCCGCCTCGTCTGTCGAGAGGTCTTTGGGTCCGTGAACGCCGATCCGGTGATGCCCGCTCCAGCCGCGGTCGAGGAGCCAGCACGCGGCCTTGGCGGCGATGTCGGCCGTGGCTACCAGGGGCCACCTCTTACCTGCTGGGAGCGGCGTGAAGATCTGACCGGCCTTCGCGATCAATTCCGCGGAGAGCAGGAAGTTCTCCATGAAGATCCCGGGCCGCAGCGAGACGACCGCCGGAAGCACAGCCTCGAAGTCGTTCTCTATCTCGCGGGCGGGTCCTACCGCCCCTGTGCCGGGGCCGGTGTGGGCGCCAGCGCTCGAGACGACGACCGCTCGGCGCACGCCAGCCTTTTTCGCGGCCGCAGCGGCCTGTTTCCCGCATCGGGTGGCCCAGGCGCAGTAGTCGGGCCGCGCGGGCGGCGGGGTGAGCCAGAACAGCGATTCCGCGCCCTCGAGCGCCTCGTCGAGGAGGGCCGGCTCTTCGAAGGAGCCTTCGATTACACATGCGCCGCGACGGAGAAGCTCGTCGACCTTCTTCTTGTCGCGGCTCAGGACCGTGACGCTCTCGCCGGCGTCGAGGAGCCGTGTCGCGAGCGCACGGCCGATGTTGGATGTGGGCGTGTTGATGACGATGGACATGGATAATTCCCCTTTTCGATCGGTTTCCTTGTTCAAGAATTGGGATTGGGCTCCGCGTTGTCGGCTCACGATGCATCCTTTTTGCGATGGCTAGTTCGTTGATCCGTGTTGGCAATCAGCGAGAGGCGATTAGGGCGTCCAGCCGCCACCCAGCGCATGAAAAGAAGCGACTACCGCGCGAGCCGCACTCTCTCGGGTGGTACTCAGCGCGTCCAACTCGCCCAGAAACATATCCCTCGTCCTGCAGTCTTTCGAAGACATTGACGACGGTTCCTCGGGAAATCCCATATTGAACTGCGAAATCTCTGCACCGAGGATCAGCTACCACTGCATAGCAGTTCATCTTCGCGGACACGGCTATTCAGAATTGTGAAGACGATCCAGCGAGTACCAGGATACGAAAACACGGTCCGTCAGCGCGGATTCTGCGTCAGAATAAGCTGTCCCATGTGGTACGAGATGTGATTGGTGCGGTTTAGTACGACTGCCATACGGTTACGGCCCGGGTCATTCGCGAAGTCCTCATCTGACACCGCGGTATGCTTCTGGAGCCATTCTTCAGGCGTGAATGCATCGAGAGCATCGGTTAACCGCGTGGCCAGATCCTGCCATGCCGCCTTCAAATCGGCCGGAGCGAGTGGGTCTGCCTCCGTTCGGTCAGGATGCTCGAAGTAGACGGAGTCAAGATTCGGAAACCGGCGTTCGCCTACGCCGAGAAGCGGAAACATACGATCGCTCACTGCTGTAAGGTGCCCGACGATGTAAAAAGCGCGGTTTCTTCCGGGAGCAATCTCACTTTGAATTTGCTCCTCACTGAGCTGGGCTATCAGGACGCTGACGCGCTGGTTGACCGACTTCCAAGAGTTGAGAACTGTTTGGCTCAAGAGCTTTTCGATGTCCATCATTCCGCCTTTCCTTTCTATCGATGCATCTGCATGGGTTCCGATGCAGACCTAATCCCGGATCCGTGGGTCACAACCCGCCTAAGTTGAATCATTGACGGCCGAATCGCCGACGAAGAAAGTCCGCCTTAAGAATGCGCACCTTGCCTGGTTATGGCCGGGCCTTTCTGGCCAGTTTGTCGTCCACAGGAATAGTACCTACGGCAAATGGCGTTCCAGCATCGTCTCCGATGGCTGGAAGATGGCTGCCCGGATCGTTGTTTCCAAGCATCGCGTTTTCGTAGTAGGGGAGGTAAATCATCATATGAGGGTGCCAATGGCCCGCCGGCCCAAGCACCTGATCCGCCGACCACATGTAGGCAAAACTCACTTCGGTTCGTTTTGGGATTTCACCCTTTGCGTAAGCAGCTTCCACCCCTTCAGCAATCTGTTCGGCTGTTTTGCCTTCCATCCCCAGTTTTGTCCGAAGTTCGTAGTAGGGCAGCACGGTTCGTACTGCCGCTGGGTTCAAACAGATAGGCGCCCGTGTTTTTGGGTCATAGGTAACGAAGATTCGCACTTGGACAGGGGTGAACGTCGGCGCGCCAGTAAAGCCACGCATGACCATGCACACAAAGCCGTTATCCCCCTCGTGCACGGTCTCATAGCCCGATAACGTAAAAACCCTGATGCTTGCGTGATCTGAGATGGCTTGCGGAGCAGCGCTCTTTGCCAGCGCGATTTCATCGTCTTGCTGCATGAGGTACTCACTGAGCGGCGAATACTTTTCTTCCTGTGCTCTCATTCCGGTCGCTCCCAAGGCGACGATGACGAGAAACAAGAGACATTGATACATTTTCATTCTCATTTGTATGTACTTTTTCTCCTCTGAAGCGACTTGGATTTCAAAACAAGTTCCGCATTGGGGCCCAACACGGCGTTGGATGTGTTGAACAGGTTCAATCGACCTGCCAGGCGATTTTTTCATCAACCAATCGATGACACCACAGGCTGAGCGGCCGTCGAAGCTATGCGATCAAGACGGGTCACTTCGGGCCCAACGGAGCACTGTCCCGGCAAATATTCCGTGAAATGCCGGAAAAATGGCTGCTTCTGTAGGTCCGAGAGCACCTCCTCCACGACCTCGCCGATGTGGATGAACCGATTGAGGTCGGCTGGGTCTTGAAATGAGGTGTAGCAGTGTTCCGGGTGATGGCTGCGAATCCCAGCAACAAACTCGGTAATGGCAGTCTTGAAATTGTCGAGATCAACGTCGGGCTTCACGGTGTAATCGACGCGGATGTACTTCGTCATTGGCGCCTCCATTCACCTCTATTACGGTTTCCGCGGGAACGAGGATACGTCTCCCGCGCGACAATTAATCGCACGGACCGATGGGGAACGGGACGTATCCTGCACCGCATGACATTCGTATTAACAAGTAGTAAGTCCCCGCTATTTTCAACGCGGGACAAAAACGGGTAGAACCACCCACCTGGAGGATTTGTCATGTTGCTCAAAAACAAAGTTGCAGTTATTTACGGGGCGGGAGGAGCTGTGGGCAGTGCTGTCGCTGGGGCTTTTGCCAAAGAAGGAGCGAGAGTCTTTCTATCTGGCCGCACAGCCGGCAAAGTTGAGGCGGTTGCGCGAGGGATTGCGTCGGGTGGCGGAGTAGCGGAAGCCGCTGAAGTCGACGCCCTTGATGAGGCTTCAATCGAGAAGCACCTGGACAGCGTCGTAAGAAAAGCCGGTGGAATTGATATTTCGTTTAATGCAATCGGCGTGCCGGCGTCCGTCGTTGCCGACAAGGGGATGCAGGGAGTTCCGCTGACCGAGATTCCCATAGAGAGCTTCATCTACCCGATTACAACGTATACTCGTTCGCACTTTTTGACGGGTCGTGCAGCAGCGCGCCGCATGACACAGGCGAAGAAGCCGGGGGTCATATTGATGCACACGCCTGAGCCTGCACGCGTCGGCGTGCCGCTCCTCGGCGGGATGGCGCCCGCGTGGGCCGCATTGGAGGCGATTTGCCGCGCATTTTCAGCGGAACTTGCGGCTTACGGCATTCGTGCGGTATGCCTGCGCTCGACCGGCTTGCCGGAGACTCAGACGATTGAGATTGTCTTTGGTATTCACGCCAAGGTACTAGGGATCGAGCGTGAAGCATTTCAGCATTTCATGGAAAGCACGAGTCATACTCGCCGCTCTACCACGCTCAAAGAGTTGACGAATGCCGCGGTGTTCCTTACCTCCGATCTCGCTGCGGGAATGACCGGAACCGTGGCCAATCTCACTGCGGGAAAGGTCAGCGACTAGTCAGGGAGCGTGACGCCTGAAGGTCCCTCTCTTCTCCTTTGCACACATTGGCCAACTGGCAATACTCGCGATTAGCGCGCCTATCTTTTCCGCCGCCCGATACGGATTAGAGGTTGACAGCTAGTCCACAGACTCGGTGGGTTACGGAGGTACGGCACTTGGAAACTAACGAGCGAAAACGTAAGTGTGATCAACGCGCACAGAAAATTCCCATAAGGTTGGCTGCATTGTGGGGCAATCAACTCCAGCGGCTCAAGCGACGCGCCGAGGGACAAGCGAATTGGACAAGCCCAAGTCCGACTGATAACGGCAAAATCTCTGGATCAAGCCTAGATGTAGCGACGGAGACGACAGGTCCCCTCTCATGATTGCCTTTCAGGCGAGAATAGAATTCTGAAAGGGTTCGGATAGGTAGCGGCTAAATCGTCGATCCCTCATGGGATTTGTATGTTAAATGCACTTTGCGCTCAGAAATCTTGATGCCGAAAAGTTGTCGGACTCAAGGCTTTTTCGGGCCAGATCTCTGCCGTGGCAAGTTTGCTCGTTTCGACACCTTGTGGACCTCTGCAGAACAAGGGCAGCAGTCAAACCGCGCCAGACCTCTGCTATGCAGCGGCAAGGGTCTATTCTTTCCCGACCTCTGCCTGCGGAAGGCAGCAACCTGGAGAGAAAATGTCGAGGGTGCTGGCGAGGGTGCTGAAGGAGTTTCTACCCGTGTTTTCCACCGCTTTTGAGTGCTTTTGATGGCCATCAATGCTCATGTTTTCAATGAGTTATGTTCAAAAGCACTTCTGTCACGGCAGAGGTCGACAACCACATGGGCGTTTAGTCGGCAACGCGTCCATGTGCCTTTCAACCCGTGCTCTCCGGAAGTCACTTCTCTTGTTTGGCGGTTATACAGCAACTTGCCGAAACCATAGATCAATTTGACTGACTCGATGCGTGCATTGGCGTGTTAACCGGTTGACATCATGATTGGTAAACACAAGCCGACATTAGCGGGAGCCACTGCGTCTGCTCTGATGCCGCGAAACGCTCAGGTCAGCTTCCTGCCAGCGCCGCAACCTCAGGCGCATACCTCTCCAGGTGATCTTCGATACGGACCTTGCCAAGGTTCACGGCGAGGCTCCCTCCTGCCCGCACCACGCCCACGTCATTGATACCCATAAAGCTGAGTGCCTTGCGCAGCACCGGCGTGACCAGGTCATCTGCCTCGCTCGGCTCGCCTGCATGGTAGCCGTCGCGAGACACCACAATGAGTCTGGCTCTCTTGTTCGCCAGCATGCCCGGCCAGCCTGGGGCCAGACGGAAGGTGAAGCCGGGCCGCACCACATAATCGATCCAAGACTTCAGAACCGCAGGGATGGTGAAGTTGTACATCGGCGTGCTGATGAAGAGCACATCGGCAACTTGCAGCTCTGCGATCAACTCGGCCGAGAGCGCAAGCGCCTTCTGCATCTCAGGGGTGCGCTCCACGTCAGGTGGAGCATACACACCCGCGATCCAGTCGTTGCCCATGTAGGGAATGCGCGATGCCGCAGTCGATGCGAATTTCTGTTCCCGTGGTGAAGCGAGATTCATGCGAGGCGAAGTTGAGCGCGGCGGCAGCAACTTCCTCGGTTTCTCCAGGACGATTGAGCGGCACACGCGCGATCATCTCTCCAAACTAGGCCATCTGTTTGAGCGCATGCAGCGTCTTAATACATACGAAGTAAAGACGAACCCCGTGACGAGAATCGGATCGACTTTATCCCAGGTACTGCCACCGCTATTCAGTTGTGAATAGAAATCGAGTAAAAGAGTGAACGCGAAACCAGCATAGACCCACTCCGTCAATCGAGGCACTTTGGGAATGAGAAGGCCCACGCTACCAAGGATGTGGGGCACGCCAATCAGAGGGATGATATAGAGCGGGTATCCGAGCTGCTGATTGGCGATCCTCCAATCCTCGGGATCGTGAATTAGATATAGCAGTCCGAAGTACATCCACATGCAGGCGACAAGGCCGGTTGTTACCATCGCGGCTATTTGAGTTGCTCGACCCGCCCGCGCGGGTTTATCGATTGTGAGTTCAGCTTTCATTGTCCTTCCACTTTCTAACCGTCGCCGCGGCGATTTGCTGGAATTCCTCCAGCAGATTGAATTCGTCCCAATGCTCGATCAGCTTTCCTTCAAGCCTGCTTATCGAAAATGCTTCGAATTGGCTCCTCGACGCACAAGATCAAGCCTAGCGACCACCCGCCCAGTTGCTTGTGTTACGCCCTGATACGCTTTAGCGCTGGTTAAACTCCTGGCGGTAGGAGGGTCAGACCGAACGGTCGAGCCAGTTCAACCAGTTGTGGGGGATTGGGGGCTGGCGAACATTTTGCCACCGCCAAGAAGTACTCCTCTAGTCCGCCGGGAGTGATAACGAATACCAAACGGCTGGGCGTGGACGCCACGTTGCGAAAGCCGTGCGGAATGTTGCGGGGCAAGATCGCGGAGGCACCAGCGGAAACGGTCCGGCGCTCATCTCCGACATGCAACTCGTAGCTACCGTCAAGAATATAAAATATCTCGTCCTCATATGAATGGATGTGACGAGGTGGACCCCAACCAGGCGGCGTAACCTGCTCGATCACTGTATACCGTCCTCCAGTGCCGGCGGCGGTGGCGAGCAGACGCATTGTGGTCCCGAGCATCGTGAAGGTGGGCCCACCACCGGCATCAGTCAAAATCGGATGAAAAGGCGGTGCAGCGACACCGGCGATAGCGTCTATTTGAGTTGCTCGACCCGCCCGCGCGGGTTTATCGATTGTGTGTTCAGCTTTCATATTCAAAGCGATCCTCCTGTTGCGGTTTAAATGGTTTCAATCGTTCTGCAATAAGCCGGCTCTTAGACGCGACTGAAATCAACGCGCTGCGTGGGCGGGACGTGAAGCCTTTCGCCAGGGCAAACCGGACGATCAGCCGTCCGGTTCCTCCGGTTGCAGCCAAGACAAGAACTTTCATGCTTGACCTCGATCTTTCCTGACGTTCGCGCCGCAGTTCCCAGGGAACCGGGCTGATTCAGCTTGCCCCGGATTTACGCCTTGAAGGCTTTCTTTGC
>CAWHNV010000004.1:0-65055 GCA_963830785.1 uncultured Acidobacteriota bacterium
GTGACCCCTTGGCTCGGCATTGCTCTGGGACCGAGTGGAAAAGGGAGTTATGGGACGGGCTGCAATGAAGATCACGATCAACGGGCAGGATTACACGGCCGCGCTCGACGCAGTGCGGCCGTTGACGATCGAGCGCAAGCTGAACGAGCCCTCCATATGCCAATTGTGGCTGAGCCTGCCGGCCAACGGAAGCCTGGCGATGCCCTTGCGCAATCAGTCTCTGGCGGTAACGGGTGACGATGGAACTTACTACTTTACCGGTTACATCGCGGTAACTCCCCTGCCCGAATACGCGGGACTGGCGATCGAAGGCCCGCGCTACCGGATTGCGATTCAGGCGGTGAGCGATGAACTGCTGCTGGACCAGATGCTGATGCCTCCCAGCGCCGGCGTAAGCGATCTGACGGCCGGGCCAGGTGCTGGCCCTGCTCATCGCGGAATCGGGCTCGACTGGCGCTGTCGGCCCAAGGGCCGTCCCTGCAGGCTGCGGTGGGCAACTTTGCTCCCGATCCGGGCGCGAGTTGGAGCAAAAGCGCGGGGCAGGCCGCCAGCATGGCGCGGGCCGCGTATCGCGCGCTGAATGGCGCCATCGACGCTTGCCTCCGGTGTCGACCACGATTCATCCGCTGAACGAGACCGACGGCAGCTTGAATCTGTCGAGCCTGGCGTTTACGGCGAGCGTGAAGCGCGCATTGGCCAACGATGTTACGGTGTGCGGCGAGAACGAGCCGGTGGCGTACGTGACGGAGTATTTTCTGGGCGACGGCGTTACCACGGAGTTCGACCTGGCCGAGGATCCGTTCTTCCCGCCGACATCGAAATCTACGATCGTCAGCGAGCTCTTCAACGAGCCGCAGATCAACCAGACGCGTTTGGTCCGCCAGCGGCGGAGGCTATATCACGCTGGGACCCAACGGCCTGGCGATGAACGGCGGCAATGGCATTGACGGGGAAACCACGCTGGCATGGCTCGATCCCATTGAGATGGGAGGGACGCTGCTGCTTGAACTGGTGGGCGTGACGCTGTCTCCTGGCAGCACGGGAATCCTGGGCGGATTTTTCAACGGTTCCCAGACACGCGGCGGCTTGCACTGCGGGGATGCAAGCCACTGCGCAATCAGGCACAGGAGCCGTGACGCTTGCAGCCGATGGTGAAGGGCACAGCGGCGGGAACCGCCTTTGCGGTAAACTCCGCCAACACGTACACGCTGCGCCTGCGCATTCATTGTCCGGAGAGCTATCGCGCGTCGTCGATGTACTATTCGTTCGGCGATAGCGGTCCCATCGGCGCAGGCGGAGGATGGCTGATGGCGCCGGGCAAGATCCAGATGGAGGTGCAGGAGTTTGTGAACGGCGTGGGCGCAACGCCGGTGACGCTCTACGACGGCGCGGTGACGAATCTGCCCGCGCCGTGCGATCTGGTTCCGGTGAGCAGCATCAATTTGATCGGGACGATACGCGCCATCAATCTAACCAACCTGGGTTCGGGCTGGGTGGTGAGCACGCCACCTACCGGCGGAGCTTACACGCGGCGCATCGGGACCACGGCGGAGGCGGCGGAATGTCACGTGGAACGCACCGGCAAGCTGGCCTTCTACACCGGCTACACGCCAGTTGCGGGCGAGCGGATTGCGGTGAATTACCGCACGATCGGCCGCGCCGTGGGCCGGTCGGTCAACACCGCGAGCCAGCAGGCGCTGGCCCAAGCCGGGTCGCCCTGGGTGGCCGCGTGGATTGGCTCGGTGACCGCCCCACCGGCGCGCACTCGACGGATTGCCGGAGCGCGGCGCAGGTGATGGAGCAGGCCGCGGCCAGCGTGAGCGCGTTGTGGGCGGCACTTACAAAGGGAACCGCAGCAGCTTCGCGAGCGACGTGTGGCCGGGCGATGCGCTGCTTCTGAATGCGCCTTCGACGAACCTGAACGCGGAGGTGGTGGTGCGCACGGTGAAGGTGACGTTACAGCGCCGAGTCGTGCCCGACCTGGTGGAGTACGAGATCGCGTTTGCCAACGACTGGGCCGATGATCTGGCCATCAAGACTAGCGCGACGGTGCCGGCGAATGCGTGGCTTCCGGCGACGGTGAATCCCACGGTGCTGGCCAATCTGAGTCATCTCACGGTGACAACGCTCAATGGCAGCACGGTGACAGTGAATACGGGCGTGACGCCGCCTGCGGGCGGAGGCTTCGAGGTTCGTCTGCGCGATTATGCGTTTCAGCCTGGCCAGGATCCGACGCTGGCGCTGCGCGGCTCCCAGCAGAACCTGACGTTGTTGCGGGTTTCAGCCGCCGACCGGTTTTATATCCGAATGTACGATGGCTCGACGCCGCCCAATTATTCCGAGTTCTCAACGGCGTTATTTATTAATTTGCCGCTGAGCGGCGGGTAGGGCCGATGGGCCGTGAACCGTGGGCCGTGAACCGTGATCGGCGTATTGCGACAGCTGCATCTGACCACGGTCCACGATCCACGGTTCACGATACGGAGTATGCATGCGCATGATGAATGAATTCGAAGCCCAGGTGATCAGCGATCTGAGTGTGCTGAAGTCGCAGATGGCCGGCCTGATGGGCGACGGCAATGGCGGACGCCTGGCCGATCTGGAGCGCCGCATGGAGCGCCACGAGCAGAATTGGCAGCGCGCCAAAGGCTTTCTTGCGGCGGTGAGCGTGCTGTTCGCCGTGGTCGAAGTTGCGGTGGAGGCATGGCACCGGCACTGACACCTGCGCGGTGAGCGAACTGCGCTTGGCGCGATTCGTGCAATGAGTCGATGTCCATTCGTATAATCTCTCCATGAGCGAACAACCGCTGGTGGGCGTGGTGATGGGCAGCAAGAGCGACTATGAAATGCTCTCGGCGGCCGTGGAAATTCTGCGCGCTTTGGAGATTGCGCACGAAACGCGCATTGTGAGCGCGCATCGCACCCCCGATTGGCTTTTCAAATATGCGGAGACGGCGCGCGAACGCGGCCTGCGCGCAATTATTGCCGGAGCCGGCGGCGCGGCGCATCTGCCCGGCATGCTGGCGGCGAAAACGCTGGTCCCGGTGCTGGGCGTCCCGGTGGCGACGACGCAGTTGAACGGCCTCGACTCGCTGCTTTCCATTGTGCAGATGCCCAAGGGCGTTCCCGTGGGGACGCTGGCGATTGGCAAGGCGGGCGCGGCCAACGCCGCATTGCTGGCTGCGGAAATTCTGGCAGCGACCGACGCCGCGCTGTACGAGCGGCTGGCCGCATGGCGCGCCGCGCGCACCCAGGAAGTGCTCGACCAGACATTGGGCGAGGAACCGGCTCGGTGATCCCCGAATCCACTCCAAAACCAAGAATAAAACCGGGCGGGCTGCTGGGCATTCTCGGCGGCGGCCAGTTGGGCCGCATGACGGCGATGGCCGCGCGCACCATGGGCTATCGCGTGCGCGTGATGGATCCCGAGCCCGCGTGTCCGGCGAGCTTTGTGGCCGATGAAACCATTGTGGGCCGCTGGGACGACGTGGACGCAGCGCGGCGGCTGGCCGCCGGCGCGGACGTGGTGACGCTCGAAATCGAACAAATTGGCGTTGACGCGCTGCGCGAAGTGGAACGTCTGGCGCCCTTGCGTCCCGGTGTGGAGCCTATCCGCATCATTCAGGACAAGACGCTGCAAAAGACGTGGCTCGCTGAGAACGGATTTCCCGTGGGGCCGTTTCGCGTGGTGCGCAGCGAGGCGGAGTTGCGCGAGGCCGTGGCCGCGCTGGGCGGAGACGTGTTTGTGAAGATCGGTCGCGGCGGATACGACGGTCGCGGCCAGGTGCGGATCGGCGCTTTGCGCGGTTCTGGTTTTGGAGAAGCTTGGCGGGAGTTGGGAGAGCGGCCTGCGGTCGTGGAAAAGGCGCTCGATCTTGAATGCGAGATCAGCGTGATGGCGGCGCGCAGCCCTGCCGGCGAAGTGCGCGCCTTTCCCGCCGCGCGCAATCACCATGAAAATCAGATTCTGGCGTGGAGCGTGCTGCCGGCCGGGGTTTCTGCGGAGCTTGAAGGGCGCGCCGAAGCACTGGCCGCGGATCTGGTGGCCAAGCTCGGCATGGTGGGGCTGCTTTGCGCGGAGATTTTCGTCACACGCGACGGAGAGCTCTTGATCAACGAGCTTGCGCCGCGGCCGCACAACAGTTTTCACCAGAGCGAACGCGGGTGCGCGACCAGCCAGTTCGAGCAACTCGTGCGCGCGGTTTGCAATTTGCCGTTGGGCTCGACTGAGTTAATTAGTCCGTGTGCGATTGCGAATCTACTCGGCGATTTGTGGTTGGACGGTGAGCCGAGTTTTCCCGCAGCGCTTGCGGTGCCCGGCGTGCGTTTGCATTTATATGAGAAACACACGCCACGCGCAGGCCGAAAGATGGGGCATTTGTCGAGTGTGGGGGCGACGGCGGAGGAAGCGCTGGAGCGGGTGCTCGAGGCGAAGCGGCAGCTGTAAGGCGATAAAAGCAACCGCAGGTCCTTCGACTCCCTTCGCTCGCTGCGGCGAGCAAGGTCGCCCAGGATGACAATGTCAAGGAAGCGCGCAAGAAGTGCGGCGCCAGGTGAGTGACTCGGCCGTCGAAATTAAAGCAGTGCCGCTCCAGACTTTTCCCAGCGCTTGGGGCGCTTGTTCTGCTGCAGAACCTTCTTGCGCAGGCGCAGGCGACTTCGGCGTGACTTCGACGAACTCATCGTCGGCGATGAATTCGATGGCCTGCTCGAGATTGAGCGTCTTGTACGGCACCAGGCGAATGGCGTCGTCGGCGGTCGAGGCGCGCATGTTGGTCATCTTCTTTTCGCGGACCACGTTCACGTCGAGATCGTTGTCGCGCGAGTGCTCGCCGACGATCATGCCTTCGTACACCTCGACGCCGGCGCCGACAAAGAGAATGCCGCGCTCCTGCAGGCCGTTCAGCGAGTAGGTGGTCGTGTAGTCCCTGGCGGTCGGCGATCAGCGCGCCGGTGGGCCGCTGCGGAATCTCGCCCTGGTAGGGAATGTAGCCGTCGAAGAGCGCATTCATGACGATGGTCCCGCGCGTCTCGGTGAGCATCTCGCTGCGCAGGCCGATGAGGCCGCGGCTGGGCACGCGAAACTCCAGGCGCACGCGGCCCGAGCCGTGATTGTGCATCTTGGTCATCTCGCCCTTGCGCGGCCCGAGCTTCTCAATCACCGTGCCGGTGTACTGCTCGGGCACGTCGATGGTGAGGTGCTCGACCGGCTCCATGCGCACGCCGTCGACCATTTTGGTGACGATCTCCGGGCGGCCGGCCATCAGCTCGAAGCCTTCGCGGCGCATCATCTCAATCAGAATCGCCAGCTGCAGTTCGCCGCGGCCCAGCACCTTGAAAGCGTCGGGCGAGCCGGTTTCTTCTACGCGAATCGAAACGTTGGTGAGCAGCTCTTTTTCCAGGCGCTCGCGCAGATTGCGGCTGGTGACGTACTGGCCTTCGCGGCCGGCAAACGGCGAATTGTTCACGCTGAACTGAATGGCGATGGTCGGCTCGTCGATGACGATGAGCGGCAGCGGCGCGGGATTCTCGACGCTGGTGATGGTTTCGCCGATGGTGATGCCTTCAATGCCGGCCACGGCCACGATGTCGCCCATGGTGGTCTCGGTGGTCTCGATGCGCTTGAGGCCGCTGAAGGTAAACAGCTTGGTGATCTTGGTTTTGTAGAGCGAGCCGTCGCGGCGCGAGATGTTAACCTCGTCGCCCACGCGCAGCGTGCCCTGAAAGACGCGGCAGATGGCGATGCGGCCGAAGTAATCGGAGTAATCGAGATTGGTGACCAGAATCTGCAGCGTGCCTTCGGGATCGCCGGTGGCTTCAGGAATGGTTTCCACGATGGCGCGGAAGAGCGGCTGCAAATCGGTGCCAGGTATCGCGGGATCGGTGGAGGCCGTGCCTGCCTTCGCGACCGCGTAGAGCACGGGAAAATCAAGTTGCGATTCTTCGGCGTCGAGATCGATGAAGAGATCGTAAATCTCGTTCAGAACTTCCTGCGGACGCGCGTCGGGACGGTCGATCTTGTTGATGACGACGATGGGAAGCAGCTTGGCTTCGAGCGCTTTCGAGAGCACGTAGCGCGTCTGCGGCAGCGGGCCCTCGGCCGCGTCGACCAGCAGCATTACGCCGTCGACCATCTCCAGCGCGCGTTCCACTTCGCCGCCGAAATCGGCGTGGCCCGGCGTGTCGACGATATTGATTTTGCCGCCGTCGAAGTTGATGGCGGTGTTCTTTGCCAGAATCGTAATGCCGCGCTCGCGCTCGAGTTCGTTCGAGTCCATCACGCGCTCGGCCACCTGCTCGTTGGCGCGAAAGGTTCCCGCCTGGCGGAGCATGGCGTCGACAAGTGTGGTCTTGCCATGATCAACATGGGCGATGATGGCGATATTGCGTATCGTCTGGCTCACAGGTACAGGTTTTCCTTTTCTCGGGTTCGGCGTCGTGGGCCGCGCGGTTGGGGGATCAAAAATGGAACAACTAGCCGCACAGTGCGGCTCACTCCATTTTAGCAGCCGCGCGCCGTACGTTCCGAATAATGGGTTATGAGCTTGATTTTGCTGAGGCGCCGGCTCGCGACATTCTGCTGTTGTGCGCACCATCGCGATGGGCGCGATGGCGCACGTGCACTCCATCTTGCAGGTAGAACGCCGCATTCACTAACGCGATGTGCGAGAAGGCCTGCGGAAAATTGCCGACAAAGCGCTGGTTTTTTACGTCATACTCCTCTGAAAGCAGGCCCATGTCGTTGCGCAGCTTGAGCAGTTTCTCGAAGAGCGCGGTTGCATCGCGCGTGCGACCCACTGCCTTCAGGCTGCTCACCATCCAGAAACTGCATGCCAGAAATACGCCTTCGCCCGGCGGCAATCCGTCACGCGCTTTCGCGGTGTTGTAGCGCATCACCAACCCGTCACGCATCAATTCGCGCTCGATGGCGCGCACGGTGGACTTGACCCGGCGGTCGCTGCCCGGCAGAAAGCCGACCACCGGCATCAGCAGCAAAGCGGCATCGAGTTCGCTCGAACCGTAGGCCTGGACAAAGCTTTTCTTTTCATTGTTCCAGGCTTTGTCGCAAATCTCCTCATGAATCGAATCGCGAATGGTGCTCCATTTCTCGATGGGAGCGTCGTACTTCAACTGCTCGGCGAGCAGCACGCCGCGATCGAAGGCGACCCAGGCCATCATCTTTGAGTAGGTGAAGTGCCGCGGTTCGCCGCGCGTCTCCCAGATTCCGTGATCGGGTTTCTGCCAGATGGTTGCCAAATGCTCAAGCAGCAGCGCAAGAACGCGAAAGTCGTCCCCGTTGTGCCTTCTGATGCCATGCTGGGCGTGGAAAAACGAATCCAGCATTTCGCCATAGATGTCGAGCTGCAACTGCGACGACGCCGCATTGCCGACTCGCACCGGGCGCGAACGCTCGTAGCCAGGAAGCCAGTCGACCTCCCATTCCACAAGTTGCTGGTCGCCATTCAGCCCGTACATGATTTGCACCTGGTCCGGGCTGCCGGCTAACGCGCGCAGCAGCCAGTCCTGCCACGCTTCCGCTTCTTTGAAGTAGCCGGCATTCATGAGCGCGAGCAAAGTGAAAGTGGTGTCGCGCAGCCAGCAATAACGGTAGTCCCAGTTTCGAGTTCCGCCAATCCGCTCCGGCAATGAAGTGGTTGGCGAAGCCACGATGCCCCCGCTGGGCCGATAGGTGAGGGCCTTGAGCGTGATGAGAGAACGCTCGACAGCGTCGCGATAATTCCCCGTGTACTTGAGCCGACGGCTCCAATTGCGCCAGATGCGCAGGGAGATGCTAAGTGCGCGCCCGGCATCGATGGGCTTGGGATCGGGCTCGTACGATGCACCGTAGGTGAGCGTGAACCAGGCGCGTTCGCCCTTGCGCAGCGTAAACTCCGCTACTGTTTTGAGATTCTCGCCATGCACGGGAACCGACGCGTGCAGAATGGCGAGGTTGGGTCCGGCAACCGCGCGCACGCCGTCGCTCGTGCCCGTGACCCACGGCACGGTGCGGCCATAATCGAAGCGCAACACGAGTTCCATGCGCATAGAAACAGTACCGCGCAGGCATTGCACCATGCGCACAACATCGGAATACTTGCCCTTCGGAGGCATGAAATCGGTCAGCTTCACCGCGCCGCCGTCTTGCTCGAATATGGTTTCGAGAACCAATGTGTGAACGGCGTAGCGGCGCGTCGCAGTGAACTTGCCCTCGGCCGGCGCTATTTGCCAGCGTCCGTTTTCTTCGCTTCCCAGCAGCGCCGCAAAGCAAGCGGCAGAGGAGAAGTTAGGCCAGCAAAGCCAGTCGATGGAGCCGTTGCGATCGACAAGCGCAGCCGATTCCATGTCGCCAATAAGCGCGTAATCTTCGATTTTCGCGGCCATGTTCTACATGCAATTGGATGCAGATAGGCCCATGCAGGAACGAACCGGGAGCGCAAAAATAACGTTTGGCCCACAAATTTGCGCTGTCCCGGACTGCCGCCGGTGGATTACACTTCGGTTGCCATGAATTATTGGATGTGTCCATCGTTTCGCTCCCTGCGTTGCAGTTTGAGCGCGTGTTTGGTTTCCTGCCTGGCGGCCTGCGCGGTGCTGCTGCTTGCGGTTTCCGTTCCGCGAGCGGCCCACGCGCAAACCGGCTCCGGACATCTGCTCATCTATTCCATCGATGTTGAAGGCGGCCAATCCACGCTGCTCGTCGCGCCCTCCGGCGAGTCGCTGCTGGTCGACACCGGTTGGCCGGGGAACAACGGCCGCGACGCCGAGCGCATTCTGGAGGCTATGAAAGACGCCGGCATCAAGCGCATCGATCACGTGCTGATCACGCACTTTCACGACGACCACGTGGGTGGCGTGCCCGCGTTGATTGCAAGAATCGAGGTGGGCGAGTTCCTTGACCACGGCGAGAATCGCGAAGAGGCAGCCGACACGCGCAACAACTACGCGACCTACGTGAAGGCCATCGCGGGGCATCAGCGGCGCATCGTGCATCCCGGCGACACCATCCCCATCAACGGCCTGAGCGTGGTGGTGCTCACCGCGGACGGCGAGCACATTGCTGCGGTTCCGGGCATCACGCCCACCCCCAACCCGTGGTGTGCCAGCGAGCATGCGTGGCCCGACGACCCCACGGAAAACTCGCGGTCTGCCGGAATTCTGGTGACCTTCGGCAAGTTCAAATTTCTCGATCTCGGCGACCTGACCGGCAAGAAAGAAGTGGCGCTGGTGTGCCCGAATAACCCTATCGGGACCGTCGATCTTTATCTGGTCACGCATCACGGGATGGATTGGTCCAATTCGCGGGCCATCGTCAACGCGGTCGACCCCCGCGTGGCCATTATGAACAACGGCGCGCACAAAGCCGGCAAGCCGGCGGCGTGGCAGATCGTGCACGACAGCCCCGGTTTGATCGATCTATGGCAGCTGCATACGGCCGAGGATTCCGACGCTGCGCATAACAGCCCTGAGTGGCTGATTGCCAATCCCAAGGGCGACGGAGACGGGCACGCTTTGAAGGTGGTCGCCCTCCCGGACGGAAGTTTCTCGGTGACCAACACGCGGACGGGAATGACGAAGCAGTATCCGCGCAAGTAAGTCAGTGACCGAGCGGACTATAATCGCATCCTCAACTGGAACGCCGTTTACCGGCGCTGCAAATCTTCGGAGGAATTGTCTTATGTCTTCATCTCGCCGAGAGTTTCTTACTGGTCTGGCAGGCGCAGGTGCACTGGCAACATTGCCTCGAACGCTACGCGCTTCTGTCGCCGCCTGTCCATTTCGTCTCTCCGTGATTAATGATGAGATCTCTCCGGACTTCGATCACGCCTGCTCCGTTGCGGCCAACGACTTCGGCCTGCAGTGGATTGAGCTGCGTAGCATGTGGAATAAAAATGTGACCGAACTGAACGCCGATGAGGTCGATCGCTCGCGGCAAATCCTTGAAAAGTACAAGCTGCGCGTCACCGACATTGCCAGCCCGCTCTTTAAAGTCCACTGGCCGGGAGCGCCCATGTCAAAAGAGGGGCCGCACCGCGACGAGTTCCATGCCGACTTCGACTTCAAGCAGCAGGACGCGGTGCTCGAACGCTGCATCGATCTTTGCAAGGCCTTCTCGACCGACCGCATCCGCTGCTTCGATTTCTGGCGGCTCGACGATCCCAAGCCGTATCGCGCGGCCATCAACGACAAACTGCGCGCGGCGGCACGCACCTGTGCCCAGCACAATTTGATTCTGCTGCTCGAAAACGAAATGTCCTGCAACACCGGCAGCGGCAAAGAGGCTGCGGAAACGCTGGCCGCAATCGCCGAGCCCAACTTCATGCTCAACTGGGATCCGGGCAACTCCGCGACATTCCCCGGCGACACGCCCTATCCCGATGATTATGAATTGTTGCCCGAACATCGCATCGGCCACTGCCATTGCAAGGACACGATTCGCAAACCCGATGGCAAGGCTGAATGGGCGCCTGTGGGCGGCGGCATGATCGACTGGGTGGGCCAGTTCCGCGCCTTCCAGCGCGACGGCTACCACTACGCCGTGAGCTTGGAGACGCACTGGCACGGCGGCAAGCCCGAGCCCGGTAGCAGCATGTCGGTAGGTGAGGCCTCAAGCCGCATCAGCATGAAAGGGTTGAAAGAGGCTCTGGCCAAAGCAGGCATCAACTGCTGAAGAAATTCCGGCGATCCGACAGCTTGTAGGCCGTCGCGTTGTGTTCCGGTTTATGGCTGGGGACTGCTTGTGCCAGCCCTTTTACCACGCAAGCGGCCGCAAGCATTCAAGCAGCATTCACAATTGCGGTGCGATCGAACCGCTAGGATAGGCATGGGCCACGGCCAATTGGCGCACCAACGGTGCGCTTCTTTTGGCATCCAATGTCTATGACGCGGATTACGTTATTTGAGGTACGCGCGCACCAGGTCGATCAGGTCCTCGGCCAGCTCGGGCGCAATCTGCTCCTTGGCTCCGTCGACGAGATGGAAGCGAATGTGCGTTTCCAGCACCTCGGCCATCAGGCTGTTGACGCCTCCACGAACCGCGGCCAGCAGCATCAACTGATCTCCGCAATCCTCGTTGCCCGAGAGCGTGCGCTCCACGGCGTCGAGTTGGCCGCGCATTTTTCTCACGCGTTGCAGCAGCTTGGCCTTTTCGTGATCCTGAGGCGATTTGGCTTTTTCCCGAACCTGGTGCGACTTGGCTTTTTCCCGATTCTGATGCGGCATGGTATGAATTCCTCGCTTGACAATACCCACCGGGGGTATGGTATCAACCAAATGGGGGTATAGAATCCCCGCATCTATTCTATGCCCGTCCGCCGCTCAAACCCACGGCTCTTTGCGCTCGCTCTTCCGGCGTGTGCCTTTTTGTTTACGGGAGCTTTGCTGGCTGGGCAGGCCTCCGCCGGCTTGCCCTCGGCGCCGGAGCCGCAGTGTGCGGTGCAGAGCAGCATGGAGGAAGCTTCGCGTCTATGGTTCGCGCCCGTGACCGGTTCGGTCAATTTTGAACTGGCGCGAAGCGCAAACGGCTCGGGCACGGGGGAGAGCGCGGGGCCGACCGCAGCACCTCCAACGCAAACCCTCACCATGTTTCCGCACTCTGACACGGCGCGCTTCTGGGTCTCCGGCCAGGCCAACAGCATTCTTCAGATGCATGGGCACTTTCGTTCGCCCTACGAAGGCCCGAACAGCCTGATCGACGATGATGAGGAAAAAGCCTCTGAGGTAACGACACTTTATCTGGGCTATCAATTGCGACCCAATTCTCGCTTCAACACCGACCTGATTGTCGACTTTGAAAATGCCGGTGGGCGCGGCATTTCGCAGGCGCTGGGATTGGCCGGCGAGACCAACCTCGATGTGGTTCGCAATCCCAACTTGAGCATTGTTCCCTATCTTTCACACGGCGAAATTCATCAGATCATCGGCCTGACCAGCGAGATGGTCGATCAGGACCGCGATCCGTTTTCGCTGGCGACTAAAGTTCCCGTGCGGCGCTTCGAGATTCGCATTGGCAAGATGAGTTTGCCCGACACCTTCGATGTGAATTCCGTCGGGTCGGACAGTCATTTGCAGTTTACGAATTGGACCATCGACAACAACGGCGCATGGGATTATGCTGCCGACACGCGCGGCTACACCGTTGGGGGAATTCTGGAATACGACGACCGCATTTGGTCGGCCCGTTACGCCATTGCGGCCATGCCTACGATTGCCAACGGGATCACGCTCGACTGGGCCTTCAGCCGCGCCAACGGGCAGAACTGGGAGTGGGAGCTGCGCAAGGGACTTTTCGCGCCGCTGCTGAGTCCGAAGCGCGAGGGCGCAATTCGTGTGTTGAGCTTCGTCAATCACGCACACATGGGCGATTATCGCGAGTCGGTGCAGGAATATCTTGCCGGCAAAGTGACCACGCCCGAAATCACGGAGACGGAAAAATTCGGCGCCGTGAAGTACGGCTTCGGATTCAATACGGAACAGGAAGTCACCGATAGTTTGCGCCTTTTTGCGCGCTTCGGCTGGGATGAGGATCAGCACGAATCCTTTGCTTATACCGAAGTGGGGCAGACGATTCTCTTTGGCGGCGATTACAGCGGCCACGACTGGCATCGTGATAACGATAAGGTGGGCGTAGCGTTTGTTTCCAACGCCATCAAGCGCGACCACCAGAATTATCTGCACTACGGCGGGCTCGGCTTTTTGCTGGGCGACGGCAATTTGACCTATGGGCGCGAAGATATTGTCGAGTGGTATTACAACGCGCACGTCTGGCACGGGCTCTACGGGATGTTTGGCGGGACGCAAATCGCGCATCCCGGCTACAACACGGTCCGCGGCCCGGTTTATGTTGCGACGGTGCGTGCTCACATCGATTTTTAAATCGGGCAGGGAATAGGGGTCGCGGGAACGAGAAAGCTTGGAGCTTATTTCCCCGCTGGCTGTTGCCCCTGCGGTTGCGCGGGCATGGCCACAACTACCTCGCCGTGCTTGGCGTAATGCAGTTTCTCGCGCGCCTCGCGCTCAATCGCTTCGGGATCCGATTGCAGGCGCTGGACCTGCTGGCGCATCTGCTCGTTTTCCTCTTGCAGGTTCTTGATTTCCTGTTGCAGGGCGCGGTCTTCGGCGCGTTTCTGCTGCCACACGGAGATGCCGTGGGTGCCGTAGATGACACGCCAAGTGACCAGCAGCGCGAGCGCCACGGCCACCGCGGTTCCCGTCGGCCGCCACAGCCGTTGCGCCCAAATGAGGGTGCGATCGCCAAGCGGCATCGGCTTTGTGTTCGCCGCGGGCGTTGCTCTTTGCGTGGTTCCTTGTTGTGGTGTTGCTTCCGGCATCGAACCTCAATCCCCTATTCGCTGAGAACAAATTTTTCGGCCGCGGTGCGCAGGGCCTGCATCTGATTCTCGTCGCGCGCCTCGGTGTAAGCCCTGACCACAGGTTCGGTGCCGGAAAGCCGGTAGCAAACCCACGAGCCATCATCGAGGATCAGCTTGAGCCCGTCGGTCCTGACTACGCTTGCAACCTTGCGCCCGCCCAACTCCGTGGGATCGGCCTTCAACTTCTCAGTGAACGCGGCTTTCTGCTCCGCGGTCAAGTGGAAGTTCTCGCGAACGGGATAGAAGGAACCAACCTTGTCAAAAAGCACCTTTAATTGTGCACCCAGACTGGCGCCGCGCGTGGCCACCATCTCCGCCATGAGCAGGCCGGCGATGATGCCATCCTTCTCCGGCACGTGGCCGCGGATGGTCAGGCCCGCGGATTCTTCGCCGCCGATGGCGATCTTGTCGGCAATGATCAGCTCGCCGATGTACTTGAAGCCCACCGGCGTTTCATAGAGCGGTACCGTGTAATGATCGGCCAGCGCGTTAATCAGATTGGTGGTGGCAACGCTTTTGGCCACGCCGTTTTTCCAGCCGCGCGTCTCGACCAGGTAGTCGAAGAGCAGCGCGATCACGTAGTTGGGCTGGATGAAGGTTCCGTCGCCATCCACAATGCCGAAACGGTCGGCATCGCCGTCGACAGCGATCACCAGCGATGCGCCGATCTCCTTCATTTTTTGTTTGGCTTCTGCGAGAAGGTGATCGTCGGGCTCCGGCGCGTGGCCGCCGAAGAGCACGTCGCGGTAGTCGTGCACCGTCTCAACCGGCACACCGGCTTCGCGCAGCAGGTCGGACGCGTAGCCACGCCCTGCGCCCCAGAACGGGTCGTAGACCACCTTGATGCCCGACTTGGCGATGGCCTTCAGATCGACCAGTTCGGCCAACCGCTTGAGAAACGACGGCTTGACGTCGACGGTTTCAAACTTCTCCACAGGAAGACTGGAAATTGAAGAGCCGGGAATTCCGCCACCCACGCTGCTGGCAAGCTTCTCTGCCGCCGCTTCGATCTGTTTGGTTGCCTCAGGCAGCGCCGGCGCGCCGTCGGGCGTGGAGTACTTGATGCCGTTGTACTCCGGCGGATTGTGCGAGGCAGTGAAGTTGATGGAGCCGCAGGTTTTGAGAGTGCGCACGGCGTGCGCGATAGCCGGCGTAGGCGCGGCCTCGGGAATCACAATGGGCGTGACGCCCGCCGCAGCCAGTATGCGCGCCGCTTCCGCCACAAAGCTCTCGCCGAGGAAACGCGAATCGCGGCCGACTAACACGCGATGCGGCGTGGGCATGGTTTTTACGTACTCGGCAATGCCGCCAACCGCCAGGCGGATATTGGCCACTGTAAATTCGTCGGCAACAATCGCCCGCCAGCCGGAAGTGCCAAATTTGATCGCAGTGCTCATACATTTCTCCGCGCGCGGCAGCATCGCTACGGCCGCAAGGTCCATACTGCAACACTCGGCCCCGGTCGGCCAAGCGCGCTCCATGCTCCAGGACTCGCGACACGAGAAATCAGCGGGCGAAATCGTGGCCTTGCTGTTTCCGGCCATGCTCGTATAATTCTCGCGTACATTCCTTCCAGTCAGGGGGCCGTTCATGACTCCTCGTACCGCACTCCGTTCCTTGTTCTTGTTTGCCATCATTGGTTGCGCTGCTTTCGGGATCGTCCTCTTTGCATTTGCGCAAAGTCCGCAAGCTCCGGCGACGCAAACTCCGCCGGCCCAGACACCGCAAGCTCCGCCAGCTGCGGTTGGGATTGGGCCCGGGCAGTCTCCCACGCCTCAACAAGCTCCCACGTTTCGCGTCACCGCCCGCGAGGTGCTCATCGATGTGCTGGTGATCGACAGAAGTGGACAGCCTGTGACAAGGCTCAAGCCTTCCGATTTCAGCGTGACGGAGGAAGGGGAAGGTCAGGTCATCCGGCGGGTCGACGAGCATCACGCCATGGACGCGGCCGACCTAAGCAAGCTGACTTCGCTGCCCGATCTGCCGCCGAACACTTTCACCAACTACACCCCGGTGCGCAACAGCAACGCTTCAATTGTTCTTCTTCTTGACGCCATGGACTCGCCGATTGAGGCGCAGATGGTGATGCGCGAACAGCTCATCAAGTTTTTGAAGAATATGCAACCCGGCCCGCCCGTAGCCATCTTCCAGCTCGATACTGAAATGCGCCTGATCCAGGGCTTCACAACGGACCCCAAAACGCTGCTTGCGGCCGCGGAAAGCAAGCGCGATATGCCGAGCCTGGCCAAGCCCACGGCAGCGCCGCGCAACTATTCGGGCGATGCGCTCTACCGCCGCACCCTGATGGGGAATTTGCGCGACGGCATGCGCATGATGGGCGGCTATCTCGCCGGTTATCCGGGACGAAAGAATCTGATCTGGTTCACCGGCCGGATTCCGATGACGAGACTGGGAACGGGATTCGGCAATCCGTTCGGCGACGGAATGATGGTGACAGACAGCGCAGACGAATCGAAAGAGCTGACCGACGTGTTGAGCGTGAGCCGCATTGCAGTCTATCCAGTGGACACATTCGGCCTGGTGGCGGAGCCCGGCATGAGCGCGGCGCGTGGTGGGATGCCGTCCATGCGCGGCGGGACGCGCGGAATTCCCGGCTTCACGAATCACGCAAACATGGACGAGATCGCCGAGCAAACCGGCGGCAAAGCCTATTACAACACCAACGATTTCACGCGCGTGATCGGCGACGTGGCTCGCACCAGTTCGAACTATTACACGGTGGCTTACGCGACCACCAATACAAAGTGGGACGGCGAATTCAGGAAAATCAAAATCACGGTGGACCGTCCCGATGTGCAGTTACTGCATAAGGAAGGCTACTACGCGTACAGCCTCGACAAGCGCGAGCAAAACGGAATTGCGGCCATCGAAAAGCGCGAGGCCGCCGAGGCGGAACAGCAAGAGAACGGCGGGACTGAAAACGGTCAGCCGCCTGCCGGCGCCGAAGACAACGGCGCATCTGCAAGTAACGGTGCACTGGGCGCCACCGTTCACCACTCGTCCAAAGGCGGCTTCGATGCGGCCATGGGTCTGGGCGCCATTCCGCCTACGGAAATCGTCTTTGGCGCCCGGCTTCAGCCGGATGCGAACACCGAGAAGCTGAACAAGAACGCGGCAATGCCGCAGGACAACTATCTCAAACCGGAGTGGCAGCATAAGCCTTTCCGCAACTACACCATCCTCTACGATGCCGACCTGCACAGGGCTCGATTCACGCGCACACCCGACGGCATGCGTCACGGCTCCTTCGAGTTTGTTGCGATTGTCTACACCGCCGACGGCGAAGCGGTGAATTCGATCATTGAGACTGCTCAACTGAACGTGACCGCGGACCGGTACCGCGAGCTGCTCGTTTCCGGACTGCAGATGAAAGAAGAAATCGCCATTCCGGTTAAGGGCAACTTCTTCTTGCGCCTCGGCGTGCACAACAAGGAGGGCGACCAGGTGGGCGCGCTGGAGATCCCTGTCGATCAGATCAGGCTGGACGTCGCGGCCGTTAGCATTCCAACGCAGTGACGCGAATTGGCTGAAAACTTGTGCCCCTTCAGAGCCGTTTAGCAAACAGTTCCAACATTTGTTGAGCGGATTCTCCCACCCGGCGTCTAGTTTGGCAGAGGATGACCTTTACCCAATCAAAAAATGCGCCGTGCTGTTCCCTAAGAATGGCCGGAAGGGGGAGTTATGCGACTACTCGAGCCAGTAACCCGGAGACATATCGCCAATCTAGTTACCTTGGCCGCATCCATCACTTTGGCCTCGGTGATTCCTGCGCCGCAAGCGGGTGCGCAAACCAATGCAGCGAGTCCGCAACCCTGTGAAACGCGGCCTGCGCCACCACCCGAAACAATTCAGACAATCTTTCTGAAAAACATCACCCAACAAAGTGACCTGAACGACGTTGCGACCGATCTGCGCAATGCATTGCCCAAAGCGAAAATATTCTTCGACCAATCGCAGAACGCCATCACCCTGCGCGCCACCGATGATGATCTCGCGGCTGCGCAAAAGATGATCGCCGACCTTGATCTGCCGCGCAAAGTCTATCGGCTCACCTACACCATCACTGATTTTGATGGCGGTAAGCGCATGGGTTCGCAGCATTTTGTGATCGTTGCCGGCGCGGGCGAGCGGACGATCTTCAAGCAGGGCAGCCGGGTGCCCATCGTGATTGGCACGGTAGCGAAGGAAACGACAGCGCAAAGTTCCGAGATTCAATACCAAGACGTGGGGCTGAGCATCGAGGCGACGGTCACCGGGTCGCCGGAGCATCTCATGTTGCGCTCGAAGATAGAGCAGTCGAGCGTTGGCGGCGAGAAGAGCGCAGTCGTTGCACCCGATCCTATCGTGCGGCAATCCGTTCTTCAGGGATCGACGGAATTGGCGGAGAAGACGCCCCTCATGCTCGGCTCGCTCGACATTCCGGGCAGCACGCGCCACCAGGAGATCGAAGTGGTTGCGGAACTGGTTCACTAAGGCAGACCGTCCCAGACCAGCTGAAACGGGTGGAGCAGGCTGCGCCTTTCGCTCCGCCCGTTTCGACTCTCTGAACAAACATTTTCCCAGCCCTCCCTCCTCGAAAAACGACTTGCCCCGCCGAACCCGATTTGGGCTTACAGTGTTTGCAGCATGGTTTTTATTGGGAGGGGCCTTATGCTCGAATCCACTTCATCCGCTCGCATTGTGATGACTACCGTTGTCAGCTCCCAGGAAGCGGCGCGTCTTGGCCGCGCGCTGGTGGAGGAGCGACTGGCCGCTTGCGCCACCCTGCTGCCCGCCGCGCAATCCATCTACCACTGGAAGGACCAGATCGAGTCTTCGTCCGAATGCCTGCTGCTACTAAAAACCGCGGCCGATCGGCTGCCGGCTCTCGAGGCCCGCCTGCACGAGCTCCACAGCTACCAAACGCCTGAATTTCTGGTGCTTGCGGTCGAGGCAGGCAGCCATCCTTATCTAGCGTGGCTCGATGCCAGCCTACGCGAGCCTGAGGGAAAGGTCGCGTAAGCAAAGCGGTTTTTCCAGAGCGCAAGAATGTGCGAGTCTGCGCACGCGCTCTCTGGTATCCTTGGGGAAGTCTGTCCCATGCGCTGGCTCTTAATTGTTCTTCTCGTCTCGCTCGCGGCGCTGCTGTTTGCGGCAGCCGGCTTGGCTCTTCATATCTGGCGACAGCGCACCCGGCGGGGCAGCGAATCGGCTGCCGTCATTGAGCCGGCCGAGGAGTCTGACCTGGAAGTGAAAAGCTGATCTCGCACCCGAACGATGCCCGGAAAGACGACGCCATGTATCAAGCCAGGGAAACCGCTAGTCCACGAACGCCGTAGCCGCATCCAATCAATGAGTTCGCGAAGTCTTTGTTGCCGAAAGGAACCCTCCCCGCTGTGAGTACCCATACGCCAGATAAAGCCAGCCGAGCCGCCAGTCCCGCCGTCAGGGAAGTCTCCATCGCGCACAGTCCCGACTCCGACGACGCCTTCATGTTTTATGGCCTGGCGACAAACAAAATTCGCGTGCCCGGCTATCGCTTCACGCATACGCTTTGCGACATCGAGACCCTGAACCGCCGCGCTCGCGAAGAGGCTTTCTTTGACGTCACCGCCATCAGCTTTCATGCCTATCCCTACCTGCAGGAGAATTACACGCTCATGGGCTGCGGCGGCAGCGTAGGCGAGGGCTACGGCCCCATGGTCGTCTCCAGCCGCAAGATGGAAGCCGCCGACCTCAGCCGCATCCGCATCGCCGTTCCGGGAACGCTGACCACGGCTTATCTGGCGCTCAAGATCTTCAACCCGGCCCTCGAGACTGAGACCGTTCCCTTCGATCAGATCATTCCCGCGATTCAGGCGGGAAAGTACGATGCCGGACTCATCATCCACGAGGGGCAGCTCACCTACTCCGCCAGCGGGCTCTATAAAGTGCTCGACCTTGGCGCCTGGTGGCGCGAGACCACCGGCCTCGTGCTGCCGCTGGGCGGCAACGCCATTCGCCGCTCGCTCGGCGCTGAAGCGCACAAGATTATTTCCAAAGCCCTGCGCGATTCCATCAACCACGCCCTCGAGCACCGCGAACAGGCCCTCGAATATGCGATGCAGTTCGCGCGTGACCTGGACGCGAGCCTGGCCGGCCGCTTCGTGAACATGTATGTGAACGAGCGCACCCTCGACTACGGCGCCGACGGTCGCGAAGCCATTCGCAAGCTGCTGGAACTTGGCCACGAGCGCGGCGTGATCCCCATAGCTCCGCAAGTGGACTTCGTGGATTAGCGAATCTTCGTGCCCATTCTTTTGCGTTTCCGTGCCCCATCCTTTCGCGTTTTCCGCGAAAGGGTGGGACATCGCAGACCTCAATAAACTTCGGTCATCCTGAGCGAGTTCGTCCGCCGCGGCGGACGAGTGAATCGAAGGACCTGCATTTGTGCACCGCAGGACAGCCTCGATGTCCCCGCGCGGACACATTACCTTTTCGCGCGCGAACCCGCTCAAAGGTCATCCAATCGGCCTAACATTCCCGCCGCGGATTCCTAAATTTTTTCTAATCTGTGTCGATACATCCAGCAGGAGAAACCACTGGATGTCCGCTCACACTCTGCCCACTTTTCTTTTCGCATCGCCGGACGCAGACCTGCTGGCCGCTATTGAGCCTACGCTCCTGGCCGCCGGCGCGCGTGTCGATATCGTGCTTTCCGCGCAGGCCGCGCTGGCTTCCATCTCCGGCCCGCAACCTCCCACTCTGTTCTTGCTCGACGCGCAATTGCCCGGCATGCCCACGGGCCAACTGCTGGCCGTCGTCCGTGCCGAGACCGAAAGCGCGCGCCTGCCCATCGTTCTCATCGCCGACGCGGTGACAGAGGAGTGGATCGATCGCCTTGCCGAGGGCGCCCTCGACGACCTGGTGCTGCGTTCTGCCGAGTCCGCCTACTGGCAGTTGCGCCTCGACATGGTGCTCCGCAACCAGCGCATGGCGCACGAGCTTGAATCGATGCGAGACGTAGCCGTGCACAACGCGCAACTCGACCACCTGACCGGCGTCTACAATCGCGAAACCTTGCTGGCCATCATGTTCCGTGAGACCGATCGCGTGCAGCGCAGCCGGAGCGAGATGTGCCTGGTGCTCTTCGACATCGACGACTTCGGCCATTGGAATTCCCGGCTCGGCGCTGATGCCTGCGATGAACTGCTTTGCCAGGTGGCCAGCCGCACCGCCGCCCTGCTGCGCAGCTATGACGTGCTGGGCCGGCCGGGCATGGATGAGTTTCTCATTGCGTTGCCTTTGTGCGCTCCGCTCAACGCCATGAGCCTTGCCGAGCGGCTGCGCACCGCGGTGTTCTCCACGCCGTTTCATGCCAGCGGCGAAGCCCTCCGCCTCTCCGCGTGCTTCGGCATCGCCGTCAGCCACGGCCGCTCGCCTGTGGTGGTGCTGCGCGAGGCTGAAAAAGCTCTCGAGCGTGCCAAGGCCGCCGGCCCCGAGTCCATCCAATGTTTCGGCAGCCCGACCCAACCCTCGCCGTCGCCCGTCACATTTCTCTCCGCGACTTCGGGCGATGAGTTGCTCGGATGGTGACTCAAATTCCCGGTGAACTTGCCGCCGATGCTGAAACAGTTACTGCCGGTTAGGTGACCCGCCCTGCATCACGCTTCACGCCCTCGATTGTTGTATTGTTCTTACCAGAGACAAGAACGTGAAGCGAATCGCAGTTGCATCCAGATTCGTTGTGATCCTGGCGACACTACTGCTTGCGGCGGGCCGAGCCGACGCGCTGATCGCCCAATCAACCGGCCCCTCCGATCCAGAATTTGACGTGGCATCGATTAAACCTACCTCCTTTTCTAACCTCACTGGGGCCCCTCCCGATGAGGCCTTCTTTACGCTGCAACGGGCAATCGCTCGAAGTTCAAGCCACGGAACCTTTCACGTGCCCCAAGCGACCCTTCACTTATTAATTCAGCTCGCTTATGACGCAAAGAAATATCAAATTGTAGGCGAGCCGTCTTGGGCGAAGACCAAGCTGTATGAGGTCACGGCGAAGACGCAAGATAACTTGTCTTTCGAACAGATGCGCCCCATGTTGAGGTCACTGCTGGCAGAACGGTTCAACCTCAAGCTACATAAAATCGACAAGAAGCTTCCGGTTTATGAACTCACAGCGGCGAAAGGGGGTCTTAAGATCGTTCAAGCCAAGGACGGAAGTTGTGTGAAGCTCGATCCAAATGGCGCACGACCGACGCTCGGCTCTAAAGGGTGTGGTGCCTACCGGATCCGCACTGCCACAATCGGCGGCCCTAGCGAAATCGATGGCTTTAGCGTAACGATGTCGAAGCTCGCTGAATTGCTGGCTGACCAGATTGGAAGCAGCGTCGTTGATAAGACAGGCTTCTCCGGAACATTCGATTTTCATCTGGAATTTTCCCCAGCGAATGCTGCTCTTATCCCTAAACCCGCGCCGACCACGGCTGCCGATCCGGACTCGCAAGCCCCGACAATATTCAAGGCCTTACAGGAACAGCTTGGGCTGAAGCTACAGTCAACCACAGGCCCCGTTGAAGTGCTGGTGATCGATCACGTGAAATACCCTTCTCCGAATTAGCGATTGCAGGGTGAAAATAGATACGAACGGCCTTCCGCGTTCCGGTCGGTTGGTCGCTAATCCAGACGTGTCGCTAATCCAGAAGTTACCACGCAGTTGTCCCTCCGTGAACCAGCTCTACGCTCTGCGGCTCGTCTCCGCAATCTCCGGTTGTAAAAACTCCTGAAAAACATCGTTCGAGATCAGCCGGCCTCGCGCAGTGAGCCGCGCATGTTCGCCGTCGAAGATCAGAAGCCCATCTTCGGTTAGCCGCTTCACGGTTTCCAGAGCGGGTTCAAGCAACTGTTCGCCAAACTCCGCTCGCAGCGCAGTTACGTCCACGCCCGCGTTCGTGCGCAGACCCAGAAACCACGCCTCTTCGTGCTGCTGCGCCGGCCCGAGCCACGCCGTCTCCACGGTCCCCGACCCCTCGAGATACGCCTGAAGATCGTCGGTCGTCGTCGCGCGCAGCACGTCCGGCGGTTTTACCTGACCTCCGGCGCTCCGAGGCGCCGCTGCATGCAATGCCGTCGATGACGCGTCCAGCCCCACGCCGAGATACGGCCGCCGCTGCCAATAGCGCAGATTATGCCGCGATGCGAATCCGGGCCGGCAAAAATTGGAGATCTCGTACTGCCGCAGCCCCGCTGCTTCAAGCCGCTCGATGGCCCGCTCGTACATGCGCGCGATGGTATCTTCATTCGGCACCAGCCCGGCGCGATACCGCGTTCCGCCTTTCAGCATTTCGCGGCCCAGGCGCGAATCCTCGTCCACCTCCAGCATGTACACGCTGGCGTGAGGGACTTCGGACGCGATGAGAACTTCGAACGATTCCTCCCAGGAGGCGAAGGTTTGCCCGGCCAGACCTGCGATCAGATCGACGTTGAGGTTGGTGATTCCAGCCGCGCGCAGCCGCTTCAGGTCCGCCTCGACTACGGCACGGCTGTGCAGCCGTCCGCTCGCGTGCGCCTCGCTGTCGACGAACGACTGCACGCCCAGGCTTACGCGATTCACGCCCGCCGCAACCAGCGCTTCCAGGGTTCGGTCCGCTACCTGCCCCGGCGCGCACTCCATCGTGATCTCGGCATCCGCGTCGAGATCGAACTCCGCGCGCATCGCCGTAAACAGCCGCGTCACGAGTTCCGGAGCCAGCAACGAAGGCGTTCCCCCGCCCAGGTACACGGTATCCACGCGCCGCGAAAGTTCCACTCCCATCTTCTCGGACCAGACTCCCGCTCCTGTGATCTCCGCGATCACCCGCTCCACATAGCGCGTGTGGTCCGAGGCCGGAAACACGCCCGACGCGAAGTTGCAATAGGTGCACTTCGACCGGCAAAAAGGGATGGAGATGTAGATTCCCAGCGCGTTGCCGCCTCGTCGCTTCGCGTAAAAATCAGAGCGCTCCATGAAAAGATTGTTGCACGCGGCTCGTCTTCCCGTTCTCAATCCACCACAAAAGCTGGGTGCCCCGGGTCCGGGGTCCCCGGCGACAGGTCTTCGTCGCTGGGGTGGGGATCCCTCGCACTTGGGGACCCGGGATCGCACCAACCTCAACTCCCTTCCTCAACCCCGCACAAACTCTGGGACCACCGCACCAGCAACAATCTAGCTTCCACTCATGCAATGATGAAAAGAAGGAGCTCTGCTTGAAAGCCTGGCCAACTCTGGCAATTTCGATCATTCAGGTCATTCTTTTTCTCGCCCATTGGTTGGTTTTCTTCACCTGGATCGCCTTCTGGCCCGGCCTCACTCCCGCTGCCGTGGTCGAACTGCATGCGGCCATGCTGGTGCTGGCGTTCAGCTTCGTCGCTGCGTCTCTGCTCTCGTTTCGCTTCTCGAATTTTGCCGTCCGATTCGTATACTGGCTGGCCGCCGTGTGGCTCGGCTTTCTCAACTTCTTTTTCTGGGCGTCGTTGCTGGCCTGGACTGCTTGGTTCGCGCTGCGGCTGACGGTTTCTCCGGCCCATGCCACTTCCGCACGCCCGCTTGTCGCCTTGATTCTTTTCGGGGCCGCGGCTCTCATGGGCCTCTACGGACTCATCAATGCGCGCGTCATTCGCATCCGCCGCATCACGGTCGAGTTGCCTAATCTCCCCGCGTCCTGGCGTGGGCGGCGCGCGGTGCTACTGAGCGATCTGCATCTTGGACCCATCAATGGCGTGCAATTCTGCCGCCGTCTCGTGGCCAAGGCCCAGTCCTTCAAGCCCGACGTAGTCTTTCTTCCCGGCGATCTATTCGACGGTACAAAAGGCAATCTCGATCAGTTGGTGGCGCCGCTCAAGCAGCTTACGCCGCCGCTCGGCATCTACTTTTCTACGGGCAACCACGAGGAATTTGGCGATCCCACGCATTACATTGAGGCCATCACCCGCGCCGGAATTCGCGTCCTCGGGAACGAACTCGTCACGATTGATGGCGTGCAAGTCGCGGGCGTGTTCTATCACAACTCCTCCTCGCCGCTGCGCATGAAAGTCGCGCTCGATGGCATGCGTCTCGACCGCGATCGGCCTTCAATCCTGCTGAACCATGCACCCGCGCGCCTGCCCACGGTGGAGCAGGCCGGCTTCAATTTCCAGCTTTCAGGCCACACGCACGGCGGGCAGTTTCTGCCTTTCACCTGGATCACGAACAGCGTGTACGGCCGCTTTACCAAGGGCCAGCACCGCTTCGGCGCGCTGCAAGTCTACACTTCGACCGGTGCCGGAACCTGGGGCCCTCCCCTGCGCGTCGGCACCGGGGCCGAAATAGTTTTCATCACGTTTGCATGAGCGATCTCGTATCTTATTCTCAAGCTGTCAAAGGAGAAGAGTGTCTTGAGCTCCGCAACCCCGTCGCGTGGCCGCGCTGATCGTCCCGTCATTCGCACCAGCCTTCACGGACTTGGTCTGCTTATGAATCCGCGCCTCAACAAGGGGACGGCATTCACGGAGGCGGAGCGCGATGCTTTCGCGTTGCACGGCCTGCTGCCGCCGCACATCGGGACGCTGGAAACTCAGAGCGAACGTCGCAAGCGCGCGCTCGACAGCCATCCCACCACATTCGACAAGTACAGCAACATGCGCGACCTGCAGGACAGCAATGAGACGCTGTTCTATTCGCTGATCGCCCAGCACACCGAGGAGTTGCTGCCGATCGTCTACACGCCGGCGGTGGGCGAGGGATGCCAGCGCTTCTCCGAGATCTGGCGCAAGCCGCGCGGCCTTTTTTTGAGCTACCCCGACCAGGACCGCATCGCGCAGATTCTCGCCAACTCCCGCTACGATGAGGTGCGCTGCATTGTGGTCAGCGACGGAGAACGCATCCTCGGCCTGGGCGATCAGGGCGCGGGCGGCATGGGCATTCCCATCGGCAAAATGGCGCTCTACACCGCGCTGGGCGGCATCCCGCCCGAACATTGCCTGCCCATCCTGCTCGACGTGGGCACGGACAACGAAGCGCTGCTGCAATAATCCCATCTATATTGGCTGGCAGCACAAGCGCGTTCGCGGCCAGGACTACGACGATTTTGTCGAGACCTTTGTGAGCGCAGTCGAGCGCCGCTGGCCGCACATTCTTCTGCAATGGGAGGATTTCGCCGGCGTCAATGCGTCGCGCCTGCTGGAGCGCTATCGCGACCGGCTGTGCACGTTCAACGACGACATTCAGGGGACCGCGGCGATCACGACCGCCACTCTGCTTGCGGCCGTCAATGCCACGGGAATTCCGCTCCACGAGCACACCATTGCCATGTTCGGCTCCGGGTCGGCGGGCATTGGCATCGTCGATCTTCTGATCGCCGCCATGAAGGAAGAAGGGCTGAGCGAGGAGCAGGCGCGCAAGCGCATTTACGCTTTCAATCATTTCGGCCTGATCGTGGAAGGCGGCAAGGGGATTCGCCCGGAGCAGCAAGCGCTGGCGCGCAAGCGCGAGGACATCGCGGGATGGAAGCTCTCGCCGTCAAGCATGGACGGCGGAGATGTTTCGCTGCTCGACGTGGTGCGCAATGCTGGGATCACTGTATTGGCCGGTGTGAGCGCTCAGCCGGGCGCGTTTACTGAAGAGATTGTGCGCGAGATGGCGCGTCACACTCCGCATCCGGTGATTTTTCCGTTGTCGAACCCCACGTCGCAATCAGAAGCCGCGCCCGCCGATCTGCTGCGCTGGACCGACGGCCGCGCGCTGGTCGGCACCGGCAGCCCCTTCGCTCCCGTCGAAGTTAACGGCAAATCCATGCGCATCGCGCAGGTCAACAATTCCTATATCTTTCCCGGCCTTGCGCTGGGCATTCTCGTCTCTCGCGCCA
The DNA here is from genome assembly GCA_963830785.1 of uncultured Acidobacteriota bacterium. Classification (GTDB taxonomy): domain Bacteria; phylum Acidobacteriota; class Terriglobia; order Terriglobales; family Acidobacteriaceae; genus Telmatobacter. The sequence continues at coordinate 26,231 of CAWHNV010000004.1, forward strand.
GGCGCGTGAGCGACGGCATGATTATGGCCGCCGCAAAAGCCCTGGCCGCACTGTCGCCGGCACGCACCGACAAGAGTGCGCCGCTGCTGCCGCCCATCGCCGAAGCGCGCAAAACCAGCCTCGCAGTAGCCCAAGCAGTGGGCATGCAGGCGATCGCCGACGGGGTAGCCGAAGCCGTTGACGCGGTGACTCTCGCGAACGCGTTGCGCGCGTATGTTTGGGAGCCGGTTTACCTTCCCTACGAGCGCGTTGGTGGCTTATAGAGGGCTGCGCATCACTCTTCCGCCAGCGCAAAGTAGGAATCGGCGGAAACCGTGTTACAATGTAGCTACGTTGCTACATTGGAGGTGCGCCGTGGCCATTACTACACTTTCCAGTCGGGAATTCAATCAAAACACAAGCCGCGCCAAGCGGGCCGCCAAAAAGGGCCCTGTGTTTATCACCGACCGCGGCCGCCCGGCGCATGTGTTTTTGACCATCGAAAAGTACCAGGAACTTGAAGGCAAGAAGAAGAAAATGACTCTCTCAGAGGCTCTGGCGATGCCGAACGCGGACCAAGTCGACTTTGAGCCCCCCCGCCTCAGCGGCAAACTCTTTCGCCCGGCCGACTTCTCGTGATGTATCTGCTCGACACAAACGTCGCGTCCGAGTTGCGAAAGGTGGACGTCGGGACTGCCGATCCAAATGTTAAGGCATGGTCGGATGCTTTGGACGCAGAGGCTGCGTTCCTCTCGGTCATCACTGTCCTCGAATTGGAGCAAGGCACTCTCTTAATGGAACGCCGCGATTCACGGCAGGGAGCGATGCTTCGCGCATGGCTGGAGAATCGCATTCTTCCGCAATTCGAGGGACGGATCCTCGCAGTCGACTTGCTGGTGGCGCGACGACGTGCCACTTTGCACGTGCCTGATCCAAAAGAAGACCGCGACTCCCTCATCGCCGCCACTGCGCTCGTGCACGGCATGACCGTTGTCACTCGCAATGTCTCCCACTTTGCGCACACCGGCGTCAAAATTCTCAATCCATGGGAAGCATAGCCGGTGCGCGAAGCGAGGGGCTCTACTTTTCCGCCGGTACTTCCTCAAGCAATCGTTTCCACGTTTTCTGGTTTTTTCTGAAAGCTCGTTTTAGGTCCTCAAGAATGCGCTCGAAGTCTGCATTGGTGCGCAGATTATTCCACGCAGGATTCTTCTGGAACCAGGGATAGTTCTCGTTGCCGAGATAGATGGCGCGGCGCAGCCAGTGCAGCGCTTCGCTCGAATCGCCTTCCACGGCAAAGTAGGTAGCGAGCCTGTAAGCCATCTCGCTGTCGGCCTCGGCTGCGGCCAAGGTGTCGTCCTTGAGCAACGCCGCGGCGCGGCCTCGCGCTCCGGCTTGCACATAGCAGATGGCCAGCGTGGGCACGGCGATGCGCAACGAAGCATCGTCGGCGATCACGCGCTCCAGAATCGCCATGGCCGCGTTTAGATTGCCCACTCGCATTTGTTGATAGCCGGCGGAAGTGCGCAGCAGCGGATGGCGCGGCTCCAGCGCCAGGCCTTTTTCCAGCTCGTCGCCGGCCAGCTCGATCTGGTTCTGGTAGTGATAGACGCGGGCGCGATGGTTATAAAGAATCGCGGCATTGGCCGGGTTCAGCTTGAGCGCGCGGACGAACTCGTCGAGCGCTTCTCCGTACATGCCGTCGCCGCGCAGCGCAATTCCGGCCACCATGTGCACGTTCCAGTCGTTGGCTGCGCTGGCCAGCAGGCCGGCAATGCCGTGCCGCGCAGACTCCTTTTCGCCGCGCGAGAGCAGCATATAAATGCGATAGAGATTGGCCTCGATCGACGCAGGATCGAGTTTTAGCGCTTCGTCGAAGGCGCGGCGCGCGCGCATCACGTGAATCTGCCCGCCAAAGCCGTGACGCGCGTACTGCAGTTGGGCAATGCCCAACCCAGTCCATCCCGCGGCAAACGCGGGATCGGTTGCGGTGACGCTTGAGAACAGCGCATGCGCGCGATCCAGATCGGCTCGCGCGCCAGTGCGCACCATGAATGAGCTGAGCAGCGCCCGCGCCTGCAAATATTTTTCGCTCACCGGCCCCGGCAGCGAGCCGTCACGCGGAGCGCCGCGCGCCACGCCGGTTCCTGCCCCACTCTGCACCGCTTCTATGCCTTCCGCTGCGCCCATGCCCTGCAGCGTGGCGAAAACTTCGTTTGAAATTTCCGACTGCACCGCGATCAAGTCGAGCGAAGAAACGCGAATCGACCCGCCCGAGCGCACACTCTGCGATGCCACGTCGAGCAGTTGCCAGCTCAGGTCGAATCCATTTTCCGAGCGCACAAAGCTGCCCGCGAGCACGAACTTCACGAGCAGTTTCTGCCCCACGGCCAGGGGATCGAGTTGCGCGATGGGCAGTTGCATCAGGGCGCTCGAGGGCCGCACCACGAGCGTAGGAATGCGCGCCAACCGCGCCGCAATGGCATCGGCCAGCGCATAGCCGTAGAGCGGAGCTGCTTCCGCGGCGCCGACATTGGCAAAGGGCAGCACGACAAGCGAATTCTGCACCGCACGTTCGCCCGCCGACTCGCGAAACCGCTCCGCGAGCATCGAAAGCAATCCCGTGGTGCGCTTCTCCGCCTCCACGGCCGTGGCAGGCAAGTTGGCCGCTGCGTCGCCGGGAATGGTGCCGGTCTCAATGCTCAACGCCTTCATGATGGTCTTCAGGCCTTCGCGCACCTCCGCGGCCGATGCCGTGCGCGCGCCCGGATTCTTTTCCAGGCAAGCCATGATCACGCTCTTCAGCTCCGGCGAAATCTCCGGCACGATCTCGCTCAAATCCGGCGGATCAAGAAACTGGATGGCACGAATGGCCTGGAAATCCTCAGCATCGGGGCGCGCAAACGGATGCCTGCCGCTGGCCAGTTCGTAGAGAATCACGCCCAGCGCCCACACATCGGACTGCACGCTGGAGTGCCCGGTGACAAACTGCTCCGGCGCCATGTAACGGATGGTGCCGCCGCGCGCCGTGTAGGTGGCGGCCACCGAGGCGTCCTTGGCCAAGGCCGGCCGCGACGGATCGAAGCGCGCGTCTTCAGGAGGCAGTCGCCGCGCCAGCCCGAAGTCGAGAATCTTCACCAGGCCGCCATCGGTCAGCATTACGTTCTGCGGCTTCAGGTCGCGATGAAAGATGCCCAGCGCATGCGCCGCCTGCAGCCCGTCTGCAATCTGGATGCCCACCGAGAGAACCAGTTGCACGCTCGCCGGCCCGCGCGCGATCAGATTGGTCCAGCGGCTGGCCGGGCACATACTGCATGGCGATGTAGGCTTCGTCGCCGCTCTCGCCCACCTCGTAGATGGCGCACACATTGGGATGCTCGATGGCCGAGGCCAGACGCGCCTCGCGCAGCACGGTCGTGCGCATCTGCTCGGCCGTCAGCGATGCCGGTGTGCAGCATCTTCAGCACCACGGGCCGCTGCAGCAGCGTGTCGTTGGCCTCGTAGACCACGCCGCTGCCGCCGGCGCCCAGCCGCCGCAGAATCTCGTAATGTGCAATGGTCTTCTTCTTCATCGCTCATCTCAAGTCTACCGGCCATCGCGTAAAGATCGTCTTAAATGAGTGCGAATGGTAATCGGCCGCGCTCGCCGGTTAAATCTGTTAACGTCGAAATAAAGATGATCCCCGTTCGCGGACACGCGTATCCATTCGTGTTAACACGCATCCGGCGCATGACGGTTTATCTCGAAAGAAAATTGCCGGTTGCAGGCCTGGGCTTCGCGTTTGCGCTTGTGCTCTTCGTTTCGCCGCTTGCCGCGCAGCAGCAAGCTCAGCAGAATGCAACCCAACAAGCGCTCCAACCTGCGCAGCAATCTGCGTCTCAAGCGGGACCGCAGATGCCGCCGACGCCGGAATCGCAAGCCCCCGCTGCGTCGCCGTCGTCAACCGAACCGCAGCAGCCCGGCGCGGGAACGCAGCTGCAGACCGGAACTTCGAGCGGCCTCGACTCTCGACGCGCGCATTGAAAATCTGCTCGCCGATCACCAGTACTCTCGCGTAGCCTCGCAACTCGATCAGCTTCCACCCGAGGAGGCGCAGTTCTATCGCGGCGTGCTGGCCAACCGCTCCAACGATCTCAGGCAGTCAGTGCAACTGCTCGAGCCGCTCGTCGATCAGGTGACGGCCAGCGGCGACACGGCGCACGAAAAGCTGCTGCGCAAGGCGCTGGCCGAGGACTACCTGCGCCTCGGCGACTGGGCGAAGGCCGCGAAGGCTTATCAATCGCTCGACACCCGGCTGCATGCCAAGCTTTCGGCCGACGAGCAGGACGAGATCGAGATGCCGCTCAAGATGCTGCCGCTGGCCAAAGACAACCCGCCCACGACCATCGATCCCTGCGACCCGTTCACGCTCCAGGTCAGCACCAATCCGCTGGGCCTCGTCGACATTCCCGTCTTTGTCGACGCGCGATCGCGCAGCTGGATGCTCGATCCCACGTTGCCCTTCAATCTGATTGCGCGCTCCACGGCAAAAGAGGTGGGCCTCAAGCTCTCGGACGAAACGGCGACGATTCACACTCTCACCGGGCGGCCCATCCAGGTTCACGTCACGGTGGTTCCGCGCTTCACCATCGGCGGCCGACTCACGCTCCACAATATGACGGCCTTCGTCTTACGACGATGCGGACTATGCCTTTCCGCGCTCCGGCTACAAGGTGGAGGGCGTGCTCGGCTATCCCGCGCTCGCTGCCATCGGCAGCCTCACCATCACCGCCGACGACACCATCCAGGTGCGTCCTGCCAGGCAGATCGGCACTCCCGCGAAGGACGACCTGCTGACTGACGGCGCGCCGTTTTATCTGGATGGCGACCAGGTCATCGTCGCGCTCAGGCGCGTGCAGACCTCGGCCGATCCCGCGGCGCCGCCCGATGCTGGAGCCGGTTCCGATTTGCCATCTGGTCCCAACTCCGGCCCCGATGCCGAGCGCATGTACGCCATCGACGCCGGCGGCCAGCAGACCTACCTCACCTCGCGCTACTTCGACGAGCACGCCGCCGAGTTCAACAGCATGAAGGTGGACCTCTACGCGCCTCCCGGCCAGGCGTCCGGCTCGCAGCCCTCCTACGTCGCCGAAACGGTGCCGCTCGGCGTGGGTAAAGCCACCGTCGAGCTGCACTACATCCGCGTGCTCACGCAGCCGCTGGGCTCCGCGGCTCTCGACGATGTGTATGGCGTTCTCGGCGTCGACGCTCTCGGCCAGCTCAAGAGCTACACGTTCGATTACCGCACCATGCGCTTCAGAGCGACGGGCGAATAGAGCAGGGAACAGGCAGCAGGGAACAGGGAACAGAAACAACTTCGCCCTGTTCTCTCATTTCACGCCGGGAGTCCGCGCAACGATCGTGCAGCGTTTGCCGCCGCCGGTTTTGCATCGATCCCGAGCCTGTTCGTCGGCAAGCGGTTGATCGAAGCCCACGCCCGCGATCCACAGCTTACCGTCCTCATCGGCAACCAGTGTTTTATAGGGCGGAGCCAGTAAGAAGCGCCTCCAAGTCTCCGCGTCGCCAGCTTTCAGTCCTGTCGGCATGGGCGCATCGGGCGGCTCCGGTGCGGGCAGCACCTGATCGCCGAGCGGAAGCAGGTCTTGCGCTTTGAGAAATTTCTCCACCGTGTCGGACCAGACGAGGACGTGCCCGTAAAGGTGATGTCCATCGGCGCCGTCAGGCGGGGCCATGACAAACTGATCGGTCGCTCCGTTCTTCGTGTAAGCGGCTTGGAACTGCTGCGCCACGGTGGGCGGAAACCAGTGGTCGTTCTGGGAATAAATCCACAGCATGGGCAGATCGCCGTGTTTGTGCGCTGACTTGCCAAAGATCCGGAAGGCGTCGATCACTCCCGGCAGGTTGCAGTTGTTTTCATGCCCATCGCCGCCGCGGCCGCCGGCAAAACTGATGGCGGCCTTCAGGCCTGGTGGCGGATCGGCCGAGAGCGCCACCTGCGCAAAGCCCCCGGTGGAAACGCCCACACTCAGGATGGTGCCGGTATCCACCTCGGGCAGGCCCTGCGCAAACTTCATCACGGAACGCAAATCCACCGAGCTGGCTTCGCCCGTCTCATCAAAGCTCCCATGGCCCGGACGGCAGCCGCCATTCAGGCTGTCCTGCTTTCCGCCCGACCTGCCATAACCCTGCCGCACCACGACGATCGCGACATATCCGCGCCGCGCAAACCACAAGGCCTGCGGGAACTGCGACCAGGGCGTCATGTGCATGCGCTCCTGCGGGTCTGTGCCCGTGCCATGCGTGAGCACCACCAGCGGATGCTTGCCTGGAAGCGTGAGGTAGACTTCCAGCACGTCGAGACCGTTGGGAAACACCCCCGGCGCGGGCACAAACATTTCTTTTTGCACCAGGCGCAGCACTTGTTGCGGTGGATTAGCCTCGGCAGTATTTGATGCGATGGCCGGCGCCTGTCCTGCCGCGGCAAAACTGAACGCAGCAAGAGCTACGCTGCAGCTAAAAAGAACGTGCCATTTTTGCATGGCAACAGTTGAGACTTGACCGGACCGGATGTCAAGCCGTTCTGCGTGCAATGTTAACGAGGGCGGTGCAGTTCCGGCGTCTCGGGCGTGACTGCCTGGTCCTTCTCCATCCGCGCTTGCCCGCGACGGCCGAAGGCAAGCATCACAATTCCGAACGCGAGCAGCGCCAGTCCCCACCATAGGTTGGCATCGATGCCCAGACTCCTGGCGTACACGTCCATGCGGTCGCGCGTAGAGAGGCCGAACGCTGCGAGAATGGTTCCCGTCAGCGCGAAGAACATGCCGACAGAAATGCGCGCGTCAACATGAATGATGGGATTCACGGTTGGCTTAATGATTGCGCTGACCGCCGATTTTGTCGTCAGATCCGTTGTCTTCTTCTTCGCCATGATTCTCCCTTCATCACCTGGGACTGTTTTTTCGGGCAGGACAGAGGTAATTTCTTTGAGTCAATCTTCGTTGTCCATTTACCACGAAAAATGGATGCCCCGCATCTCGTCCGCCGCGGCGGATAAGATGTGGGAAAAGCACGAACCCCGTCTCATTTCTTTCAGCTCAGCACAAAAATTCCGTGCCCCATCCTTTCGCGTTTGTTGCGAAAGGGTGGGAAACTCCGATCCCCGGTTCTCACAGAAACATTAAATTCACCGCAATGGCCGCCAGCAGAATCGCCGCGGCGGCGATGACTTCCGCCTGTTTCCACCACGCGCCCTTCGCTTGCTCCGCCGCGGACCTGGTCGTCAGCCCGGCGAGTTCAGCTTCAGACCGCGGCTTGGTGCATACGCTCACCACCGCGGTCACCAACAGGCTCACGATGAAAGCAAAAGCCGCCGTCCCCAAAGCGAGGGCCATGTCGCTAGCGGGATGATGCAGCACCTTGATCCATCCGCCATGAATACCCGGCTGCTCGCCCCGGGGCAGCGTGTTTCCGTGGTGCACAAGCGCCGCGGCCATCCCCGCCAGCATTCCGGAAAACGCGCCGTGGCCGGTAGCGCGCTTCCATAGTGCGCCCAGCAGCAGCGTGGCGAAGAGCGGCGCATTCACCACCGCGAAAACCAGAACCACGGCGTCAAGTAGATCGTTCGAACGCATGGCCGCACACGCCGCGCCGAAGACCAATACCATTCCACCTAAAGCCGCCCAGCGGCCAGCCTTGAGAATTTGTTTGTCGCTCGCGTCTTTTTTCAGAAACGCCTGGTAGATGTCGCAGGCGAAGACGGTATTTGACGCCGTCAGGCTGGCCGCGACGCCGCTCATCAGGCACGCGAGCAGCGCTGCGAGTCCCAGGCCGAGCAAGCCCGTCGGCAGGAACTGCAGCAGCATGTTGGGCGTGGCCAAGGCATAGTCCAGCACCGGCTTGCCGTCGGCGCCTTTCACCGGCTGGCCGGCTGCATCGGCTTTGGCGGGAACCACTCCCTGGCCTGCTTCCTCCGCCGGCGGCACGACGGTGATCTCGTGATAAATCGCGCCGTTTTCGTTGTGGATCTCGATGGTGGTGCGGGGCGTGGGCAATCCCAGGGCGAGCAGACCCGGCAGGATGATCAGCAGCGGAATAAAAATGCGCAGGGCCGCGGCAAGCAGCGGAGCTCTCCGCGCCGCAGCCGCATTTTTTGCCGCCATGGCCGTCTGCAGCAAACGGAAATCCGTGCACCAGGTCCCGCCGCCGAATACAAGTCCCACGCCGAGCACCAATCCCACCACGCCGATCGGATGCATGCCAGCGTGCGCCACGCCGGTCAAATCATTCGCGGCCTTTAGACCGCTCCATCCGCCGGCCCGCTTCAATCCCACGAACACCACGGGCAACAGTCCCGCCACAAGCACGCAAAACTGCAGCAACTGGTTGTACATGGCCGCCGCCAGGCCGCCCAGCAGAACATACGCGAGCACCAGCAACGCGGGCAGCGCCATCGAGAGCAGCAGAGCGCCGGTGGGCGGCAGACTCAACCTGCCGGCCACGGTGTCGAAGAGGTGCAGCGCCGCGATGACACGCGCCATGGCGTAGAGCGAAATTCCGGCGCTGAACAACGCCACGCCCAAGAACAAAACGGCATTCAGCACACGGGTTTTCTGGTCGAAGCGCACGCCGAGATACTCGGGAATCGAGCGCACAGGCACACCCGGCGCCGACGCCGCCCCGTAGAACACCGGCACCAGAACCAGGGCCGTGAAGAGCATCGCAGGAATGGAGCCAAGAGCAAACCAGCCAATGCTGGCGAGGCCGTACTTTGCCCCGGCGGCGCCCATGCCGAGCACCTCCAGCGAGCCCATGCCGGCGCTGATGAAAGCCAGCCCGCACAACCATCCCGGCAACCTGCGCCCGGCCTGCAGATAATCCCGGCTGCCCGTCATAGACGGAGCGAGCGACAGCCCCGCCGACAGCACAAAGAAGCAGTAAATCAATAGGATCAGCCAATCAGCGGAGGCGAGAACGGGCACGAGATGCTCCTTTCTTTCTGATGTTACAGAACTGAGTCGCCGCGGAGCCGGCAATCAATCAAGCCGCGCAACGTTCCCGCAAACAAGAAAAATCCTGCGACGGCGTGACCCGAAGAGAAATAGAATTGCGGCTATGGCGGACATGAGCGAGCCGGCAAAGATTCGCCAAGTGCTGGACGTGAATTTGGCGGCCGTGAAACTCGCGTTGCTGTTCACCGTGATGTGGGCAGGCTTGTACCTATGGAAACACACCACACTTCACCTCTGGATGCTGTGCATGTGGTTGGCCGTTAGCATCGTCGGTTTGCTCGTCTATCGCGTGCGCAAAAGAAAATTGAAGGTCCTGGATCCGGACTGATCCGTCGTTTCCTGCGACCTCCCACCAATCACTTCGCGCAAAGTACATCTTTTCCAAAAGAAACGGCGGCAGGAGAGCCCTGCCGCCGCCAATCTATCTCGTACGATTGTTTTCCCTAGCAAAACACCGTTGCTCTGCGTCCTGCCGGCCCGCGCAACGGCCGCTCAACTTCGCTGAGCCGCTGCTGTCCCGGAGGGTGCAGCGTGACTACTGTGTATCGCCCGAACCCGAACCCGGAGCCGCCGCCGGAGGAGTTGCCGGAGCCGATTGCGGCGCGTTAGCCGGCGGCTGGCCGCCCGGCATTTGCCGGTGGAATTGGCCACCTTGTCCACCCATACCCGGATGCTGGCCACCTTGTCCCCATGCGCCGTGACCCTGTCCGCCCATACCCGGACGTTTGCCATCCTGTCCCCATCCGCCACGGCCATCGTGACCGTCACCACGCATGCCCTGGTGCTGCATCCGGTTCATGCGCAGAGTTTGCAACTGCTTCCACTGGTCCGGCTTCAACTGCATCCGGATGTCCAGCAGAAAACGCGCATTCGCCTTTTCCAGTTCCGCGCGCGCCGCTACGACCTTGTCGATCTGTGCTTCAATGGCTCTCTGATCTGGCGTATCGGCCTTCATCATCGGACCCATCTCGACCTCGGCCTTTTCGAGATTGGCCTGCAGATCGATCAGCTTCATCTTGTGGTCCTGCACAATCCCGTCCATCGCCTTGCGCTGATCGTCGGTCAAGGTCAGCTGCTTTACAACGTTGGGATTGTTCCACCATTGCCCATGTGCGCCCGCCCCACCAAACGCACCCTCCATCGGAGGCCGATGCTGCCCGAACCCGCCGGCTCCCATCCCTTGTCCGCCCGGCCCTTGCGCGCTGGCCAGACCCCCAGCCATCAGAACTCCCGCTACCGCTAATACCAATCGTGCAGTCTTCAACCCGCTCATCGTCTTCTCCTCCCCTTGCATCGCAAAGGATATTCCTTTCTCGTTCTCGCTTTATCTCGTGCGTGCCCCGTCTTTTTTACTGCGTTCCGTTGTCGTCCATCAACTGCGCCAGCGGTTCCATCGCCGCCGGAACCGCCTGCGAAACATCGCTGTCCACGGATGCCAGCAGATTGTCATCCTGGGTCTGCGCGCTGTCCTGGGCGGTGCTGACTTTTCGAACTGTGGCCGCCGGCGTCTTCTTGTCGGATTGCGCGCTCACCGGCTGTACGCTGGCTGGCGGCGCTGCTGCCTGCGCGACTGGCGCCCGCTGCTCAGCCGCCTTTTGCGCAGCAATCCTCGCCATCTCCTGCCGGTGAACGGTCACATGCATTGCGCCTGCCAGGCTGCCCATCACGACCACGCATCCCAGCGCCCAACCTGCCGCTATCCGCCAGCCCGCCGCGGCGGGCCGCGTGGCCAACTTCGCCGCAGTCCGGGGCCGGCTCATCGCCGCTTCACTCCAGGCATCCACGCTGGCCTTGAAGTGCTTCAGCGCCTGCTCAAGTTCCGGACTTTCTCCCGCCCTATCCTGTTCCCAGTTCATCGTGTTCCTCTCAATTCCGTGCGCACTCGGCCCAGGGCCCGCGAAAGGTGCGCCTTCACCGTGCCCTCGCTCAGTCCGGTGGCTGCAGCAATCTCGCTTAGCTCCCGCTCTTCCACATAGCGCAGCAGGAAAACTGTCCGCTGCCGCTCGCTCAGGCCCTTCACCGCCTGCCAGACCTGCGCCACTTGCTCCCGCGCCAGCATCTGCTGCTCGGCATTGCGTTCCCCGTTGGGCAGCCATTCGCTGGCCTCGTCGATGTCTACGGCGTTAGTTCGAGTCTGCCGCCAAAATTGAATGCGGCGGTTACGCCAGTAGTCCTTCTGCAGGTTGATGGCGATCCGCATCAGCCAGGTCATCGCGCTCGAGTCGCCGCGGAAATGACTCCAGTTCCGGTGTGCCTTCAGGAAGCATTCCTGGGTAAGCGTTTCTGCCAGGTCTATGTCGCGCAAAGACGAAAGCAGAAACCGGAAGATCTGCGGCCGGTGAGTCTCGACAATCCGGGCAAATTCCTGCGCAGCAATCTCCTCTGCCGTTTCCGCGATCATCGGCTCCACTGCTGTGCCGGCTGCCATCACTTTGGTAGACGCCCCCCTGTGGCGCAAGTTTACAGTCCTCCTGAGTCATTTTGCGCCGATTCAGCGCCAGTATAGGCGCGGCAAGGCCGATTGGTCGCGGGTAGAATCCTGCTTTTCCGCCCAATATGTGCTTCCCGGCTGCCCCCCGCATAACTGCCGATGGCAAGGATATAATTGGGCGGCAAGAAAAGCACTTAGAAGAATGAAACGGAGATTGCAATGATTTCGCGCCGAAAATTCGTGAATGGCCTGGCTGTGGGTGTGGCGGGCTCGGCATTTGCCTCAACCGCAAAGAGTTACGCGCAGATTCTCGGCGCCAACGACCGCCTGAACTTCGCCATTCACGGCAACGGCATCAAAGGCCGCGCCGGTGCCCATCTCGCGTCGCTCAAGGCCAACAGCAAGACCGCCCGCGTGGCCTACGTTTGCGACGTCGACTCGGACATTCTGTCCAAATTCGCGGCCAAAGCGGAGCAGGTGCTCGGCTACGCGCCCAAAGCTGAAGGTGATTTCCGCCGCATCCTCGAATCCAAAGAGGTCGATGTCATCACCGTAGCCACGCCCGACCACTGGCACACACCCATGGCCGTTCTGGGCCTGAAGGCGGGCAAGCATGTGTACGTGGAAAAACCCTCCAGCCAGAATCCCCGCGAGGGCGAGCTGCTGGTAGCTGCGCAGAAGAAATACGGCAAGCTCGTCCAGGTCGGCGATCAGCAGCGCTCGGCGGACTTCACGATCAAATTGATCCAGAAGATCCACGACGGGTACGTTGGCGACACCTATATGGCCAAGGCCTGGTACGCCAACACGCGCGGGGCCACGCATTATGGCGAGCCTGGTCCCGCTCCCGCCAATCTCAATTGGGACCTGTGGCAGGGCCCGGCGCCGCGCAGCGAGTACAGGGCAAACATCCATCCCTACAACTGGCACTGGTTGCGCCGCTACGGCACTGGCGAAACCCTCAACAACGGAACGCATGAAGTCGACGTCTGCCGCTGGGCGCTCAACGCCGATTTTCCTCACGCCGTCACTGCCTCGGGTGGCAATTACCAATTCAAGGACGATTGGGAGTTTTACGATACCCTGATCACCAACTTCGAATATCCAGACAAAACCATCTCCTGGGAGGGCCGCAGCCGCCAGGGCATGCGTCTCTACGACCGTGATCGCGGCTCGGTGATCTACGGAACCAAGGGTTCGGTGGTCGTTGACCGCGGCGGCTACGATGTCTACGACTGGAAGGGCAAGCAAATCGACCAGTTCCGCACCGGCACCCATACTGCGACCGCGGACACCGTAGGCGCCGATAGCATGACCGACGCCCACTTCGCCAACCTCATTGCGGCCATCCGCGGCGAGGAAAAGCTCAATTCGCCCATCCCGGTCGCCAACGTCACCGTCACCATGCTTCTGCTCTCGAACATCGCCTGGTTCGTCAATCGGCGGCTGAATCTCGATCCGCAAACCGCGCACATCCTCGGCGATTCCGAAGCCATGAAGTACTGGAGCCGGACCTATGAAAAAGGGTGGGAAGTGACGGTGTAAGAGCGAGCTTCCAGCTCTTAGCTCCTAGCTTTCCGACGCCTGATTTTGTGCCAATTCGGTGCCCCATCCTTTCGCGTTTTATGCGAAAGGATGGGACTGCACGAACCCCACTGGAGCAGGCTCACACGTGCAGGCGCCCAGGGGCTAGAGGTTAGAAGCTAGCAGCTAGAAGCTCGGGAGAAATACAATGCGAGCCGCATCCGACCAACTCCCCGCCGCGCAAGCCGGAACCACCATCCTGGGCGGCGATCTGACGGTGAACCGCATGGGTTTCGGCGCCATGCGCATCACCGGCAAGGGAATCTGGGGCCCTCCCGCCGACGTTCGCTGGCGCCCTCGCCACGCTGCGCCGCGCCGTGGAGTTGGGCGTCAACCTCATCGACACGGCCGACTCCTACGGCCCCAATGTCTCAGAAGAACTGATCGCCGAAGCTCTCTGGCCTTATCCGTCGGGACTCGTAATCACCACCAAGGCCGGCTGGGTGCGCTACGGTCCCGGCGTCTGGCAGCACAACGCTTCGCCCGCGCACATTGAGGAGGCCGTCGAAGGTAGCCTGAAACGCCTGCGTCTCGAGCGCATCGACGTGTACCAGCTCCACGTCCCCGACCCGGCCGTCAACTTCGATGCTTCCGTGGAAACTCTGGCGCATCTCCAGCAGCAGGGAAAGATCCGCCACGTGGGTTTGTCCAATGTGACTCTCGAGCACATCCAAAGGGCCAGAAAAATCGTTCCCATTGTGAGCGTGCAGAACCGCTACAGCTTTTCCGATCGCGAGTGGGATTTCGTGCTCGATTACTGCGCGGCCAACGGCATCGCCTTCCTGCCTTGGGGGCCCATGGCGCAGGGGCGCAAAGCCAACGAGGTGGTGGAAAAAATTGCCGCCGCGCGCCAGGTCTCGACGGCCGTCATTTCTCTGGCCTGGCTCTTGCGCCGTTCGCCGGTCGTTCTGCCCATCCCCGGCACCAGCAACGTGAAGCACCTCGAAGAGAACGTGAGCGCCGCGGGTTTCCAGCTGAGCGATCGCGGAATTCGCCGAACTAGCCGCCGTGGTGCCGGAGCCTTACTGGCTGCGCGCATAGTGTCTCGTCCCCGAAGTCCGCGCCAAGAATGGCGCTGTCATCCCGAGCGGAGCGCAGCGGAGTCGAAGGATCTGCGGTTGTTTTTCGGCAGCGTTGTGTGAGCTCCCTACGAAGATTCAAAAACAGGTGGCGAGATGAAGGTAACTTCCGGATTGGCGACAATCCTGGCGGAGCCTTAATTATCATGATGGACGGGGACATTCGGGGGCAGCTCTGATGCATGGTCAGAAGAAAAGACGCAAACGCACATTGAGTGGATTGATCGTCGTTGAAGACTGCAAATTGAAATGGTCACTCCTGAGTGAGCCACAACGCAGCACAGAACACGGCCTCATAGGTCTTCGTATCACTGTTCGCTCCGAGGATGAAATGCACCGCGAACTAATATTGGAATATCCTTTCCCCGACAAACACACTGGCAATGGAGCGTTCCAGATTCCGCAAAGACCGAAGTTCTCGGAGAAGATGGTTGAGTCCGACGTTCGGCGCGCAATTGCGGCTGGCTGGGATCCACTCTCTCGCGGCAAAGCGGCTGTCTATCGAGTCTCTTGAGTCAATGTAGGCCGAGGTGCTATCGGTCCTGAGCCTATCACCGCCTACCCGGCAGTTATTCTTTCGTCAACAATTCAATCCCCCTTCGACCTCGGCCCGGCGATTTACTCTATTTGCATACGCTATGCTCCTAGAATCGCTTCGCGAACAAGTGCTCCACGCCAACCAGGAAATCGCCCGCCGCGGCCTCGCGCCGCACACCTTCGGCAACGCCAGCGGCATCGACCGTTCCGGCGACAAGCCGCTCGTTGTCATCAAACCCAGCGGCGTCGATTACTCGAGCCTCAAACCCGCCGACCTCGTGGTCACCGATCTCGACGGCAACATCGTCGAGGGTTCACTGCGCCCGTCGAGCGATCTCGACACGCACACGCTGCTCTACCGCGAATTTCCCCAAATCGGCGGCATCGTCCACACCCACTCCGAGTTCGCCACATCTTGGGCGCAGGCTGGCCGCGCCATTCCCTGTCTCGGCACCACCCACGCCGACTACTTCCACGGCCCCGTTCCTGTCACCCAGCCTCTAACGGAAGAGGAAGTCTCCGAAGCCTACGTGCGCTCGACCGGCGCGGTCATCGTTCGGCTGTTTCGCTCAGAAAATCTCGATCCTGTCGCTGTTCCCGGCGTACTGGTTGCCGGCCATGCGCCCTTTGCGTGGGGCAAGACTCCCGCCGAAGCCGTCGAACACGCCGATGTCCTGGAGTACATTGCCCGGCTGGCCTTCCGCAGCGTCCTGCTGGGAGCTCCCGAGTCCGGCATCCCGCACTACGTGAAAGAACACCACTACCTGCGCAAGCATGGTCCAAAGGCCACCTACGGCCAGGTGTAACGCCGGTTTCCTGACCGGGTCCCCGGCGAACGGTCTTTGCTCGTTGGGGTGGGTGACCGGCTGTCGCGGGGGTCTCCTGACCCGCGCCGAGCTCAATTTCAGATGAAATACGAGTAGATCGCACAGGTACCTACGGTGAAAAGAACCACAGTATTTCAGAAACGCGGCAATCTTACCCTACAGACACCACTTTAGTGCGCGAAGCGGTGCTATAGTTGGTGCATGGAGGAAATATGAGAGCAACCGTATCGCTCGATGACGATCTGTTACGGACGGCGGAAGAGTACAGCGGCTTGACGGAAAGAGCGGCGTTGATTCGTGCCGCGCTAAAGTCGTTGATTGCGCGGGAAGCCGGCCGCAGGCTTCTGGCGCTGGCTGGGACCGCCCCCAACATTGAGGACGTACGGAGATTGCGAGTCGAAGAACAGTGATTCTCGCGGACACGTCAATCTGGGCCGCCATGTTTCGCACTGGCGCTTACAAGACAGAGTTGGGCACGTTGATCGCTAATGACCAACTCTGCATTCACCCATTCTTGATTGCGGAGCTGGCGCTCGGCACGTTGCCGGAACGCCATAAAACACTGACGTATCTCGATCACCTGATTTCCATCCGCCCGGTGCGGTTGGAGGATGTTCGGCACATGATTGAAGCTCGGGGATTTGCCTCGAAGGGAATCGGCTTGACAGACGCACATTTGATTGCCTCTTGTCTGGCAACTCCGGGCACCCAAATATGGACCCTTGACGGGAAACTCGGCAAAGTCGCCGAATCCCTAAACATCCGCGCTACTTTCCCTTAACAGCGCCCTATCGGTGCGATTCCGTTCTAACCCGTTCTCACCCCGCCAACTCCGCTGTCTTTTCGCCAATAACCTGCCGGATATGAGCGATCTACCGTTTATCATAGGAATATCTCTTTCTCTGGAGGTCACCTCCGGGTTTTTCGAGCCGATGGCGTGATTCAGCGCACGTTCTTGTGACGTTCGCTGCAACTACGAGTCCATATCACGCATAGATTCAAATGATTGGCCAGACGTAACCTGGTCATCGGCGCGCTCTCCCCGCGTGGCACCTCACGTGCAAGTAACCATATGGTGTGGGAAACCTTCCTCGCATGGACAAAAGTCTCCTCAATCGCGTGCAGGCAACGTTGCTGGCCCTGGCGACTGCGGCTTTGTTCGTGCTGGCCATCTTCAGCCTTCTGCAGGAGCGCGAGTTTCAGCAGCCCACGGACGGCGTCTGGTGGCATGAGGCACATGGGGGCCTGATCGCCGACCGCGTGCTGGCTGGCATGCCCGGCCAGCACGCCTTCATCCAGGTCAACGACCTGCTGACCGCTGTGAATGACGTTCCCGTCACCACGGTCGCCGATCTGGAGCGCGCGCTCTACGCCGCCGGCCCCTACGTTCAGGTTCGCTACAGCATCACCCGCGATAGCATTCCCCTCGACACGCCGGTGCAGGTGATTCCTGTGCCCGCGGATCGCAGCCTGCAACTCGGCTTGCGCATCATCGGGCTGATCTATCTCATCATCGGCTTCTACGTCCTCTTTCGGCGCTGGGGCGCGCCCCGCGCAACGCATTTCTATCTCTTCTGCCTGGTCTCGTTCGCGCTCTACGCCCTCAAGTACACCGGCGCATTCGACGTGCTCGACTGGACGGTCTTCTGGACCAACGTGGTTGCCGAAGCTCTGCAGCCGGCGCTGTTTCTCCACTTCGCGCTGAGCTTTCCCGAGGAGCGCCTGAAGAAACTTCGCCGCCGCTGGCTATTGCCCGTGGTTTACGCGCCCGGCGCCGGGCTGCTGGCATTGTGGATCTGGTCGATTAGCACACGCGCGGCTACCAAGCTGCTGCTCGACCGCCTGGACCAGATCGCCACCGGCTATCTCGCACTGTTCTACATTCTGGCCGCACTGCTGTTCCTGCGCAGTTACAGTCGCGCCACCACGCCGCTGCTGCGCCAGCAGTTGAAATGGGTCACGCGCGGAACCCTGCTCGCAGTTCTGCCATTCACGTTCTTTTACGCCGTTCCGTACCTGTTGCAGCTCAATCCGCCCTACCTGCTTACCAATCTCGCTGGCCTGTCGCTGGTGTTTTTGCCGCTCACGTTTGCCTGGGCCATCGTGCGCTACCGGCTGATGGATACGGACCTGATCTTCAAGCGCGGCGTGGCCTACACGCTGGCCACGGGCGTGATCCTGGCTGGCTACTTCGGCACCATCGTTCTCATTCCCCTCTGGGTCCATAACAGCCTGCCGGAATGGGCCCGCGATTGGGGCCTGGCTATTTCCTTCGTTTGCGCAGCAGCTGCTTTCGAGCCGCTCAAGCGCAGGTTCCAGGCCTGGGTCGATCGCGCCTTCGACCGTCATCGCTACGATTACCGCAAGGCTCTGGTCGAGTTTGGCCGCGGCCTCAGCTCCGAGACCGATCTGCAGGCGCTGCTCCAGGCTATCGTCGAGCAGTTACCGCGCACGCTGCTCGTGGCCCGGGTGGCGATTTTTCTGTCCGGCGAATCCGGAAGCCTGCGCCTGGTGGACTCCCATGGGTTGGCTGAGGATCTCGGCCAAAACCCTAAGGGAGAGCAGCCCCTGGATCTCGGCTTTCTCCACTTCGATGGCGCCACCGATCACTCGCACATCTTTTTTGAGAACGCACAGCAGGTTTTACATCTGCCCGCGGAACAGCAGCGCACCGCGGCGCTTCTCGACCTGAACTACTATTTGCCCTGTCGCGTAGCCGAATCGCCAACCGGCCAAGGCAACGGCGCGCTCCGCGCTTCTGGCCTCCGGATGAATGCACAGGTGAACGGCGGCGCCGCCGGCCGCACCATCGCCGTCATCGGCCTGGGCCGCACCCTGGGCGGCGACTTTTTATCGAGCGAAGATGTCGAGCTGCTGGAATCTCTGGCCAGCTACATCGGCATCGCTCTGCAAAACGCCAGCCTCTACGCGCGCCTCGAAGAAAAAATCGTCGAGTTCGAGCGCCTCAAGGAGTTCAACGAAAATATTGTCGAGTCCATCAACGTCGGCATTTTCGCCATCGACCTCGACGACCGCATCGAAAGCTGGAACGCGCAGATGGAGGCCATGTACGCGCTGAGCCGCGGCGAGGCCCTCGGCCAGGCACTTCATGCCGTATTTCCTCTGGAGTTCATTGAGTCGATCGAAGAGTTTCGCGGCGAGCAGGGCGTGCATCGCCTCTACAAGTTCCGCCTGACCACGCGCGCCGGCGAGTTGCGCATTGCCAATATCGCCATCGCACCCTTGCTCTCCCGCGACTTCGTGCCCGTAGGCCGCATCGTGCTCGTCGACGACATCACGGAACGCGTAGCTCTTGAAACCCAGCTCGCGCAAGCCGACAAGCTCAGCTCCATCGGCCTGCTCGCCGCCGGCGTGGCGCATGAGATCAACACTCCGCTGGCTGTCATCTCTTCCTACGCGCAGATGCTGTCCAAGCAATTGCGCAGCGACCCCAACGCCGACGATCGACTGGGGCCCGTGCTCGACAAGATCACGCAACAGAGCTTCCGCGCCGCCGAAATCGCCAACGGTCTGCTGAATTTTTCGCGTACTTCCACAACGGAGTTCCGCTCTACCAACCTCAATCAAGTCATTCGCGACACGCTTTCGCTGCTCGAACATCAGTTCAAGACCGCGCAAGTTCTCGTCGATCTAGATCTTTCCGAGGAGCTTCCGCCCATCAACGGCAACCCCGGAAAATTGCAGCAAGTCTTTCTCAACCTGCTTCTCAACGCCAAGGAGGCCATGCCCGGCGGCGGCCGCCTGCGCGTGGCCACGCTCGTCAACGGCCAGGTGGAGGCGGTGATTTCCGATTCCGGCTCCGGCATCGCGCCCGAGCACCTCAAGCGCATCTACGATCCCTTCTTCACCACCAAGAACATTCCTGGCGACAGGCGCGGCACCGGTCTCGGCCTCGCTGTCAGTTACGGGATCATCCAGGAACATGCCGGAAAAATTCACGTGGAAAGCTTGGTCGGCACCGGCACAACCTTTCACCTTGAGTTTCCCTTGTTGAGGAATTCTGTTCATGCCTGACACCGAGGAAGAACTGAACTTGAGCGCATCCGATTCCGCAGCGGCCATCAACGGAAATTCTCCCGTGGCCTCGATCCTGGTGGTCGACGACGAGGCCGGCATTCGTGAATCGTTGGAGGTGCTTCTCGGTTTCGAAAACTATGTTGTGAAAACCGCGGCCAACGGCGAGGAGGGGCTGAACTACCTCGATCGCGAGACCTTCGATCTCATGCTTCTCGATCTGGCGTTGCCCGGGCAGAACGGCATCGAACTGCTGCCGCAATTCAAGGAGCGCCAGCCCGATCTTCCCATCATCATGATTACGGCCTACGGCACTGTCGACAACGTGGTCGAGGCCATTCGCGCCGGCGCGGAAAATTTCATCCAGAAGCCCTGGGACAACGAGAAACTGCTGGCCGACATTCGCTCGGCCGTGGCTCGCCATCGCGCCGAGGAAGAAAATCTTCAGCTCAAGCGCACCCTCAAGCAGCGCTATAGCTTCTCGAACATCGTGGGCAAAAGCGAGTGCATGCTGCGTGTCTTCGACCTCGTGGCGCAGGTTGCGCCCAGCCGGTCGACGATTCTGATTCAGGGCGAGAGCGGCACCGGCAAGGAAGTCATCGCCAAGGCCATTCACGCCAACTCGCCGCGCCGCGACAAGCCTTTCGTGCCCATCAACACCGGCGCCATGCCGTCGGAGCTGCTCGAGTCCACGCTCTTTGGCCACGTGAAAGGCGCGTTTACTTCCGCGGTCGCGTCGAAGAAGGGCCTGTTTGAAGTGGCCAACGGGGGCACGCTCTTCCTCGACGAAATCGCCACCATGGGCATGGACATTCAGGCCAAGATTCTGCGCGTGCTGCAGGATCGCCGCTTCATGCACCTCGGGGGCATTCAGGAAATTCAGGTGGACGTGCGCATTCTGGCCGCCACCAATGTTGATCTGCGCCAGGCGGTGCGCGATGGCCATTTCCGCGAAGACCTTTTTTACCGCCTCAACGTCATCACCGTCGACCTGCCGCCATTGCGCGCGCGCCGCGAAGACATTCCACTGCTGGCCCAGCACTTTCTCGACCTCTACTCCAGCGAGAACAACCTCGCCGTGCGCAAGCTCTCACCGGACGCCATGCGCGCGCTCATCGATTTCGAATGGCCGGGCAATGTTCGCGAGCTCGAGAACGCCATCGAACGCGGCGTCGTGCTTTCGTCGGGCCCGGTCATCGGCGCCGACCTGCTCCCCGGCCACATCACGGGCCGCAGCTTTCAGGACGCGCTCCTCGAGCACAATCCCAACTCCTCGCTCTTCGACATTCTCGAAGTCATCGAGCGCCGCATCATCATCGAGAAGCTGGAGCGCTGCAACTGGAACCAGACCGACGCCGCCGAGCAATTCCGCATCCCGCTCTCTACCCTCAACCAGAAGATCAAAAGGTTGAACATCGAGATCCGGAAAAAGGGCAGGGAATGAGATGAGGTTTCAGGGTTCAGCTTGCCAGCTGAAGCCGAAAGCGGTAGTAAACTGACACCTGAAACCTGACACCTGAAACCTACCCATGACCTACTACCTCTTCAAATCCGAACCCACCGTCTATTCTTTCGACGACCTTGTGCGCGACGGCGAAACGGTGTGGGACGGCGTGACGAATCCCACCGCGGTGAAAAATCTGCGCGAGATGAAGCCGGGAGCGAAGTGGATCTTCTACCACACTGGCGATGAGCGCACCGCCGTCGGCACGGGAACTGTGGTCAGCGTCGACGCGACCAATCCCAAAGTACCCATCGTCCGCGTCAAGGCGAACAAACGCCTAAGACACCTCAAATCGCTCCAAGAGATAAAAGCCGAGAAGGCCTTCAAGACCTCGCCACTCCTCACGATCGGCCGCCTCTCCGTGGTCCCGCTCACCAAAGAGCAGTGGGACTGGTTCTTGCAGTGAGCCGCGCTTGAAAGTTGCTCAATTACCGGATATATTACTGGATAGAAGGCAGGAGGACGTCATGGGTAGCCCATCGCAGGCACGCGCAGTCAATAATTACCGCAAGCGTCTGAGCAAGCGCGGCATGGCGCGGTTCGAGGTCCAGGGCCTGAAGCAGGACCGTGAGTTGGTGCGCGCCTTTGCGCGGCGTCTGGCTGAAAACGATCCCGAGGCGGCCGGGATTCGAGCTTCGGTGCAAGTTCAGATTGCGTCTGAAACTCGAAAGAAGGGTGGCTTCCTGAAAATGTTGCGCAATTCGCCGCTCATGGGAGTCGAATTGAACCTCGCGCGCCGGCGGGTCCCGCCGCGGAGGGTCGATCTTTGAGCCGCTATTTGCTCGATACAAACATCATCAGCAATCCGATCAAACCGGAACCTTCGCCCTCGTTGATTGCCTGGCTCGAAGAGCAGGCCGATGAGGACCTCTTCACCTCCTCACTGAACCTTGCTGAAATCTGGGACGGGATTCTCGAACTTTCATCAGGGAAGAAACGGCATGAGTTGGAGTCGTGGTTTTCCAGCCCCCGAGGCCCTCTGGCATTCTTTCGGGGTCGCGTGCTCGCGTTTGATGAGGCCTCCGCAATGATCTGGGGGCGCATCATGTCAGAAGGCGTGAGGGCTGGACGGCCGCGCGACCCGATTGACATGATCGTCGCCGCCACAGCCGAAGCCAACGATTGCATCGTCGTCACCGACAACGAGAAACACTTCGCAGGATTGAAATTCATCAACCCGATGCGGCCGGGCGGCTGAATTTGGCGCCCCCCAGGCTCTCAAGCCGATCTGACCGCTCAGACGTGATTGACGATGGAAAAAGCAATTGGAATAACAATCAGCGCGCTGATGACGATTACAGTCACTCGCGCGCGCCTGAAGTCGCTGTCGTCGGCCTGAATTCTGCCAAATCTCACCCACCAGCGAATCGCAAGAAACGGTACTGCAACCAGCAGGAAGTAGTATCCGACGATTCCAAGCAGACCCATAAAGGGAATGAACATAACGCCTATGAAAACCAGGACCGAGATTGCTGCCGTTCGCAAGAAACTGGCGTCGCTGCAAGCTTGATTGATCCGCGCCATCCTTTCGGCGGCCACCTGAGCGACGACCGGATCGACCGGCGAAGAACAAAAGCGGCATTGCGCTGCCGAGGCGTCGATAGTTTGCTTGCATACCGGACATTCGAAGATGCCCAGATTCTCTTTAGCGGCTGTGAGGCTCAGGCTGTTTCCCATACACGTCCTCCCTTCGCAATCCTACTGGCTACTCCCTACTCCCTATTCCCTGCCTTTCGCCAGCCACGCCTTCGTGTTCAGCAACTGCCGCTGGTCCAGCGACCACACTTTGCCGGTCAGCTCGTCGGGCGCTCTGCCTTCGCGCGCGGATTTCTCAAACTCACTGGTCATGGCCTGCATCTTGGCGTCCAGATCGTCGACGAAGTTGAGCACCAGCGCCTCGGGAATCATGGGCAGCTTGGGCGAGCCGAATTCGAGCTTGCCGTGGTGCGACAGGATCATGTGCAGCACCAGGGTACGCAGCCGATCGGGAAAATCGGGCAGTGCCGGCGATGGTTTTCTCCACCAGGTCCACGCCCATCTGAATGTGGCCCAGCAGCATGCCTTCAATGGTGTAGTCGAAGCCGGTCTCCCACTCCAGCTCGCGAATCTTGCCGATGTCGTGCAGAATCACGCCGGTCAGAAGCAGGTCGCGGTCGAGCAGCGGATAGTGCGCGGCCACGCGGTCGGCCAGTCCTAGCAGGCTCACCACATGTTCGAGCAATCCGCCCAGCCACGCGTGATGCAGTTGCCGCGCCGCCGGCGCTTCGCGATACGCCTGCGCAAGTTCCGTGTCGGCAAGCAGCGCATTGAGCAGCCGCTTCAGGTCCGCATTTGTAAGGCTCTCGACGCCGGCCTCAAGCTGGCGCCACAGCGCGCCCACGTCCTGGGTGGTGGCGGGCAGCATGTCCAGTTTGTCGGCCTCGCCGGTCTGCGCCTTGCGCAGTTGATCGACCTTCATCTGCGCGCGATCGTCGTAGCGCGAGATCGCAGCCGCGGACCTTGACCATGTCGCCACGATCGAAATCCTTGGCAATGCGCGGATCGGCCAGCTCCCACACGCGCGCCTCGATGGGGCCGGTTTTGTCGCCGAGCGTCAGGTTCAGGTACGCCTTGTTTTGCTTGGTTGTCCGCTGCTGCTTGGTCAGAACCAGGAAGAAGCCGTCGAAGAGTTTTCCCTCGTCGAAGCCCATGAGATCGGAAATATAGATGTCTTTCATTCTGCCGAGAAGATTAACGCAATTGGCCCGGCTAGCCAAACCATCCACAGAACGTGGGCGCCCCCTATCTCGTCCGCCACGGCGGATGAGATGTGGGAGGACGTGAATCCCAACCCGCCTCTGAACTCAGCTTCGCGTCTCGTGCAAAAAGGGTCGGAGTCGGCGCGAACACGCCTCGCAGGCGAATCTGCGCGCCACTTACCGCAAACACCGCGGGCCCAGGAGAAACCTCCCAGGCCCGCGTATTTGAACAGTCAGTTCGAGAACTCTATTGTTGCGGTTGCTGCGACGATTGCGGAGCCGGCGCTTCTTGCGCGGGAGCGGGAGCTCCCGGCACTGGCGGAATCGGCGTAGGCTGCTGCACCGGCTTGGGCCCATTGTCGGTCTTCTTCTGTTGCGACAAGCGCGTCTTCTCGGCATTCGTCTCAGAGGACTTTTTCTTCTTCTTGGAAGTCGTGTTCGGCTCCAGAGGAGCCGACTGCGTTTGCCGATCAGCCACTTCGGCGGCATCCGGCGGCGCGGGCGCCAGTGCATCGCCCGGCGCGCCGCTCCCCTTTGGCTTCTTGGCTTCGCGCGCGCGCGCGCTGAATCGCGTCTTCTTGGTCGGCGCTGTGGGTTCCAACGGATTCACCGGCTGCTCTGTGTTCGCAGCCGTCTCCGGAAGCGCCCCAGCGTTTTCTGTGGACGAATTTGTCGCTGCCGTGGGCAGAGTTTCGCGCGGCGCCTGGCCGTAGCGAATCTTTTCTTTCTTGCCGGGCTTTTCCTCGCCCTTCTTGCTCTTCTTTGTGGAGGCGGGCGTTGCCGCGGCAGTGGTTGCCGGCTCCGCACTTTCATCCGCGGCTGGCGCCGCCGCGCCCGCTCCCGACTTCTGCCGGAAAGTGTGCGTGCTCTCGCGGAACCGCGTCCGCTCTACCTTGGCCTTCTTCTTGGGCGCGGGCGGCACGTAGGCGCTGAAGGCAATGCTGGGATGCAGCTCGCCGTAGGTGGCGCCGGAATCCGTATATCCACGCCTGATCTAAATGAACGCCTCGTCGCGCATCTTGGTCAGATAGTCGCGGATCGCCGGTTCCATCCGGCTCATGTAGAAGGCCTCTTCCACGTCCTGTTCCACATCCTTATAGGGCCGCGGTCCGCCCGGCGTGTGCTGCACGACTTTCAGGATGATGTAGCCCTGCCGCGTGAGGATGGGATCGGTGTATTGGCCGGAGTTCAGGTCGAAGGTCTTGTCCTCAAGCACCTTGGGAAGCTGGCCGCGCTTGTACTGGCCCAGGTCGCCGCCCTCGGCCGCCGTGGGGCCGTCGCTGAAGCTGCGCGCCAGTTGCGCAAAGTCGCCGCCCGCGTGCAGCCGGGCCTCAATGTCGTCGGCCTTGGCCTTGGCCGCGGCCACCTTGGCGGGATCGTCGGCGCTCGTGCCAGTCGAGATCAGAATCTCGCTCAGCCGCTCGCTCTCCGGCTGCGCGTAATCCTGCTTGTGCTCCTCGTAGTAGCGCTCCACCTCGCCGGGCGTCATCTGAATGTGTTCGCCAACCTCCTGCCGCATCACTTCCTGGGTGATGATCTGGTTGCGGATGTTGGCCTTGAAGTCCTCGAACGAGACGCCCTGCTCCTTGGCTGCCTTCTCCAGGTCGTCGATGGTTTCCAGGTTGTATTGCTTGCGAATCTCGTCCAGCCTCTTCACCAGCTCGGTCTCGCCGGTAATGTCCAGTTCCTTGCCCTTGGAGAGCCACAGTTGCTGGTCGATCAGGTTGCGCAGCAGGTCCTTGTGCGCCGCGGAAATCTCCTGCATGGTTTCGCTGTGCTGCCGGCCCTCCTGCGTCCAGTTCGGCCAGGGCGCGGTCGTAGTCCGAGTTGGTGATGATCTGATCGTTGACGCGGGCAATGATGTCCTCGACCACGATACCGCCATAGGGGCTGGCCGGCTCGCTGGCCTGGGCGCGCGCCAGAGGGTTACCCGCGAGCAGCATCGTGCCGAGCACGAATGCCGCGAATGTGCGAAGAAGTCTTGGAGTCATAATGTGGGCAACCGGCTGGGCGGCTGATTTACGGTTTTCTGCCACCTGATGCATAGACGCCATTGTAAATGCCAGGGCAGCAGAAATGCGAAGTTCCCGGCCCGCCGGCGGTTCCGGAGTCAGAAACCTCGAATCATAATAAGCGGTCATTCTGAATAAGCGGTCATCCTGAGCGCAGTTTGCCGCGTTTCGCGCGGCGAACGGAGTCGAAGGGCCTGCATTTTCGTGCTTCGGAATATGCTACGAACTCAATCCGTCAAAGACTGTACGCCAGCGGATGCCTAGGCTCGTAAAGCATGATGTCGTCCGCGCCAGGCACGGCCATCATGATCACGAGTCCGTACCCGTGATCCTGCACTTCGCTGCGGAACTCAGCTCCTTTGCCCTTCAGTTCAGCGACCGTCCGTGAGATGTCGTCGCACATCAGCGAGATCAGATGGTGCCGCGGCGATTCGTACGTCTTGCCGTCGTAGACACTGTGGGTCGGGTGCACGCCCATCTCGCTCTGCCCGGTCTTGAAGATCAGCCAACCCGCGCCTCCGCCCGCCGTATCCTCGACGTACGGCCAGCCGGGGACGTCGCGAAGGAATGCGCGCGTCGCGGGGGCATCGTCGGAATAAATCAGGGTGTGGATGCTGGTGATCATTGGACTAAGCTCCTGAAATCGCCCGAATTGTACTATTTCGGTCGATTCACAATCAATAAGCCGCTCATCCCAGTGGGGATCGAACCAGTGGAGATTGAAATTAGGACACTGCCGGGCCGCCCGAGCTCTGCAGCAGCCGGGGGCGCGAGAATTCCAGCATTCTACCTTCCAGTCACCGCTTGGCCCGAATCCCGCCGCTACCGGACCCCCTCCCTGCGCGTCTAACAGGGCGGTGCTATACTTTAGCCCAGGATGGCTCTGCGGCGTTCCGCGAGCGGTTTTTGCATCTCCAGGCCTTGCCGGTACCGGGCAAGGTCAATTTTTATTGAGCGTCCATCCTATAACGTACGGATGCGTTCCTAATTGATGCGATCTCCGCCCCGCGCGCTTGCCTTGACTGGCCGTCTGGAGGTTCAGTTTGTCCATAACTCCCCGCGCCCGTCGTGCGCTCTTCGCTCTCGCCGTGTTCTTTTCCGTCTGTGCCGTTGCCGGCACGTTCCTCGAACGCCGCGTGGGCGCACAGTCCTCGCAGGACGAGAGCCAGCTCCGCGACAGCCTCAAGACCTTCACTGACGTTTACGCCCTGGTAGAACAGAACTACGCCGAGCCCATCACCGGCGACAAGGCCGATGACGCCATCTACGACGGCGCTATTCCCGGCATGTTGCAGGTGCTTGATCCCCATTCCCACTTCTACGATCCCAAATCCTACGCCCGCCTGCGCGAAGATCAGCGCGGCCATTACTACGGTGTGGGCATGGTCATCCAGCAGCAGAACGATGACGGCAAGACCAAGGTCTTCGTCGTCACGCCCTATGAGGACACGCCTTCCTTCCGCGCCGGCATTCATCCCGGCGACCAGATCGTCGCGGTTGACGGAAAGTCCACCGACGGCTGGACCTCGGACCAGGTAGCCAAAGCCCTCAAAGGCCCCAAGGGTACGCAGGTTGAAGTCACCACGGTCCGCTACGGCCAGGCCAAGCCGCTGGTCTTCGATCTCATTCGCGACGAAATCCCCCATCCCTCCATCGATCTGAAGTATGAAATTCGTCCCGGCATCGGCTACATCCATCTCACCCAGTTCCAGGAAACCACCGGCGACGAAATGGAAGAGGCGATTGACGGCTTCAGCAATCTCAAGGGCCTGGTGCTGGATTTGCGCGAGAACCCGGGCGGCCTGTTGAACCAGGCAGTCGACGTCTGCGACCATCTGCTGGCTAAGGGCCAGACCATCGTCACGCAGCGTGGCCGCGCCTACTCCGACGTGAACTACACCGCGACCCACGGCAACGGCGGCAAGACCTTCCCCATCGTGGTCATCGTCAATCGCGACACTGCATCGGCTGCAGAGATCGTCTCCGGCGCATTGCAGGATCACGACCGCGCTCTCATCGTGGGCGAAACCACCTTTGGCAAGGGCCTGGTGCAGACCGTTTACAACCTCAGCGAGAATACCGGCCTGGCGCTGACGACCTACCACTACTACACGCCCTCCGGCCGCCTCATTCAGCGCAACTACGAAGGCGTTTCGCTCTACGACTACTACAATCACGCCGGAGCTCTTGCTCCCGACTCCTCGAATAAAGAAGTCAAACTCACCGACTCGGGCCGCACCGTCTACGGTGGCGGAGGCATCACGCCCGACGAAAAAATCGAGACGCCCAAGACCAACCGCTTCCAGGACGAGCTGAGCTACAAGGACGTCTTCTTCAAATTCGCGCCCATCTACGTCGCAACGCACACGGTCGACAAGAACTTCCAGGTGGACGACGCGGTGATGGCCGATTTCAAGAAGTTTCTCACCACCCAGGGCGTCGACTGGACCGAGGCCGACGTCAGCGGCGCATCCGACTGGATCAAGGCGCGCATCAAGAAGGACATCGTCACCATCGAGTCCGGCCAGCTCCAGGGCCTGCGCGTGATTGCCGATTCGGATCCCGAGATCCAGAAGGCGCTCACCTACATGCCCGAGGCGCAAGCTCTCGAAGACAACGCCCACAAGGTTCTCGCAGAAAAAGCGCAGGCCCGCAACACCCAGCCTCAGGACGCACCCACGCAACCCTGATTCGCAACCACTTCGCTCAGCAGAAAAGGTCATCCCGAGGGATGGCCTTTTCTGCTTGGTGAAACTTGAATGCTCGATCACCGGCCCCGGAGGGGCCCGAGGAAAATAGCCCAGGATAAGTTCGCGCAAGCGAACGCAGTCCTGGGTTAGGAGCACAAGTCAGACCGCAGCCCCGTAGGGGCGGCGCGAAACCTCCGCATCGACACCAATCCCGTGAGCACCTGCGCCTGGCAGGCCGTTTCGCCGCGTGGGCCGGATCAATCGCTGAAAATCCCCGTCTACTTTGGCGGTGCCGGCGTGAAAACCTCACGCCTCGAGGGTTCTGGTTTCGGTTTCGGCTTCGGGGCCTTCTTGGCTTCTTTCTTACCTTTATCTTTGTTTCCCATAAACGCAAGCATGACACAGATGCCCGCCCAAGAAAAGTCCCGCAAAGGATTCCCCGTGCCCGATCGATGTCCCGTTTCCCATCGATGTCCCGTGCCCCATCCTTCCGGCGTTTTTAGCCGGAAGGGTGGGAACCCACGAACTCCAACAACCCCCGTCAACCCAGCACGAACGTGGGTGCCCCACATCTCGTCCGCCGCGGCGGATGAGATGTGGGAAAGCACGAACCTTAATTCATCTCGCTCAATCCGTCACGAACACCGGTGGGAAGCAATCCACGCCGGACCTCGCCGTAAGACTGGGCTGACGGAGCGGCCGCGTCTCTCAGCCCGCTTCAGCGGGCGTAAGAACCGTTGCGCCCAGTTCCCCTTCGTCTTGTATCGGGCCATGAGTTTACTCGTGCCGCCATCCGCCCGCCGCAGCGCCGCCCTGTTAATCAACTGGTAGTTGCCGGATTGCCGGTTGTCGCTAGCTAATAGGATGTCCCGTGTTCTTAGCAAGTGAAGTGTCCGCATAGCGGGCGGCGAGGATGGAGCCATGCGCGAGAGCATGGAGATCTATCCGAGGACCGCAGCAGAGCGGGCGATGAAGTTACAGGAAGTGTTGTTACGAGTCCCATCGGGCAAGATCAAGTGGTGGCAGGCGGATGAGCTGATTGTAATCAGTGAGCTAGACGGCTCAGACTGCCACCTGCTTGGCATGCAATGCTCGATTATGCCCGAAAAGTGCAACAGACGGTTCAATACTGAAACATACCTCGCGACTGCGGGGCCGGGACGAAAAATCGTTCGTCTCAATGCCAAACAGATCTTTTCTTCTCAAGGGGACCGTGCCGACTATCTGTTTTATCTTCAGACGGGCCGCGCTAAGCTCACCATTGTTTCTAAGGCCGGCAAAGAAGCCACGGTCACCATATCGTTCGCCTCGTGGTCACATGATGATTCCGATAATGCATATGTGACGCCGACCCCCGAGCCATCCTCGCTGTTGTTGCTCGGTACCGGCCTGTTGGGCCTGGCTTTCGTGGCAAAGCGCAGATTCATCGCATCGAACTGGTGAATCGTTCCTGCTCGAGGACTAAGGCCACCCCATTGAAGCGAGTCAGTAAGCGATGCTCCGGTTCCGGGCGTGTAGTCTACCCGGAAATAACTCAAGAGGAACATTATGCACTTGACACAGAGGATCGCTTTTGGTGAAATGGGGATGCCGTGACAGGGTATCTAACTTTGCACCAAAGTTGTTGCAATAAGTATGCATGGGTGGTATATCTAGAGGTGCCTTTGAGGGTTGTTGATCGTTCTCTTTCTCTTCTCGGTACCTGTGACTAAAGTCATACCCCAACCGTAACGTTGACGCATTTGATCCCAAAGGTCAGACTGTGCGTCTAACAGTGTTTACGGCTAGTATGCCGTGAAGTCTGAGGTGCCAAGTGAAGACCCTTATAATTGCAAGCCTCTTAGGGGTGGGCTCACTTGTTGCAGCGGCACAAGCTCCTGTAGTGCTCGGTACGACAGCAGACAAGCCCGCATCAGTGGTCCCATCAAATGAAGTAGCGCAGAATTGCTCTGCGAACTACTTCGGAGCAGATGCTACCAGCGTCTGCAAAAACTCGACCTTTGCCAACCGGTTGAACCCAGTCGGAACTTGCTGGGGATTGAATTGCACTGTCACGGGAACCATTGCCAATACCACGCCTATAACCGTTCCGTCATCAAGCAATACGGGACTTCCGCTTTGGCCGGGGAATGCCTTCAAATCAGCAAGGAACTCTTCTGCAACGACAGGCGGTTTGCCGGCGGCCGCAGGCACAATGACTGCTCCGGCGGTCCCAATCAACTTGGCTCCCAAGGTCAAAGGTAGTGAATCTGACCCGAAGTAGCCGACGGCGGTAAGATTGGTTCCCGTCTTCAGGTTGGTTTCGGTCGAAAGTTTTAGCGAATGGATGCCCCCAACTAGATCCCAACTTTTGGTGTCTAGAGTAGTAAGTTTGAGCAGAGCTAGATCATGCGCCGTATCTGCATTGACCAATTGGAGCGAAGTATAGGTCAAATTCCCAGGTACCTCGCGTGAAACGCGAGTTGCCATGATTGTGCCGCCTCTGCTTTCCGCGATCCCCTGGATTGCGCTCGCATAGACATGAAATGCGGTGATAACGAGTCCATCATCCCGAACGAAAAATCCCGTGCCGAGTCCAACGAAGGTACCATCGGGTTTTAAGAGGCTGATTTGAACGACGGATTTTTCCAAATCGGATTGCGGTATGGTTTGAGCCTCTACAACGAACGAAGCAGAGAGAAGCAAGGCTGCAACTGTTACTCTAAGAATGTTCAACTGGCATCCTCCTTTGGATCGTGTTGGACAATCACGGAGAGATAGGGAATCGAACCCCTAGTGCTAACACACTAGCGGTCGGGACTTATAAGGCCCCTGCCGGAACCTTCCAGCGGTATCTCTCCAATTCGCCCCCGCCTTACGACGGGGGCGGCCAGAGTGAAAAGCAACTCACCATGTCCCGGATCGCCCGTCTCCCTGCAAGGAACGCGGTCCGGGACTTCTGGTTATGGCTCACTGCACGGCAAGCGTGGTGCAGATCGCTAGGCGTATATCTTCATGGGAACCCCCGCTAAACGCACAAATTTCCTGCGCTTGACTTTTGGGATTTTAGGGGGTAAGGTGAGAGTTGTTCAGGCGCTCACCTCGTTTCCCATCGGTCCAAAATCCAAGCCTTCCAAAACTCCCCGCCAAATACGACACTCGCCAGCCATCGGCAAGCGAGTGCCCCCGCGTGGCAAGCGCAGGCTATTGTCAATGAATATAGCAGACTTTCAGCGCGAACAAACGCTGTGAATTTAGCTCCTAGACCCTACAAATACTAATAAATACCGGGAAAACCCAAAGTGCATGATCACTGTTGCCGCGGTTTTCCAGAATCGCACCGTTTTTTGCACCGGGAGTTGTGCAGAAAGATCGATCTCGGCCTTGGAGGGGTAACTATTTGGGTTCCTATAACGGTCGTTCCTGAATCGGGAATTGTTGTACACTGACAGCGTGAAAGTAGATAAGAAAAAATTCGATGCGCTACTGGGAAAGCTGATGCAGACCCCGCCGCAAGAGGGAAAGACGATAAAGGGCGAGCCGGGGAACTTCACGCCGATAGTTCCGCCTATTCAGCCACCAACTCCGCGTAAGGCATAGGCTCAACGCCGAGCATCCGTTTCAGCGTGGGCTCAAACCTGTCGTCTGCTTTCCGTCCATTGAACCGCGTTTCAAACTCGCTCAAATAGCGGTGCAGGTGCTTTATCGAAATCTTGTGGAAGCTGCCTATCACGCCGCGCTTGAAGAGTGAGAACGCCGACTCAATCCCGTTGGTCGTAATATTGCCGTCAACGTAGATTTCCGCACTGTGATTCACTGTCCGATGCTTTTCAGGGTCATGCCCTGAGAGCCTGAGCGCCTTGGGATACGCCTTCAACTCATCGGTCATGATGTACTCAACATCGGCGCTAACGTGTTCCTTGAGATATTGCGCCAGCGTCTCTATCTTCGCGTCTGGCGCGTGGATCATCTTAATTCGTCCGCCACGTTGCTTGATTCCTACGATCACCTGCTTTTTAATCTCCGGATCGTAACGCCACGCTTGACCTGTGCCCTTTCGTTTGCCGCCCAAGTACGTCTCGTCCATTTCGACAATTCCAGTTAGATCGGCAGAGCCTTGGTTCTCCATCGCCTTGCGGATACGGTGAGCCATGTACCATGCCGTGCGATAGGAGCCAATGCCGAGATGCTGCATTAGCTGTCGCGCAGAGATGCCTTTCTTCGCGTCCACGATCAGCGCTAGGGCCATGAACCACTTTGTCAGGGGAAGATGTGAGTCATTGAAGATCGTGCCAGCCGTGGCCGAGAATTGCTGCTTGCAAGTCTCCTCAAGGCACTGATAGATGCGCGTGCGCTTGTTTTTGCTGGCTGTCTTTCGGGTGATCTTTGAAACGCGGTCACAGCCGCATACGGGGCAGCGGATGCCATCGGGCCAGCGCATCGACTCAAGGTAAGCTAGGCAATCGTCATCGGTCTTGAATTGTTGCGTTACGTCTATTAGGTTCATGGCCTCCCCCGGCGGGCGATACCGATAGGCCTGCGAAGGATGAAAGCCAATACCATCGCAAGAACCAATGCAACACGGAAACCGAATCGCCTCAACATAGAGACAGCATAGCGGAACTATTGTTCTGTGTCAAGTGCATAATGTTCCTCAAGAGTAAACAGTTGAGTACGAAAATGCAGCCCATGCAGGATAGATACTGGAAAAACGCTCTTCCCGCCTGTCAACCCCTCCCCACCCGCCAATCTCCTCCAACCCTCCCATTTCAAATCAGATAACCACCCGGTCCGTCGTGCAGTTTATCTCCCCCAAATCACTACACTTCTTGTGGGAGTAGCAAGAACAGGTCGAGTCCTTGGGGAGGCCCCGCTTGGCGAACTCCGCTAACCTCTTAATTTTGACGACTTTACGCGTTAAACCATTTGCAATCAATCGCTTACAGGACCCCCCAAAAACCTAAAGGCAAAAATATACTTGGCTCATCAAGCCTTGTCTGTGGGGGTGCTGACCAATGAATAGCACCCTGACCAAGAATTTCAACCACATCTGGCTGGTGCGTTCTATAAATGAAGGCACCATGAAACAGCTTCAACTTTTCGACTACTACGTGCTGGGTAAGGCGATAGAACCGCTTTTTCAGGCGAAAGAGGAATCGTTGGTCAACGATGCCGGATTTGATGCCTTGGCGGCGTGTCGCCAATTGAAAGAAGTGGCCCGTAAAGACTCAGTTTTTCTCCCCGGAACGCGGAGGGCTGCCGAGTCCCTAATGCGGGTTCTCATTGAGCAATTCGGGGATGGCATCCAGGACGGTATGCCGATGTTTTGGGTTGAAGAATCGGACGAAAGGCTAGGAAGTAAGGCGCAGTTGATCTTGGTTGCCGTTACTGATTTTGAGACGGTCTTCAAAAACGACACACCAAGCATGGCAGCATTTTGGGTTCAACAGAAGGGAATCTACCGCACGGATGATTTGATCGATCACGCGGAGATGCACATACCTAGTTCTGTTACCAACTATCTTTCGTCTCAAGCTAAGGTGGACCTAAGGGCCGCTGGCCGCTGTTTGGCGTTCAATCTCCCCACTGCAACAGCATTTCATATCTGGAGGGCGCTGGAAATCACCTTTGGTGAATATTACGTTTCGCTTACGGGAGATTCCTTTGAAAAGGCCAAGATAGCGCGCAATTGGGGCGCGTACATCAAGGCTCTGAATGAGGCAGGTGCAGACCCGAAGATCACGGGAAACTTGGATCACATTCGGGCTGAATACCGGAACCCCGTCATGCACCCAAACGTCAACGTGCTACCAGAGGAGGCATTTGCGTTAGTCGGGATCGGATTTAGTGCAATTACGCAAGTCTTGAACGAAATCGCCCATGTTATGAGTGCCCCAAAGAAGCCATAAAAGCGGTACGATTGGAGCATGAAGTCTGAGCCGCGAACGTCGCCGGAATTCAACAGGTTCAATGCGCTTGTCGGCAAGGTCTTGTCGGTCCCCAAGGCCGTACTGGATCAGCGCGAAAAAGAGTATCAAGAGCAGTCAAAGGCAAATTCCAAGCGGCGCGGACCGAAGGCTCAAAAGGCCCCCAAGAAATCTGTCTGAGAACAGGATCGGCGGAAGACGGTGCGGAAACTCGTCCTCGATTTTGACGTGACAATTCTGCTGCCATTGCTCCTGTTCGTCTTGATCGTGCTCTGGAATACGATTCAAGCGTATCGCTGGCCAACCGAGAAACTCTTGGACCGCAGACCGCCCCTTGAAGCCGAGGAGCGAGCCGATTGGGACCGGGAACGCCTCGAAGAGAAACGGAAAGCAAAAGGTTTGATTTGGGTTTCAGCCGTTCTCTTAGTGTTGCTTTGCGGAGTCTGGCTAATCGGCGACAGATGGAAACTTTCCTTTGCCTATCAGACGTGGTGGTTATTGCGCTTTATCAGCGTATTCGCATTCCTTTTCTCGGCGGCGTGCGCTTGGCATTATGCACGAAGGCAGGAGCTATTGAAGTTAATAGCCTGTTTGTTGGCGATGCTGTTCATAGTCGCTAGTGCGGAGCACTTCTTTCACCAAACAGACAATTCCGGGCGCATTGCCTGTCCAGGCTGCGACGACTACCAACCTGACGATAATTAAGAATTAAGGCCGATACGATTCTTATGGCGCGGCGTCCAGAAAATCAGGAGAATTGGAATAGAGGACGATTCCGATGGCATCGAGCGTATACGACACCGCTGCTGATCTTGGGCGCAAGTTGGTCAACAGAGCCGAAACGGTCGTAGGAGATGACGCGAGGGCGCTCAAGGGAGTGGCAGAGCGTGAAGTCAAACAAGACCGCGCTATGTATCGCTACTACACAGGAAGTAGCGGCTCCAAGAAGGCCAGAAAACCCGACCCAAGGAAGTACCCAAAGACACGCAGCAGCGGACGGTAATTACAGCCCCATTGACTTCAATTCAATCGCCTTCATAATCGAAATATGAAGGAGCCAAAGACACTCCAAGAGGCCATTCTCTACTTTGCCGACGCTGACCGCTGCATTGAGTATTTAGCGGCTAGTCGCTGGCCGGATGGCGTTGCCGTGTGCCCCACCTGTGGGCGTACAGACGTGTCTTACGTGCCAAAGCGCCGCGTGTGGCAGTGCAAGAGCAGACACCCAAAATGCCAATTTTCCATCAAAGTCGGAACGATCTTTGAGGACAGCCCTATTCCTCTCGGCAAATGGCTGGCCGCGATGTGGCTCATCGCCAACTGCAAGAACGGCGTTAGCTCTTGGGAGATTCACCGGGCGCTCAAGGTCACTCAGAAAACCGCTTGGTTCATGCTCCACCGGGTACGGCTGGCAATGAAAGACGAGCGGGATCACAAATTCGGCTTTGGTGGGCCGGTTGAAGTTGACGAGTGCTTTATTGGGCCGAAGCCGGAGAAGATGCACAAGAAACGCAAGGCTAAGCTGCAAGCGCAGCAGACGCTCGGCCTGCGCACGGATTCCTACGTGGGCAAAACCGCTGTGCAGGGCGTGTTAGACCGCTACTACCGGCAGATTCGGACTAAGGTGCTACCCGATGTGAAGCGGGAGACTTTGCAGAACACGATTCTGGACAACGTGACGCCGTTCGCCAAGGTCTACACCGATGAGGCTGTGCAATACGACAAGCTGGACAAGAATTTCGTCCACAAAGTCGTGAACCACATGCAGGAATACGTGAACGGCCAAGTGCATACCCAAGGCATCGACAACTACTGGAGCCTATTGAAGCGGACTCTGCGGGGAACGTACATTGCCGTCGAGCCTTTTCACTTGAGCCGCTACCTAGACGAACAGGCATTCAGGTATAACAACCGTGCAACCAAGGACAACCCTCTCGATGATGGAGACCGCTTTGCTGCGATGGTTTCGCAGATTGTCGGACGCCGCATTACCTACAACCAACTGACCGGCAAAACCGCAGCGACGGAAGGCGATGCGAGGCAAGACGATCCGTTCTAAGAAGCGCCAGGGCCGAGGTAAGCGCCGTGTATAGTGGGTAGCGAATCTTTGGGGAGGTTCGCTATGACCACTGCGGAGCATCAACTGATTATTGGAATGTTCAAGCAGCAGGCTCTTCTATACGCTGGATTGATTGAGTTGTTAAGGAGCCGGGAAATTCTGGAGCAGGGAGACCTAGAGCGATTTGACGCTCTCGTTGTAGATACCAAGCGCGAACTTCTTGAACGGAACGTACTGGAAGACTATCTAGAATCTGGTAAAAGGCTCGGCGTGACTGGTCTGCCTGAAGCCGAAGACGATTTCTGATTTCCTCTCGCATTTAGCACACTCCAATGTCGCTGATTTTCTGCACGTTCAGGGCGGCATTGCAAGGGGAATTTTCGCCTAAAGCCGCAACGTCTTTAGAATGAGCCTTGATGATCCAGATATATTGCTGCCAACCTAAACCGCCTGGAATGACGACTTTACCCAAAAAGGCGGGGGGAGGGGGAGGGGGGAGGGATAACTACTATGCTTATGATTTGCTCCGTGCCGAACGCCGGAAAGCCCAAAGCCGCAGCGTCAGAAATATATAAAGAAAGAACAACTGCAATTTCCGGCTGTGAGGCTGTAACGCCCCATCCAACCCATGAAGATCCAACAACTTGCAGCCGCAGAGCGGCTCCGTTACAGCCCCTGTGCAACTGTACTGCGGCAGATAGATCTAACATAAATAAGGACTTAAATTCAACGCGGCAAACCCCCGTACATTCGCTGCCATCCCAGCCCCGGCCCCGCGCCGCTATTCTGGAGACATCATGACCCACTCATCCAACTCTCTTCGCCGCGTAGCCGTTTTTTGCGGATCGGCTTTCGGAACCAACCCTGCCTTTCGCGCGGAAGCTACTGCGCTCGGAGCCGCTATCGGCAAAGCCGGTCTGGGCCTGGTGTATGGAGGAGCCAGCCGCGGGCTGATGGGCGTTCTGGCCGACGCGGCCCTGGCCGAGGGCGCTGAAGTCATCGGCGTATTGCCCGAGGCGCTCAACGGCCGCGAGATCGCGCACACGCGTCTCACTTCGCTCGAACTGGTGCGGACCATGCACGAGCGCAAGGCCCGCATTCATGAACTCGCAGATGCCATCCTCGTGCTGCCCGGCGGCTTCGGCACGCTCGACGAGTTACTCGAAGCCCTCACCTGGGCGCAGATCGGTCTGCACGCCAAGCCATGCATCCTCATCAACACGGCCAATTATTGGGACGGCCTGCTGGCCTTTCTCGATACCGCCGTCGTCAGCGGCTTCATCGAAGCGCGCAATCGCGAACTGGTGCGCGTGGCCGCGAATGCCGCCGAGGCACTCACGATGGCGGGAGTGTAATGCAGCGCCGCTCCCTGCGCACGCGGCTGTATCATGCCCCTATGTCAAAAAAGCTTCGCTTCGGCGTGCTCAGCACCGCCAACATCGGCCTCAAAAAAGTGATTCCCGCCATGCAGCAGGGCGAGCTGCACCACGGTCACCGCCATCGCCTCACGCGATCTTGCCAAAGCGCGCGAGGCAGCCGACAAGCTCGGCATTGCCACGGCCTACGGCTCGTATGAAGAGTTGCTCGCCGACCCCAACATCGACGCCATCTACAATCCGCTGCCCAATCAGCTGCACGTGCCGTTGACCGTGAAGGCCGCCGAGGCCGGCAAGCACGTGCTCTGCGAAAAACCGCTCAGCATGACCGTGGCCGAAGCCAAAACTCTGCTCGGCGTGCGCGATCGCACCGGCGTAAAAATCTGCGAGGCCTTCATGATTCGCAGCGCGCAACAGTGGCTGCGCGTGCGCCAGCTTCTCGACGAAGGCCGCATCGGCGAGTTGCGCGCCGTCAACGCGCATTTCAGCTACCACAACGTCAACCCCGCCAACATCCGCAACCAAGTGGAGACGGGCGGCGGTGGCGTGTACGACATCGGCTGCTATTGCATTCAGGCTTCGCGCTTTGCCTTCAAACAAGAACCGCGGCGCGTGGTCGCGCTTGTCGATCGCGATCCGCAGATGGGAACCGATCGCCTGGCTTCGGCGATCCTCGACTTTCCTTCCGGCCAGGCCATCTTCACCTGCAGCACGCAATTGATTCCCTATCAGAGGGTGCATTTTCTGGGCACACGCGGCCGCATCGAACTGGAGATTCCCTTCAACGCGCCCAACGACCGGCCCACGCGTCTCTTCATCGATGCGACCGGCGACCTCAGCTCCAGCGGCATCGCCACGGAGACTTTTCCTACCGCGGATCAGTACACGCTGCAAGGCGACGCATTCGCGCGCGCAGTTCTCGAAAACACCGAGGTTCCGGTGCCGCTTGAAGATTCCATCGCCAACATGGCCGTGATTGAAGCCATCTTCCGCTCCGGGAATTCGGGGCAGTGGGAAGCGGTGGAGCAATAGGATCGCATCCCTGCCCCATCCTTTCGG
>CAWHNV010000005.1:0-18975 GCA_963830785.1 uncultured Acidobacteriota bacterium
TTTGTCCTGTACTTCGTCGGCTGGTATTGCTCTGTTCGCACCCGCCCAGATGCGATAGACTCATGCGGGAACGTTCAGAAATCTGTCACAAATTTCACCCCCACGGAGGGCACATAGAAATTGGGAAAAGGCATGGTCCCGAAGAAGCTTTTCTTCACCAAAGGCGTCGGCAAACACAAGGAGCGCTTGACCTCATTTGAGCTGGCCCTTCGGGATGCGGGCATCGCCTCGCAGAACCTGGTGCGCGTCTCTTCCATCTTTCCGCCGCAGTGCAAGATGATTCCGCGCAAGGAAGGCCTCAAGTACCTGAATGACGGCGAGGTCGTGTTCGCGGTGATTGCGGAGAACTCCACGCGCGAGCCGCACCGGCTCGTCGCCTGCGAGCATCGGCGTGGCCATTCCGGCCGACCGCAATACCTACGGCTACCTGAGCGAGCATCACAGCTTTGGCGAGACCGAAGATCAGGCCGGCGAGTACGCCGAGGAACTGGCCGCCGAGATGCTGGCCACTACGCTCGACGTGGAATTCGATCCCGACACCAGCTGGGACGAGAAAAAGGAGATTTACCGCATCTCCAACAAGATCGTCCGCACCAGCAACGTCACGCAGTCGGCGGTAGGCGACAAGCGCGGCAAGTGGACCACCACCATCGCCGCGGCGGTGCTGATCCTGGAAGAAGTAGCGCACTGCGTGCAGCAGGCATTGCATGCAGCAGTTTTGGATTAGAGCTGCGGCGCGGGTAGAGCGGTTCGACGCGATGATCGAGAGGAATCGGAGGCCAATTCCGCCGGCGCGGGGTTGGCCTTGCTGTCTGGGCCAGAGCCGCACAGGAGAGGATCGAAAGACAAAGCATGACCACTGCGCCAAAATTTACCGTCGCCCTCGTGCAGATGCGCATGGGCGCTGACCCGGAGGCGAACTTTGCGTCGGCGGTCGAGCACATCCGCGAGGCCGCGCGGCTGGGCGCGCAGATCGTCTGCCTGCCGGAGCTCTTCCGCACGCAATACTTCTGCCAGCGCGAAGATTTGAAGCTCTTCGATCTGGCGGAGCCGATCCCCGGCCCATCGACGAAAGCTCTCCGAGCGTGGCGCGCGAAGCTGGGCGTGGCGATTGTGGCGTCGCTGTTTGAGCGGCGCGCGCCGGGGCTCTATCACAACACGGCGGTCACGCTCGAACGCCGACGGCGCAGATCGCCGGCATCTACCGCAAGATGCACATCCCGGACGATCCGCTTTATTACGAGAAGTATTACTTCACGCCGGGCGATCTCGGCTTTCAGGCCGTGGATACGCGCGCCGGCCGCGTGGGCACGCTGGTCTGCTGGGACCAGTGGTATCCCGAGGGCGCGCGGCTCACGGCGCTGCAGGGAGCCGAGGTGCTGTTCTATCCCACGGCCATCGGCTGGCACCCGGCGGAGAAGGATGAGTTTGGCGCCGCGCAGTACGACGCGTGGCAGACCATCCAGCGCGCGCATGCCATTGCCAACGGCGTCTATGTGGCTGCCGTGAACCGCGTCGGCCTCGAGCATGGCGAGGTCAAAATGGCCACGGCGACGTGCTGGGCAATCGCGCATCGGGACCGGGGCTCGAGTTCTGGGGCGGCAGCTTTATCGCCGATCCCTTCGGCCGCATCGTGGCCCAGGCCGGGCACGACGCCGAGGAGATCGTGCTGGGCGAGATCGACCGGGCGCTGATCGAGGAGACGCGCCGCAACTGGCCCTTCCTGCGCGACCGCCGCGTGGATGCCTACGCCGGGATTACACAACGCTTTCTGGATGCCGCTGGCACCGAGCCCAAAAACACCAAATAACGGGTGCCCCCGGTCCCTCGCATTTGGGGACCGGGGACACGATGTGAGGGAAGCCCGACTTGATCGAACCGCAAAAACCCCGCGCCAACTGGGCTACCGCATGCCCGCCGAGTGGGAGCCGCACGAGGCCACATGGCTGGCCTGGCCGCACAATCCCGAGGATTGGCCGGGCAAGTTTGCAGTCCATTCCCTGGCTCTACGCGGAGATTGTGCGCCTGCTCGCCGCGCGCGAGCGCGTGCATCTGATCGTCGAAGACGCCAGCGACCGAAAAGCGCGTGGCGAGTATGCTGCAGCGCGCCGGCGCGAATCTCGATCAAGTGAGTTTTCATCGCTGGCCCACCGATCGCGGATGGACGCGCGATTCCGGTCCGATCTTCGTCCGCAACGCGGAGGGCCAGGTCGGCCTGACCAACTGGCGCTTCAACGGCTGGGCCAAGTACGACGACTGGCATCTCGACGACAAGCTGCCCGGCCGCGTGACGAAGCTGCTCGGCTTTCCGCATGGCAACCATCGTCCAAG
Source organism: uncultured Acidobacteriota bacterium (assembly GCA_963830785.1). Lineage (GTDB taxonomy): Bacteria > Acidobacteriota > Terriglobia > Terriglobales > Acidobacteriaceae > Telmatobacter. Next base: position 2,332 of record CAWHNV010000005.1, read on the forward strand.
ACCAGAACGGCACGAAGCGCCGCGTGGTGCTTGAAGGCGGATCGATCGACGTCAACGGCGCAGGCACTCTGCTCACCACCGAGGAATGCCTGCTGAGCGAGGTGCAGCAGCGCAATCCCGGCGTGAGCCGCGAGCAACTGGAGCAGCGTTTTCTCCGATTATCTCGGCATCGATCAGGTGATCTGGCTGGGTCGCGGCATCGCCGGCGACGACACCCACGGCCACGTGGACGACATCGCGCGCTTCGCTGGCGCCGACGACGATCGTTGCCGCCGTCGAGCCGGATACCAGCGACCCCAACCACGCGCCGCTGGCCGAAAATCTTGCGCGACTCAAGGCCGCGCGCACGCCGGACGGCAAGCAGTTCACCATCGTCGAGCTGCCCATGCCGCGCGCCGGTGGTCTTTCGCGGGCAGCGCCTGCCGGCCAGCTACGCCAATTTCTACATCGCCAACGGACTGGTGCTGGTGCCCACCTTCCACGATCCCAACGACCGCGTCGCGCTGAACATGCTGGCCGAAGTTTTCCCCGACCGCGAGGTGATCGGCATCCACTGCGTGGACCTGATCTGGGGCCTGGGCGCGCTGCACTGCATGACGCAGCAGCAGCCGGCAGCAAATTCTGGGATAGAATGAGTTTTGAAATGTGGGAGGAGGTTCGGATGAGCCTGGAGAGTGAAACAAGTGATTGATGTTGCGCGTGTGCAATTCAAGGAGTTGCTTTCCGACCTGGCGCTTGATTCAAGTCGTCGTCCGGGTCCCCCAGCTCCGAAGAAAGGCATTCCTCCCCCTCCGCGCCCTGGCCGAATTGATATTCGTCTTGAAGAGTTGGAGAAAGAGGGCAATAACTGGGCTGTCACGTTGAGCATTCCAAATCCTGATTACAATCCACAAGCGCTGCTCCATGGTATTCGTAACGCAAGGAATCTGGCCCGTATAGCAAAAGTAATTGTGATTGATGGAGAGGAAGGGAAACTCGTTGCTCTTCGGGAGCGGGCGGCATGAAAAGGGCGGCGAATCCGCTGCTCAAGCGGTACCGCGGGAAGCCAGTCGTTCTCGATACAAACGTACTATTACTTTATTGGTGCGCCAGTTTTGATTCAGGACTCATTCATACCTTTAAGCGCCTAAATAGCTTTTCAGAAGATGATATTCAGTTACTTCATCGAACTCTTGAATTGTTCAAGACCATAAACACAACCCCACATGTACTTACAGAGGTTTCGAACCTGGCCAATTCTCTTCCAGCCTGGAGGAAAGAAGGCTGGTCAAGCCATTTTGCCCGGCAAGTCGGTGTGGTTGACGAAAATTGGACTGCAGCAAAGACTGTTGCAGAGACACCGGCATTCTTTCTGGGTTTAACCGATGCTGCGCTTTGTGGGCTGGCGTCATCTCACGTGATTCTGACCATCGACTTTCCGTTAAGCAATTACTTGGAATCGAGAAGACTGAACATTGTGAACTTCAATCATCTGCGCGCGAGTCGATTTTGAATGACTGACCGGGAAGCCATGGAGGCCGCGCTGGCCGAAGCGCGTCTCGCCGCCGAAGCCGGCGAAGTCCCCATCGGCGCGGCGGTGGTTCACGAGGGCGCAATCATTGCCCGAGGGCAGAATCGCGTGCTGCGCGGCGTTGACCCCACGGCCCACGCGGAAATCGTTGCGCTACGCGCGGCAGCCACGGCGCTGGGCAATTATCGACTTGCCGGTTGCACGCTCTACGTCACGCTCGAGCCCTGCGCCATGTGTGCCGGAGCCATGATTCACGCGCGCATTGACCGCCTCGTCTTCGCAGCCGCCGATCCCAAGGCGGGAGCGTGCGGGACTGTTCTTGAAGTGTTGAATCATCCGCAGCTCAATCATCAAATGGAAGTCGACCAGGGAATCGGGGCGGAAGAGTCGGCGGAACTGCTGCGCAGTTTCTTCCGCGAGCGACGGTAGGTTCACCGTGACCCGCGAACCCGCTAACTCGCGAATAGGCGCGCAGCGCCGCCAACTCGCTATCTCCGTTAACATCTCGTCAGTTTTCTGATGCGCTCCGCCTCCGCCGGCCACCGTGCGGCCAAGTCCGCGTAAACTCCGCTCTCGTAATCCGCGAAATCGAAGCCCGGCGTAACGGTGCAGCCGAACAGCGCCAATTTGCCGCCTTCCACGAGCCGCTCGCCCTGCCACACGCCTGCGGGAACCAGGATTTGGGGCCGCTGTCCAGCCTCCAAATCCGGTCCAAAGGTCAGAAGCGCGGAGCGCCCCGAGGGGTAGAGGAGAAGCATCTCTACCGGATCGCCCAGATAGAAATGGAAGATCTCGTCGGAGGCGACCATGTGCATCTCCGAGAAAGTTCCTTCCTCGAGCAGGTAGTAGATGGCCGTGCCCTGCGCCCGCACGCCGCGCGCGAGTTCGACGTTGCATTCGGACGTGTAGGTGCGGCGGTACCATCCGCCCTCGACCGGATGCGGCTCGAGCTTGAGCAACACCTTAATTTCTTCTGCGGTCATTGCAAGCAACATTCTCCTCGGTGGTCTTCATCACAGAGCATAGCAGTGAGGCGAAAGTAAAATAAGCGTCATGATTGTGCAGTTGTACGGCACCAATTGGTGCCGCGATTGCCGAGCGGCCAAGCAATTTCTGAGCGCTCACGGCATTGCCGTTCACCGAGATCGACGTGGACGCCAACCCAGCCGCCTCGACTGAGGTGATAGACCGCGTGGGCAAGCGCGCAGTGCCGCAACTGGTGATCGACGGCGAGTGGTTCCAGCCCTACAAGCCCGGCCGCGGGCTGCTGGTGGACGAGCTGCACCTGCGCCTCGGAATCTCTCGCAAATAAACGGCCTTAGCCTCGTACAATCAAAGCGTGGTTGCCGTGAATCGTGGAACGTGGATTCGTGATTCGTAAAGGGATCGTCGCGTTCCGTCGATGAGATGAGGCGCGCGGCCCAAGGCCCACGAATCCACGAACCACGACAGCACGAGAGGACTTCCCTTGATCGAACGCTATACGCGCCCGGCGATGGGCGGCATCTGGACGGAAGAGAACAAGTACCGCTGCTGGCTCAAGGTGGAGGCGGCGGCGAGCACGGTGCTGGCCGAAGACGGCGTGATTCCGCTCGCCGCTGCCGAGGCCATCGCCACCAAAGCCACCGTATCGGCCGCGCGCGTCGCAGAGATCGAGGCGGAGGTGAAGCACGACGTCATCGCCTTCACGACGGCCGTGGCGCGAGAGTCTCTCAAGGACCAGGGCCTCGACGCCGAGTCGCGCTGGCTGCACTACGGGCTTACGTCGAATGACATCGTCGACACGGCGCAGGCTCTGCAGGTCAAGGAAGCGTCGGCGCTGATCAAAAAGGGAATTACCGCGCTGCTCGCCGTGCTCAAGCGCCGCGCCCTCGAGTTCAAGCACACGCCGACCATCGGCCGCACCCACGGCATCCACGCCGAGCCCACGACCTTCGGCCTCAAGCTGCTCAACTGGTACGCCGAGATGGAGCGCAACGCTACGCGCTTTGACGCCGCCGCCGAGGACATGCGCGTGGGCAAGCTCTCGGGCGCTGTGGGCACCTTCGGCCATCTGAAGCCGGAGCATGAAGAACACATCTGCGCGCGGCTCGGCCTCAAGCCCGCGCCGGTGGCCACGCAGGTCATCCAGCGCGACCGGCACGCCGCCTACATCGCCACGCTGGCCATCCTCGGCAGCACGCTCGACAAAATCGCCGTCGAAGTGCGCCACCTGCAGCGCACCGAGGTGCGCGAGGCGCAGGAGTACTTCAGCGAAAAGCAAAAGGGCTCCTCGGCCATGCCGCACAAGAAGAATCCCATCACGAGCGAGCAAATCAGCGGCCTGGCGCGCGTGCTGCGCGGCAATGCGCAGGCGGCGCTTGAGGATATTCCGCTGTGGCACGAGCGCGACATTTCGCATTCCTCAGTCGAGCGCGTGATCTTTCCCGACTCGACGATTCTGGCCGATTATCTGCTCGCCAAAACGACGGATCTCATCGATCGCCTGCTGGTGTATCCGGAGCGGATGAAGAAAAATCTCGAATCGACGGGTGGGCTGATCTTTTCAGGGCAGTTGCTGCTCGATCTGGCCGAGGCCGGCATGTTGCGCGAGGAGGCGTACCGTCTCGTGCAGTCGCACGCCATGCGCGCCTGGAAGGAAGATTTGAATTTCCGCGAAGAAGTGGCCCGCGACCCGGCGATCGCGAAGCTGCTGACCCCGGAGAAGCTGGAGAAGACGTTCGACTACACGCGGCAGTTGGGTAACGTGGACGCGATTTTCAAGCGGGTGCTGGGAAATTGAAATTGGAAACCACACACCTCACCGTGGCCATCACCGGAGCCTCAGGCGCGATTCTCGGCCGCGAGTTGTTGCGCGCGCTGGAAGCCGATGAACGCGTCACCCGCGTTCATTTTGTCGCGTCGGAAAACTCGCTCCGCGTGCTCGCCGAAGAGCTCGACGTTTCCGGCCGGACGAATCTGCTGGAGAAATTGCTGGGTACGACGCCGAAAAAAATCGTGCAGCTCGCCGACGCGGATATCGGTGCGCCGATTGCCTCGGGCAGCCATCCCTCGGACGGCATGATCGTTCTCCCGTGTTCCATGGGCACGCTCGCGGCCATTGCGCTCGGCCTGGCCAACTCGCTCATCGCCCGCGCCGCCGACGTGACGCTCAAGGAGCGCCGTCCGCTCATTCTCTGCGTGCGCGAAACGCCCTTCAATCGCATTCACCTGCGCAATATGACGCTGGCCGCCGAGGCCGGTGCGACGATCTTTCCCTGCATCCCGGCGTACTACGCCAATCCCAAAAGCTCGTCCGAAATGGCAAAAGAATTCGCTTATCGCGTCCTGGCGCACATCGGCCTGCCGCAGCCCGGCGCGTATGTATGGAAGCCGGAAGAATAAAAGAACAGGGAATAGCGATCAGTGATCGGGACTGGTTCGCCGATCGACTGCGGCAATGCGGTCAAGAATCTGCGCGATGTTCCCGTCTGGCATGTCCCGCACATCCACGCCATAAAACAGCAGGATCTTCGCGTAGTACTCCTCCAGCGACCCGCCGAGGGTGAAGTGCCACAGGCACGATTCGTCGGAGAGCCAGGCGTCTTCAACACCCAGCACGTCGCGCACGAATTCGTCGGCCAGCGCTTGCCGGGCGGCGATGCGCTCCTCCGAAGCAAATTTGAGAGGCACGTCTGTGCCCGGCCGCGGCTTGGCGGAACGGCGTTCACACTCTTTGATGAACCGCTCGCGCAGGCTGGCAAGCGCTTCCGCGCATGTGCCGCCGAAGCCGTCAAGGCCCGTCCAATTCACCACGCGTGCCACGTACGCTGGCGAACTGAACCGGACTTCATCGCCAAACGTGTCGCCTGCATCGTCCTGCTTGCGCACGACGATCGGATAATCGCCCAAATCCCAATCCGATTTCCGGAAAGAAAGCAGATACTTCCAGCGCGCCAGCAGCCTGGCGGACCAGTTCTTTGTGGATAGATTTCCGCTCATGGCTAATTTTTACGATACCCCACGGCCGGCGCGTTCTTGCGCAACTTTTATTTGACAGCCGTGCATCGGCCCCTTGATACTGCCAACATGCTGAACTCAAGGGAATACGGAACCGCGGTCATGGTCATGTGTATGCCACGGGGACCCGTCCGTGCGACCTTTGAGCGGCGAATGCGGAACTAGCGCAACCGATTCCTCAAGTCGAGCGGCCCGGGTCCAACGCGGACACGGGCCGTTTTGCATTCCATGCTTTTACTGTTGGTTGAGTGTATTCACACAAGGAGACTCCTCATGCCGGAACCGAAGCAGCAACAGCTTGCCACCCAGGCCGTGCACGCTGGCCAATCGCCTGACCCCGCCACCGGCGCGCGCGCCGTGCCCATCTACCAGACCACCTCGTACCTGTTCCAGGACGCGGACCACGCCGGCCGCCTCTTCGCGCTGCAAGGAGTTCGGCAACATCTACACGCGCATCATGAACCCGACGACCGACGTCTTTGAGAAGCGCGTAGCGGCGCTCGAAGGCGGAGCCGCAGGCTTGGCCACGGCCTCAGGCCAGGCGGCGGAGACGCTGACCATCGTCACGCTTGCCAAAGCGGGCGAGGAGATCGTCTCCACCACGTCGCTCTACGGCGGCACCTACAACCTCTTCCACTACACGCTGCCGAAGCTGGGAATCATGGTGCGCTTTGTGGATGCGGACGACTTCGACGGCCTGCGCGCGGCCATCAACGACAAGACCCGCGCCGTGTATACCGAGACGCTGGGCAATCCCAAGCTCGATGTGGTGGACATTGAAAAGCTCGCCGCCATCGCGCACGAGCACAAACTGCCGCTGATCATCGACAACACCTGCGCTTCGCCGGCGCTGGTGCGGCCCATCGAGTGGGGCGCGGACATCGTGGTGAACTCGGCCACCAAGTTCCTCGGCGGCCATGGCACGGCCATCGGCGGCGTCATTGTGGACGCGGGCAAGTTCGACTGGGCGGCATCGGGCCGCTTCAAGCGAATTCACTGAGCCCGACCCCTCCTACCACGGCCTGCGCTACACTGAGGCCTTCGGGCCGCTGGCCTTCATCCTCAAGGCGCGCGTGCAGGGTTTGCGCGACACCGGCGCGGCGCTTTCGCCCTTCAACGCGTTTCTGATCTTGCAGGGCATTGAAACGCTGCACCTGCGCATGGAGCGCCACTCGCAGAATGCGCTGGCCGTGGCCCGCCACCTGGAACAGCATCCCGGCGTCGAGTGGGTCAACTATCCCGGCCTCGAATCCAGCCCCTACTGCGGCGCGGGCCAAGAAGTATTTGCCGAAAGGCGCAAGCGGGCTCGTCACCTTCGGCATCAAGGGCGGCTACGATGCGGGAAAGAAGCTGATCAACACGCTGGAGCTGTTCTCGCTGCTGGCCAACATCGGCGACGCCAAATCGCTGGTCATTCATCCGGCCTCGACCACGCACCAGCAGCTGTCGACGGAGGAGCAGGCGGCCACCGGCGTCACGCCGGAAATGGTGCGGCTCTCGGTCGGCATTGAGGACGTTCGCGATATTATTGCCGATCTCGACCAGGCGATTGAAGCCGCGAACGGACACAAATTTGCTGGATCGACCCAGGCTGCGGCGGCACGATAGGGCACAATAAAACAGATGACCGACGCATTTAACAGCAGCGGCGCTTCGCCGCCAAAAACCATAGAGCCGACCTACGAGGGCGACTTCGTTCTGGACGGCTCCCTGCCGCTCGAGTGCGGCCATGCCTTGATCTGTCCCACGCTGCATTACGCCGTCTACGGCCGGCTGAATGCGGCGCGCGATAATGCCGTTCTGGTTTGCCACGCACTCTCGGGCTCGGCCCTTGTGGGCTCGTGGTGGCCAGAAATCTTTGCTCCCGGCGCGGTCCTCTCGCTGGAGCACGACTTCGTCATCTGCATCAACATGCTGGGCTCCTGTTACGGCTCCACGGGGCCTGGGTCCGTCAATCCCGAAACAGGCGAAACTTACGGGCCGGATTTTCCCCTCGTCAGCGTGCGCGACAACGTGCGCGCACAATCCAAACTGCTCGACTCGCTCGGCATTCGCAAATTGCGCCTGGTGCTCGGCGGCTCCATCGGCGGCATGCAGGCCCTGGAGTGGACCATCCTCCATCCCGAACGCGTAGAGCGCGCCCTGATCATCGGCGTCACGCCGCTTTCCGCCATGGGCCTGGCGCTCAATCACCTGCAGCGGCAGGCCATTGAGCACGATCCCGAGTGGGCCGGGGGGCGCTACCTGCCGCAACGGCCGCCGCGCCGAGGGTTGTCTTTGGCCCGCCAGATCGCCATGATCAGCTACAAGTCCGCCCCGCTTTTCAATGAGCGCTACGGGCGCAATCCCGATCGCAGCGGCGAAGATCCCTATGTTGCCGAGGGCGCGTGCGGCGGTCTCATCGGCGGCCGGTTCGACATCGGAGGCTATCTCGATCACCAGGGAAAGCGGTTCATTGACCGTTTCGACGCCAACGCCTATCTGGCCATTCTGCGCGCCATGGACACCTGGGATCCGATTCGCGGCTACAACTCTCCAGAAGAGGCCTTCGGCCGCATCCGCGCCAGGCTCAGCTTCATCGGCATCAGCACCGATTGGCTTTTTCCCGCCGCGGAGGTGCGCCAGTTTGCCGAAACCATCCGCAAGGCCGGCGCCCATGCCGATTACCGGGAGATGGAAAGCGACCACGGCCACGACGCCTTTCTGGCCGAACAGGCAGAGCTGGTGCGGCTCTTGCAATCGTAGTCAGCGGCCTCGCCGGCCTCAGTTCTCTCCCAGCCGGCAGTTGCCGGACCGCCGATAATTGCCGCCGCGCCGCTTCACCACCCAACCGATGCGCCACGCCGCGCATCAACTTGCTTGTCAGGGGCAGGATGGCTTTCTATAATCCTCCTACGCAGCATTGTGGCCGTGGTATCGTAATATCCGTTGCTATAGCTCTATGCCACCAAGTTAGATGGTTCGACGTTGGCAGGCGAAGGAGCAATTTGTGTTTCCCATTTCGGCAGTTCCCAGGAGCATTGCATGAATAAGTTAGTCTTTGCATCTGCGATGGCATTGGCAGGCATGTGCCTTGTTTCCACGCCCGCAATTCAGGCTCACGGCCAGACCATCCAGATTCAGGATCCGGCCGAGTTCAACAGCTATCAAAACGCCACAACCCAGAACGATCCGGCGCAAAAATGTGCGGCACTCGAGAGTTTTCTCAAGACCTATCCGCAAAGCACCGCCAAGTCGGCCGCACTCTCTCAGATGATGGATTGCTATAGCCAGACCAACCAGATGGACAATTTGCTGAGCACGGCAAGCCGCATTTTGCAGATCGATCCCAACAACCCGCAGGCGATCTTCGCCTCGGTTTACGTGAAGAAGCAGCAGTGCAGCAAGAGCCTCGATCCCAGCGGAGCGACTACCGATCCGCAGACTTGCGACGACGCGGCGGCGCTGGCGCAAAAAGGTCTCACAGTTCCCAAGCCGGCGAGCACCTCGGAAGCCGATTGGAAGACCATGACCGCCAACTTTTATCCCATCTACCACTCGGCAATCGCCTTTGACGACCTGGTTTCGAAGAAGGACTACGCAGGCGCCATCAAGGAGTACACGGCCGAGTTGATGCTGTATACGCCGCAGCAGACCACGGTTCCCGGCCCGGGATTGCAGGACACGCTGCAACTTGCCTCGGCTTACTCCAAGCCAGGCCCCGCGCGCGACGAAGTCAAGGCTGTCTGGTTTTACGCGCGTGCGTGGGACTTTGCGCCAGCCAGCTTCAAACCGGCGATTGAACAGCAGCTCGACTACCGGTACAAGCACTATCACGGCACCCTCGACGGCGACGCGGCCATTACGCAGCAGATCAACGCCATCAAAACCCAGGCCCAGGCAACGCTGTTCCCGCCCGCGGATTTCAAAATCGAGCCCGCGCCGACTCCTGACAAGATCGCCCATCAAGCATTTATCAGCGGCGACCCGCACAACCTGAACCTCGAGGATAAGGAGTACATCCTGGCCAATGGTACGGACGCGGATGCTACTGCTCTCTGGGCTCTGCTCAAGGGTCAGCCCACGCCGGTTCCGGGCAATGTCATCTCCGATCCCGCAACCGTGTTGAAGGTCGTGGTCACCACCACCGCCTCGCCCAAGCCGAAGGAATTCGAGGTCAAGCTGACCAATTCCGTCGCCTGCGGCGCCGTTCCCCCACCACCACCCGAGTTGAAGGTCAAGGACGCGCAGGACTACATCCTAGCCAACGGCGTAAAGGCTGATACCGACGCCATGGGCGATGTGCTCACGGAGACGCCGGCGCACGTACGCAAGATCGAGATCGTGCCTTCGGTGACGGTCATCAATGTGGCCGTGACGCAGGATGCCAAGGACAACCAACACGCTGATTTCACTGTCAATCTGAAGGAGCCGCTCTCCTGCAAAGAAGCTCCGGCGCCAGGAGCAGTGCTCGGCCTGCAACCCGCTGTTGAACTCAACGGCACGTACGACACCTACACCAAGGTTCCGGGAGCAGGTTCGGCTGGTCCTACGGTGCAGATCGTGCTCGACGATGGCTTTGTGCAGCAGGAGGAGAAGAAGGCGGCTCCGGTGCACCATGCGCCAAGGCCGGGTGCGGCACACCACACAGGCATGTAATTCAACCACAATCGTGGAGCCTTGCAAAAAGCTCCATGAGCAGCAGTCTTCTGGGATTCAAAAGGGCGATCCGCATCAGCGGTTCGCCCTTTTTTCTTGTGCCGCCGTTCGGTCGTACGGAGCGCCGGTCTTCCGACCGGCTGTAGCGCGGGTCTCCTGACCCGCGCCTAAGGCTGCCCGAGAGTCTCCCGCATTTGGGACCCGGAACCACGAACGCCGCCATCCGCCGGCAAGCAGCCTTCACGGTCGGCGGGCGTCAAGCCCCACTCCGCCTCGGTCCGTCGCGCACCGCTGAAACCAAAGCTAGAAAACCCTCCGCGCCTTTGCTTAAAATTTCCCCGCTTTGCCGCACAATCATGTCATGCAAACTGCAAGCAATGCGTCGGGTCGCCGGCAAGCTCTCCGGACCCCCTCCCCCTCCCCCCTCCCCCCTACCCCCTGCCCCCTCCTCGCCCGAGGAATAATTAAATAAAGAAATTGACCCCACCCATACCCCGGTAGGGTATATCGATATTTCGCATAAGTGCTGTTATTCCAGCAATATAGCGTCAAATATCGCCAAAAACCCTGAATGGAAGGATCGATAAATTGCACACAAATCGGTGCAATTACCCGCCGCGCCCACAACCCAGACCAAAAGGCTGCCCCGCGCAGTGGTGCCTATTCGCCGAGCATGATGCGCTGGATGGCCGAGGCGCGGCCCGTTGTTGGATCGCACGTGATGAGCGCGGCGCACATTTTTGGGTTGCCCTTGGCAGCTTCGAATTTGCCCGGCATGCCGGTGAGGAATCTGTGCAGCACAAGGTCTTTTTCGACGCCGATGATCGAGTCGTAGGGACCGCTCATGCCCACATCGGTCTGGAACGCGGTTCCGTTGTGGAGAATGCGCTCATCGGCCGTGGGGATATGCGTGTGCGTGCCCAGCACCGCCGTCACGCGTCCATCGAGATACCAGCCCATGGCAACTTTTTCGCTGGTGGCTTCGGCATGGAAGTCGACGACGATGACCTTGGCCTTGATTCCCGCGAGCAGCGCATCGGCGGTGCGAAAGGGATCGTCAATCGCCGTCATGAAGACGCGTCCTTGGAGTTGAATTACGGCGAACTCCACGCCGCTGGCGGTAGTGCCTTCAAACACGCCGAAGCCCGGTGTTCCCGGCGGAAAATTAGCAGGCCGAATCACGCGGCGCGGCCTGTCAAACTTCGCCGCACTCCTGTCCGTCTTTTCCGCCGAAGCCGAGCTCATATAGTCGATCAGTTCTTTCTTGTCCCAAACGTGATTGCCCATGGTGAGCACGTCGGCGCCCAGGTCGAAGAGGTCCTCGGCGATCTGCGGCGTAAGGCCAAAGCCGCCGGCCGCATTTTCCGCGTTCACAATGGTCAGCTCGACATGGTGCGCCTCGCGCACGTGGCCGATGTGCTCGCGCACGATCCTGCGCCCCGCGCTGCCGAAGATGTCGCCGACGAAGAGAATGTTCAAGTACAGCTCCTAGCTTCTAGCTTCTAGCCTCTAGCTAGAAGCCAGGTCTTCCATCTCGACTAAGAACGCGGGCGCCCCACATCTCGATTCTGAGATGTGGGAAAGCACGAACCTCAACCAGCCGGTTCTTCATTCCCTTGTTCCTTTGGCCCCTCGTTCCCTGCTTTTCTCATCAGCGGGAACAGGATCACATCGCGAATCGACTTCGATCCGGTCAGCAGCATGACGAGGCGATCGATGCCGATGCCTTCGCCGCCAGTGGGCGGCAGGCCGTAGGAAAGCGCGCGCACATAATCCTCGTCCATCGCATGCGCCTCTTCGTCGCCGTGAGCCCGTTCGGCGAGTTGCTGCTCGAAGCGCTTGTGCTGTTCGACCGGATCGTTCAGCTCGCTGAAGGCATTGCCCAGCTCGAAGCCGCCGGCAAAGATCTCGAACCGCTCTACGTGGTCCGGGTCGTCGGGCTTCTGCTTCGAGAGCGGGGACACTTCGGTCGGATAGTCGTAGATGATGGTGGGCTGGACGAGGTGTTCTTCGGCTACAGCTTCAAACATTGCCGCGATCACCTTGCCGGTGGACTGATCCGCTCTCAACTCGGCTGGATCAATGCCGAAAATCTCATCGACGATTCGGCCAGGATTCTGATGCGTCTGCACTGCGATGGCCCTATCAAGCAGGTCCGCAATTGATTCGGCACTCCGAAGGTCATTCAAGGTTAGGCGCGGTCCGAACAAGTCTTCCGGCCACCACTTGATGATTGCTTCACGCATCGTCAGCCGCTGCCAGTTCGCAAAATCGATTGGCCTGCCGTTGGGATCAAGCCGTGGAATCGGATTTCCGTTTTCGTCCTTCTCGCCCGACGGAAGCACCGTCGTCCCGTTCACTTCCATCGCCACGAACTTGATCAGCTCTTCGGTTAGATCCATCAGGTCGTGGTAGTTCGCGTAGGCCTGGTAGAACTCGAGCATGGTGAACTCGGGATTGTGCTGCGTGCTCACGCCCTCGTTGCGGAAGTTGCGGTTGATCTCGTACACGCGATCGAGGCCGCCGACGACCAGGCGCTTCAAATAGAGCTCGGGCGCGATGCGCAGGTAGAGATCCATATCGAGCGCGTTGTGGTGCGTCTCAAACGGCCGCGCCGCCGCGCCGCCGGCGATGGTCTGCATCATCGGCGTCTCCACTTCGAGATAGCCACGGCTGTCAAAGAACGTGCGCAGCGCGCGCAGCACCTTGGCACGCTTGACGAACACTTCGCGGGCGGCGAGATTGGCAAACAGGTCAACGTAGCGCTGGCGGTAGCGCAACTCGACATCCGCTAACCCGTGGAACTTCTCTGGGAGCGCGAGCATGGCCTTCGAGAGAAACGTCAGCGTCTCCACATGGACAGTTAACTCGCCAGTCCGCGTCCGGAAAAGATAGCCCGTGACGCCGATGTGATCGCCGAGGTCGAGCAGCTTATAGAGCGCGAAGGCCTGCTCGCCGACCGCGTCAAGCCGCACATAGATCTGCAGCCGCTGTCCCTCCTGCTGCAGCGTGGCGAATCCCGCCTTGCCCTGGGCGCGAATGGCCATGATGCGCCCGGCCACTGCTACGTTTACGCGCGCCGCCTCAAGCTCTTCGCCGGTGGACTTGTCCCAATTGGCCCGCACCTCCGCGAGCGAGATCGCTGTCTCGCCCTGCTTTAGAGGAAAGCGGTTGGGATACGCTGCCTGTCCCAGCTTTGCGATTTCCAAGAGCTTCGCCTGGCGCAACTCAAACAGGTTTTTCTCAAACTCCGATTCGAACTCCATGTCTCTTCTTCCAAACCAACGATTGCTCAATCGCCAGTATAGCGGCTGCACAAGGCGCGGCTGGCCGCATCGCGCTCGACCGCGCTCATCGTGTATAACCACGATGGTGCCCTACCACAATCCCATTCCGGAGCGAAAGCGGCGCGACCCAGACGGCGCCGGCGAGCCAGCTAAAGGCGGCCTCGGGGGCATGATGGGCGCGTGGGTGCAGGCCGAAAAGATGATCCAGATCGCGCTGGTGCTGCCTTGTGCGGCCTTCATCTGCTGGCTGCCTGGATTCTGGCTCGATCGCCACTTTCACCAAACCTGGATGGCGATGGCCGGGATTGTGTTTGGTATCATCGCCGGGCTGATTGCGGCCATTCGCATGGCGATGGTGTATGCCAATGATCCCGGTATGAAGAAGCTGGACGAAAATGGGAACCAGACCGACAAATCCGGCAAGACGGGAGATTCGGGCACGGATTCATGAGCAATGAGTTGCAGATATTTTCCGACATCACCGATGCCGACCTCGAAGCAATGCTTCACGGCGCGATCCGTAACACGTTGATTTTCGGAGTGCTAGCCTCTCTCGTGGTGTGGAAGGCCTCAAGCTGGCGCGACGCTGCGATGCTGGCCACGGGAACGGCCATTTCGGCCGCCAGCATCTTCGAGTGGCGGCGGCTGGCGCGCTTCATTGCGGCCAAAATGGACAAGAAACAGACGCCAAGGGGATCGGCGTTTGCGGCGGTTTTCTTTGTGCTCCGGCTCACCGTTTTCGCGGCAGCCATTTATGTTAGCCTGAAATGTTTCCATGGTTCTGCGATAGCCCTCCTCTTCGGATTGGCTTTAGCGGTCCTCACGCTGGTGTGGGGAGCGTTACGCCTGCTCCGGGGCTGAATGCCGGAGCATTTGGGCTGCGGCCCGTCTCCTGTGGAAACGGAAAGATTTCGAATTAGATGCCGGAAAGTCTTGCAATTACCCGCTTGTTGAATCATCTCTTCGCCGGGCCCGTGGTGTGGCTGATGGGCTTGGTGCACATTCATCCCGCGCATCCCGCCGCGCCCATCGACGACACGTTTGCTCTCGAGCTGCTGGTTGCCTGCGGTCTCATCGCATTCTTCCTCATCGTGCGCCTGACGCTTTCCGTGGAGAAGCCCAACCCCGCGCAGCAAATCGCCGAGATGATCCATGAGTTCACGGGCACTCAGTCGGAGCAGATTATCGGCCACGGGTACGAGCGCTTCCAGGCCTTCGTCACCTGCGTCGGCCTCTTCATTGTGATCCTCAATTTGCTCGGTCTCGTTCCGGGTATCACCACACCAACAAGCCTGCCGCGCGTGCCGCTCGGCATTGCCGTCCTGACATTTCTTTACTACAACTATCAAGGCCTTCGGGTGCACGGGCCTATCGGCTACGCCAAGCAGTTTATCGGGCCCATGTGGCAGATTTCCTGGTTGTTGTTTCCCATCGAAGTGATATCGCATCTTGCGCGCATGATGTCGCTCACCATCCGTCTTTACGCCAACATGCTGGCCAGCGATTTGCTGACCTTGATCGCTTTTTCGTTCATCCCGTTCGTGATTCCGGTATTTCCGCTGGCACTGCACGGACTTGTGGCCCTCATCCAGGCGTACGTCTTCATGGTTCTGTCGATGATTTATCTGGGCATGGCAGTGTCGCACGAGCACTAACGGCAGCTATTAGCCTTTAGCTATTAGCTTTTAGCTTGTTTGCCAGTGAACCGACATCGCGGTTCCCGAAGGGAAGAGCTAAAAGCTAAAGGCTAAGAGCTAAGAGCTAAGAGCTTAAGACAAAGATTCCGGCGGAGAGCGCTTCCGCTCCGCAGCACGGAAGGCCGCAAGCGTGAGGAGGCCAGCACGGTGAGCCTCAACCACCCACTGGCGGTCAATTTCAAGGGAAGCAGGAGAATTATGCGGAAACTTCAGTATGTGTTCATGGCCCTGGCGGCGCTTTGCTTCGCCATTCCGGCCTTTGCGGATGGCGGTTCGCCAGCAGTCAACTTGGTGCCGGTTGGCGTCGGCCTCGGCATGGGCCTGGCTGCCGGACTTTGCGGTCTGGGCCAGGGCAGGGCAGTTGGCTCGACCACCGAAGCTCTGGCTCGCAACCCTGGAACCCGCGCCGGTCTGATGACCTTCATGATCATCGGCCTGGCGTTCATCGAGTCGCTCACCCTGTTCACCTTCGCGATGATTATCATCAAGATGTAAGCTGCGGTTTCAAATGGAATGAAGCGGCCCGGGCAGTTGCCTGGGCCGTTTATTTGGTGCGCCCGGCAGGGCGCACTCACTTGGGGGTGCAAGTCCCCTACACACCCGGCAAGGGGAAGTGTTAGCTGAACGGCAAGGGTGTCCGTCGCGAGGCGGAATCTGGAGGAAGCTGTAGGCAAAGCGCTGGCCTGACGAACAGGGAGCGGATAGAGGCGGCACGGCGGGGTGAGCAGGCCAATATCTGCAAAGCCCGGTACTTGCACGGAACGCCGTGACGTAGATCCGACAGGCATAAGCGTGAAGGTGAGTGCGTAATACCCGGGGAGGTCTGGCGGTTTGCCTTTGGGCTACCGGCGTCGCGAGGCGCTGGGATGAATCGCCAGAAGTCAGCAGCGGCCATAGTAGTTCCGCGCGAGCGGGGCGAAGGGCCAAACGTGAAGTACGGGAGTAGGAGAGCAGACCTCGATGCGCGACGATGAAGCAGAAGCATACGCAAGTATGGCCAGTTCGGAGGCGGATGGGCGGAACCTGTCCGGGGCCGGCTCTGGTGCTGAGTCGCGCACGGCGGCTGTTGGGCTACCGAAACCGGAGGCACTGCGGCTGATGGAAGCCGTGGTGGAACGCAGCAACCTGTTCAGTGGCCTATGAACGAGTGGTGAAGAACGAAGGAGCGCCGGGAGTCGATGGACTGACGGTGTCGGAGTTCAAGCCATGGCTTCAGCGGCACTGGGCGCGGGTACGACAGGACCTGTTGACGGGCGTGTATCAGCCGGAGGCGGTGCGCAAGGTGGAGATACCGAAGCCGCAAGGCGGGGTACGCACGCTGGGCATTCCGACGGTGTTGGACCGCCTGATTCAGCAGGCGCTCAATCAGGTTTTGCAACCGCTGTTCGACCCGGAGTTTTCCGTGTCGAGTTACGGCTTCCGTCCTGGACGCAACGCGCATCAAGCCGTGCAAGCGGCGCAAGGCTACGTTGCGGCAGGGAAGCGGTGGGTCGTCGATCTCGACCTGGAGAAG
>CAWHNV010000006.1:0-62507 GCA_963830785.1 uncultured Acidobacteriota bacterium
ACCACAACATGCAGCTGGCGCTGAAACCGAAATAGCAACCGAGCCAAAGAAGCTCTACGGGCGAGCCCGGCGCCATCTTGATCCAGCCCAGCCCTAACGCGAGAGCCTGCCAACTCAGCAGCAAGGCACGCCAAATTTTAGAGCCATGATGTCTTCGCCCGGCGGCGCGGTTGCAGAGGCGGCACGCGCGGTCGCGGCTGGCCGAACCGGAGGCAGTTCCGGTGTCGGCGGATTCTATGGCGCAGGTCCGGGCGGTTCGGCGCTGAAGATGGGGCCGGCTGAGGTGCTGAGCGACACTCAGGGCGTCGACTTCGGACCGTACCTCTCTCGCGTTCTCGATGCGGTGCGGCAAAACTGGTACACCCTGATCCCGGAGGAAGCGCGGCCGCCGCTGTTGAAAAAGGGCAAACTGTCGATCGAGTTTGTCATCCTGCCGAACGGCAAGGTTGCCGGAATGACCCTGCGCAGTCCTTCTGGCGACGTAGCTCTGGATCGCGCAGCCTGGGGCGGTATTACCGCGTCGGTGCCTTTCGCGCCCCTGCCAAACGAATTTCACGGCCCGTACCTGGCCTTGCGCTTCCACTTCTTCTACAACCCGGGCAAGGGCGATCTGGAGTAAAGCAGCAGTTAGCACTTGGCAGTTAGCAGTTGGCTCAAGCCGGCAGATTAATACGTCTTCCCAGTGAACTCCTGCGCGCAGCGAAAACGGGCCAATGAGCACGGCGTAGAATTGTGATGTGGAAGATCAGCCGCGGGGCGCGCGAATTCTCTACGTCCCCAGGCTCGCGAAGTGGAGTTGCAGGCGCGCCAGCGTGCTCGCGATCAGCGCAAAGTGATCGGGCTGCTGGCGATTGCGCTGTTCATCCTTCTGCTGGCGTTCATCCGCTTCGGCAGGCATATTCCTTGGGGCGCGCGATAAGCCCCGGTTCGCGCCCGCCGATACCGTAAGGGCCGGGCCACATGTCCCAGCCGGCCTTGGTCGAGATGACGAGCTCGTTGCGCAGGCCGCGGAAATCCTTGCGGAGGACCGCGCCGAAGTTTTCCTCGGCCGAACCGTAGGGAGGGCCGTAATTGTTGGCGAGATCGAAGTGGGTGACGCCGCGATCGAAGGCACGGCGGATCATGGCGCGGCCGGTTTCGAAGACGTCGGCGCCGCCGAAGTTCTGCCACAGGCCGAGCGTGATGGCGGGCAGGACTAGGCCGGAGTTGCCGCAGCGGCGAAAGTTGGCGTGGTCGTAGCGGGTGGGGTTGGGTTGGTAGGCGGTTTCCATATCACTCGAATCCTAGATCATTCGAAGCGAGACGGCCAGCGGCGGGCACCGTGATATACGCGGAGAATGCGGATCATTTCGTGTGTGAGCTTATAGACCAGAATGTAGGGCGGTTCGCAGCACAACAAGCTCTCGCGTGCCATTTACGCGACCGGGGCGGCCTTGGGCCGGAATGAGAGACAAGAGCTTGACCGATTCGTGAATCCGATATTCCACGAGCAGTGCGTTCTGTTCGCTCTCTTCCGCAATGTACGCCGCCAGCCGTTCCAAATCGTGCATGGCGGTCTTGCTCCAGACGAGCCTCACGCCGTTCTTTTCATCTTTCTCGCTTTTTGGAGGGCGTCGTGGAAATGTTTCATGGCCTCGTTGTGGGGAACACCTTCGGAGGTATCTTCAAGCGCCTCTTCCACGCCCATGCGGAACCACTCCTCGTAGCCAGGCTCAGGCTCGCCGAATTCCTTCTCGATAGCGGCGAAGGCGTCCTCGTTTGCTGCAGCCAGCAAACGTTCCGCCAGCCATTGCTTTTCGTCGAGGGGCAGCTGTTGGGCGTCTTCGAGAATGCGTTGCGCATTGGGGGTCATGGTGAAATCGTAGCGCGGAATTGGGTACCAAGACATGTTCGTGGTTTCCCGCCATTGCAGCCAGCAGCGCCTCAAGGATGGGGAATCTGAACTACTTTGGGATCCATGTGAATGGCCTCTGCTGCTCTTTCCCTTCGGGTTCGCACTTCATACAGTTGAACTTTGGCGTATCGATTGTGAAACCTTCGATTCGAGTGCCAGACACGAAATGAAGCTCCATTTCAGTGTTTCGGCTACACCAGTTGGTGTAGGTCTGAGCGTAGGCCCCAAGACCGCGCGTGTACTGGCAGGGAGCCCGCCCATGCTGCACCCCCTTCCATGTTCCATCTGGACTCTTCTTCAATTCTCCCCGCGCAAACGCACCTGCTGACTTCGCGTCTGGTGGGACGTTGGTCCATTCGATATACAGGTAATCCCCGTCCTGTCTTAGGTTGAAATCTTTCCCGCTTGTCAGAGATGTCCAGAGCTTGCCTTGTGAAAAGGCTCCGGCAGCGTCCCCGGTCGTGGAATCCAACGACTGCGCCTGCTGTCGCGCGGAAATCAGCATAGCGGCAACCTCGCTGCAAGGAACTGCGAAGTTTAGGTTCTGCCCGAGCTCTGGATTCACTCCGAGAGTAATGACTCCGATGACGTTGTTGTTCATGTCCAGTAATGGCCCGCCGCTGTTCCCGTGGGAAGCTGGTGCAGTGGTCTGAATCCATTTTTTCCCCGAAACATCTCTGACGGCGCTAACGACGCCGTCAGACACCGTACCCTCAAGGCCGAGAGGACTGCCAATCGCAACAACGTGTTCGCCTACCTGCACCTTTTCGAGTTCCCCGAGCGAAAGAAATGGGAGGTTTTTCCCGACCACCTTTACGATGGCGAGGTCTTTATCCGAGTCCGAAGCGAGGACGCCCGTCACGGGAAAGAATGCACCGTTGGACAGCTTCACGATTGCGGAGTGCGCGTCCTTAATAACATGGTAATTCGTGACGATTTCGCCGTCAGCCGAGACAATAAACCCGCTTCCCAACGCGGTTTCCGTTCCGCTCGAATCAGAAATGACAATTAGCACTACCGCATCAGTGCTCCGTTTCACTACGTCGGCAACATTTTCCTGAGAAAACGCAGAGGAGCTGACGACTGTCAAAGTAGCGAACAAGAGCAACCAATTCACACAAGTCTTCACAGCTCGCCTCCAGTACAAAAGGAGCGGAATTGAGAACACCGATGGCTCTAATTCAGAACGACCGATGACGAATTATAGACCGCGAACCAACGGTAGCTACATACTACCTGCATTATCGATTTGGGCGCGCTGGAGCTTGTCGGAGTAGTCGACGTAGACGGCTTTCCATGTGGTGAAGAAGTCGAGTGCGCCGAGGCCTTCGCGGTGGCCGTTGCCGGTGTGCTTGACGCCGCCGAAGGGCAGGTGCACTTCAGCGCCGATGGTGGGCGCGTTGATGTAGGTGATGCCGGCTTCGAGGTCGCGCATGGCGGCGAAGGCGCGATTCACGTTGCGCGTGTAGAGCGATGTCGAGAGGCCGTAGTCGATGGAGTTCGAGATCGCGATCGCATCTTCAAATGTCGAGAACTCGATGAGCGCGACCACGGGACCGAAGACTTCTTCGCGCGCGATGCGCATCGCGGGCGTGACGCCGGCGAGGACCGTGGGCTCGAAGAAGGTGCCGTGGGCGTATGCGCCGCCGGTGATGGCGTGGCCGCCGCACAGCAACTTCGCGCCTTCGGCAATTGCGATCTCAACATAACGCGTCGAGGTCTCGATCTGATTGGCGTTGACCTGCGGGCCGACTTCGACGGTTTCATCGAGGCCGTTGCCGACTTTGAGTTGCTTCGCGCGGGCGACAAATTTTTCGGTGAACTCGGCTGCAATCCCTTTTTGCAAAAGGATGCGGCTGGTAGCCGTGCAGCGCTGGCCGGTGGTGCCGAATGCGCCCCACAATGCGCCGTCGAGAGCGAGGTCGAGATTGGCGTCGTCGAGAACGATTTGCGCGTTCTTGCCGCCCATCTCGAGAGAGACCTGCTTGAAGGTGGCGGCGGCGCGTTGCGCGACGAGCGAGCCTACCGAACTGGAGCCGGTGAAGCTGATGGCGCGGACGTCGGGGTGCTCGACCAGCGCCGCGCCCGCGGCGGAACCCGTGCCGCAGACGATGTTGACTACGCCGGGAGGAAGACCGGCATCGACCAGCGCCTGGACGAGGTTGTAGGTGGAGAGCGGCGTGTCGGTGGCCGGCTTGATGACGCAGGTGTTGCCGGCGACGAGCGCGGGAAAGAGCTTCCAACTGGGGATGGCCATGGGAAAGTTCCACGGCGTGATGAGGCCGACGACGCCGACGGGCATGCGTACGCTCATGGCGAATTTGTCGGGCAGTTCGCTGGGAGTGGTGACGCCGAAGAGACGCCGGCCTTCGCCCGCCACGTAAAAGGCTTCGTCGATGGCTTCCTGCACGTCGCCGCGCGTTTCGGCCAGCACCTTGCCCATCTCGCGCGTCATGTCGCGTGCGAATTTTTCCTTGTTCTGGACGAGGATGTCGTGGGCCCGGAGCAGGATCTCCGCGCGCTTGGGCGCGGGGACCAGACGCCAGGAGGTGAAGGCCTGTTTCGCAGCGGCAACGGCCGCGGCTACATCTTCTGCGTGCGAAGAGGGGAAGGCGCCGATGACATCGGAGTGGTCGGCGGGGTTGAGGTTCAGGATGGTTTTACCGCTTGCGGCCGGGAGCCACTGGCCGCCGATGAGGTTGTGGTAGTTGGGATATGTCATGAGGGCCTCGTGGATCGTTTGTCGTGATTCGTGGTTCGTGGGTCGCAAAGCTGCCTGCGGCGGACCCAACGAAACGTGCCGCAATCCGCAAGACAGCATAACCCCGCGGTTGCGATTCCGGCTAGCTGAGCGGTTGCGGCGGGTGGGCTGGCCATGGCAGCCGGTGGGAGCCGTAATCGGCCTGAAAAGGGAGTGCCAGAATGGGCCGCCCGGTAAGCCCGCGGATATCTTTCCTCCTTGTTTTCAGACGATTTCCGCGGCTTGGGTCTACTGGCCGTACAATAGGCAATAAGGTAAGTTCCATTTTCGAGTTTGTCGAGGTAAATTCAGCTTTTCCATGTCTTCAAACGGCTATCCTTCGCGCTCTTCGCGTTCCCACGGGTTTCGTTCGCTCTTCAGCATGTTCTCGAGCGACCTGGCCATCGATTTGGGCACCGCAAATACTCTTGTCTACGCGGCGGGCAAAGGCATCGTCGTCAACGAGCCTTCCATTGTTGCGATCAACAAAGTGACCGGCGAGGTGGAAGCCGTGGGCAAAGAGGCCAAAGAGATGCTGGGACGCACACCCGGCAACATCGTGGCCATCAAGCCGATGAAGGACGGCGTGATTGCCGACTTCAAAGTCACGGAAAAGATGCTGAATTACTTTATTCAAAAAGCGCACAACCGCAAGATGCTGGTGCATCCGCGCATCGTGATCGGCGTGCCTTCAGAGATTACGCAAGTGGAGAAGCGCGCGGTAGAGGATTCGGCATATCGCGCCAAGGCCAGCGAAGTTTACCTCGTCGAACAGGCCATGGTGGCGGCCATCGGCGCGGGACTGCCGATTACCGAGCCCTCCGGCAACATGGTAGTTGATATCGGCGGCGGGACGACGGACATTGCCGTGATTTCGCTATCGGGCATTGTCTACTCGCGCTCGGTGCGCATGGCCGGCAACCAGATGGACGAGGCCATTACCAATTATCTAAAGCGTAAGTACAACCTATTAATTGGCGAGCGCACGGCCGAGGCGATCAAGATTGAAATTGGCTCGGCGTTCCCGCTGGACAAGCCGCTGACCATGGAGATCAAGGGACGCAACCTGATTGAGGGTGTGCCCAAAACCATTTCTATCGACGACAGCGAAATTCGCGAAGCGCTGGGCGAATGCATTGCGGTGATCATGAACGCCATTCGCGTGGCGCTGGAGAGGACGCCGCCGGAGCTGTCGGCAGATATATCGGATCGCGGCATCGTGCTGACCGGAGGCGGCGCGCTGATCAAGAATCTTGACAAGCGCATCCGCGAAGAGACCGGGCTGCCGGTTTCGGTGGCCGACGATCCCCTGGCCTCAGTGGTGCTGGGCACAGGCAAAATGCTTTCGGACTTCCGGCTGCTGCGCAAGATCAAAATCGACTGAGACAGTTGTCAGTGATCAGTTGTCAGTTTTCAGTGGCAAAGGCGCCGACGGTGGCAGGCAATTGGCTCATCGTGAGTAACGAGCCCTGCAGGCTTTTTCCAAATGCATCGAGACCTCTGGTCATTTCGCACTCGCAACCGGCAACTGAGAACTGATAACTGACCACTGGCTTTTATGGACTCCTTCTTCGCCCGCTATCGGAACCTTGTGGTGCTGCTGGCCATTCTGATGGCGCAGATCGCCGGCTTGGCGGTGCAGGTGCGCCGCAACGGCACAGGCATCAACACGCTCGACCCGAGTGACCCAAGCGGCGTGCGCCTGATCCGGCTGTGGGGCAACGCCATCATTTCGCCGCCGGAGCGCCTGATCCACGGAACCAAAATCGGCATCGGCTCGCTGTGGACGAACTACATCGATCTTCGCCACGTGCGCGACGAGAACCAGGATCTCGAAAAAACTGTAGGCAGGTTGCGGCTGGAGCAGGCGGCGCTGCTCGAAGACGCGCGCCAGGGCCAGCGGCTGCAGGCGCTGCTCGGCTTCCAGGAGAAATACATTTACACCACGGTGGCCGCACAGGCATACGGCTCCAGCGGCAGCGACCGCTCGCATGTTTTCTATATCGATAAGGGCGCACGCGAGGGCCTGAAGCCGGACATGGCGGTGATTACGGCCGACGGCATCGTGGGCAAGGTGCGCGACGTGTTCTCTCACACGGCGCAGGTGCTGGCCGTGAACGATGCCACCAGCGGCGCGGGCGTGATTCTGGAAACCACACGCATTCGCGGCATTTTGCGCGGCGATGCGGTGGGCCGGCTGGAGGTGGTGGGCGATTCTCGCCGATCAGCGCATTCAGGCCGGCGAGAAGGTGCTCACAGCCGGGGGCGACCTGATCTTTCCGCGGGGTCTGCCGGTGGGTGTGGTGGAGAAAGTGGTTCCCGATCCCGACCGGGATTCGTTCATCGACATTATTGTGAAGCCGGCCGCGCATCTTGAGCGGCTGGACGAGGTGCTGGTGATCACCTCGA
Organism: uncultured Acidobacteriota bacterium; assembly: GCA_963830785.1. Taxonomy (GTDB): domain Bacteria; phylum Acidobacteriota; class Terriglobia; order Terriglobales; family Acidobacteriaceae; genus Telmatobacter. The sequence continues at coordinate 7,044 of CAWHNV010000006.1, forward strand.
CGGAGCCGCGCTTCTCACCGCAGGAAGAGCAGGATATCGCTGCCAGTGAATCGCAAAAGGACGCTGTGCCGACCGCGATCAAGGACCAGGTGAAGGCGTCGGAGATCATGGCCGAGAAGCTGCCCGGCCTGATCGATCCCAACCTGCCGCCCGACCAGCAGCCGTTGCACGACAGCAGCAATCCGAATCCTGCTCCGCCGCCGCCGCAGCCGCTGCACACCGACGAGTTCTCTCCGGGCGCGGCAACCACTCCCGGAACGGGGCCGGATACGGAACCAGCGCCTACGCCGCAGACCAAAAAGCCGGCGGTTCCGCACGCTGCAGACGACAAGGACGGCAAAACGCAACCCGCAGAGGTTTCCAAACCGCAGACGACGCCGCGGAGGAATCCATAGCCATGTCCCTGCTCAGCGCCGACAATCGGCGCGATTTCGAGATCCACCGCTATCCGCTGCTGGTTTACGCGATGGTTCCATTGGCTTCCCTGGTGTTGCAGGCGTGGCTGCCGCGCGTGGTGGGACGCTATGACTGGTTCGATCTGCCACTGGTGGTTACGGTTTACTTCGCTTTGGGACGCCGCAGTCCCATCCAGGGCACCATCATGGGCGCGGGGATGGGGCTGTTTGAAGATGCGCTTTCGCATCATCCCATCGGCGTGAACGGCGTGGCCAAGACCATCGTTGGTTTTCTGGCGGCTTCGGTCGGCGTTCGCATCGAAGTCGAGAACCAGATCGTTCGCGTGCTGCTCAATTTTTCGCTTTCGCTGCTTTCGAGTGTCATTTACTTTTTCACCTACCGTTTTCTGCTCGGCCTCGCGCTGGAGTGGAGCTGGCTGACGGAGCTGATGCGGGCGGTGGGGAACTCGCTGATCGCCATCGTGCTGTTTCCGTTTTTGGACCGTCTGCAGATGAGGGAATGATAAGCAGAGACAGAGGACGATTTGACATGTGCAGCACATGCAAATATGCTTGGAGCATGGCTGTCATGATCCAAGTTCGGAATGTCCCGGAAGCTCTTCACCGCGGTCTGAAAGTCAGAGCCGCAACAGTGGGGATGACTCTCTCCGACTATTTGCTCAGGGAGTTGCAGGAAATCGCGGACCGTCCCACGCTGGCAGAGTTCCGCGAGCGTTTGCACACGCGCAAGCCCTTTCCTGCCGCTCTGGAAACCGCCCGTCTGGTGCGTGAAGAACGCGGGTCACGATGATCGTTCTCGATGCGTCGGCGGCGATTGACTGGCTGCTTCAAACTCCTGCCGGACAACGCATCGACCACCGCATCTACACGCGCAGCGAAACTCTGTACACCGTACATCTGCTGGATGTGGAGTTTGCGCAGGTCCTGCGGCGGCTGGCGCGCGAGAAGGCATTGACCGCGAGGCGAGCCGAGGAGGCCATTGAGGACCTGAGCGTTCTTCGTATCACACGCTACGCCCCTGGACTGTTGCTTAGGCGCGTTTGGCAACTCAGGCCTAACTTGAGCGCCTACGATGCGTCCTATGTCGCTCTTGCCGAAGAGTTAAAAGCTCCTTTAATCACGCGGGATCGGAGGATCGCCGCGGCCCCTGGCCATAGGGCCTCGGTTGAGGTCTTCTGAGAGGCAGGGACCGAGGGAATAAGGGAACAAGAAGACAGGGACCGGGAGTGCGAGGGAATAGGAAGCAGATGGCCAGCGAAAAAGGGAAAGAGTGAAAGGGCGAAGGCTCGAAGGGCGGCGCGGGAATTTGAACTGGGAGTATTCTGAAGCGTAGAGACCATGGTTTTAGGCAGCAATCGCGGTGAAAAGCTTTCCCCGGTCAAGGCGGCCGTGGTGCAGTACGGCATTCTTTTTATGATGCTGGCGCTTGCGGCCGGCTTGTGGCGGCTGCAGGTGCTGGACGTCGAAAGCTACCGGGTGCTGGCTGAGCAGAACCGCATCCGTAAAGAGCCGATCCTGGCGCCGCGCGGCAAACTCTTCGATCGCGAGAACCGGCTGGTGGTTGACAATTATCCGTCGGTCACCTGCTTCCTGGTGCGCGAGCAGAGCCGGAATGTGGATGCCGACCTGCCCTTGATCGCGAAGGGCCTGGATCTTGACCTGGAACAACTGCGGGCGACGTTGCACCGCTTCCGCGGCCAGCCTGGCTACCAGCCCATCCCCGTCAAACTGGACGTGACCGCCGACGAGCAGGCCTTTATCGCGGCGCATCGCAATGAATTACCTGAACTTGAAACTATTGACGAAGAGCGCCGTCTGTATCCGCGCGACGGCTTTGCCGCGGCCTTGATCGGGTACGTGGGCGAGGTAAGCGAAGACGACCTGAACAACTCGCGGTTTGCCTACTATGAGCCGGGGGACGTGGTGGGCAAGGCGGGCGTGGAGGAGACCTACGACGAGTTGCTGCGCGGCAGGGACGGCAGCCGCGAAGTGGTGGTGGACAGCCACGGCCGTGAGGTGGGCTATTTCGGCATCGAGCACGCGCAGGCGGGCCAGGGCCTGCGGCTCACCATCGACAACGACCTGCAGCGCGCCGCCGAATTGGCGATGGGTGATCGCAACGGGGCGATCATCGCCATGGATCCGCGCAACGGCGAGATTCTGGCCATGGTTTCGCGGCCGAGTTTCGATCCCAATGCTTTTGCGGTCAAGATCGACCGCACGGAATGGAACCGGCTGCTGACCGATCCCGACCATCCGCTGATGAACAAGGGCATTCAGGCGCAGCTTGCGCCGGGTTCGACCTTCAAGATTCTCATGTCGGTGGCGGGCTTGCAGGAAGGCATCATGCAGAACATGCACATTGTGTGCAATGGCGGGTGGGGCCCCTACGGCTACTACCACAAGTGCGACGAGCGTCACGGCGCGGTGGACATGCACAATGCCATTCCCTATTCCTGCGACACGTTCTTTTACATGCTGGGCGATAAGCTGGGCATCGACCGCATTGTGAAGTACGCGACGGCGTTCGGGTACGGCCAGAAAACCGGGATCGATTTGCCGGGCGAGCAGGCAGGATTGATGCCGAGCGCTCAGTGGAAGATGAAAAACTACCACAACCGCTGGTACCCGGACGAGACGCTCGACGTGTCGATCGGCCAAGGCGCAGTGGAGGCCACGCCGCTCCAGTTAGCGCGCATCATTGGCGGCATTGCGTCCGGTGGGCACCTGGTGCGTCCCCACGTGGTGTTTCCCGACCAGCTTCCCGAGGAATTCCGCAAATCGCTGGCGGATAGCTTTCCCGGATCGGGCACTGCGTACGTGCCGATCGATCCGGATAATTGGGAGATCATCACCGACGGCATGTACAACGTCACGCAGCCCGGCCTCTACCACACGGCTGGCGCGGAGGGTCTGCCAGGCATCGACTTTGCCGGCAAAACCGGCACGGCAGAGGTCATGAGCCACGAGGCGCTGGGGAAGAGCAATAAGGGCAAGAGCACGTATCCGAACGTATGGTTTGTGGGTGTGACGCCGCGCCGCAACCCTGAGCTTGTTGTGGTGGTCCTGTGGCAGAATGGCGAATTCAGCTGGTACCCCGCACGCATCGCCGGGAAGGTGGTGGAGGCTTTTGTCGATAAGAAGCGACGCCTGGCGGGCAACTTGCCGCCGCAAAAGGCTGCGGCGCCCATCGAGGTTGGTGCGGTGTGGTCAACTCCTGGCGTCGAAACCGGCCCCGGCACCCACCCGGGCGCAAAGAACATGGCGGCTACCAGGGGCCAAATTCACGGCGGACATTTCTTTGTTCAGAACGGGCAGATTGTGGCTGCGAACGCATCCGGCGTTGAAACCAGACGCAAGCCGGCGAAAAACGCAGCGCCTCCAGCGGCGGTGCATGCCCAGGGAACGCCGACAGAGGTGGCCGCGGCGCTGCCTGAGCGCAGGCCCGCTTTGAAGACCACATCGGGACTTGCGCCCGAACCCGAGCCGCGGAGGAATCAGTAGCCTCATGCCCCTGCGCCGCTTTTTGAGCTTTCGCGACTTCGACTGGTGGCTGCTCTGCCTGGTTCTGGCGCTGGGCGTCATCTCTGTGCTTGAGATTTACTCAACCACGGTGCACACCCGCTTCGCGAGCTTCGAATCGAAGCAGATCTTTTTTATTGCGGCAGGCGTGGTTTGCATGTTCATCCTGGCCAAGATCGACTACCACCGTTTGATCGACTTGTCGCCCTGGATGTACGGCATCTTTATTGTTTCGCTGGTCGCCGTCCGGCTGGTTGGTCACAAAGCCCTCGGCGCACGGCGCTGGATTGCGCTCGGGCCCATCCAGTTCCAGCCTTCGGAGTGGGTCAAGCTGGTGCTGATCCTTGCCATGGCCCGCTACATCGCCAACATCGGGGGCCGCAACCTGACCTGGAAGGAGATCTTCAAGGCCTTCGGCATGGTCTGCGTTCCCATGATCCTGGTGCTGATCCAGCCCGACCTGGGCACGACGCTTACCTATGCGCCGGTCCTCGTCGCGGGCCTGTTTTTCGGTGGCATCAACCTGAAACAGGCAGCGATTCTGGTCACTTGCGGTGCGGCAATGCTTGTTGGAGTGCTGTCGAGCGGCATCGTGCAGAAGTTACAGAAGAGCGGAGTCGTGCATTCCTATCAGCAGTCCCGCCTGACCAGCTTCATCAACCCGCAGAACGATCCCAAGGGCGCGGGTTACCAGGTGCTGCAATCGGAGATTGCCGTGGGGTCAGGGGGAATCTGGGGCAAGGGCGCTCAAAAAGGCACCCAGACGCAGGGCTATTTCCTGCCTATTCCATACACTGACTTCATTTTTGCCGCGTTCAGCGAGGAGCACGGCTTTGTGGGCGCGATATTTGTGCTGCTGCTATACTTCCTTATATTGATGCGTTTGATTCAAAACGCTCAAACAGCCGCCGACCTGCCCGGGTCCCTCATTATCATGGGAATCGTGGCTGTGTTGACCTTTCAGATTGCGGTCAACGTGGGCATGGTCATCGGGTTTATGCCCGTCACCGGAATCCCTTTACCTTTAATGAGTTACGGTGGATCTTCGGTGCTGTTTACGTTCCTGGCGCTGGGCGTGGCAATGAATGTCCGCATGCGCCGGTTCGTGAACTGACGCGTCTTGATCCGATTCGGCTCAGGGGCGCGAGGAAAGATTCAGTAGTGTGCGGCCCGGGAACAATTTGCGATTGTTTCGGGTTGCAAGAGCAAGTTTTTCAAGTATTCGCCGGCTTGGTCCCGATGGATCGCGCCCGGCAGGATTGGGTTTATGAGCACGCAGAGACGGGATGGCCGCTGGGCTCCAACGACTGAAACCGGTCGCCGGAGCATACGGCACGGCTCGCGGCTTGCACATTGCAAGGAACTTCGAAACCGAGCAAATCGATTGGGACAAGCGAACGGCGTTTCACCCGTGTGGGTCTTCCCCCCGTCCGCTTCCGGTCGAGTGTCAGCCATTGCCGCCTCGAGCACTCTCTATAACCGCAGCGATACCCGCCACCAGCAGACCGTTCGGTCTTCTTGCCCAGGCTCGCCGCCCGTGAGGCAGGCAGCTGCGCTTGAGGCCTTCTGCGATTGCCTTATCGGTTATCCGCCCATCCCTCCTGTCGTCTTCGCGCGTGTCCATCCAACCTTGCCGCATGTACCGGCTGCTTTTGGCTGCCGGACGGAAAGGCACGATGGCAAAGGAAATTTGTATTTCAAGCACGCCGCATGAGACGCGGCTTGCGATTTTAGAAGACGATCAACTCGCGGAAATCTACTACGAACGCGAAAACGAGTACACCCTCGCGGGTTCCATTTACAACGGGCGCGTGACACGAGTTCTGCCCGGCATGCAGTCGGCATTTGTCGACCTGGGCCTGGAGCGCGATGCATTCCTGTACGTAACCGACTTCATCGAGCTCGAGGACCAGGAAGAGACCGACGAGTTGGAGAAAGCTGCGGCCACCGGCCAGGCTCCGCGCGAGGTGAAGCATCCGCATGGTGTTGACCGCAACGGTGGACGCCGCGAAGAACGCGGTGGCGACAGAAGACCGGAGTCCAAACCGGAACGCCGCACCCCGGAAGAAGCGCCTGCGGAGACGGCTGCTCCGGAACCTGCGAATGCTCCCGCATCAGCGGAGACTGCGCAGGACAAGGAAGAAGCTGGCGGGCGCCGTTGGCGTGGACGGCGTCGCCGTCGCGGCGGACGGGGACAGGGTGTCGCGCCGGAAGCGGCTGCAGAGACGGGGCCACGCGTTGCCCGGCCGGCAGAGCCGGTTGAGACCTTTGAAATTGAAGAGGAGCCGCCCGCGCGCGAAGCCCATCCTCCGCGGCCTGCACCGCACGCACACCCAGCGCCTGTCACCATTGTGCTTCCGGGTGAATCTCTTTCGAAGTATGGCGGCGCGCCAGCCGGCGACACAACGCCGGAAAAGGCCGCCCCGCCACCTCGCAATTACACTTCAAAGCCTTCCACGCTGATCGACGCCCCCATTACATGGGATGGCAGCGGCTTGTTGCCGGGAGAATCTATTTCGCGTCATCGCGGAACTCAGGCGGAGGCCGAGCCCGATTTGCCCAGCGAAAGCGAGCCCGCGGCAGAAACTGGCGCCGCCACTGACGAAACCGTCGAGGAGGAGCGCCAGACGACTGAGGCGTCCTATTACGAAACGGAAACGGGAACAGAAGAGCCGAAGGAAACGGCTCTCGAGTTCGAAGAGGAGAGCCTGGGCGCAGACGCATTCAATGAGCTCGCGGACGAAGATGCACCAAAGCTGAAGACCGCCAAAAGCGAGATTGCGGAAGACGACGAATTCGAGGAGACGGCGGATTCGGCTCCAGAGGAATTTGAAGACGGGGACGAGCCAGGGAATAACGAAATTGATGCGTCTGCTTCGCACCGTGTCGATCCTTCGTCGCCGACGGGCTTCCGCCTGTTCGGCTTTGGAAAGAAGAAGGAAGAGGAACCGGCTAAGAAGCAGGCCGCGGCTCCGGTTTCAACGTATGCGCCGGGTCACGGCCTTGTCGAAGAGGAAGTGATCGAGGGCGAGGAGTTCGACGGAGCGCCCCATGCGCGCCGTCACAAGCCCGAAGTGCACGACCTGGACGTTTACGAAGAGGAGACGCTGCCCTCGAACGTGCGCCCCGGCGACCTGGGAGAAATGTTCCAGGAGGCGCACCTCGACCACCGCATCCAACGGAATCTTGGCGAACCGGGCGGCGAGGAAGAAGAGGACGAGGCCGCAGAGGAAGAGGGAGCGGCAGCAGGCGCACCGCCGGCTCGCGGCCGCGAACGCCGCGATCGCGGGCAGCGTGGTCGCGGGCCGCAACGTGGGCGCGGTCCGTCGCGCCGTTCCGCCCAAACTTCTGACCTGCCTATCATCTCGGACCTGTTGAAGTCCGGTCAGGAAATCCTGGTGCAGATTGCCAAGGAGCCGATCGCCAAGAAAGGCGCGCGCATCACCAGCCACATCGCGCTTCCCGGCCGCTTCCTGGTTTTCATGCCCACCGTCAGCCACGTGGGCGTGAGCCGCAAGATTGCTTCCGACGAAGAACGCCATCGCCTGAAGCGGATTCTGACGCACGAGCGCGGCGACTCAACGGGCGGCTTCATTGTGAGGACCGCGGCCGAGGGCGCGTCGGAAGAAGAATTGCGCGCCGACCTGCGCTTCCTGATGAATCTGTGGAACGACATCAAGCAGCGCTCCGAAGCGTCAAAGTCGCCGGCGCTGATCTACCACGATTTGTCGCTCATCGAGCGCATTTTGCGCGACCAGGTAAGCTCGAACTTCTCGAATATCTGGGTTGACACCGAGGCCGACTACGAGCGCATTGTGCGCTTCCTCAACCGCTTCTCGCCCTCGCTGGTGCGGCGCGTCAAGCTCTACACCAAAGAGGTTCCGCTCTTTGAGCACTTCGGCATCGAGGACGAGATTTCGAAGGCGCTGCGCTCGAAGGTCTGGCTCAAGTCCGGCGGCTCGATCGTCATCAACCAGACCGAGGCGCTGGTGGCGATTGACATCAACACCGGCAAATACGTGGGCAAGTCGGCGCGGCTCGAGGACACGATTCTGAAGACCAACCTCGATGCAGTGCCGGAGATCGTGCGCCAGATCCGCCTGCGCGACCTGGGCGGCATTATCGTGATCGACTTCATCGACATGGACGAGCGCAAGAACCGCTTCAAGGTGATGGCCGCGCTCGAAGAGGCGTTGAAGAACGACCGCGCGCCGACCAAGGTGCTGCAGTTTAACGATTTCGGCCTGGTGGCGATTACGCGCAAGCGCGTGAAGCAGTCGCTGGAGCGGACGCTGAGCGTTCCCTGCCCCACTTGCCAGGCGACCGGCATGGTGAAGAGCTCCGCTACCGTCTGCAACGAGATTTACATCGAGTTGCGCAAGATGCGCAAGCACTTTGAGGCTGCCGATGTGATGCTGCGCGTACATCCCGAGACGGTGAAGGTGCTGAAGGGCAACAACGCCCGCTGGTTGACTGAATTCGAGGAGCTGATCGGGCAGAATCTTCTGCTCAAGAGCGATCCGACGCTGCATCCCGAGCAGTTCGATATCCAGGGGTAGCGGATTTAGCGGGGTTAGCGGAGCTAGCGGAGTTAGCCAAGGCCGGAGCCAGCGCTCCGGCCTTCGCTTTTCCGGCGGCTTCGAGACAGCGGCGTCTACCGAATCACATGAATCGGAATTCCGAGCTTGAGCCCGCGCCACGCTTGGTCAGCTGTATAAACTTCCCCTCGGAGATCAATTGCCAACGCCAGACACGACCTATCTCCCAGCGAAAGTCCCAGTCGTCCCGTCTTTTCAATGAGAGTTCCGGCGATTCTGGCCTGATTGGGCGTGAAGTGCTCAGCGGTTGCCACAGATAACGCGTCCTCCCAAGCTTCGCTAGGCTCGTAGCCTTTCTTAATCAGCTTGGCTTGTACCTCGGCGAGATTCACCGAACTGACCACGGCATTATCCGTGACCTCATCCGTGAGTTTTTCCGCGCCTGGTTCATCGAAAAGGGCGGCCAGAATGGCGGAGGCGTCCAAAACAGCCTTATTCATGCTTGGCCGCCTCGCGCCGCTCCGCAATCAGCTCCTCGGAAACAAGAGTTCCGGGTGGAACATATAGGCGGGCGCGTTCCTGCGCACGCCGAATCCGGGCCCGTCTCGTTGAAACCCGCAATTCGTAATCTTCGAAACGCATCTCCACCGAATCTCCTACACGAATCCCCATCGCCTCGCGAATCTCGGCAGGAATCACGATTCTGCCCTTCTCGCCCACCTGCACTCGCGCTTGAAGTTCCATGTGTCCCTCCAACCATTCTGTGACACTATTCTAGCTTGGCGGGAAATCACGCGCAAGTCCCACTATCTTGAACTACTCCCACCGGCCACCCAAGCATAAAGCAACCTCTGGACGGTTTCGGTGTCTAACTCAAATGACCGGGGCATGAAATCCCGGATAGCGAAGCAAAATCTTTCTCTTGAGGTATTTACCATGTCATCCCCCCTTCGGATGCCGCAGGTGCGGCGCATCGGTGCATTTGCGGCTGCGGTGTTGTTTGCAGCCGGCGTAGCGCAAGCGCAGTCCAACACTTCCAATGACACATCCAGCTCATCCAGCTACTCCTCAAGTCAATCGGGCATGACCCAGACGGAGTTGGCCGAATTTGTTCTGCCCTCAGCCCCGACGCCGAGCGGTTCAGGCGGGGCCGGCGGGGGCCAGTACGGCAACGGCGGCGGAAGTCACGGGTTCCTTCACAATCACAGCTGGGCCTTTGAGGCAGGCGGCGGCTTCAACGCCCCCGTCGGCAACGACACAGACCAAGCCGGCGTAGTCTCGACCCCCGTCCCAGTCATCACCTGGGGCGGAAATTTCACCGTTGGCGGCGGCCTGCGCTTCAACAAGTGGGTCTCGGCGCTGGCCGAGTATCAGTTTATCGGCGACAAGCTGCCAGGGGCTCTGATCGCAGACGTCAATAGTGCGATCGACGACGGCGAATACGACATCTCGGCGGGCAACACCCATATCAATTCAATCACCGGCTCTCCGGTCATCGACCTGTTTCCGAAGAGAACGAACGGCGTTTACCTGGTCGGCGGCTTCGGCTGGTACCACAAGTCGACCAATTTCCAAGCCGCCGAGGCCGTGCTTAGCTACTACGGCGAATACTACGAGAATGTCACCGTTTCGTCGTTCACCTCGAATCAGTGGGGTGGCAATGCCGGTTTCGGCCTTTACCATCGCCTGGGTGGCAACATGTACGGCAACGACAGCGAGACCCATTCCGAGCTCTTCGCTGAGACGCGCTACACGTTTATTCACACGCCGCCCGCTTCCCAAGCCAATGGCCTCGGCACCACGGAGTTGATTCCGGTCACGATAGGCATTCGATTCTGAGGCTGGGCTCAAAGCAATCCCGCGCTTGACCCCTCCGCGGCAGGACTGCGGAGGGGCGGGGTTTTAGATTCACCAGGGTGTCTCTTGGGTTGGCGATCCCACTTCGCCGCGCTCAATGCGCTCAAGAAACATGCGCGCCAGCTTGCGCTCGCCGGGATGGCTTTCTCCGTGCATGGTGCACAGATCGAGGAATTCATCGCAGAGCGCGTTGCGTTCTTCCTGTTGCGCGAGAATGTTTTGCAACGCCACGGCAAGCTCGCGAAGACGCGCCGCTTCAGGCCAGGTTTTTTCCGGGTCGTCCAGGTCGATCGGCTCCGCAAACAGGCCGTGACGGCCGCGCGCGCATTCGTCCAGGCAGGCGAGAAGCTGTTCGCTGAAGACGCGGCTCAGCGCATCGACCTCGGAAGCATCCATGGCATCGCGCGGGTCCATTTTGTGCTCCGCCTTGCTCATCGCCTACTTTGCTGCGCTCTTGCCGGCCTGCATCGCCGCTTCAATTTCGTCGGGGGTATGCGGAAGGCTGGCATCCAAATCGACGAGCTTGCCGTCGGGGGTGACGAGAAAATCGCACTCGATGCGCACGCCGATTTTTTCCTCGGGAATGTAGACTCCCGGTTCTATGGTGAAGACCATTCCCGGCTTGAGCACCACGGGATAATTGCCGGGATCGTGGACATCGATGCCCATCATGTGGCCCAGGCCGTGCAGCCAATACTTGCCGAGCGGCTGGCCGTGCAGATCTTTCCCGTGGGTATTGATGTAGTTGTAAGCCACGGTGTCGAGCGAATTCGGATCCTTTCGGTCGCGATCGTTGATGGAGGATTTGCCGGCGACAAAGGCGTCGAAAGCGGCTTGCTGCGCGCCCAGGACGACGTTGTAAATCTCGCGCTGCCGGGCGGTGAAGTGGCCATTCACTGGGACGGTACGAGTAATGTCGGCAGCGTACATGGAGTACTCGCAGGCCGCATCGACTAGCAGCAGATCGCCGTCCTGCATGGTGCGGTCATTGTTGGAATAGTGCAGGATGGTGGAGTTTGGTCCCGAACCCACGATGGGCGCGTAGCTGGGCCGCTCGCATCCGTTCTCCATCCACACCGCGGTCATGGCTCCGGCAATGGCGCGCTCCGTCATTCCCGGCTTGACCCACCACTGCATCATCACGCGCTGCGCCAGGATCGACGCCGTGGACGCCTGTTTGATCAGCTCGATCTCGCCTTCGTCTTTGATCTGGCGCAGCGGCATGGTGAGGTTGGTAACGTCGTGCGCCTTGCGGCACGTCTGCGGTTCCCAGAGTGGTTGCGGTAAAGCTCAACAGCGCTGCGGCGGAAGCTGAATCCGGTTGCGTCCACAAATTGGCGGAGAGTGAGCGGTCGGCGGAGATCATGCGGCTCAGTTCTGCGGGCAGCTCAGTCATCGCTTCGACGTGATCGACACCGGATGCATCTTCCACACCGGGCGTGGCGGCGTCCATCTTCGCGCCGGTGTACGCTTCCATGCGCAGGTTGCGCGCGGGCAGGAAGAGAATCTCTTTGTAGGCGTGGGTCGTGCCGGCTTGCGACGCATCGCCCTCGATCAGCAGCGCCGCACCCGGCTCGTTCCAACCCGTCAGGTAATAGAAGTCCGAGTCCTGGCGGTAAGGCATGAAGTCCAGCACCGGCTCTTCTGCGGCGAACAGTATCGCGACCCCGCCCTGCAGTTTGCCGGCAAGGGCCAAGCGGCGCGCATGAAAGACGCCGGGTGGTTGCTTATCGAGAGCGTGAATTGGGGGAAGCCCCGTCCCGAGAGCGAGCAAGGCCAGAGCGAGAAGACAGAGCTTTCTCATTCCGCTATTGTCGCGCCTTGAGTTCCTCCACGCAAAAGAAATCGTGCGGTGGATTCTCGAAAGAGCCGACGAACCGCCCGCGACTTCTGCCGACATGAATTCCCATATCCCGGGCGCAGAAATCATCTTCCCTCGGACGGATCTGGCGATGTAGCTACGTCCAGATCGATGAAGGATGCTGGGCTGTGTGGCAAGCCGGGAGCATAGCAATTTCCGTCAGGTGCAACATTCTTAGGGCAGCCAGCACTGAACTGCGCACGGCGCGGGGACTGGGCATACTGCCAAGCGGCAATTTCGCTCGGATTATTCAATCGAGAGCCAATTCTCGGTGGCAGATCCGTCGAGGTGCAGCCCGGCGCAGGCGGGCATTGGTCGTTGGCTACCCAGAGTGCCAACCGCGACCCTGGCATTTTTGCAGCCGCCAATTTTTTCCCCTCGAGCATCTGGATATTCTCAGCGGTGTTGATCCTGCCGCCTCCTTCCGCTACATCGATTCCCGAGCAATAGACGCCCGCACGAGCTCCGCGACGGCGAACAGCTTCTACCCACGCCGCAAGGTATCCAACTTGATTGGGAAGCAGGCGTCCCCCTTGCTCCTGGTCGAGGAATATGCGAACCGTCCTGGGGAAACCTTCCCGAATTGCAGAATCCACCGCAGCGTTGCCATCCTGATTGCCGAAGGCGGCGGTATCCTTGCCTTCTAGCTCAGTGCTGATTCTTCCGTTGAAGAGGACCAAAAAACCAAATCCCTGCTTTTCAATGAACGCCCGTTTTCCCTGCCACGGATTGCGATCAAGCCCCGGCGGGTTGTTCAGCCAATAGCTGGTGTACCGGTACGTGTCACGCAGTTGCAGCATTACAGAGTCGCCTGGGTAATCATTCTTATCGAAGCCCAAATAGACCTGCTGCGCCCTACCGATTGGGCTCAGGGTTGAAATCGCCATCACCCAGGCCAGCCAAGGCGTCCTTCCCATATTCGATCCGTCTCCATTCGACAGTTTAGATGGGAACGGTTGTGAGAAGGCCAGCCTTCAGCGAAGCGCGAATGCGTGCACTCAGAAGCGGCGGCGAAAACTTCTTTCAGGAGCCGAAGGCCAGGGCGCAAAGAACAGTCCTCGAAACCACGGCCACGAGTATCGCGGCCTTTTCGGAGTCCAAGCAACGCGGGAAGTAGGGGAGCGCGGCAAGCCGCAGGTAGTTGAATTTCCTTGGATTTCGCTGTATTCTAAGAATGCAACGCGTTTGTTCGCCGGTTTTTCCGTGTGCGCACCGGCTGGCGGAGAGATGAGTGGGCCGAAAGCCCACTTTTTATTTGCGGCAAAAGTTGCCCGAAAACCCTGAAAAATCAAGGGAATGCGGGAGTTGTGGCTGCCGGGAAAGCGGCCGGGAACGATGGCGGTTAGGGTAACAATGCCGGTCAAATTCGACGAAATCCGGAAGGCGGCAGACAGAGTGGCTGCCTCGCACGGGCTCGACGTGGTCGATCTCGAGTTCACAGGGCCGGCCAAAGATCGAATTCTTCGCGTGACTTTGGAGAAAAACGCCGAGGGCCGGGCGCAATTGAAAGCCGCGGCCGAGGCTGGCGCAGAGGGTTTGCCGGAGAAGCTTTTAGAGGGCTCGCTTACTGTGGAGCAGCTTTCCGGCGTGACGCACGAGGATTGCGCGGCGTTCAGCCGCGATTTTGGAGTTTTGCTCGACGTGGAGGACTTGATTCCCGGCGAGCCGTACACGCTGGAAGCTAGTTCCCCGGGACTCGACCGGAAGTTGACTCGGGCTGCGGACTTCGAGCGGTTTCAAGGGTGCCTGGTGAAGGTGCAGACCTTTGAACCGGTGCGCAACAACCGGCACTGGCAGGGAAGATTGGTGACGGGAGTTTCCCGGGTCTCAGACTCGAGACCTGGGGCACCCGGAATCGTGCTTGATCTGGCGGCGATGAAGCAAAACAGCAAGAGTCGCAAGGCCGGCGTGGACACGGTGGAGATCGCGCTCAGCAACATCGAGAAAGCGAATCTGGTACCGGAGATTTGAAAGACAGCTATCAGCCTCTAGCTCCTAGCTTCTAGCTCTTACTGAGCGGAAGCGACGATCGCGGGAACGAGCTAGGAGCTAGCGGCTAGTAGCTAGGAGCTAAGAGAGAGTATGGCCACCAGCGTTTTGTATCAAAGTATCGAACTCCTGAGCTCGGAGAAGGGCATCGACCCCGCCATTGTTGTGGGCGCGGTTGAGGAAGCCATTGCCCTGGCTACGCGCAAGTTCTACAAGACCCAGGAAAATATGCGCGGGGAACTGAACAAGGAGACGGGCGAGATCCAGGCCTACATCTATAAGACGGTGGTCGCGGACGACGAGGAGATTGAGGATCCGGTGAACCAGATCACGCTGACGGAGGCCAACGAGATGGCGCCTGGCGTGGAAGTGGGCAGTGAGATTCGCATCTATCGCGACACCAGCCCGCTGGGCCGCATCGCCGCGCAACTGGCCAAGCAGATCATTTTTCAAAAGGTCCGCGAGGCGGAGCGCGATACGGTCTTCCAGGAGTATGCGCACCGCGAAAAGGAAGTACTGAACGCGACCGTGAAGCGCATCGAGGGCCAGGACTACATTTACGACCTGGGCAAGGCCGAAGCGCGCTGCCCCAAGCGCGAGCAGTCGCGACTGGAGCAATTCAGCGTAGGCGAACGCGTGCGCGTGGTGTTGCTGAAGGTGGATCGCGCGGCCAAGGGTCCGCAGGTGATTGTGAGCAGGGCCGCACCGGAGCTGGTATCGAATTTATTCCAGTCAGAAGTGCCGGAGATTTACGACAACACGGTGGTCATCCGGGCCATTGCGCGCGAGGCCGGCGAGCGCACGAAAATTGCCGTGCAGTCCCGCGACAAGGATGTGGATCCGGTGGGCGCGTGCGTAGGCATGAAGGGCATGCGCGTGCAGTCGATCATCCGCGAGTTGCGCGGCGAAAAAATCGACATCATCGAGTTCTCGGATGAGATCACGACCTTTGCCGAAAAGGCGCTGCAGCCTGCCAAGGTGAGCCGCGTTTCCATCACAGACCTGACCGAAAAGCAGTTGGAAGTCATCGTCGACGACACGCAGTTGTCGCTGGCCATCGGCAAGAAGGGCCAGAATGTGCGCTTGGCGGCTAAGTTGCTGGGATGGAAGATCGACATTAAGAGCGAAGAGGAGAAGCGCCAGGAAGTGGAGCAGCAGATGCAGGCTCTGGCCGGCGCGCCCACGACGCCGATCGAGCAAGTGACGGAGTTGGGCGAAGGCATTATTCAGAAGCTGGTGGCTGCGGGCATCACGACCGTGGAGGGGCTGGCTGACATGACGCCGGAGCAGCTCGAAGAAATCCCAGGCATCGGCGAAAAGACGCTGGAGAAGATTTCAGTGGCCGTGCGGCACTACTTCGGCCAGTTTGAAGAGGCCGAGGCAGTGGCGGCAGCGGAAGCAGAAGCCGCGGCAGCAGCAGAAGCCGCAGAACCGGCAGCCGAAGCCGCAGTGGAGCAGGAAGCCGGCGAAGCGGGGGCGGTCGGGGAAGCAGCGCCGGTTGCAGCGGCAGAGACTGAAGTTACGGGAGAGGAAACTCCGCAGGCCGAAGGCGCGGCAGAGAAAAAGAAAGAGCACGACGAAGAAGAGCAGCAGGCGGCTAAAGAGGATGGCGCATAATATGCGCGGCATCGTCCCAGGCCCGGCATACGTTAACGCAAAGTTCAAGAGCGGCTAGTGCCGTGAGATAGTTCGCCGCGGCGGACGACTAAGGGCGGTTTGGCGGCACAGAATTGAAAAGAGGCGGATGAGCAAGGTTCGTATTAACGATCTCGCAAAAGAGCTGGAAGTAAAGTCTCGCGCGATTCTCGACATTCTTTCGGAGCTCGGTGTTCCTGCGGGCAAAACGCACTCCAGTTCGCTCGAAGGCGACGAGGCGGATAGGGTTCGTGCGCATTTTACGCAGGAATCGCGATCGGGATCGCATGCCGCAGGTGCGTCTAACCGTCACGGCGCGCCCGCCATCGTTCCCAAAATCGACCTGTCGCACATCTCCAAGCCCGGCGATGTGATGAAGGCCATTCTGGCCAAGAAGAAGGAAGAGGAAGATGAGGCGCGTCACGTGCGCGTGCCGGCCAAGCCGGCCGCTCCGCCTGCGCAGCCAGCCAAGCCCGCGGAGCGCCCAGCGCCCGCCGCGCCCCCGATTGCCGCCGCGGCTCCCGCGCGTCCTGAGCCGCGCAAGATAGTTCCTCTGCCGCGACAAGCGCCGCCGATTATTGCTCAACCCACTGCTCCTCCGGCTATTGCCAGCCGTCCCCCTTCCGGCGCTGTCGTGGCCAAACCACCTGCAGGCGTGGTGACGCCTACGCGCCCGGTGATCGTCGTTGCGCCTCCTCCGGCTGGCGCCGTAAGACCGCCCGTGGCTCCGGCTGTGCGCGAAGAGAAGCCGATAATTGCCAAGGCGGCAGCGGTTCCTGAGGCGCCGGCGCCGGCAGCCACACTCGAACCTGCAGCAGCTGCGCAGTCTGCCCCTGAGGTTCCTGCACCCCCGGCGGAAGTTACAGCATCGGTTCCCACCATTGCCGCAGAGTCGACGAGCGCGCCAATCAGCGCGCCGGGCCAGCGCGGACATGTCCGGGTACCACCCGCACCGCCTGCGCGCCGCATGGTGATGCCGCAAACCGGACCGCGGCCAGTTTACAAATCGTCCTATGTCGCTCCTGTGCCTCCGACGGCGGGAACCGGCAGCGGAATTCAGCGCGGCAAGCCAATCTTCGATCGCAG
Organism: uncultured Acidobacteriota bacterium; assembly: GCA_963830785.1. Lineage (GTDB taxonomy): Bacteria > Acidobacteriota > Terriglobia > Terriglobales > Acidobacteriaceae > Telmatobacter. The sequence goes on from CAWHNV010000006.1 coordinate 23,948, forward strand.
ACCCGCGACCGGCCCGGGCGGGCCCGGACAACGCGGCCCCGTTGGGCCAGGAGGTCCTGGTTCGTTTGCAGGAGGACCGCGGCCCAAGCATCCCACGCGCACTTCCACGGGCGGATTCGCACCAGGGGGATCAGGAGGTCCCGGCGCACGGCCTGGTTTTGGCGCGCGTCCCGGCTTTGGTGCGCGTCCTGGCTTTGGCGCACGACCTGGACCAGGCGGCGCTACGCCACCGCCGGAGACGCAGCGCCCGCCGCGCGCAGCTTCGCGCGGCCGCGGCCGTGGTCAGCAGCAGTACCCAAAGACCAAAGAAGGCCCGATGAAGGGCTTTGTGCCGCCGCCACGCTATAGCGGCATGCAATACAGCAACGAGCCGGTGCCGATCACGCGCGACATCACCGTCACCGAAGGCATCAGCGTAAAGGACCTCGCCGAAAAACTCGACGTGCGTGCCAAGGACCTGATCGCCACCCTGATGATGGGCAACATCTTCGTCACGGTGAATCAGTCGCTCGATTCCGAAATGATCAAGGACATGTCCGCCAAGTTCGGCGCGGCCGCGACCGTCATCACCTACGAAGAAGAGCTGGCGAATGAGGCCATCGAAGAGGTGCTCGACACCGAAAAGACCGACATTGTCGAAGTTCCACGCGCGCCGGTTGTTACCGTCATGGGCCACGTGGATCACGGCAAGACATCACTGCTCGACGCGATCCGTGAAACCGACGTGGCCGCGGGAGAAGCCGGCGGCATTACGCAGCACATCGGCGCCTACAAGGTGAAGTTTGCCAAGGAAGGCTCGCCTGCGTCGGGACGTGAAATTGTATTCCTGGACACGCCGGGCCACGAAGCATTTACGCGCATGAGAGCGCGTGGCGCCAAGGTCACGGACATCGTGGTGGTGGTGGTGGCAGCCGATGACGGCGTGATGCCGCAGACGCTCGAGGCTATCGATCACGCGAAAGCTGCCAATGTTCCCATCATCGTGGCCGTGAACAAAATCGACAAGCCTGAGGCCAACCCCGATCGCGTGAAGAAGCAGCTTGCCGATCGCGGTCTGATTCCGGAAGAGTGGGCGGCCGGCAGCGAGGGCACGGTGTTTGTCGAGGTAAGCGCCAAGAAGCGCATGAACCTCGACTTGCTGCTGGAAATGATCTGCCTTGTTTCCGACATCCGCGCACCCAAAGCCACGCCGGGCCGGAAGGCCGTCGGCTCCGTCATTGAAGCCAAGCTCGACCGCGGGCGTGGCGCCGTAGCCACGGTTCTGGTGCAGGATGGAACCCTGCGCTTGAACGAGAGCTTCATTGTCGGCAACACTTTCGGCAAGGTGCGTGCCATGTTTGACGACCGCGGACGCGCTTTAACCGAAGCCGGTCCCTCGACGCCTGTCGAAGTGCTGGGCCTTGAGGCGATTCCCGATGCCGGCGACACCTTCCTTGCAGTCGCTGACCGCGATAAGGCCAAGGGCATCGCGCAATACCGCAAGATGAAGGAGCGCGAGGCGCAGTTGGCCAAGAGTTCGCGCATGTCGCTGGAAGGACTGTCGGAGCAGATCAAGGAGTCGGGCATCAAGGACCTGCCGTTGATCATCAAGGGCGACGTGACGGGATCCGTGGAAGTGCTGGCCGATTCGCTCATTCGTATGTCGACGGAAAAGGTGCGCGTAAAGGTGCTGCACTCGGGCGTGGGCTCCATTACCGAGAGCGACGTGCTGCTGGCCACGGCGTCGAATACCATCATCATCGGCTTCAACGTGCGCCCGGAGCGCAAGGCCGCCGAGCTTGCCAACCAGGAGAACGTGGAGATTCGGCTGCACTCGATCATCTACGAGCTGCAGGACGAGATTCGTCTGGCCATGATGGGCCTGCTGGAACCGGCCTTCAAGGAGAACTACGTGGGCCGCGCCGAGGTGCTGAACATCTTCAGGATTCCCAAGGTGGGCACCATCGCGGGCTGCCGCGTGCAGGATGGCGTCATCCGGCGCGATGCCGAAGTGCGCGTGATGCGCGATGGCACGCAGATCTTCAAGGGCAAGATCGCCTCGCTCAGGCGCTTCAAGGACGATGCGCGCGAGGTGACCAACGGCATGGAGTGCGGCATCGGCATCGCCAACTACAGCGACCTGAAGGAAGGCGATGTGATCGAAGCCTTCAGTACGGAGCGGCTGGCCGCGGACCTGGGAGCGCTGACGTCGGCCAAAGCGTAGCATAAGATGGAGAAAAACCGGAAAAGGAGAGCGTCGATGCAATTGAACCTCCCACCGGACCTTGAATCGCTCATCAACAAGCGGCTTTCCAGCGGTTTGTATGCTGACGCTGAAGATGTGCTCCGCCGCGCCCTCGAGGCGCAGGAGGCCGAGGAAAGCTGGACCGATGAGGAGCGGCAGGCGTTGTCGGGCCATATCGAGGGAGGCTTCCTTCAGACGGAACACGGAGAATTTATTGGCGCCGCGGAAGCGCGAAATCAGATCGAGGCCATGAGAGAACGACGGCGCGTCGAGAGGCAAGAAGCGAATTCACATTTTCCAGACAGGCGCAAATCTGCAGGGTCCCCCACATCTTGATTTTGAGATGTGAGACTGTGCGAACCTCTCTGCGCGATCTTCCAATCAGCTCCGATCCCCTGTTTTCATCCCGGCAGCGCTGGCGCCAGCTTCTGCACCGGCTCCGCATCCGGCCCCAGCCAGTCGGGATGCCGTGCCGTTGTATCGAAGTGCGAGGTGGTCTTGAAAAGTTCATAGGTGCCGTTTTGCGCGTCCTGCTCGGTCTTCGCGATCAGTGAGGCAACTTCGGCTTCATCCATGGGCCGAAATGTTTTCGCCGCCGCGAACGCCTGATCGAGAAGCATCTGTGAAGTGACACCGGTAATCTGCACCGACACCGGCACATTGAGCGAATAGCGCAGGCAATCAATGGGCGTGACTGCTCCGCTCGCGAGAGCGTTGCTTTTCATCAGGACGGAGCTGCCGAAACATTTCATCCCCAGCACCGCCGTATCTTGCTTGAGCGCCTCAGGTACCACGAGCTGGGCGAAGCTGCGGAAATGCGCATCCATGACATTGTTCGGCATCTGCACGGTATCGAAGTGAAAGCCGTTGCGGCGTGCGACCTCGAACATGTAGAGATGAATTCTCGGATCTTTATGGCCGGTAAAGCCGATGAAGCGGATCTTGCCGGCCTGCTTCGCCTCGAGCGCCGCTTCCATGCCGCCGCCTGGGCCAAAGACGCGATCGGGATCGTCGAAGCGAAGGACTTCATGGTGTTGCAGAAGGTCGATATGGTCTACCTTGAGCCGGCGCAATGAATCGTTGATCTGATCCGCGGCAACCGCTTTGATTCGCCCGTCGATCTTTGTCATCACGAAGGCCTTTTGCCGATACCCTCCCTGAGCCAGCGCGTGAAGGGAAGACCCTCACTTCATGGCCTTCCATCCGCACCGACCTCATCAACGCGGGCGCGCGATGGGTCGATCAGGAAGTGGTGAGCGACGGCCAGTTCATCACCAGCCGCAAACCCGACGACATTCCTGCGTTCAGCCGCAGGGTGATTGAAGTCGTCAGTGGCAGCTCAGCGCACACAGCGGCGGCGTAAACCGCTGCGCTCTGGCGTTAGAAAAAACGAGCGGGCTCAGGATCAGCTCGTAAACAACGCCGCAATTTTCGTCCCGATCGGTGACCCGATCCCGCTGCAGGGATCGGGTCCCGGCGCAGCGTTATAAAAGCCGTTGCCACCCTGCGTGATCGTGATGTCGTTGAAAGCGGCCTGGTTCTGCCAAAGCTTCGGCGTCACGAATCCCAGCTTGGTTCCGAACGAAGCAAACAAGCCCGCGTACAGGGGTGCGTCAGCGCTCGTTCCGCCCACCACGGTCAGCGCGCCATGCACGTAGATTTCGTAGCCCGTGTTCGGGTCGACATCGGCATCGGCAGCCACGTCGGGAACCATGCGGCCGCTTTCGTGCTTGGTTCCGGCGGGTGCCGGGGGCGCGCCAATCTGAAACGATTGCACCGAAAAAACGGTCGAGTAGCCGCCGCCTGTACCTTCACCGTCTGTCTCTCCGGGGTTGTCGTTCCATACCGTCTCGCTGGTTGCCGTCTTGCTGGTACCGCCGCAGCCGACCACGTGAAGATCGGTTTATTTACCGCACATCATCCGCGCCCGCGCTACAATCTTCTCGAACGAGCCCATGGAAACTTGCCGACCCTACGGAGACCACCATGCCGACCACTTCCCCCGAGCCTTCTCGTCCTGCGCAGAAAACACACACGGCGCACGCATCCGCCACAACCTATACGCTGGTCACTGAGCCCGACCAGGGTTTGACGGCAATTTATAACCTGATTGCAACAGCGAAGAAGTCAATCGACATGACGATGTACGAGCTGACCGACGTCACGGTGATGGACGCATTCGCCAAAGCCGCGACGGCGGGCGTCACGGTGCGCGTGATTCTGGATCAGAGCGGTGATGAAAAGAAGGTCAACACGCCGGCCTACAACTACCTCCAGGAAAACAAGTGCGGCGTGCATTGGGCCAATCCGGCGTACGCGGTGACGCACCAGAAGACCATCACCGTGGATGCGGCGACCTCGGCCATCATGACGCTGAACCTGACGCCGACCGACTACAAGACCACGCGCGACTTTGCCATAATCACCAACAATGCCGCGGACGTGGCCGCTATTGAGACCACCTTCGACGCGGATTACACGAACGCCAAGATTACGCCGCCCACGGGCGAGAATCTTGTATGGAGTCCGACCAATGCCAGCAGCGCGTTGCTGGGGCTGATCAACGGCGCCACCGAATCGATGCTCATCTCGCAGGAAGAATTCGGCGACCAGACGATTGTGGCTGCGGTCGTGGCCGCGCTGAAGCGTGGCGCTGCCGTGACGCTGGTGCAGGAAAACATGAACAATCAATACAGCGCCACGCTGACGACGCTGAAAACGGCAGGCGCAAAGATCGCCACGTACTCATCGACTACGGGGCGCTACATTCATGCCAAGACTGTGCTGGCCGATTACGGCACGGCCAATGCGAAGCTGTTCGTGGGCTCGGAGAACTTCACCACGGATTCGCTGGCCGACAACCGGGAGCTGGGGCTGATTTTTTCCGATCCGAGTTGCATGGCGGGAGTGAGCGCCGCCATTACCGCCGACTTCAACGGCGGCACACCGTTCTGAGCTACCTCGCCTTGCCCTCGTGCGCGGCAGCCACGTAGACTGAGGTCTCCTACGCACACAGACATCATGTTGGATTTCGTCCGCTACCATCTCGACGAATTATTGACCGGGCTCTTTTTGGTTCTGGTTGCAGTCGTCACCGTTGCTCATCCTCCACTTTTCGCTACGCCCGGCGGCCTGTTGCTGGCGCGTATTGTGCTCTGGTCAGCGGCCATCCTGGTTTGCGTACTCCTGGCGGCCTCCCGCTCCAGTTCGCGCGCCGGCGCCGCTCTGCATCTCGTTTTTGACTTCGGGCCGATTGTCGTAGCCGTAGTGGGTTATGTAAGTCTGCGGCTGCTCAACGCCCACGTCATTACGGCGTGGCTGGGCATTCCCTCTTTCGACCGCGCGATGATGGCTGCCGACGTGGCGATCTTCGGCAAGACTCCTTATCTCTGGTTCGCGCGCTGGGGGCTCGACACCGGCTTGTTCGCGCGCGTCATGTCCGGCTTCTATGCCTTGTACCCGTTCACACCTTTGCTGGCCGTGGGTTGGTTTCTGTGGCAAGGCGACAGGAAGCAGTTTCACCTGGTGCGGCGCGCTCTGATCATTTCACTCTATTCGGGCTACGTCTGCTACTTGCTGATTCCTGTCTCTGGTCCTTTGACGCTGGCCGCGACGACGGCGCCAACATTCCTCGAATCGACGCGCGTCTACTCGTTCCTGGAGTCGAATTTCCGCTACGTTTACGACTGTTTTCCCAGTCTGCATACGGCCAATCCGTGGCTGATTGTGTGGCTGAGCCGGGGCAAGGTGCCGGGATGGCTCATGGCGTCGGCGGTGACTGCGGGATGCGGCATTACCCTTTCAACCATTGCGCTCGAAGTGCACTACGGTATCGACGTTCTCGCAGGGCTGGCGTGGGTGTTCCTCATAGTGGCGATCGCTAAGGCTACGCTGCCCGCCGAGAGGCTGGGGCAATTGTCCGCTGCCAAATTGATTGCGTCAATCGACATCGAGTAGACGTGAAATCGAGCAGGCGCGGGCCTGGAGACCGGCGCTACATCGTCGATGTCTCGCTGACTCAGCACGCTCAACCCGCCGGCGTGCGATGCCAGACAGCGGCATCGAAGCTGTGCGCAGGCTGGTAGCCTTCGTCTTTGTAGAGTTGAATGGCCTCGGCGTTGGCTTCAGTGACAGTGAGCGAGATTTCCGAAACGCCCAGGCGCATAAAGCTGAAGGCCGCCTGCGCGAGCATCAAACGCGCTAGCCCACGGCGGCGAAACGCGGGATGAACGCAGACCTGGGTGAGGTGCCCGCTTTGCTCGCTGACGCGGGAGCCCAGAACCAGCGCCACCAGCTCACGGCTGGCGCGATCCACGACAACATACGATGCCTGCGTGGCAAAGGTGCCACAACCCGCGTAGCGCACGATGTTATTCAAGAATCGCATGGAACCGTGCACGGAGCGGTACTGGTCGTTGATGAGGCTGTCAGGATGGTCGCGATACGCCTCGCAGATGAGGCGCGCGGCCGGCGCCAAATCGGCTTCGCGCCAGGAACGGAATTCCAGATTGCCGGGCAGATTCGCGTGCGGCTGGCTCCAACGCCCTGCCAGGGATTGCACCATAAAGAGGCGGCGGAAAACTTCAAACCCAGCCGCGCGAAAAGCCGGAGCAAACTGGCCGGAAGGATGGAGAAGCAGTTGCGACTCGATGCGGTCGACGTGCGGCGAGTTGAGAAGCAACTCGAAAAGGTGCCGCAACAGCGTATTTTCCCGGGCGCGCGCCGGGCTGGACACTCCGTTTCCGCTTTCCGCCGCGCCTGGCAGAGCGAATACGTCGCCGATGACCGCCTTGGTTTCCTCGTAGACACAGAACACGTAGCCGGTCACTTTGCCGGCCTCAATGGCGGCGTAACCGGGCAGCATGCGGTTGTCGAGATATTGCATCAACAGCCGGGCAGAGGAGCGATAGTCCCAATGCAGGCGCTCGGCCCAGATCTCGCTCTCGGCATCGAGCAAGGGACGCAGCACGGGCGCCGCGAAGTGCCGCAGGTCGAGAATCTCGAGGGTCGCGTCCAATGACTGCATCTTACTCCGATTCAGTTGAAGTCCAGCTGCGCGAATTGCCCGCGAAGGTCAATTGCTTTGTGATGGCGCCGGTATGATGCGGCGGCCGAAGTGCTTGCCGTCCGTTCCAATGAGTTTTCAGCCGGCGCCGGCGATTCGGTTCAACTCAAGAGAGCCGCAGTGTGGAAGGGCGAATGCTCGGACTCTTGATACGAAACACCCTTCCCGTCACTTTGCCACGAGTTCGCGTGGAGCCGCAAGTGAAGATGCCTCTCCGCGAGCTCCCACGAGATAAATCTCCAGCCCCTGTTCCGGCCAACTGAAAAGTTGCTGATACTGACGGCCCTCCAGAAGTTCCTCAAGGGCCATCTGCGTATCGAGGTCGACGCCATGGCGGCCCTGAATGCGCGCCACCAGCAAATGCTGCAGGTCGGGGACGCCGTCCTCGTCGTAGTTCACCATTTCATGATTGCGATAAAACGCGAGCCCGAATTCCACGTCGCGGCGCACATGAAACACTGCCACGGTTTCATTGGCGGGCGCCACCTCAGCCAGCCGCGCGGCGAGCGGCCGCGCGGAATAGGTGCGGTCGAGTAGATGAATGACGCGCTTGGTGGCGGAAATCTCCGGAATCCCGAAAAAGGGTCCCACGCCGTAAATGAACAGCACCAGGACCACAAGAATCCAGCAGGTAGCCGGTCGCAGCCACGCCACGCCAAAACCTTTGGTCACCACCAGAATAAGCAACGCCGCCCCGATTGCCGCCAGCGCAGCAGCGATGACCGCGTGCACGGGAGGCATGGCCATGCTGTGCGCCACGAACCACGGCATGAGCAGGACCGAAATGGTGGTGGTACCGCAAACCGCTGCATGGCCGAGAAGCAGCCAACGGTTCAACCCCGGCTGACGGCGACGGAACAGGTAGTCGCCGGTGAGGATGGTGATAGGCGGGATAGCGGGAAGGATGTAGCCGGGGAGTTTGGATTCGGAGAACGAAAAGAAGAGAACGGGAATGAACGCCCACAGAATAAGAAATTCAGGAAAGGCGTCGCCGGGCCGCGTGGGCAGCGGCTTGCCCGCGCGTGAGTAGCGCAACCTCCATTCCGCAACCGACGTCAGGATTCCGTCGACGAGCGCGCGCACCGCGAGCACGGTCCAGGGCATAAGCGCGAGCAGCATCACCACCAGGTAGTACCAGAACGGCTGACTGTGCTGATAACGGTCGGTGGCGAACCGCTCCAGATTGTGTTCGAGGAAGAACTCGCGAAAGAAGGTGGGATTCTGATGCTGCACGGCAATGAACCATGGCAGCACCATGGCGAAATAGAGCACAATGCCCGGCCACCACAAGGAACGTTGCAGGACCGGCAGAGCCGCAACCAGGAACCAGGTAATCAGAACGAGCACACTGAATGCGGCCGCGCTGACCACCCAGGTAACCGAGCCCATGAACAACATCTGCCACGACACCACAAGCGCGACGTTCCCCAGGATTAGCAGCAGAAGAAAAACACTCGACCATACAGCATCGAAGAAAAGCCATCTGCCAGAGAGCAATAAGGGCAGAAGCTTTTGTTCGCCGTCCTTGCGAAGCAGGGCGAATGCGGCAATGACGAGCGCGGCCAGAAGCGGCGCGACGGGGCCCTTGGCCAGCGTGGCGAGGCCGGTGAAAAAGTAAATGTCGTAAAGCCAGAACTTGGAGCCGGTTTCGTACCAGGCATACCATCCCAGCAGACCGATGGCCAGCGGGGCGGCCATCTGCATATCGGTTGAAGCGCCGCGGGCGAAGCCCATAATTCCGGCGCAGGCCACCGTAATCAGCGCCGCATCCAGATGCCCGCCAGGCCGGAATCGTCGCATGTGCAGGTAGATGAGCGCCGCCATGATGAAGGCAAACGTGGTGGAGGGAAGACGCGCGCTCCAGTCATGCACGCCGAAGTCCTGAAAGAGAAACATGGCGCGCCAATAATAAAGTGCCGGCTTCTCCAGCCAGGGACGGCCGTAGAGATAAGGCGTAACGCAGGCATCCAGGCGGCCCTTGAGGCTATGTGCCGAATCGAAGTGCACCAGCATTTCGTGCGCGATCTGGGCATAACGCGGCTCGTCGGCTCCCACCAGACCCAATCCGTCGCCGCCCAGAATTGGGGTAAGACCATAAAGAAGGAAAAAGACGGTGAAGGCAAGAAAGATGGCGGCTTCGCCGAGGGTGGTCCCACATGGCATGCGCCAGCGCCGGGCCGCCGATCGATCAGGGGCCAGCGGTTCTACGGGATTTCCCATCTCTGCCATTTCTCCACAACCATTTTTTCGGAAGCGCGCAACAGCACGCTTCCTTCAGACGTGGTTTCCGTATTGACGCAGGACGGATTGGGGATAAGCCCGGGCCCGCTTATCATCCGCGTGGCAACAGGCGCGGACACGTTGCAGAATTTCAACAGGGACAAGGCTAACAGATCTCCCCGGATTCTCAAGTTCGCCTCAGCGCCTGTCAATCTAGTTCACAGGTCGCCACGCAGCTCAGCCAGAATCTGCTTGAGCGCGCGCTGCAGCGGTCCCTCGAGCGTGCAGCCGGCCGCGTTTTGATGGCCGCCACCACCCAAGCGAGCAGCAACTGCCGCAACATTCAAGCTGCCCTTGCTGCGCAGGCTCACGCGGATGCCTCCCTCGGGCAACTCACGCAGAAAGACCCCGGTGTCGACACCTGCCATGCCCAAAGCAACGTTGACGATGCCTTCGCAATCCTCCTCAGTGGCACAGGCGCGTTGCGTGTCCTGGTGCGTTACCCAAAGCCAGGCCACACGGCCTTCGCGTTTCAGCCTGCGCAGCGCCGCGCCGAGCAGCAGCAACTTGGAGGCGGGCGCAGAGAAATAGACCTGCTGCGCGATGGCGATGGGATCGGCGCCGGCTTCGACCAGCTCGCGCGCCAAAGCAAAGGTAGACTCACGCACGTTGCCGTGGCAGAATCCTCCCGTGTCGGTGAGCACCGTCGTGTAAAGACATTGCGCCATCTCGGGCGTGATGGCGACGGCTGCAGCCCGCGCCAGCTGATGCACCATCTCGCCCACACTCGCGGCGCTACGATCGATCCAGTTGAGATGCGCGAACTCGCGGCCGGTGATGTGGTGGTCGATGTTGACCAGGAAGAATCCTTCGAGCCCGCGGAGCCGTGTTCGTTCAAGGCTGTCACACTCGAGCAATATGGCTGCATCGTAGGGGCCGCGGATGCGAAGCATGGTGAGGATGGCATCGACGCCCGGCAATTGGCGGTACTGGAATGGAATGCGATCTGCCGTTACCAACTCGGCAGCCTTGCCCATCTGCTCAATCACCGCGCCCAGCGCCAGCATGGAGCCCACGGAGTCGCCATCGGGACGCGTATGCGAGCAGACCAGAAATCGCTTGCCGCGATGCAACACATCGAGGATCGCCGCGAGAGGATCGGCGGTGGGAATGCCGGGAGCCGGCGTGGAGCTCGTTTCAGGTGTAACGATTGGCGCTTGGGTTCCGTTTTTTTGCAGATGAGCGTTCATGCTGCTAATCCCATGCTGCTAATTGAGCGATGCTTTCTCTTCCGGGGAAGGATTCCCTTCCAAGGGACCCGGCTGCGAATCGACTGGTTGCGGTACGGCAGGCGAGGCTGCGGCGGCTTCGCGAGCGAGCGCGGCGGATTTGCGCGACCGCGAGCGGCTCATGAGTTCGTCAATGCGCGCCTGAAAGCGGCCCGAGCGGTCGGCAAGAAAGCTCAGGTCGGGCACATGGCGTTTGCCCATGCGATCCTTCAGCACGTGGCGAATGTAGCCTTTCGCCGCTTCGAGTCCCGCGATGGTGTTCACTTCCGCTTTGGCGACATCCTTCACCGCACTGTCGATGGCCACATACACGCGCGCCGACTTTCCGCCGGGATTGAGCGCGACTTCACTGACGTAGCAGAAATCGATGCGCGGATCGGAAAGCTCGCCTTCGATCATGGCGCCGATCTCTTCGCGCAACGTTTCTGCCACACGGTCCTGATGGTGCTTTCGCGCTCTATGCTCCGGCATGAGTCCCTCCACCCTGTCCAGAAAGCCCCGGCCTTTGCGGCCTGGCTCCTGCCCAGGTAAACCATTAAGAATAGCAGAGGAGAAACGAAGCCAGTGCGTTGTAACAAGGGCACGGCTTCAACCGAGCCACAAAGATCACAAAATGAGTGCGGGCTTTACTTCCGGAGGGACGTTTTTCGATCGACCCTGAGGATTTACGCAAACAACTCTAGGCCGAAAAATCTACAGCGACCACTTCATGCAGTCCGATCGATGGCGTTTCCATATAAATGGTGTCACCGTCAAAGCGATAGGGAACATCGCGCGCGGCGACGAGGAGATGAACGCGGCGAACGCGACGACCGGACGGAATCCCCAATGCAATTTTCTGTCCCGCGACGGGAACGATCTCGCGCACCGGGCCCTTCCACATCATTGGATTGGTGAGATTAACAAGATGCAGTGTCATGGAATCTTTCTGCTCCCACACTGCCACATCCAGAATGCCCGGGCCTTCAACCTTGACGGGCGGAACCTCGTTGGTTGTCCACTCCACCGCGTTGCGCAGCAACATTCCATGATCCACAGCCAGCACCTGCCAGAAAGTGCGGTCCAGATCGCCGGGGGAATAAACGACGCGCCCGTTGCCCACGAGCCGCACGTAGACTCCGGGAGAATGCGCGGCTCCGGGACGCGTGAACACTGACTCCATGGGCAGGTCGGGGTAGGACGGCTCGACGCGGAGTGGCGTAAATTGATTGGCGTCGGTGGCCGTCACCTCCACCTGGTTTACGGCGTTGATAATGCGCCCGGCATCTTCAAAGCCGCGCAGCAACGGATGCCACGCGCCGGCTGCGGGATCCTTTTCGAGGTTCAGGTAGGAGTTGAGCATGTTCTCCTGAGTCTTCCGCGCATACGACGCGCCGAAGAGCGACGCAAGACCAAAATCGTTGCGCTGGACACCCCACTCGTCGAAGAGCGAAGTCTGGTAGGTAGCCACCAGCCCGCCGCCGCGCTCCACAAAGGCGCGCAGGCTCGCGCATTGCGCATCAGACAATGCCGCTATGTTGGGCAGGATGAGCGTGCGGAATGGCGCTAAATGCTCCTCATCAAGGCAACGGTCATGCACCATCTCAAAGGGAATGCGCGCCTCAATCAGCGCTTGATAGAACCCCAATCCCGGCTCCTCGATTTTTTCGCGGGCTTGCTCTCCGCCGTAGAACAAGGCGCTTTGTTGCGAATAGACAAGGCCCACGCGCGCCAGCGGACGCAGGTTGCGAAGGTAATATTCGTTGGCATAATGCCAGGCAAACATTTCTTTGACCACCGGCAGCCAGCGGCGGTCAATGGGCTTGGCATTGAATTTGATGAACCATGGGCGCAGCCCTTGCGCGATGCCGTCGGCAACCCAAAGGCGAATCTCGTCGCCGTTCTGCACGGAGTCTTTCCAGCGGTGCTCGTCGTCGATGCCGACGTTAAACATTCCCGCAATGGCTTTGCTGCCCATGGTGGCGCGATATTCCTTGCCGTTTTTGCCGTTGGCCCACGGAGCCATGACGCCGTGGCGGCTTTGGCGATCAGCAACCATGGTGGGCGCAAGCTGAGCGATGGTTTTCATGTCGAGATCGCTCAACGCGCCCCCGCCAGCGTTGGCAATGTAACTCGCGGCGGGGTTAATGCTGCGGATTTTCTCGTTCCACAAACGCCAAAGATCGAAGAGGCGCTGCTGCCGCCAGAGGATGTATTGCTTGCGCGACGGGTCTTGAGGGTTAAGGGTGAGCGGCAGGTCAAGCCCCGTGGCCTCGCGGAAGTTCTGCCGGCAATGTTCGCAGTAGCACATGCCGCTACCTGCCCAACGGTTGGTGAAGATGCCGTCGGGCTTGTAGAGGCGCATGATCTCTTCATGCACTGCAGTCATGAATTCGAAGTTGTAGGGACCGAGGGCGCAGGTTTCCCAATAGCGGGGATCGGAGGGATGCCGAACAGGTTTGCCGCTTGCATCCACGCGGATCCAATCAGGATGCGCGTCGTAGACCTTCTGCCAGCACGCGTGAGCGTCGGTGCGTGCGATGACATTCATGCTCATTGCGCGGCATGCGCGCAGCAAATCGCCGAAGGCGTCGCGATCACCCAGCCATGGGCTGCGCTGTTGCAACGGGAGTTGTGTTGGGTAGAACGCGACCACCCCGCCCGCGCTCAGGCACGCCGCGTCCGCATGAACAGCTCGGAAATAGTCGAGCCAGAATTGCGGATCGTAGTTGCCGGGATCGTCTTCAACAAACGCGAGCTGCGCCCAGCGCATGGGGCGGTCGTACCAGCTGCTTGTCTGGCTGCTTGCCTGACTCGGCGCCGGTGCTGCAATCGCTTCGCCTTCTGCCAGCGCTCTGCTGCCTGCACTCACAGGCAAGAGACATGCGGTTGCAGCCAATGCCGATCCTTTAACGAATTCGCGACGGCTGCTCATGGTGCGGCCTCCCGTGATGCAGCCATTTCATCACGCGAAGCCTCTCACAGGGAACACGCGAAGAATTGAAAGCGCGTGGCCCAGCCAGATCGGCAAAGCGCAGATCGTCAACTCAACCCGCTTGGCCGGCGCGCTCCAGTTCCGCGATATCGAGCTTCTTCATCTTCATCATGGCCTGCATCGCCTTCGATGTCTTCAGCAGTTCACCAATGCGCGCGGGCACGATCTGCCAACTCAGGCCAAATTTATCCTTGAGCCATCCGCACTGAACCTCGCTGCCGCCTTCAGTAAGCTTCGACCAGTAGTAATCAATCTCGTCCTGTGTGTCGCATGTGACAACAAAAGAAACTGCCTCATTAAATTTGAACGCCGGGCCGCCGTTGAGCGCGGTGAACCGCAGGCCGTTCAACTCAAAGGAAATGGTGAGCACGCCGCCCTTTGGTCCGGGAGCGTCGCCGGTGTTACGCAGATCGCTGAGGCGGCGCGAATTGGGGAAGATGCTGAGATAGAACGTAACAGCTTCTTCGGCATTGTTGTCGAACCAGAGAAAGGGCGTGATGCGCGAGGATTCGCCGAGAGCGCTCATAGTGACCACCTGATGCGTTGAAGTTGCGCCGCGCGAACGGGGAAGCGGCGGATGAAAACATTCCTACCATTCTTAGGTTGCAAAATGCAAGTGACTTGCGTAGGATGCATTCGTGGTCCGGACCTCCAAAGCGAAAGCCCGCTCCGGCTGCCCAGTGAGCGTGTCGCTCGAACTCTTGGGTGATCGCTGGTCGCTGCTGATTGTGCGCGACATGATGGTGCGCGGATACCGCACCTTCCGCGAGTTCCAGCATGCAGGCGAAGGCATTGCCAGCAACATTCTCGCCGACCGGCTGCAGAAGTTGGAAGATAGCGGCATTCTGAAGCGCGAACCGGCGGCCGAAGACCGGCGCAGCACGCATTACCGTTTGACGGCAAAAGGCATTGCGCTGGCTCCGGTGTTGCTGGAACTGCTGATTTGGGGCGCACATCACGAGAGGACCGATGCGCCTTGCGCCGCGATCGACGCCATGGAGCAAAATCGTGCCGCGATGCTCGCGGAGACGTACCGGCGCTGGGAGCAGCGCGATCCCACGCCATTGATTCCACCATTTACCGCAAAAGCGAAAGCGAAGACAAAATCCAATTCCCCGAAAGGAAAATCCAGGCGATGAAACTGAACACTTATGTGAACTTTCCCGGCACGTGCAAGCAAGCCCTGCAGTTTTATGAAAAACACCTCGGCGGTAAGATTGTGATGGTTTCGACCTGGGATCAGATGCCCGGGGGAACGATTCCGCCGGGGCTGAAAAAGGACGACGTCCTCCATGCCCGTATCACTCTTGGCGATTCGTTGCTGATGGCGAGCGACGGTCCGCCGGAGCGCGTACAGCCCATGCGCAGCGCCTACCTGACCCTGTCAGTGGACAGCAATGAGGAAGCGGAGCGCATCTACGCGGCTCTCACCGAGGGTGGCGAGATTTTTATGAAGCTCGAGGAGACCTTTTTCGCGCACCGTTTCGCACAGTTCCGCGACAAGTTCGGCATCAACTGGATGGTGATTCACGAAAAGCCGATGCACTAGAGAAGTTAATCAGAGGCGTCAGAACCATTGAACCCGAAGGCCACGGACTGTTACCCTCATCTGTCCAGGTGAACCGGCCGGACGATAGGTACAGCGATGGCTTTCAAATTTCAGGGTTTCGATTTTCTCCATCTTGACGCGAGCCTGACGGAAGAGGAACTGCTGGTGCGCCGCACGGCGCGCGAGTTTGTCGACGCGAACGTGATTCCCATCATCGAAGAGTGCTTTCGCGAGGGGCGTTTTCCGCGGGAAGTCGTCGCGCCGATGGGCGAGTTGGGCTTCTACGGCGCTAGTCTGGAGGGCTACGGCTGCGCGGGCATGTCGAATGTGGAGTACGGCCTCGTCATGCAGGAGCTGGAACGCGGCGACTCCGGCCTGCGCAGCTTTGTGAGCGTGCAATCGGCGCTGGTCATGTATCCGATTTTCACGTTTGGCTCTGAGGAACAGAAGAATACCTGGTTGCCGGCGCTCGCCAGCGGCGAAAAGATCGGCTGCTTTGGGCTGACCGAGCCGGGCTTCGGATCGAATCCCGCGGGCATGACCACTCGCGCGCGGAAGTCGGGCGACGAGTACATCCTGAACGGCGAAAAAATGTGGATCACGTCCGGATCCATCGCCGATGTGGCCGTGATCTGGGCAAGGCTCGAGGACGAGGACGGCACAGTTGGCGACAGCGCCGAGAATATTCGCGGCTTTCTCGTCGAGACAAATCGGCCGGGTTTTTCCGTGCACGATATCCATGGCAAATGGTCGTTGCGCGCATCAGTGACAAGCGGGCTCACGCTTGAAGACGTGCATGTGCCGGCTGCCAACCTGCTGCCCGGCGCTACAAGCCTGAAAGCAGCGCTCATGTGCCTGAACCAGGCGCGTTACGGCATCAGCTGGGGCGCCATCGGCGCGGCGATGGATTGTTATTCGACGGCATTGAACTACGCCAAGACCAGAAAGCAATTCCATAACCAGCCGATTGCCAGCCATCAACTGGTGCAGGAAAAGCTGGTGTGGATGGCAAGCGAAATTTCGAAAGCGCAATTGCTCTCGCTGCATGTGGGACGGCTGAAGGATGCCGGCAAGGCGGGCCACCAGCACATTTCGATGGCCAAGCGGAACAACGTGTGGATGGCTCTGGAATGCGCGCGGTTGGCGCGCGACATCCTGGGCGCGAACGGCGTGACGGAAGACTTCCCCGTGATGCGCCACAGCATGAACCTCGAATCGGTAAAGACCTACGAGGGCACACACGACATTCATACACTGATTCTGGGTCAGAGCCTTACGGGGATTGGGGCGTACTGATCTCCGGACACTTATGCACATCAAAAAAGGAAGGACGATGAATCTCGTCCTTCCTTAAAATTGAATTCGCAAAGATCGGGCGGTCGCTTACCTCTGCATCTCGATCCGCTCCAGCGCCTCGAGGTTTTCCTCATTGATCTCCGGTTGCCCGCGCGGCGGAATGTACAGGGTCGAGATGGAGATGAACTCGGCACTGGGCAAATCGCGCAGCGCGACCCGCTCGATTAGCGCGCGGCTGGTGGGAAGCTGTGGGGCGTGATACAGGTACACCTCATGCTGCGGCCCGTAGAACTTGGTGAGGTAGTTGGTGAGCACGTCGATCCGCGGCCGCGCGCCGTCGTGCGGAGGATTCCACTTGGTTTCTCCGAGCCCGCCTACCTGCCATAGAAGCAAGCCGGCGCACGGATCGAAGTTATACCTGTAGTACAGGAAGCGCGTGGCTTCGAAGCTCTGCAGGCCGGCGCGCACAATATCCAGGCCGAGATCGGCAAAGAGGCTGTCTTCAGTGGAGATCGCAGGCAACATCCTTGCGCGCCTGCCGGTAGCGCGGGCGCGGCGAATCGACTCCCACGCCGGGTAGGTGAGCACTCCCGCATGGCCGTAGAAAGCCACGCAGAGATCGCCGGCTGATTCCAGCTCGCCGAGAATCCTGGCGATGATGGCCTCGTAAATTTCCATGCGTGGCTTACCAACTTGATAGAGGTGACCGAGCGACTCCGCGGCGGGGTTGAGCTTGAGAATGCAGGCTTCAGAGATGGGATCGGCGACGATGTAGAGCACTTTCGCGGACTGCTCGATCGCTAGTTGCGTTTCGACCGTCATATGAAGGCCGGCGCGCATGCCCGTTCCCACTACCGTCAAACCCTTCGCGGACCATACGCCGCAGGGATCCTGATCCACGGCGCGGCAGGAACCGAGCCCGGCCAGCACTGCATCCTGGGCCAGGTCCAGCTCTATGTCGAGATGTTCGACCTCGACCCTCACCGCTTCCGGTGCGGGCGCGGACTGCTTATGCGGCGGCTCCGAAGGCCCGAAGTACGGCGGCTCCGGCCCTGGGTCCTGCGGTGGCCGTGGCGACGGCTGCGGAGGCCCGAAGTACGGTGGTTCCGGCCCTGGTTTATGTGGTGGCTGCGGCTCCGGAGGCCCGAAGTACTTTGGCTCCGCCGCCCTGATTTCGCCGGTTGGCTCGCCCGCGGCCTTCGTTTGCTCTGCGAATACTGCCTGACGAAGGGCAACGGGATCGCCGCCGAGAATCGTGCGCTGGTCCTGCTCGTTGACGCCGGCACTGTTCAGGGCCGCGTGAGGCGACTTCCGAAACGCAGACATTAAATTGGGATCGGTCGCAAGTGAGGCCAGGAAATCCAACAGCTTCATAGAGGAACCTCCGGGGTGGAAGAATTATCATTTGGTCTGTCCGAGATGTCAACGACTTTCTTTCCCAAGTTGCAGATCCTTCCTTAACGGGAGCAGATTTTGCGGTCGGCGCCTGAGCAGGATCGTGGCGTATTGAGAGAACGACCAGGCGTAGCCAAAATGGCCGCATCACAATTCCCCATTCGCCCTTGTTGGGCTGCTTACAATGTGAGAAGCCCTTTTCAGGCTATTGGGATCCCCGGAGACCGCGCATGCTTTCACGACTCATCGGCGGGTTATGGATTGGCCTGCGATGGGCGCGGCGCGTGCCGC
Organism: uncultured Acidobacteriota bacterium; assembly: GCA_963830785.1. Classification (GTDB taxonomy): domain Bacteria; phylum Acidobacteriota; class Terriglobia; order Terriglobales; family Acidobacteriaceae; genus Telmatobacter. The sequence continues at coordinate 42,251 of CAWHNV010000006.1, forward strand.
CGATACTTCTCATCCTGCCCGCGGTGCTCCACACACAGTCGACCATCGTGCTCGGCAACGCAACGATAGAACTGACCGGGCCATGGAAATTTCATAGCGGTGACAATCCTGCCTGGGCGCAGCCGAAATTCGATGATGCGGGCTGGAGCACCATGGACCTGACGCCGCCGCAGGGCTCGTTTGACCCGTACATCGGCACCGGGGGATTTGTGCCCGGATGGACCGCACGCGGCTATCCGGGTTATTCCGGGTTTGCGTGGTACCGGCTGCGCGTAAACCTGCACGACCCCGTAGAGGGGGGGCTCGCGCTCAAAATGCCTGACAACGTGGACGACGCCTACCAGGTGTACGCCAACGGCCGGCTCATCGGCGAGTTTGGCCGCTTTTCCAGCAAGGGCGTAGCGTTTTATGCGACTCAGCCGCGCGCCTTCACTTTGCCTCCGGACATCGGCAGCGGGCCGCTTACCCTCGCCGTTCGCATGTGGATGAATCCTCAGACCGCGCTGATCGAAACTGCGTCCGGCGGCATGCACGGGCCACCCATTCTCGGGCAGACGCCGGTAGTGATGGCCATCGAGCGCCTGGACTGGGACGCCGTGGACCGCGCGGTCTCGAGCGGGTTCCCGGAAGGCGCGATTCTTCTGCTGGCCATGGCGGTGGCATTCTCGCTGTTCGCGCTGGATCGCACCGAGTCCGCCTACCTATGGCTGGGCGTGAACTGCATCGTCATTCTGCTCTTTATTACCTTGCTGGAGATGACGTACTACGGCACCTGGATCCCCGGCGTACTCGAGGTGTTTCTGCGCGATGTGGTCCTGCTGCCGCTCCAGATGGCGCTGTGGATCGTATTCTGGGCCTGCTGGTTCCGGCTGGACGGGAGGGTGCTTTTGCACCGCGCGGTGGGGGCGCTTGTGGCTCTGCAGGCGCTGGGCACGGCCCTGGAGCGTGCGCCTCTCTACGGCCGCCTGCTGCCGGTTCACGCGCTGGGCTGGGTTTCGCCGTGCGTTCTGGCCCTCAAGCTGGTGCTGGGCGCGGTGTTGTTCTGGGTCGCGTACCGAGGCATTTTGAAGAATCGTACCGAGGGGTTGCTGGCATTGCCGGCGGTAGCCCTGATCGGCGTGGCCCAGTATGAGTACGAACTGCAGTTATTCCATGCGCCGATTGTGTTCTTCGTCTTTGGATACGTCGTAACCGCCAACCAGGTGGCCACGGCGCTGTCGCTGGGCATTGTTACCGTGCTGCTCTTGCGCCGCTTTCTTCATGCGCAGCGTCTGCGTGAGCAATGGAGGCTGGAGATCGAGCAGGCCCGCCAGGTGCAGCAGGTGCTGATTCCCGAGGAAGTTCCGTCGATCCCAGGCTTTACGCTCGAAAGCGACTACCGGCCGTCCCTGCAGGTGGGAGGGGACTTTTTCCAGATCATTCCCGGCGAAGATGGCAGCGTTCTCGCCATTATCGGCGACGTGAGCGGCAAGGGGCTGCGCGCGGCCATGCTGGTGGCGCTGATCGTGGGCGCCATCCGCACGCTGGTGGAGTTTACGCGCGATCCTGTCGAAGTGCTTCGCGGCGTGAATCAGCGGCTGTGCGGACGGCTGAGGAACCAATTCGCGACCTGCCTGGCGCTGCACATTGCCGCAGACGGTAACGCCACAATTGCCAGCGCCGGACACGTTCCGCCGTTCCTGAATGGCCGCGAGATGCCGCTGGCCGGAAGCATTCCGTTGGGCATCATCGAGGGCGCGCCCATTGAAGTTGTCAAGTTGATTCTGAAGCCCGGCGAGCGGCTCCTTATGACCACCGACGGCATTGTGGAGGCGCAGAACAAGCAACGCGAGCTGTTCGGCTTTGTTCGGCTCGGCGAACTCGCTCTTGAGGACCGATCTTCGGTCGAAATTGCCGCCGCCGCACAGGAGTTTGGGCAGGAAGATGACATCACCGTGTTGCGTATTGCGCGGCTCTAGTAAATCTGGCAGCCGCGCGTATTAGACTGCATTCGGTGAGGTTTGGCCATGAGATCCTTTGGGTGCTCGTTTGCCAAGGCAAGTCTTGCGCTTATTGTCTCGGTAAATCTATCCGCTCAGTCTCCAGAGCTGCGGCAGTTCATTCAGTCCGCCGATAAGATTCCATCGGATCAAGCCATCGACCGCGCATTGAAATCAAGCTCTCTCACCACTGAAAGCTCGCCGTTTCACGCCGTACTTCAGATCAGCCAACCGGGAGACGCAGGGTCGCCATACGCGGGAACCATCGAAGTCTACTGGGCCAGTCCCTCTCGTTACCGCGTCAACGTCGCGTCGAAGACATTCAGCCAAACCCGCATTGTCAACGGGACCGATGTCGAAGAACGCAACACAGGGGACTTTTACCCCGCATGGCTACGCAACTATGAACTGGCGATCCTGGATCCCTTGCCAATGGCCCATGACTTCATCGGGCGCAGCGCCCCTGTCATGTTGGGGCAGAACATATCGCAAAGCTGCGTGGACCGCGATGATCGCACGAATGGGATTACCGACCAGATGACCTGGGCGGAGATCTGTTTTCAAGGCGATGAACCAGTGATCAAGTACGCAATGGATTTCACATACTCCATGGAGTTTGGCGAATATAAGTCATTTGGCAAAAAGCTGGTTGCAAGGTCGTACACCACTTATACCGATGGCAACGACAAGGTCATAGGCCAGTTAGAAGAACTGCAGCCGCTCGACAGCATTGACGACAGTCTGTTTCAGGTTTCGAAACCAACGCCCGTCACTCAGCAAATCCAGACTGTCTTTGTCTCCATGGCCACCAATCAGTCGCTGCTTGAAACTGTACCCACCATTGAGCGGCCACCGGTTCACGAGGGAAAAACCGAAGGGAACATGATTGTGCATGTGATTACCGACCGCACAGGCCAGGTGCGCGAGGCGTACAAGCACAATTCAGACAATGCGGGTACTGAAGCTTTTGGTACGCAGCAAGCGTTGAAATTCAAATTCAAACCTTTGCTGGTAAATCGCGTTGCGATGCAGATGGAAACTCCGCTCGTGCTTCATTTCTCTACGAAGATTGGCGATCCAATTCCCGTACTGACAGGAGACGATATAAAAAAATACGCACCGGGCTGCGGCTACAACCCAATTCTTTCTAAAGGTCTTCTGCCGAGCGGAACAACCTTCAAAATTCGCATCTCTGTGAATGAGCGTGGCGAGGACACTGGAGAGATCTTCCCGCAGGACATTCCGTGGTCCGTTGTCCAGCGGGCGCACCTCGATCCAAGGAGTTGCCATTTTAAGCCGTACCTCATCAATGGCCAGCCGTGGTATCACCACATCGATTTTGTCTTCACCGCTCCTTAGCTTGCTTTAGCATTGTGGGCACTTCTCATAGTCATTGTTTCCGCCCCTCATCGATAGCGTCCGGATTTAGAAGTCACATCCCGTTCCGCGCATGTCACTTTTCCGTAGCCAGTTTTTCTGGTCTGTAGACGTCGATTTGGGCATCGGCCCTTTTCATCTTCAGCTTATCCACGCCTCTCTTTCCAGCCTCCATCCAAGCCTTCCGCAGCCACTCTGGCGCGGACTTAACGGTGTCCAGATAATCTTGCACGCTGAGGATTACGACTGACGGTTCTCCACGGCGGTCCACCACGAACCGCTCCTTTTTGCGCACAGCGCGGTCCATGAGTTGGCCGAACTGGGTGCGCGCGATATGCGCATCGATTCTGCGGTTCATTGCTCCCTCTTTTCCAATGCATCAATCAATGCATCAATCAATGCATTGATTGATGCATTGATTGTATGCTCGTCCCTTACTGTCTCGCACACCTGTTGCTCTCTCCGGTCCCGCACCTTTTCTGTCCCTATTCGCCGCTCCGTTGCTATAGTCGTACCCATGGCAGACTTTAGCTTGCGTTTTGCGTTCAGCTCTCGCATCTCCGCTATCGCCTGCGCCGTCGCTCTTGCTCTGCCCGTTGCCGCGACTGCGCAGCAGGTGCCCGCGCCGGCTATCGTGCTGCATGCCGCACGGCTGCTTCAGGTCGACACGGGAAACATGCTCCAGCCTGGCGAGATTCTGGTTGAGGGCGAGCGCATCAAGGCCGTAGGAACAGCAGTGGAGCATCCGCAAGGCGCAATGGTAGTTGACCTCGGCGATACCACGCTGCTGCCTGGCCTGATCGACGCGCACGTGCACCTGTTTCTGCATCCCGGAGCGGAGGATCTGCAGACGGTTGAGGAATCCGTGCCGTGGCGCACGATTCTGGCGGAGCAGGCGGCAAAGGCTGATCTGATGGCCGGATTTACCGCCGAGCGCGACATGGGCACCGAAGGCGCGGGCTCGGCTGACACGGCAATTCGCAACGCCATCAACGAGGGGCTGATTCCAGGCCCAAGGCTGCGCGTCAGTGGGAACGCGATTGATATCCTGGGCGGGCACGAAGACGCTAATCATTTCAATCCCGCGCAGCACGTGCTTTCAAACGCCGACTACGCGAATACTGCCGATGAGATTGTGGCTGTGATGCGCGAACAACATAAGGAAGGCTCGGACTTCGCGAAGATTTACGAAACCGGGCCGGACCGGATGATCTTCGATGGAAAAACGGGCGTGCTGCACACGCCGTATCAATACACCGAGGCGCAACTGGCCGCGGCGGTGGAGGAAGCCAATCGGCTGGGCACTTTTGTGGGTGTTCATGCTATGGGCGAACCGGGCACGCTCTTTGCAGCGCAGGCAGGCGTGGCCTCAATCGATCACGCGACGCAGCTTAGCGACGAGACTATGCGCCTGATGCGCGAAAAAGGCATTTTCGCCGTGCCGACTTTTACGATCTTTGAGTTTTTTGCGACGCACCGAGAGTCGCAGGATCAAGCAGCGACTGAATCGGCGATGCTGGACTACAAGATTGCTGAGTTCAAGAAGCAAGTCGCGGCGGGAGTGCCGTTTGCGGTGGGCTCTGACGTGGGGCCGTTTCCGCACGGCACGCAGGCGCGCGAACTCACCCTCATGGTCCGCTACGGGATGAAGCCGCTCGCGGTGCTTCAGGCCGACATGATCAACGGCGCCAAACTGCTGCGCTGGAACGGGCAGATCGGCGAGTTGAAGCCCGGATTCTATGCCGACATCATCGCCGTGCCCGGCAACCCGCTCGACGACATCTCGGTGGTGGAGCACGTGCGATTTGTCATGAAGAACGGCGTGGTGGTGCGGCAGTAAGGCAGCCGGCCGCGTGTACACTCGTTTTAATCCGGCTTGAGAAACTCGAGTTTTCAGACACCCCTTCGTCCTTGAAAAAAATCAAACTGCCAAGGAGTTCAACGTATGCGCTTCTCTGCTCTGCTTGTTGCCGTCTCGCTTTTGACCACGTTTGCAGGATCCGCTGCCGCAGCGCCCGATGCACGTCTAGACGGCGCTTACAAGTTCAACGAGGCTGGATGGACGTATGTGCATTTGCAGGGTGCGCCGGAACAGGTGGGCTTTCAGCACGGCTACCTGCTGGCGCGGGAGATTGAGGATAACGTTCTCGTCTACCAGGTGGAAGCGCCACAACACACCAAGCACGAGTGGAGCTTTTTTCGCGACGCCGCAAAGAATGTGCTCTGGCCGCACCTGGATGCCGAGTACCAGCAGGAGTTGACGGGCATCGCGGAGGGTCTGAAGGCGCAGGGGTCGACGCTCGATGTCTGGGATGTGGTGGCGCTGAACGGATACATCGAGCTTTCTGATTACTATGTGCCGTGGTTGGATGCGAAGCAGGGCACAACGAGCGCAGACGAGCCCAAGGCGCCGGGCAAATGCAGCGCATTCATCGCCACGGGGTCGGCGACCAAGGGTGGAAAAATCGTGATCGCGCACAGCAACTGGGCCTCCTATGCGGAGGGCGAGCGTTGGACCGTGGTCTTCGATATTGTGCCCGCGAGTGGACAGCACATTTTGATGGACGGGCTGCCGGGCGTGATCACGAGCCAGGACGACTTTGGTGTGAACGCGAGCGGCCTGATGATTACCGAGACCACGCTGCCCATGATGAAGGGATTCGACGTGCACGGGATTGCCGAGTTCGATCGTTCGCGCAAGGCCATGCAGTATGCGACGTCGATCGACGAATATGCCGCGATCATGCGCAAGGGAAACAATGGCGGCTATGCGAATTCGTGGCTGATCGGCGACCGGAAGACTGGCGAGATTGCGTACCTGGAGCTGGGGCTGAAGAACACGCCGCTGAAGCGAAAGAAAGACGGATATTTTGTTTCGTCGAATTTTGCCGCGGACCCGGCGCTGATTCGCGACGACACGCTGGGTTTCGATCCCGGCGATGCGGAGAGCACCATGAACGCGCGCCATATACGCGCTGAGCAGTTCATGAAGGAGCATTACGGCGCGCTGGATACGGCGCTGGCCGAGGCGTACCTATCAGACCATTACGACAGCTATGAGCATAAGATCGATGCCGGCAAGCGCAGCCTGTGCGGGCACGAAGAAACGTCTTCGGTGGGAGAGAAGGTGTGGAACGATCCGCCTTTCGATCCTGCGGGTGCAGTCACGGGCAAGGTCATGGACTCGGACCTGGCGGCGAAGATGAGCTTCATCGGCCGCGCGGGTCATCCCTGCGGCGAAGATTTCATTGCGGCGCCGTTTCTTGCAGCGCATCCCGAGTTCGCATGGCAGAAGCCGATTCTGCACGATATGAAAGCGGGACCTTGGACGACGTTTACGGCTAATGAAAAGGTGCCAGTGGCGATGGCGCAGAATTAGCGTGGATCAGAAAAAGCCGTCGGGCTTCGGATCTCTCCCGAGCTGGCTCATGATCGACGCGCAGAAGCGGGTCCCCGGCGGTATACACTCTCTTGCATGATGCGGACGAAGTTGTTACTTCTCACGTTGGTTGCAGTTGCAGCGTTGGCTGCGCCCGTGGCGCGCGCGCAGCAGCAAGCGCAGCAGCCCAAACCCGAAGACTCTGAAGTGTGGCAGCCCATCCCAGCCGTGGTCACGCCGGGCGGGACCCCGGGCGCACCTCCGTCCGACGCAATCGTGCTCTTCGACGGAAAGAATGAAAACGAGTGGATCTCGGCGCAGGATCACACGCCGGCCAGATGGATTGTGGCCGACGGCCTGCTCACAGTGGCCAAGAGCACGGGCAACATCGAGACCAGACGGCACTTCCACAACTACCAGTTGCACGTGGAGTTCAGGATTCCGGCGGAGATCACCGGAACAGGCCAGGGGCGCGGAAACAGCGGTGTCTTTCTCGCTTCCACGGGGCCGGGCGATGCCGGCTACGAACTGCAGGTGCTTGACGGCTTCAACAACCCGACCTATGTGAACGGCATGGTGGGGAGCATCTACAAGCAGTCGATCCCACTGGTGAACGCGGCCCGAAAGCCGGGCGAGTGGCAGAGTTACGACGTGGTTTGGACGGCGCCCGTGTTCAATGGCGACGGATCTCTCAAGACGCCCGCGTATGTGACGGTGTTCTATAACGGCGTGCTGGTGCAGAATCACTTTGAGCTGAAGGGCCAGACGTTTTACATTGGAAAGCCGTTCTACAAAGCCTTCGATGGAGCAGCCATCAAACTGCAAGCGCACGGTGACAGGAGCGAGCCCATGAGCTTCCGCAACATCTGGGTGCGCGAGCTGCCGTAGCTGCCCTAGACACTCACCACGAAGCTGTCTTCGGTGCGCTCCACCGCGTGATAGAGCGTGTCGCGCTCGACGGGGACGCGGCCAGCCTCGGTGATGAGGCGGCAGAGTTGCGCGCGGGTCATTCCCTGCGGCGTGGTGGCGCCGGCGTCGTGGTAAATCTTCTCTTCGATGACGGTGCCGTCGAGATCGTCGGCGCCGAAGCGTTGCGCGATCTGCGCGATCTTGGGCGTCATCATTTGCCAGTAGGCCTTGATGTGCGGGAAGTTGTCGAGCACGAGGCGGCTGACGGCGATCTGGCGTATGTCGGTGAGTCCCGTAGTCACCGGCAGATGATCGAGCATCGTGTTTTCAGGATGGAACGCAAGCGGGATGAAGGTCTGGAAGCCGCCGGTCTCGTCCTGCAGAGCGCGCAGCTTGAGCAGGTGATCGACTCGGTCCGCGTCGTTTTCGATGTGACCATACAACATCGTCGCATTCGATTTAAAGCCCAGCCGGTGCGCCGTGCGCGCGGTTTCGAGCCACTCTTCGCCATCGATTTTGTGGTCGCAGATGATCGACCGCACGCGCGCGGCGAAGATTTCCGCGCCGCCGCCAGGCATGGAGTCCACGCCCGCAGCGCGCAACTTGAGGAGGGTTTCTTCAATGCTGAGCTTGGCGCGACGAGCCAGAAATGCGATCTCCACCATGGTGAAGGCCTTGATGTGCACCTTGGGGAAGCGTTCTTTTAGCCCTTGGACAAGATCCAGGAAAAACTCGAGCGGTAGATCGGGGTGCAGACCGCCGACGATATGGAACTCCGTGACGGCTTCGGAATAGCCGGAAGCGGCGGTTTCCCACGCCTCTTCGAGGGCCATGGTGTAGCCGGCGGGGTCGCCCTTTTTGCGGCCGAAGGCGCAGAGCTTGCAGGCTGCCACGCAAACGTTGGTGGGGTTGATGTGGCGATTGACGTTGAAGTAGGTCACGTCGCCGTGCATCCGCTCGCGCACATGATTGGCCAGCCAACCCACGGCCAGCACGTCACTTGAGCCGTAGAGGACTAGGCCATCGTCCGCACTAAGCCGTTGCTGGGCCATCACCTTGGCGGCGATGGGCTCCAGGCGGGGATCGTACGTTTGAAATGCGCGGCTTGAGGAACCGGCCGACCGGCCAGAGCCCAGGGTCTCAACGCTCATAGCAATGATGATACCGAAATCCGGGTTCCTTCGCTCGCCCTGCCTGTCGGTCCTTTCGGTGTGGCTTAGATCACACGGATCGGCGGCCTTTGCAGCGTAAACTGCCGTTCATTGCTGAAAACAAGGCAGAAACATGCCCATTGAAGAGCATATTTTGACCCAGAGCTATGCGCGGGGGCCGGCAAGGCCGCTGCTGGAATTGACGATCGGCGACCTGCTGCAGCGAACGGCGGATCGCTATCCGGACCGGCCGGCGGTGGTTTCGCGCCACCAGGAGCGGCGGCTGACCTGGGCGGAGTTGAGCACCGAGGCGGATCGCGTGGCGCGCGGATTGTGGGCGCTGGGCATTCGCCGCGGCGACCGCGTGGGATTGTGGTCCACCAACTGCATCGAGTGGATCATTCTGCACATGGGCTGCGCGCGGGCCGGAGCGGCGCTGGTGAACGTGAATCCCGCCTACCGCTCGCACGAGCTGCAGTTCACGCTGACGCGCTCGCGGATGAAGGCGCTGTTCCTGTGGCACAAGGACAAGCGCGCCGATTACGAGGAGATCCTGGGCCGCGCGCGTCACGGGCTCGACCTCGCGCTCGAGCACACCATCTATTTCGATTCGCCGGAGTGGCCGGCGCTGCTGGACGCCGAGGGCCGGCTGCCGGATCACGTTGCCGTGGACGATGTGGCCAATATCCAGTACACCAGCGGGACGACTGGACTGCCCAAGGGCGTGATGCTGACGCATCACAACGTGGTGAACAACGGACAGTTTCTGGCGCAGGGATTTCACTACACCGAGCAGGACAAGATCGTGGTCCCGGTGCCGCTGTTTCATTGCTACGGATGCGTAATCGGAACCATGAGCGCGGTGAACTCGGGCGCGGCCATCATTCTGCCCAACTGGACCTTCGACGCGCGGGCCACGCTGAAGGCAGTGCACGAAGAGCGAGCGACCAGCGTCTACGGGGTTCCCGCGATGTACGTGGCGGAGTTCGGGCTGGACGATTTTGCGAACTACGATACCACGAGCTTGCGCACGGGCATGATGAGCGGCGCGCCGTGCCCTGTGGAGCTGATGAAGCGCGTGCTCGAAGAGATGCACATTCGCGAACTCGTGATCGCTTACGGACAGACGGAAACATCGCCGGTAGTGACCATGAGCGACGCCGGCGACTCACTGGAAGTGCGCGTGAACACAGTGGGCCGGGCGATGCCGCAGACCGACATCAAAATTGCGTCGCCCTGGGCGGAGCCCAAAACGGATCTCGACTCGCAGGAACCGCTGCCCCGCGGCCAGCAGGGCGAGGTGTGCGTGCGCGGCTACGCGCTGATGAAGGGCTACGACGGCGATCCCGAGGGCACGGCGCAGGTGATCCAGGCCGACGGATGGCTGCGCACGGGAGATTTGGGCGTGATGCGCGAGGATGGCTGCATCCACATCACGGGCCGCTCGCGCGACGTGATCATTCGCGGCGGCGAAAACATTTATCCGCGCGAGGTGGAGGAGTTTCTCTACACGCATCCCAAAGTGGGCGAGGTACAGGTCTTCGGGATTCCCAACGAACGGCTGGGCGAGATTGTGGTGGCGTGGATTCGCCTGCGGCCGGGACTGAAACCCAACACCAGCGCAACTGAAAAGGAAATTCGCGAATTTTGCCAGGGGCAGATCGCCTACTACAAAATTCCCGAGCACGTGCGCTTCGTTATTGAATTTCCGGCGACACTGTCGGGCAAGATTCAGAAGTACAAGATGCGTGAGTTCGAGATTGAAGCGCGCGGGTTGCAGGCGGTAGCAAAGACGGCAACGGCTTAATTCGCCAGTGCCGGTGCGGGGACCGACACCTTCCGCGGCTGAGCGTCGCGCGCAGGCGCGGCATCGCGCGTGATAGCGATAACGGTCATATCGTCCATTTGCCCGAACTGCTTTGCCGTTTCGACGATCGACATTACCGGCTCCATGGAGATTTCACGACTGCGCTCGAAGCCGAATAGCTCGCCTTTGAGATTCTGAGCTTCGACAATGCCATCGGAGTAGAACGTGAGGCGGCTGCCGCGCGGCATCTGGAAGCGCATGGTCTCGTAGTGCGTGCCGGATTTTGCGCCGAGCGGCAACGCTCCCGAGATCGCCACTTCCTGGCCGTCGAGATAAGGCGGCAAATGCCCGGCGTTGGATAGGACGACGGCGCCGTCGGAGAAGATGTGCGCCGCGAGCGCGGTGGAAAAGCTGCCCGCTACACGCCCCACGAGCCGTTGATTGAGATTAGCCAGCAGCTCCGCGGGTTCCGATGTGTATTCGGCCACGCCGCGAATGGCGCCCACGAGAACGGAGACCAGCATCGCGGCGGGCAATCCCTTGCCTGCCACGTCGCCAATCACCAGCAGCAGCGAGCCCTCCGGCGCGGGCAGAATCTGGAAGAAGTCACCACCAACCTGCTGCGCCGGAACATAGGCGCTTTCTATGGAAAATCCAGGGACGTGCTCCAGTTGCTCCGGCAGGATGATCTGCTGCACCTCGCGTGCGGCCGCCAACTCGCTCTCAATGAAGGCTTGCTGGCGGCTCATGCGCGTGGAACGCAGCACGATGATGACGGCGAGAGAAAGCACGAAGAAGCAGTTGCTCAGATCGTTCAGGTTCAAAGTGAACGGACCCACAGTCGGAAAGAAGATGGCCGTCTGCACGCGCTGCACCGTCCGCGCCATGGCCGGAATCTCGGTGCAAACGTAGAACACAAGATTGAAATAAATCGTGAGGGCGTTGAATATCGCTGGGACCAAAAGGATACCGGCTTCGCGATTGCCGCGGCGCAGATGAACGATGAGCAACACCGGAATGACGCCTGCAAGCAGCGCACCCTGTGGCACGAACATGACGAGGTTGAACAGTTCCGATCCCGTCCCAGTCGCCGTTGCAACCGTGCCGATCAGCATGCCCGCGATTACAATTCCGAGGACGATACGGATCGGGGTTCCGAAGTGAATGCGCAACAGGGCAAAATACGTGCGCGTCAGAAAAATGAGAGCTGCGATTTGGAGAAGCTGGGCTAAGTACAGCCATTCCGTGGGGCCGTTATGGAAATAGCGGTAGAACGTAAACAGCAGGCTGAGCGCGCCGGTAAGAAAGAGCAGGAAAATCCAAAGATATTCCCGCTGATGGGATTGAGCGACGAAGAGGGCCAGCGCCACGATCCCCAGCCCGAACCCGGTGATGGTGCCAAACCATCCCAGCGCGTTTAGGCCGATGAGCGTAAGCCACGTGGAGTCTCTGAGCGCGTGTTCCTGGCCCATGGTCAGGTTGTAGCTGTAGAGGCCGGGGAATCCGGCGGCCCAGTCCGACGGAGAAATATGCACGCGCAAGGCAATGACAAGCGAACCGGTGGAGATGTCTGCGTCGGGAATGCGCTTGAGGAGATAGGCGTCGAAGGTGGAGGGCTTAAACGGCGAAACGGAGCCCGTTGCCATGAGTTTCTTGCCATTGACGTAGATCTCGAAGGCGCTGTCAAGATAGTACTCACCGAGCGACAGGCCGGTGTCATTGGGTGCAACCTTCACGTGCAATCGATACCAGACCACTTCGGGCCGGCTCTGAAAGATGCGCAGCAGCGTTTCATTCGGGTCCACGACCGTCCATTTCGAATCGTCGAATTCGGTCTGAGCGTAGGTGGGGTCGTCGCCCGCCTTGAGCAGCCAAGTCATGCTAAGGGCAGTAGGATGGCGCAGCGTGGTGGCGTCAAAAGTTCCGGCCTGTGGCGTCTGTGCGCAGAGCGGCGCGGGCGGGAAGAACCATAGACCAAGAGACGCGAAGAGGCAAATCCCGGCCAAACGCCGGAGAAGGCGCAGGGAGGTGGGAACGAGCATAGGGTGGACGCGGCCTCCAGCCGATGTGGTTCCACCCTATCACTGCGCTCTTTGGTTCCGCGACGAAAATTTTGTCCGGTTGCCGCCCGATTATTGGGGCGGCGGCGGTGGAGGTGGAGGCGCCGGAGCGCCTGCGGCAGCGCGCGTGGCCGTGAACTCCTGCGGAGGAGGTCCGCCATTGCCACCGCCAGCCATGCCGCCGCCACTGAAGGTGCGCGTGAACTTGATGGTGTCGCCGTCGGCCGTTCCCTTGTAGCTCATGGTGAACGAATTGCCGTTCATGGTGCGAACGACGTCGAAGCTGATGGTATCCGCGGTCACCTTGCCGTTGGTGATGGGCATGTCGCCCATTCGGCCAGTAACCGTGCCCGTGACCGTCATGGCAGCGGCGTCGACGGTAAACGTGAAGGTCGTGGTCTGCGTGTTGCCGTTGCGTCCTGGAACGTTGGCTGTCCATTTGCCATTGAAGTCGGCAGCCAGCGCGGTGACGGAGCCGAGCGCGAGAACTAGAGCTGCGAGCGCGAGTTTCTTGATCATGAATTTCTCCCAACGATTGATTGGATCGCGGCGCGGGATTCGAGATCCTGCGCTTGTTAAGGAGGGACGTGCGGGAGTCGAGGGAAGTCTCATCGCGAGCGGAGCGAGTGGAGTTAGCGGAATCTGCGGTGCAGTTGGTTGAGCTCCACAGTTTCACAGTTTCTGTGGGGTTGGATGGTTTTGACTGTAAGCCGATCATTCTTTGCTGGTTCTGAGCTCCACAGTTTCACAGCCCGTTTTTCGACTTTTCCTATTAATTACTTGGTTAATAGGGGGGGAGGGGGGGGGAGGGGGGTATGGGGTTCGGACCGGGGGCATGGCTGACATTTGGGACTGGGGACATTACCGGGGACATCTCTGACGCTGCGATGGGGTAGTGGGCGTTGGCGCGTTTGATTTGGGGGAGGGTTTCAAGGAGATAGGCGACGATGGCGGAGATGGAGGTTTCGTGTTCGGCGGCCCAGACGCGGGCCCTGAGGTAGGCGAGATCGGAAATGGAGACGGTGATGTTTTTCATGCGGTCTTGCTCCGCTGAGGCATGAATTTTTTGACGCGGGCGGTTTCGGTTTCGGAGAGATTGGCGTAGACGGCGTAACCGGCCATTTCGCGGGATTTCTCTTCGGACGCGACAGCGAAGAGGGCGACCTGCGCGGCGTAAAGGAGCTTGCCGGCGCTGGTCCCGGGGATGGCGCCGAGCAGGATGCCGTGGGCGACACAGGCGATGAAGTCGCGGCAGTTGTCGCGGTTGGTGAGCGGGGGCAGGTTGGCGCGGTAGGCTTCGCCGGCTTTCCGGATGGCGTCGTATTCGGATTCGTCCTCCTCCATCTGCGTGCGGTAGGCGTTTTCCCAGGCCTTGGCACAGTTGGCGATGGCGGAATTCTCGAGGGCGGGGCGGGGTTTTTCGAAGGTCTCGATCTCGAGGGGTTTCAGTTGGTTTGACATGCTTGATTTCTCCGGGTGTTAAGGGCGGGGACTAAGGGGCTCGGGACTCGGGACTAAAAAGACGAGGTTCCGTGGACCTTCGGCCTGGATTTCTGCTGATGGGGATAGTATGCGCCGGGTTGGGAGAATGATCTGCAAAGGCGGGAAAGAAGGGGCCGAGGGAAACGGGGCTGAGAAATCAGCGATTTAGCGGAGGCACCGGAGGGATTTTGCAACCCCCGGGCTTGACAGGGAAAAAACAGGGAGCATGGGAGCGGGAGGGCGGGGAAATCGGGAAAGTGTGTGGGAGGAATGGTGCGCCCGGAGAGATTCGAACTCCCGACCTATTGCTCCGGAGGCAATCGCTCTATCCAGCTGAGCTACGGGCGCGCTTTATCAGGATACCGCAAAATGAGCCGCGAATGGGGCGACATAGGGTGAGTGGCGGTGCGGGGCGGTGCGGGGCAGTCGCAAGAGTCGAGTTGGGGCAACAGCAGGTGGCACGGGCCTGAGGCCGGATTTTTTTCGTATCGGTTCAGGGGCCTGAAGGCCCCTGCTCCCTCCGGATTGGCTTTTCAGGGGCTGAAGCCCGCTTTGAATTTTGCGGCTGTTACGGCGTGAGTGAACTGGGGCCCTGATACAAGGCTTCTCGCCGAGCGAGTTTTTTCTTTGGCGATCGACACGCGCGCGGCTCTGGAGACCGGCACTACAGCGGATCGAGTGCCGGTTACAGTCAATTCTGCCACTCAGTATAGTTCAATCCTGCCAGCGAATTTAGTCCATCGCTGCCACCCATTACACCGCAATCCTGCCACCTTCAAAGCGGGTGGCAGGATTGCTTGATATCATCCGTGTCGAAGGCATGAGGCGTTGTGCAGCATCCGCGCCGAAAGCGCGACAGACAACCTCCCGCCTGAAGGCTTCGACCGGTTCGGCTTGGCCCGGTGATCGGGCTCACTCGAAACTTCCGAATCGCCGACCATCCGCCCAGAACCCGCAGTTTGAAGCTCCTCGATGGCTGGATTGCCCTGCCATCACGAATTAAGTGAGCGTTACGTGAACGACAAGTCGGAATGTCGGAGAATCGCGGCGGAATTCCCGATCACTTCCGAGGGGGTTCAGGTTTTCCCTCAGGCTGAAGGACAGTTGAAACAACATAAACGACAGGCCCCATGTTCATGTCCGGGTCGGACGAGCAGTTGATGTCAGCAATCGCCGAAACTGTCCTTCCAGATTTCAGCTTGACCCTCAAAGAATAGAGTTGGTGCCACATGTACTTGTTTTGCCGCTCTGAGGCCATCCGTGTCGTCCGCACTCCCGCACTATCCACGTCTTCGGCGCGAAATAAGCCCGCGTTTTCCAATACCTCGATGGTCATCGTCGTGGGCCACTTTCCACTCAGATCAGGTCCGCGGTCATCGTTGGATTTGCAATGACCGCTCGCAGAGATAAGGACAAAAAGGCAGATGCAGCCCAGTGCTTGTTTCATGCGTTCCTCTCGAGATGCCCCATTCTGATGTGGCATCATTTTAAGCTGACTTGAGTCCCCTGGTGTATCACCGTCTATTCGGACCTTTGCCAAATCTTCCCCGGGGAGCCTTGCGGTCCTATCTGACTGGCCGGCAGCAAAGCACTGTATCCAGCACGAGACAGTCTGCTGAAAGAACTGGCTGTGGAGGGCGAACCTCCTAAGAACTTCCCTCAGGGCCTAAAGGCGCGATTTATTTTGCCAACAACGGCACGACTGAAGTCGTGCCCCTTCAAAACTACTACTTTCCCCACGGCCTGAGGAGACTGACGGTACAAGACTCTACGCTTGGTCGTGGGATTGTTACGCGGTGGCGCGGGATTCTTGTTGGACGGTGATGCGGCCGATGCAGGTGAAGACTAAGAGCGCTAGGGCGCCTGCCCAGGCGCCGAGCGAGAACGAGTGGGGGTAACAATGGGCGATGACGACGCCGCTGGAGACGAGGATGGCGCAGAGCGCGTTGAACATGCGCATGCCGTAGAGAAAGACGAAGGGAAGATAGTGCACGCCGAGCAGGATTAACAAGGCGGGATAAAACAGGTTCAGGCGGAATTCGGTGACGGGGACGAGCAGAAGCATTGTGATGGGTAGGGTGAGGGCGATCTGCATACCGAGTTCGCTTAGCGGGTTGCCTTGGGTGGGCGAGGCGGGGGCGCCGGTTAAGCGCAGCAACAACAGAGTGGTGGGGAAGATGAAGAAGCCGCCGATGACGAGGATGGCGATGGCCGCGCGGGGAGTGCTCCAGGTGGCGAGAGCTGCCGAGGCGAGCCAGAGGAGCGATGAGACCAGTTGACCCCAAAAGCCGCCGAGAAAGGCGGTGCGGAGGTGGCGTTGCGCGTCTTCGACGAGCATGTTCGGGCTCTCCTTAATCTGAGAATGGCGCGGGTGGTTTGAAATGAAGGATAAAGTACGCGGATTTTCGGCAGGGAGTTCCCGAACGGCGCTGCGTTGCCGCTATGGCCCGGCCAAGGGCGGCAAAAATTGCGCGGAGTGGTTCGGACGCCCGACGGTTTGTGCTGTTCCTGGGAGGGTTGGGGCGAATTGGACGGGATTTGGTTTCGATCCACAGGCGTGCGAAGGAGGAAGTGGGTCAGTTTGAGCAAAATTACCCCGCAGGGGCTATTGATCCCTTCAGAAGAAATGTCCTTGCGCCGTTCCTACGGGACTCCGAGCTTTAACTGGGCGGTCCGCGTTCCCCACGCTGAAGCGCGGGGCTAACAAACACTGCGCCTCCGGCGCGCTTATCTGATCCACAGGCGTCCACAGAGGGCTTTTCGTTGACTTGGGGCCTATTTTTCAGTATTCTAAAGTTCTTGCGCGGTGTTGCGCCTGGGGTCTCGGTGTGCTCACCCGGACCGTCTGAGGGATGCCCTGGAAAGAGTTGAGGGGGCTCCGGCGGAGCAGGCCACCGGCTGCGGGACTTGGGAGAACGAGGTCCGGCGCAGCCAGGGTTCCGATGAGAACGAACTCCCGCAGCTTCTCACCCGAACAGAATTGTTTGGAAGTGGGTAGATTTTGAGGCCTGTGCGTTTTGCATGGGTGGATGCGGTTTGTGCTTTCCCGCCCTTTTCGCAAAAGCGCGAAAAGGATGGGGCATCGGGGTTTCCTGGGGTTGGTGGTTTCCCCGGTCCCCGAATGCGAGGGACCGGGGGCACCCAGAATTGTGACGGGCGCTGAGCGAATTTGATTTAGACGCTGAGCAGATTTTTTCGAGGGAAGAATAGAGATGTCGACGTTTATTCCGAGCGGCAAGGATATTAGCCGCAAATGGTATGTGGTGGATGCGAGTGGGCAGACTTTGGGGCGCCTCGCCACCAAGGCGGCCAGTGTGCTGAGCGGGAAACTGAATCCGCAGTACGTGCCTTACATCGACATGGGCGACCATGTGATCGTGATCAACGCGGAGAAGATCCGGTTGACGGGGCTTAAGGACCAGAAGAAGCTATACCGGCGCTACACGGGTTTTCCGGGCGGCCTGCGCGAGGAGTCGTTTACGCGGCTGATTAACCGCAAGCCGGAGATGGTGCTGGAACAGGCCATCAAGGGCATGCTGCCGAAGAGCAAGATGGGTCGGCAAATGGCTACGAAGTTGAAGGTGTACCGCGGCGACAAGCACCCGCACGGGGCGCAGATGCCGGTGGCGTTGTAAAGCAGCTTTTAGCTGTCAGCTATCAGCTTTCAGCTTGATCCTGCCGGGACGAAGTTTTTAGGCAGAGCGAAGAATTCGATTCAGGGATGAACCAGCTGACGGCTGAGAGCTGAAAGCTGAGAGCTAAGAGGACAAATGGCAGATCTGGTGCAGTATTACGGGACGGGGCGGCGCAAGAGCGCGATCGCGCGAGTATTTCTGCGTCCCGGCACGGGCGAGTGGAAGGTCAACGGCAAGAAGTTCGACGAGCACTTTGTGACGGAACAGCAAAGGGTTTCCGCCAAGCGCACGCTGTTGGTGGCGGAGTTGGCGGCGAGCTTCGACGTGCTGACGACGGTGAGCGGCGGCGGCGTGGCGGCACAGGCCGACGCGGTAAAGATGGGCATTGCCCGCGCGCTGGTCGAGTTCAACCCTGAGCTGCGCAAGCTGCTGAAGGCCGAAGGTTTGATGACGCGCGATGCGCGCCAGAAGGAACGCAAGAAGTACGGCCAGAAGGGCGCGAGAAAGCGGTTCCAATTTAGCAAGCGCTAAAGCGCTTGCTAGGGAATAGGGAGTAGCCAATAGGGAATAGGAAAGGCACAAGATTTTGCCGGTTTTCTACTCCCTACTGGCTATTGCCTACTCCCTGGTTTCACAAATCTCCCCGCGAGGGGAATAAATCCGGGCCACGGTTGGATCCGTCCGGATGCAGTCCACATAAGGAGGACAATTGGCAACCATCACTATGAAGGAACTGCTCGAAGCAGGTGTTCACTTCGGGCATCAGACGAAGCGCTGGAATCCCAAGATGAAGGAATACATTTTTGGGGAGCGCAACGGGATTTACATTATCGACCTGCAGAAGACGCTGAAGCTGTTCAAGGATGCGTCGAAGTTTGTGGTTGAGCTATGCGGCAGCGGGAAGACGATTCTGTTTGTGGGCACCAAGCGCCAGGCGCAGGATGCAATTTCAGAAGAAGCCACACGGGCGGGGATGCCCTACATTAATCAGCGCTGGCTGGGCGGACTGCTGACCAACTGGGTCACGGTGCAGAAAAGTGTGAAGCGCCTGCAGGAACTGGATGAGATGGCGACCGACGGCCGCTACGACCTGCTGACCAAGAAAGAAGTGATTCGGCTGGAGCGGGAGCGCAAGCATTTGCAGGCCAACCTGGCCGGCATCAAGAGCATGAAGCGGCTGCCTGACGCGCTGTTCATTGTGGACTCGAACAACGAGACCATTGCGGTGAAGGAAGCGCGCAAGCTGGGAATTCCCGTGGTGGCGGTGGTGGATACCAACTGCGATCCCACGGTGGTGGATTACGTGATTCCGGGCAACGACGATGCGTTGCGCGCCATTCGCCTGTTTACCTCGAAGATTGCCGACTCGGCGGCCGAGGGCGTGAACATGCTGGGCGACAAGGCGTTCCAAGAAGAGGCTGCGGAAGCCGCGGCCGCGGAAGAGAGCCCCGAGACGGCAGAGGCTGCGGCAGTGGAAGAGGTTGACCTGGAAGCAGCGCTGGGCGGCGGCATTCGCAAGGCGCCTGCGGGCGTGGCAGTTTTGGCGGATGAGGTTGAGACGGCTGAAGCCGGTGTGTAGCTCGTCTACCAGGTGAAGACTTTCTTTTCGGCTGGGATGTGCGGGTCTGGAGACCGGCGCTACGAGGTTCGGCGTGGCCGCTGCGATGGTGGGCCACGCTTTTCTTATGCCAGAAACATCGGCGGCGTAGAGTTGAATCGATAAATCATTCCGCGACGCGTTCGCGGGGACGGCTGCGGCCGGGGGAAAACCAAGAGAGATGACGACAGTGAGCGAAAAGATTGATGCGAAACAGGTGAAAGAGCTGCGCGAAAAGAGTGGCGCACCGATGGGCGATTGCCTGAAGGCGCTGCAGGAGAGCAAGGGCGACATGGAAGGCGCGTTTGTGGTGCTGCGCAAGCGGGGCATGGCATCCGCGCAGAAGAAGGCGGCACGCGTGACCAATGAGGGCGCGGTGGGCATCGTATGTTCACGCGGGCGGCAAGATTGCCGTGCTGCTGGAATTGAACTGCGAGAGCGACTTTGTGGCCAAGACCGACGACTTCCAGGAGCTGCTGAAGGACGTGGCGATGCACATCGCGGCCAGCGATCCGCGGTACGTGAAGCCGGAAGACGTGACCACGGAGGACCTGGAGCGCGAGAAGGAGATTTATCGCGCGCAGGCGGCGGCGACGGGCAAGCCGGCTCCCGTGATTGAGAAGATTGTGGACGGCAAGATGGCTAAGTTCTACGAAGAGGTTTGCCTGCTGGAGCAGCCGTTCATCAAGGACCAGGCTGTGAGCATCAAGGAATTGATTGCGCAGAAGGTGGGCAAGCTGGGCGAGAACATCACGGTGCGGCGGTTTGCGCGCTTCAAGGTGGGTGCGCCGGAGTGGACCGTGGCGCAGACTAAGGGTCAGGAAGCGGCGGAGTAGCCAGCCAACAAGTTAGCGAGTCAGCAATAAGGGGCGGCCCGGGGG
>CAWHNV010000007.1:0-99670 GCA_963830785.1 uncultured Acidobacteriota bacterium
GCAGTGTCTGAAAGAGAATATGTTCGTCCTCCCGTCAGCCTGCTTGATCGATCGAGAGGCGTTCGAGAAGGTCGACGGATTCGACGAACGCCTCAGCGGCTACGAAGATGACGATTTCTTCCTTCGGCTGTTCCGCGCCGGTTACGACAACGTCTTTCTCGATGAACCTCTCTCTCAGTGGCGGATTTATTCCTCCTCGAGCTCGCAGACCGCTCACATGAGGCGGTCTGCCATCGTGTACGTGCAAAAGTTGCTTGGAAATTTTGAGAACGTGCAAGCCCTTCACGGAAATTTCGTGCGCGAATGCATTGCCCCGCGATTTGTGAAGACGCTGCTCGTCGAATATTTCCGCGCCGTCAAAAGAAAAGATCTCGCGTCTATGAAGCAGGCGATCGACACCATCGTGGCTCTGCTGCCGCATCTTCGGTTTCGAACGCGCGTGATGTTGTGGCCGGTGGCCTATCTCCATTCGCTGAAGATACTTCGCCTTACGGCTGCCGCCGTCCCCCAGGGCCGGCTGAGGGCGCTCGGGAGACTCGTCGTCCATTAGTATTTTGATGCGCTTCCTGTTCCTGCCGCTGCGTTGCTGCTCTTTCTCTTCGTCAGGCACGAGTGCGGTCAAATGGGCACGGGCTCTCGCTGAGCCGGACATACCCCTAGGACACTAGCCGTTGCATGAGATTGTCGCTTGATTGGCCGCCCAGCGTGGCGGAGCCTTGCGATCGCGCGACAGATCGTCCGTTCGTGGTCACATGCGCTCCACGCGGAAGCTGCGCGGGCTCTCGCCGCGCCGACGGATATCGACCATGGTGCTGTAGGCCTCTTCCAGGTGGCGGCGGAAGCGGTCGGTGTCGAACAGCGGCGTGACCCGGAGATTGTCCTGCAATTTGGCGCCGGATGCCTGATAGCAGGGTCGGGTCGCGCGCCAATTTCAGCGCGAGCGCTTCGTAGTCTTCGAGATTATGGGCGACCAATTCGGGCAGGCCCACGGCGTGCAACATGCTCGCCGCCATCCGTCCCACAAAGGTCTGCCCCAGGACGGTCAGAAGGGGGATGCCCGACCACAGCGCCGCAACTCCCGTCGCGCCGGCGTTATACGGCACCGTATCGAGAAACAGCCCGGCCAATCGCTGGCGTGCCAGATGCTGCGGCAGCGGCACGCGCGGTGCGAAGATGATGCGGTCCGGCGCGATGCCGCAACGCTGCGCTTCACGCCGGAGATTGATGGCCATGTCCGGGTTGGCTTCGGCGAGCCAAAGCACGCTCCCAGGGACGGCAGCCGAGAAGCCGCATCCACACCTCGAAGACGGGCTTGGCAAGCTTGTAACTGTTGTTGAAGGAGCAGAACACAAACCCGTCCGGCGGCAGGCCTGCCTCCTCCCGCGACGGCGTGTGCGCGGCAATTTCCTGCCGATCGTCGGTGACCAGGAAGCAGCCGGGCAGGTGGACGATCTTCTCGGCAAAGAACGGCTGCTGGTCGAACGGCAGTGCGATCTCGTCGGCAATCACATAATCGATGAAGTCCGCGCCCATGGTTCCGATGTAGCCAAGATAATTGACCTGAATGGGCGCCGGACGCCGCGCCAAGATGTTCAACCGGTTGTCCCCCGTGAGCCCCATGAGATCGACCACAATGTCGATTTCCAGCCTGCGTATGAGCTCCGCAATCTCCTGATCGGTCTTGTCGCGAACATCGATGAAATGTTCGAACGCACCTTCTATGCGGTGACGCAACGGCGAATTCGTATTCGGTCCAAACGACAGGCCGGTCACTTCAAAGCGCGACCGCTCGTGCTGCTCAAAAAGCCGCGCCAACAGGACGGCGGTGGCGTGCTCACGAAAATCGCCCGATAGATAGCCAAGGCGGATGCGCTCATGAGAATAATTCTCGCCGCGCCAGACGGCCGGCAACGGCGGCAGATCGCCGATGAAACTTTTGGCGCATTGCAGTTGATCGGCGGCTGAGGAACTCAACGCGAGAAGCTCGAACGGCGGACACACCAGCCTGGCCTCTCGTACCCCCGTCAGCACATGCGAGGTTTCGAATTCGACGTTGCTCCAATCGCAGATGTGGAGCCTTGCGTGGAGCCGGCGGCCTTCCGCGCACTTCAGGTCTGCATCTAACTTTAAAGCGCTGTCGTACGCGGAGGCCGCTTTCGCGTACTGCCTGAGCGCAAGAAGGCATTGGCGCGCGCGTGCCATGCCTCCGCCAGATCCGGGTCGATTGCGAGTGCTTTGTCATACGCGGTGAATGCCGCATCGTATTGTTTGAGCGCCAGAAAAACGCTGCCGCGCCCCATGCACGCCTCGGCAAGGTTTGGCTTCAGCGCCAGCGCCTTGTCATAAGAGGCAAGAGCGTTCTCGTATTGAGTGATATTGGCGAGGACGTTGCCGCGGCCAAGCCAAGCTCCGGCCAGACTGGGCTGCAGGGCCAGCGCCTTGTCAAAAGCCGCAGAGGCATCAGCGTCTTGTTTGAGTTCAGTAAGGACGTTGCCGCGGGCGACCCACGCTTCAGCCCATTGAGGATTGAGAGCGAGCGCGTGGTCGTAGGCAACAAGGGATTCTGCATGCAGGCGGAGACGCGCCAGAGCCCCACCTTTGTTAAAGAAGGCCTCTGCGTAATTTGCATTGATCGCGGTCGCCTGTTCGAAATCGGCGATTGCCTCACGATACCGCTTCAACTCGTTGAGAACGGTTCCGCGGTTGTTCCACGTTTCCGCAACCGAGGGATTTATCTGCAGAGCGTGACTGAATTGCTCCAGAGCCTCGATCGGCCGGTTTAGCGCTTTGAGAATGAATGCGTAATTGTAGAAGGTAACGTCGGAGGTCGCCTCCGTTGCCAACGCGAGCCGCGCGTAGTGTTCCGCCTGATCGAATTGGCCCAATTTCGTGAGCAGGATAGTCAACAGATTCAGAGCGGCGACGTGCGTCGGCTGCAATTGCTGGACTTGCTTGAACAGGCGCACGGCGCCATCGAGGTTCCCGGCCTGCATCGCTGAGAAGGCGCGCCGCAGCGTTTCGTCTACGACGGGGGTCATGCGCTCGTCTTCCCAACTCCGAGGGCGAGCATCGCTCAGTAGGGGTAGATTTGCTCGTAGTATTCGATGGTGCGTTTGAGCCCGACGTCAATCGCGGTGAATTCGAAATCGGGAACACCTTACGAAAGCGGCGGTCGTCCATGACCTTTCTGGGCGCACCGTCGGGCATGGACGGGTCGAAACGGATGGCGCCGGAGTAGCCGACAGCGCGTGAAACGAGGTCGACAAGCTCGCGAACGGTGACGCCGAAATTTTGTCCGACGTTCAAGGGCTCGTTAAGTCCGAGCATGTCGGGCTTCTCGATGACTTCCAAGACCACGCGGGCAAAATCGGGTGCATAGAGCCACTCTCTGATGGCCATCCCCGTGCCCCAAATGACGGTTTCCGCCTGACCGCTCGCTTTCGCCTTGACGAATTTTGCCGCCAGCGCGTTCAGGGCGTGGGCTTTGTTGGGATCGGTGAAATCGTGGGGACCGTACATGTTGGGCACGAGGAGGTGGATGCTGCGAATCCCGTGCTGCATCTGAAAACACTCGGCGACCACCCACAGCATGCGCCGCGTGCCGCCATAAGACAGCACCGAGCGGTGCAGATGGCCGTTCCACCAGCGATCCTCTTCGAACGTGGTCGCATCCGCCGGATAGGCGCAATTGGCGATCGGATTGATGACGATCGCATGGGGGGCTTCCGCCGTAATGGCCTCATACAAGGACAGTATGAGCCGGGAATTGTCGCTGACCACGGTCGCGGCTTGTTCGGTCACGTAATTCAGGCTGCCGACATGAGCTGCGCAATTGATGATGAAGTCGGGGCGTGATTTCGCGAGGAAACCGCGCGCCTGCACCGGGTCGCGCAGGTCGATGCCTTCGCTGCGGCTCGCCGTGAAGCACTCGCTGCGCGTTTGCTTGAGCGCGGCAAGGAGGTTTTGTCCGACAAATCCGGTTCCGCCGAGCACGGCAATGCGCTGGCTCATCGCAGGCCAGCTCTTGGCATGCGGTGCGCCAGTGCGATCATAGGGTCACACGGTAAGGCCGCATTGGTGGACATGTTCCCGGCCGCCGCCAATGAAATTTCCTCGGCCATGAGTAACACTCCCGCCGGCATCTTGGAATGCGCACCGGGGTTCAATTCCCTTCGACGCGCTCCGTGGCGGCTTGGCTTAATCGCCGCAGAAATTGCGGCGCAGTTTCCGGAACAGTGCGCAGGCCGCGAAACGTCACGGGAATTCCGGCATAAAGGCCCAGAGCCCGATAGTCGCCGGGTTTGATCAGGGAATATGCGCCGAAAGCCGAGCCGTCAGGCAGGCGTGCGCCCGGCAGGATGCACGAATGGGCGCCGACGACGACGTGCTGCCCGATAATGACGTCTCCGACTGCACCGCCGAACTTCTCCGCCGGCGGCACCGACGGCAGATCGAGGGAAACGGTCGTGTAGTCGGACGAAGCGCAATGAACGCTGCAATGATTGGATAAGGTGCTGTAGTCGCCGAGAACGAAGCGCCGTTCGTGGCCGCCCGAAATGGAAAGGTGCGAGCTAAGGTGGCAATATTTGCCGATTTCGATGCGCGCCGAGATATAGGCAAAGTCGTCGATGATGGTGCCGTCGCCGATGATGCAGTCTTGCGGGTGCCTTATGCGTACGGTTTTGCCGATAATGGCGCCCACGCCGAGGTATTTGAGCGTTCGCAAATCGAAATAGATATTGTCCATGGCGCTACCAGCCTTCCCGGACCGCGCCGATGATTTGCCCGATTTGCTGATCGCTCAGCCCGGGATGCACCGGCAACGCAATCTGCCGAGCATCGAAGAACGCTTGGCCTTCGAGGTCCGCCCTTATTCCCCCAAAAACCTGATTACGGTCGATGCGTTGATGGACGACGCTGGTCGGTACGCCACGCGACTTTAACGCGCGCACAAAGTCCTCCCGCCGTGCGACCAATAGGGTGAAAACCCAATACGCGCTCTCCCGGTCGGACCGCGATTTAAGAAGCGTCACGCCTGGAACTTGAGCCAGGGCCTCGCGGTAACTGCGGGCAATCTGACGGTGCCTCGCGAGATTGGTGCGCACATCGGGAAGATTGCCAAGGCCGACCGCCGCACCTAGGTCGTTGAGATGGTATTTGAAGCCCACCTCGGTGAGATCGTATTGGCGTTCGCCCAGGATGGAGGCTTGATCGCGCTCGCGGTCGATCCCGAACCACCGTTTGCGCCGCGCCTCAAGATGGTCCGGCTCGTCCAAGCAGCACAAAGCGCCGCCGTCGCCGGTGGTCAGGTGCTTGATCGCCTGAAAGGAAAATGCCGTGAGGCGCGAAATCGAGCCGACCGGGCGTCCCTTGTAGGTCGCGCCGAGCGCTTGTGCAGCATCCTCGATAACGACGAGCGAATGCTCGCGCGCAAGGGCATTGAGCTCATCCATGTCGCACGGATAGCCGGTCCAGTGCACCGGCATGATTGCCTTGGTGCGCGGCGTCACTTTGGCGTGCGCCGACATCGGGTCGATATTGCCTGTCATAGGCTGAATGTCGGCGCCCCGGCGGGACCGGGGCCCGGGATGAATCCGTTCCGCTCAATGATATTGGGAGTGCGGGGATTGCTTTCTTCACGGCCTCCCGCCTCCCCGGATATGCGAATCCAAGTTTCAAATTTGACGCGCAACACTGTACTCGCCACTTGCATGGAAGTAGCCGACAGCGGTCCCAAGCGCAACAAGGGATTGCTTGGCCGCGAGGGTCTCGCTTCCGGGGAGGGCCTTTGGATCCTTCCCTGTGAAGCCGTGCACACTTTCTGGATGCGCTTTCCCATTGACCTGGTTTATCTGGATCGCGAGAAGCGAATCAGGAAGTTAAGCGGCGAGGTGCCGCCGTGGCGGCTCTCGGCCTGCCTCTCGGCTCATTCCGTCCTCGAACTTCCGCCGGGCACGATCCGCAACACAAAGACACAACGCGGAGACACGCTCGAATTCCTCGCTATTTCGCTGCCCGCCGGCAATTCCGCCGCGAATGCTTGACACGATCCGAACCAGCGCGCAAGGACCGCGGAGAGGTCATTGTCGAGTCGCGAGCGCGGGTTCGGGCGCGGAGATTGCTGGAAGCCTCCACTCCTTGAATACCGCAAAGACCGCCAGCGCCACTGTCAGGATTGCGCAGGTTCGCAGCAGGCCGGGATGGGCAATCAGGAACAGGTAATCGAAGCGGACCGTGAACGACCAGGCCAGGATTCGCAAATCGACCTCGAAGAGCGGAAGACTACGGGCAAGATTCTGCTGGTGCCGTAAAACAGGGAATAGGGATCAGGGAACAGGGATCAGGGAACAGGGAACAGACCGTCGTGGGCAGTGGACGGTGAACCGTGGTCCGTGGTCCAGCGAAGATAGCGTGCGGCGGCCGGAAGATGCCTCACGGTCTACGGCTTACGGTTCACGAACCACGACTCACGATCATGTCCATCTCCGTCACCCCCACCGACCGCGTTTTCGTCCTCACCGGCGCTGGCATCAGCGCCGAGAGCGGCTTGCCCACCTTTCGCGCGTCGGACGGTTTGTGGGCGGGATACAACGTGGAAGAAATCTGCACGCCCGAGGCTTTGCGGCGCAATCCGGCGCTGGTCTGGGAGTTCTATTCCATGCGCCGCGCCGACTGCGAAAAAGCCGTGCCCAACCCCGCGCACATCGCGCTGGCCGAGCTCGAAGAGCAGCTCCCGGGCCGCTATTTTCTCTGTACGCAGAATGTTGACGACCTGCACGAGCGCGCCGGCAGCAAGAATTTGATCCACATGCACGGCGAGCTTGCGAAAGCGCGCTGCGAGCGCGAGTGCGGCCGCCCGCCGGTCGAAGATCGCGCCATCTACGCGAGCCTGGACGCGGTTGGCCGCTGCGCTTGCGGAGGACGTCTGCGCCCCCACATCGTGTTCTTCGGCGAGATCCCCCTCGAAATGCCGCGCATCGAACGCGAAATTGCCGCATCCACTTTAATGCTCGTCATCGGCACCTCCGGCTCGGTTTACCCCGCGGCTAACTTCGTCCACTGGGCCCGCCAGGCCGGCGCTCGCACCGTTTACATCGGTCCTGAGCCGCCGCTCAATGCCTCTGCCTTCACGCATGTTGTCGAAGGCAAAGCCGGCGAGGTGCTCCCCGGGTTATTCGTCGTCTCCTGACACGGCGCGTTGCCCCATCCTTGCGACGCAATTTGCCGCAAGGATGGGACCCACCGAACTCTGCCAACCCCGCTACCTCTCTGCCTCATCCGCCTGTTCGAGCTTCGGCAGATCGAGCTGTACCCCGTCCGCCTCGCGATCGAGCTTCGCCCGCATGGGCACCTCAACCAGATCCTGGTCATGTGCAGCGCGGTGTACTTCATACTGTGCCGGCCGCAGTTTCCTCACGATGTTTTGCATACTTCTCCTCTCCGTCTCGATGATCTCGATCCGTTGCTGGTTCAATGTTGTTGCGGTAGCGCCGGACTCCAGTCCGGCTGTCGCGCGAGCGTCCACGCCCCGCACTTCCTCGATCGACTCGCCGGCTTGCTAGCTCCGCCAATCCCGCCAACTCGGCTAGCTCCGCTAACCCCGCTAACTCCGCTCTTTCGCCTTAATGAACTCTTTCCGGCGAAAGCGCAGCGCCGTCCAGTCTTCGTCGATGGCTACGGCCCTCACTGTATCGAACCCCAGCTTCTTCAGCGACGCCCATCCCGTGTCGCGATTGAAGTCGCAGGTGTACTTCTTCGATGTGCCTTTGGGATAGGCAAACCACACGATGGCATCGCCTTTGGCGCGGCGCGCGATCTCAGGCGCAAGCTTCTCCACCTCGCTCTTGCGCGTCACAAACGCCAGCCAGAACGCCGCCTCCGCAACCGATTCCAGGTGGTGGTGGATCGTGATCACCGGCAGCTTGGCCAACTCCGGTTCAAAGCTCTTCGGTGCATGCAAAACCACTATCTCCTGCCAGCTCCCCAGGTTGAGTTTTTCAAAAACGCTTCCCATGGATTTTCATGCTACCCGCTTCCGTGAATTAATCTGCAAATTCCGGGGAGGTTTTTTGAGCCCGGGAAAGGATGCTTTTGGGTGCCCCGGGTCCCGATTTTGGGACCCGGGAAACTAGCCTCTCTGCATTAATAGTTGAACCGATAGCGAAACTCCCCATAAATCTGTCGCGGGTCGTTCCAGTGGAATCCGCCGAAGGTTAAACTGTTATCCAACTGCACGCGGAGATTTGCCACATTCACCGAGTTCGCGGAAATGGTGTATTTTTCCGCGAAGGTCTTGCCGATAGCAAAATCGAAGGTCGTGTGGCTGGGCAGATACGGACCGGGATACTGCGCCTGGGGCGTCCCGTACAAGCCATTGGTGAATCCCGAGCCGTAATAGACATTTGTGGATGCGAAGGTCTTCCAGGGCAAGATGCCGTTGAAGCCCACGTTCAAAGTGTTTCTCTGGTCATGGTCGACAGGCGCAAGTCCCGGGGGAATCTTGACCGTCGAGAGCGGGCATGCTGCAGTAGCCGGCGTCGGGCATATCAGGCCTCCGGTGATCGGCGAAGTTGCCTGCGCGATCTGGTTCGCATAGGCAAGGTGAAACTGGCCGTGATGCAGAACATCGGGAGAGCGCAAGGTGAGTGACCACCCCTGGATCTGTGCATAGGCCCAGGTGATCGGCCAGAAGATATTCGATTCTCCGATGTTATTGTGGTCCAGCCAGTTTTCGGCCCGGGTTTCATAGTTATTGGCACTTAGGGTCCAGTTGCGGTAAGGAATCGTGACGCCATACTGCCATTGGATGTCCCGCTCGCCATGCAGAGGAGCGAAGGTAAATCCCTGGCCGATGGCAAGATTGAGAAGAGGACAGGTGGCCGCCGACCCCGCCGAGACGCTGGAACTGCAAGCGGTCGACAGGGGCGGGGCCTGGTAGTAGTAGCCGTAGAAGCCGCTAAACACCCAGTTCAGGCGCGGGACCCTCAAAGCCCCGCCCACAGCGCGGATCGCTTGCATGCTCCGATATGGTCGCGTTGAACTGCGTTTCACGCAGCCCGGCAATCAAAGTGAACCAGGGAGTCAACCTTGAATTTGTCGTTGATGAATTCAGACACCACGCCTCCATTCACACCGACCGAAGAGGGAGGAACATTTGGCGTGCCGTCGGTGAAATCGTTATTGAAGTAGTTGTACTGGTGTTGGCCAAAGCTGTAGAGGCCGGCTTGAAGGTCGTTCTTCCAGAAGTTTTGGTTGAGGGCGATCTGGGCTCCCGCGTAGTTGGCATTCTGGTAGACCGTTGAGATGACGGGATAGTCGTTTGCGCCGCCCTTATAGTCGGCCCCGTTGTAGTGGTAGAACGGAGAAACGGTCAGGAGTGTTTTTGGATTGAAAGTGTGGATCAAGGAGAAAGTCACATAGCCATCGGGCTCGCGTTCGGCGTCATGCAGGCCGCTCGATGGATAAACCTGGTTTCCGATCGAGTTGGGATCCGGATCGATGGGAATCTGGTAATAGTCCCTTCGCAGCGAAGTCACTAGCCGGTATTGATTTTTGGCGTCGGAATTGAAGATGAAGGAGGCGAATCCACCAAAGCCGTTGACTGCGTCGTTGACTACCTGGGGAATGGGCGTCTGGAGGCCGTAAGCGCTGCGGTTTCCATTCGCGCTCGCGTACCAGGCGAATCGCTGCGTGTGATCTCCGCAACTGAGCTGGTCGTCGGTCTGATAGAAGTTGCCGCCGGTGATCACTAGGTCGCACTGCTTGTTGCGTTCAAAGCCGGTGCGCGGCACGACGTTGAAGACTCCGTAGGTGCGGTCTCCATAGTCGGCGTCGTAGCTGCCGCTATACACCTCGAGATAATCGATATCTCTCGGCTCGATCTGCGGTCCCAGGTTGGTGGCGATGTTGGTGTTGGGAATGGGGACACCGTCAATGAGCCAGTTGACCTGGTGGCCACCCATCATGTGCAGCATATCGTGCGTGACATAGGAGGCCGGAACATAATCGGTGATCATCTCCATGCCGTTGGTGCGGTCCGCTCCTGGAGTTTGTTCAATGTCGGTGCGGCTCAACATCGTCGTCGGCGTGGCACTGTCGGTTGTCGCCTGCCCGGGAGTTTCCGCCACAACGACATTTTCGTTGACGCCTGCAATGGCCAATTGGAAATGGAGCACCGGACTGGTGTCGGACTGAACGATTACACGCTGGCTCACCTGCTGAAAGCCCTTCGATGAAACTGTTACCGTGTAATTCCCGATGGGCACGGAGGTGAATACAAACTCACCGTTACCGTTGGAGTCCTGCGATTGTGTCCAATCCGAATTCTGCGCTTTCAGCGTGAGGTGAGCGCCTTGGATGGGACGATGTTGGGGATCATGGACTACGCCGCGAACGGAACCGAAGATCGTGGCAAATGCGGGAAGGGAAGCGGCGAGCAACGCTCCCGCTATTAGAAATGAATTACGTCGCATAAAGGAAGGACCTCCGTGCATTGTTTGAACGCAGGCAACCGTCGCGTTCTCCGACACGCGGAGTCGCGATGCAGCATATGGGGAATCGCCGAACAAACTCCCGCGCCAGGATCTGCAAACACAAATCCTCGCTCCTCAAAATCGCGGAGGAGAATTCGGAGCCGTTTGTTCAACGGAAAAATTAGCTCGGGTTAACTTCAGGAGGTCCGCGTCCGGCGTGAGTGAGGCTCGGGCGAGAGAAGGCCGGCGACTGTTCAGCCGGAGAAGCAAAGGCGAGTGTCGGATCTGTGCGGAATCTGGCCGGCGCAGCCGTGAGCGCGTGAGCCGGCATCAGCATCGAAAAAGTGGGCCCGTGATAGAGCGGGCAGGTTACGGGCGCGGAAAAGCTCGGCTTCGGATCGACGCGCAGGCCCGCTCTCGCGGCCATGATTAGCGCGTACATGGCGCAATGATGCGCCCCGTGCCGCCGGCAACAGGGCGGAAGACTGGCATCCTCAGTGCCATCGATCAGGGCCGACAGCGGTCCGAGCGCGAAGAACAGCACGAGGAAGATGGAGAAGCCGCGCCTCATGTGATTTTGATGTTAGCAGAAAGTGAAACGTGGATCGTGAACCGTGATTCGTGAATCGTGAGCGCTGACACTCACGCAGCTTCCGGACGTCGCCGTTGCCGGCCCGCCAACCACGGATCACGAATCACGAGCCATAGCCTCCCTCATTTATGATCAGGATGTCGTGCCGTTTCGCCCGTTCCTTCGCGTGAAAATGCAATCAAAGGAAAGTCCAGTGCCTGAAGTGCACAGCACCGCATCATCGCTTGACGCATCTGCCGCTCGCAACACCCGCCCCGCGCAACCTCTGCGCATTGCTCTCTTCGGTTTTGGCACGGTGGGCAGTTCCGTGGCGCGCATCCTCATTGAATCCAAGCCTCAGGCCCTGGAGCTTACGCACATCTTCAACCGCGGCGTGGCGCGCAAGCGGGTTGAATGGGTGCCGTCGGGCGTGGTCTGGAGCGAAGATGCCGATGCGGTCCTCGCTTCCGATGTCGATGTGATCGTCGAGCTCGCGGGCGGACTCGACCCTGCTGGAACTTGGGTGCGCCGCGCGCTTGAAGCCGGCAAAAGCGTGGTGACCGCCAACAAAAAGCTCATTGCTTTTCATGGCATCGACCTGGAGCGGCTGGCTGCGGCAAAGGGCGGCCATCTGAAGTACGGCGCGGCCGTCGCCGGCGGAATTCCCGTTATTCCCGGCCTCGAACAGGGCATGGCCGGCGACCGCATCGAGCGCATCGAAGGCATTCTCAACGGCACCTGCAACTTCATCCTGAGCAAAATGGAGGCTGGCGCGGAATACGCGCCGGTGCTCGCCGAGGCACAGGCCAAAGGTTACGCCGAGGCCGATCCCACGGAAGATGTGGGCGGATTCGACGCGCGCGCCAAGCTCGCCATCCTGATGCGTCTCGCGCTGCGCGTGCAGGTCGATCCCGAGGAGATCGTGCCGCGGCCGATCACTTCTGTTGCTGCCGTCGATTTCAGTTATGCGCGCGATCTCGGCTGCACCATTCGCCAGATTGCTCGCGCCCAGCAGGTGGAAGGCCGTCTCGCGGCTGCTGTCGGTCCCATGCTCGTTGCGTTGCGCTCGCCGCTCGCCTGGTCGCAGGGCACGGAGAACATGGTTATCGCCAGCGGCCACTATGGCGGCGACGTGGTCTTCTCCGGACATGGCGCGGGCGGCCAACCGACGGCGGTTGCCGTGGTCAGCGATCTGCTCGCTCTCGCGCACGGTTCGCGCCGCGTCGAAATTCCTTCGGCTCCCGCGCATCTCGACGCCGAGTTCGAGGTTCCGCATTACATCCGCTTTCTGGTTCGTGACCGTCCCGGAATCGTGGCCGCGATCACCACCGCGCTGGCCAACGAGCAGATCAACATTCGCGCCATCGTGCAGAAACCCGGCTATCCGGCCGATGCGCTGCCCTTCGTGGTCACGGTCGAGCCGTGCAAGACGTCTGCGCTCAGACGCGCTCTCGCGCCGGTTCGCGCGCTGGAATGCATGCTGGTCGAACCGCTTGAGCTGCAGATGCTCGAGTAAAGATGCGAAAGTTCAGGAGTGGGTCAGTTTGAAAGAAACCATCCCTCAGGGGCTGAATCCCATTCTGATTCCTGGCTGTTTACGGCACGGCGAAAGCCGTGCCCTTTCAAGACGGTTTCAAACGGACCTACTATCGAAGGTTCGGCCATTGGAACTGCGGAGGTTGCGCCATGATCGACACTATTTATCGATGTGAAATCTGCGGCGAGGAGAGCCAGAATCCGGTGCGCTGGCTTGTCATCAACTGCAGCAGTTCGCAGTTGACTATCTTCAAGTGGACCAAGGAAGCTGCCGACGCGCCCGGCGCGCGCCACTATTGCGGCGAAGCGCACGCGCAGGTCTACATCAGCCGCTGGCTTGAAGCCGCGTGCTCGTGAAAGAGTCACTCTGATTTCGCACTCGCCGGTTCCCAAAATCATCCGCAGCCTCTGTGATGCGGCGCGAACCTTCGGGTAAGTCATTGATTTGGCTAGTGTCAGTGAGTTCCACAGTTTCACTGTTTCTGTGGGGTTGCGCAGTTTTGGCTGTAAGTTGATGAGTCTTCATTGGTTACGCTCTCCACAGTTTCACAGCCCGTTTTTCGACTTTCCTTATTGATTACTTGGTTAATAGGGGGGAGGGGGAGGGGGGAGGGTACCGAATAGTAAATAGTACGGACCGGGCTGTACGGACCGGGCGCAGGGACTGAGGGACTCGGGACTGAGGGAGTGGGAAACCGTGGACAGGGGCATCGCTGAGATTTGGACCGGGCGTATCTGCGCCGCTGCACCGAGAACGGTGCAGTTCGGAGTCCCGGGTTGAGCGGGGTTTATCGTGATTTATGGGCCTATCGTATTGAAAATAAGCAACCTGAGTCGAAATTGCCGGATACCATACCGGGGTATGGGTGGGTCGTTTTTCTTTAATTAATTTCGGCGCGGGCTCGGATTCGTAGGGGGCTCGATTCAGGCCGCGGCGGAGATGGGATGCAATCGGCATGGAATGATTGTGCGCCGGATGGGCCTAATTTTCTGCAAATCGGCGGGATGGGTTTGCGGGGCGGCGGGGGGCGGTTCTTTGTGGTGCGAAGCGGGCGAAGATGGGCGTTGCCTAGGGCGTTTGCCGTTACCGAATCGTAGCCGATCGAACAAGCCACTCTGATTCAACGGCTTATCCTGGCATGAACGTTCTCGGCACGCTCCGGGTTCCTTATTGCAGAATGGAAGGAGGAAAGGTGCAAAGACATGGCCTGGTCTCTGCCGAAATACTCGCGCAGCCGAGTGGATGTAGCTGCTAAGGTGCTGATGAAGGCCGCATCTCTTCGGCCAGACGATGTTGTACGGGTGCCGTCCGGTGAATGGACGGAAGAGCTAGATATCGTGAACGACTGGCGCTCTTCTCATACGTTTCCGTTAGAAGCGGTTCGCCAAGACCTAGAGGTTCGTGCGAAGAAGATAACCCCCAATGCCCTGATTGCGCAGCGGCTCAAGAGGCTTCCATCGATTTTGGGCAAGCTGGTGGAGAACCGCGAGCGATATATGACACTGACGCAGATGCAGGACATAGGGGGCTGCCGAGCCATCATGCCCTGTCTGGCAGATGTCCGCAATCTGGTGGCTAATTATCAAGAATCTTTGCCCGCCCAAGTTCTTATGAAGACGGACGACTATATTGCCCGCCCCAAGGAGGATGGTTATCGCAGTGTTCACCTCGCCATTCGTTATCAGACAGGTGAGGCGTCCTACTCGAAGTTCAACGGCCATCGCGTGGAGATCCAGGTCCGGACCATTCTTCAGCACATGTGGGCAACCGCCGCCGAGATGTTATTTATCTTCGGCGGTGTGCCGGTTCGCAGCTCCCAGAGGTTTGTGCCTGCGCATCGGAAGAGCGAAGAGGAGATAATACTGTGGAGACGCTTCTTTAATCTGATGTCGGATGCAATGGCCGGTCTGGAGGATGGTCATCATCCACCGCCCGAAGTCCGTTCAGAGTTGGGTCGTCTCGTCGCCGCAGTTAACGGGCGGAGCGCCTTTTGGGCGTGGTCCCATGTCGAAGGCTGGGCAGTTGGCTCACGATCGCGGCTTCCGGGCTCGGTAAGCGACTTGGGTGATGCGGCCTACTTTTTGTTGGAACTTCATCCCGACGAGATGGGCGTGACTGTCAACGGTTTTGGACAGAAGGATTCTGAAGCGGCATTTCGTGCATATGCTGAAGCGGAGAAAAGAGCACAAGGCTTGATCGGTACAAACGTAGTGCTGGTTTCGGTGGATTCGATTAACCAGCTTCGCGAAGCATACCCCAACTACTATGGCGATACGGAAGGATTCTTGAATATTCTGGATCTCTTCAGCGGCCCCGTGTCGTCGCAATAGAAGAATGGCCGCAGCCTGCGGCCGGGACCGATTTCGCAGCGCGACGTTTGAAAAGCCGCACACCGAGCTAACCGCGATGGTCCAGCCGTGCGTGTATTCTGCAAGGTCACGCGGCTGAACAACGGAGCAATGTGAGATGGGGAGTCGATTCTCGTCCTCTATACTGACCAGTGATAAAGGACGCTTTCAGACGCAATGTCATTTCGACCTTTAAAATCGTTTTTCCCGACTGCAGACGAACTACTGCAGCAAAACTGGTCCACACTCGGTAGAGTTCTACTCACACACCTGAAAAGCTATGAAGGACTGAACACGGTCTACCAACGCGCGGGGCTGAATCGCGGCTATTTCCGTGCAATGCTTGAAAATCGGGGCATCGGCCTCGGGCCTTTGCCCAAGGAGCCGGAGTATGGGGAACGTCAGCCTGAGGTGACAAAGAGAATGATGGAGGCGTGGAATTGGCTGGAACGGCAGGGCCTGCTGATTCACAACGACGAGCAAGTTGCTGACTGGTTCACCATTTCCAGTGATGGGGAGAAATTCCTGGAAACCGAGGATATCGCCGTAGATGGCTCGCGGAGGGAAGTGGCACTGGCGGCATTTGGCCAAAGGGCGCGCAAAGCCTTCGAACTCAAGGTCGGAAACCTCTATCATCGCTCAATTCAGAAAGTGCACGATCTCAAAGACCAATATTTGA
This sequence comes from uncultured Acidobacteriota bacterium, assembly GCA_963830785.1. Taxonomy (GTDB): domain Bacteria; phylum Acidobacteriota; class Terriglobia; order Terriglobales; family Acidobacteriaceae; genus Telmatobacter. Next base: position 15,608 of record CAWHNV010000007.1, read on the forward strand.
ACGAAGGGATCGCCAGCGGTGGGAAGTATTTAAGAAAGACCGCCGATTTGTTGGTCAACGACTTCCAGGGTATCGAACCCGTTCTAAACGAGACCTATCTTCAGCCGTTGTCAGGAAAGCCGATTTCAAAAGCAGACGAGTCTTGGCTGAGGCGAGAAATAGATCACGTTGTCGATTTCGAAACGATTCGCATCAAGAATACGTTTGACTCACTTGCGTCTTCGTTCGTCGGGACGACACCGGCTAGGAGCTCTCCCTATCTTGCGCAGTTTGACGAGCTGGCCCATGTGCTAAAGCGAAGGCTCAACAGCTTGCTCGAACTCATGGAGCTTGAAGAGGGGGATTCCACAAATCGAAATCGATCCGCCTCCCCATTATCCGAAGGTGATCTGGACGTTTTGATGTTGATTCCGTCTCGCAAAGAGTACGAGAAAAGGCTCCCGGGTTTGTTTGCTAAGGCTGACTCGCACTCGCCGCTTAGCCTACTGATGCTCGACCTTGACCACTTCAAGCAATTCAACGATAGCTACGGTCACGCCACAGGCGACACGGTCCTGACGATGGCAGCACAAGCAATTCGGACGGTTGTGGGTGATAAAGGAACGCCATTTCGATACGGGGGCGAAGAAATTGTGGTCCTCCTCCCCAATCACAACGTGGAGGAAGCAAGCGCCGTCGCATCCCGAATCCGACGTGCAATAGAGGCAATGACAATTCCAGATGTTGATTTTCCTGTGACAGTGAGCATTGGCGTTTCCACGTTCCCAGACATTGCGACCGACGTCAGTCTACTTTTCCAGCAGGCGGACGATGCTCTCTACAAGTCGAAGGAGGAGGGTAGGAATCGAGTGAACACAGCTCCTCAAGCCGGAGCCGAAGGCCCCAGAAGAAGCGCGACGAAGAGCCTGAAGCAGGACCCTTTTCTAGAACACAAATTAGCGGAGGCGCGTTCTCTCCTCTCAGGTGTGAGTTCCGTCGAAAGGGACTTCATCCGCTTGCTCTTGGTACGAGGAACATGCACCAATCATCTAGCTGCAAAGCTCGCGAGAGTACCAGAAAGCGAGGTGATGCGTGCCTTCACAGATTTGCCTCAGCAGGGGCTCGTTGAACGAGTTGAGGACATCAATCAATCGATCCTTACCTTTTCGGTCAGTGAGCATTGGTTTGAGGCGTTTAAGATGACTCTCTTCCCTCGCGACGAGGGGGATCGACCAAACGCATTTGGTTCTTGAAAATGCGACCGTGTATTTTGTAACGATAAGTCTTGTCGGAAGCGGTCCTTTGATGCGTTCGCGTGGAACGTTGGCTGAGCGCTCGATGGGGATTCGCGGCGCGGGGTTGGGCGCGGCTTCGCCGCGGACTGTGTTTTTGAAAAAGACGGGCCGGTGACGTACGGGCTGAAGCCCGTACCCTTCATGGGCTGAAGCCCGTGCGAGTGTGAGGGTGGGTGCGAGTGCGAGTGCGAGTGTGAGGGCGGGTGCGAGTGCGAGTGTGAGGGTGGGTGCGAGTGCGAGTGTGGGCGCCTTTCATCTATTGCGTGCGCACACTCGCACTCACATTCACGCCGTTTCCTATTCCCTGTTTTTCACTGGTCCGGTCGACTCTCGCACCACTAGCTCGGGGCTCATTTCGATTTCGGCGGGGAATTGCTTTTCGCGGTTGGCGATGCGCTCGAGGAGTAGCTGGGCACCTTTCTGGCCCATTTCAAATAGCGGCTGGTGGACGGTGGTCAGGGAGGGGGTGGAGAAGGCTGCTGACGTGATGTCGTCAAAGCCGACTACGGAGATGTCGCCGGGCACGTCGAGGCCGGCGTCCTTAATGGCGCGGACGGCGCCCATGGCGGCCGTGTCATTGAAGCAAAACAGAGCTGTGACGTCGGGGTTTTTCTCGAGCAGGGCGCGCGTGGGATCGTAGGCGATCTGGGGGTCCATGGGGTGCTGGCCGGTCTGGAGGGGCCAGCCGCTTTGATCGAGATGGACAGTCAGCGAGGCATCGGTGCTCAGTCCCAGTTCCTGGGCAACTTTTTGAATGCCCACCCAGCGATACTCTGAGTCGGGAATCGCCCTGGGACCGTGCATGAACGCGATTTGCCGGTGGCCTAAATCGTACAAATGTTTGAGCGCCAGCCTGGCGGCGACGTAATGGTCCAGAACGATGTTGGTCACCTTGGGCGCGCCGCTGTGCGCGGAAATGGCTACCACGGGCACCGGGACTGCCAGCTCGTCCACCGTCGTATTCAGGAGCAGAAATCCATCGACCGCGCGCTCGATCAACAGGCGCGGATAGCGCTCCAGCAGCTCCTTGTCCCAGTAATGGCAGGCGGTGAAGAAAAAGTAATGCGCGCGGTTCAACTCCTGGACCACGCCGCTCATGACGCGCGTGAAATAGCCTTCGCTCAGGTCGGGCGCGAGTACGCCGACGCTCATGGACTTGCTGCGGCGCAGCGAGCGGGCAAAATAGTTGGGCCGGTAGTTGAGCCGCTTGGCAGCCTCGACGACCCGCTCCCGGGTCTCCTTGGGGATGGACTTGGCGGAAGGCGAGTTGTTGAGCACCAGGGAAACGGTGGTCTGAGAGAGCCCCAGGTGTTCGGCCAACATGCGCAGGTTCACATGCCCACTCGGCACCGGACTCTTCACTTTGGTCATCGCGCAATTTTACCAATTTTCCTTAAACCATGAGGATACACCGTTTTTGACAAGTACATCGATTTTCTTGGTGAGATGCGGCGGGTTTCGGGTTGCTTCGGGGGGCTGTTCGGAGGCTGAAAATGACTTGCCGGGCCTAATTGAAGCCGGATTTTGTGCCCAAGCCGGGAAAAGCCTCTCGATGGTTGCGATTTCCACCCGTATGCACTTGATTTTTCTTACTTGTAACCTGTCTTTCACATTGGGCCGGTAGCCTGACGTTTGTGGATAGCACCTTGCCGGAGATTCGCATCCAGCACACCCAGACTGAGCCACCCGACCGGGAGCCGGAATCGGCCGTGCCGGCTGCGGCCGCGCCGGAGCACTCCGCGGTTCGCCGCTATCTGCTGTCGCGCGGCAATTCGGCTGTCGCAGACCGTGTGTTCAAGTTGCTGATGTTATTGTGCGCGCTCAGCATCTTTGTGATCGTCGCGCTCATCGCCTATCAGCTCATTGATAAATCGCAACTCAACAGGGCGAATTCGGGACTGAAGTTCTTCTACACCGCCGCGAAAGATCCCGTCACCGGCCAGCCCGTGTATTGGGACCCGGTCAACGGCAACTTCAGCGCGATTCCGTTCATCTATGGCACGCTGGTTTCCTCTTTCCTGTCGTTGCTGTTTGCGGTTCCTCTGGCCATCGGCGTCGCTATCTTCCTCACTGAAATGTGCCCCGGCTTTCTGCGCGGTCCGCTGGCGTTCCTGACGGAGTTGCTGGCTGCAATTCCCAGCATCATTTATGGGCTGTGGGCGATCTTTGTCCTGGTGCCGCTGCTGCGCGAGTATGTGAATCCCGCTCTCGTCAAGACGCTGGGCTGGACCGGCTTTTTCACCGACGACAATCCTACCGGCCTGGGCTTCTTGGCCGCGGGCGTCATTCTCGCCATCATGATTCTGCCTATTATTTCCTCGCTCACCCGCGAGGTGATGACCGCGGTGCCCCATTCGCAGCGGGAAGCTGTGCTGGCGCTCGGCGCGACGCGCTGGGAGATGATCCGCATGGGCGTCCTGCGCAACGCACGCATCGGCATTGTGGGCGCTGTCATTCTCGGTCTGGGCCGCGCTCTCGGCGAAACCATGGCCGTCACCATGGTCATCGGGAACACTCCCGAGGTGCACAAATCGCTTCTCGCCAACGGCGCGTCGATGGCTTCAGTGATCGCGAACGAGTTTGCCGAGGCGACCAGCGACCTGCATCGCAGCGCACTGGTCGAAATCGGGCTGGCACTGTTCGTGGTCACGATTATCGTGAACGCCATAGCCCAGGTGCTGGTCTGGGCCGTTACACGCGGCACGCCCTCGCAGGCGCATTGAGGATTTAAGAATGAGCACAGGCGCGTTGCAGCTGCGGTCTCGATTCAGGGCGTTCACCGACCATACGGTTACATTTCTCGCGATTCTCGCCACGATCCTGGTGATTGTGCCGCTGGCGGTGATTTTTGCCGAGCTCGTTTACAAAGGGGTCAGTTCGCTCAACTGGGATTTCTTCACCAAGGTTCCCGCGCCCGAAGGCGAGAGCGGCGGCGGCATGGCGAATGCCATCGTGGGCTCCGCGGTGCTGCTGGGACTGGCGAGCGCCATCGGCATTCCCATCGGCATCGGCAGCGGCGTTTATCTGGCGGAGTTTGGCCGCGGCACGAAACTGGCGAATGCGGTGCGCTTTACCGCGGACGTGCTCAATGGCGTTCCCTCCATTGTCATGGGCGTCACCGCCTACGCGTTGATCGTGGCTCCTCACATCAGTTGGCTGCCCTTTCTCGGTCACTTCTCCGCGCTCTCCGGCGGCGTGGCGCTGGGCATCATGATGATCCCAACGGTCTGCCGCAGCACTGAAGAAATGCTGCTGATGGTGCCGCACGCAGTGCGCGAAGCGGCTCTCGGACTCGGCGTGCCCAACTGGCGTTCCGTGCTTTCGATCACGGTGCGGACTGCTTCGCCCGGCATCATTACCGGTTGCATGCTGGCCTTCGCGCGCGTGGCCGGAGAAACCGCGCCGCTGCTCTTTACGGCCCTGGGCAATCAGTACTGGAGCACCAGCCTCAACCAGCCCATTGCCGCGTTGCCGCTGCAGATTTTCAACTATGCAAACTCCTCCTACGAGGATCAGCGCCGCATGGCCTGGGCGGGAGCGCTGGTGCTCATTGTGCTCATCGTGCTCGCCGTTTCGCTGGTGCGTTACGTGACCAGCCGCGGCGTCCTGAAAGGCAACAGTTAATAAGCGACGCGTTTCTGCGTTTGCCGTAAGTTTGTGTGGCGAGCTTCTCCCTCGGGCGTCGTCGCGGCGGTTCGACAAAGATTAGAAGGAGAAATCCGCAAGTGGGTGTCAGCATCGAAGTCGTCAACCTGAACGCGTGGTACGGGACCAACCACAGCCTGCAGGACATCAATCTGAAGATGCCGGGCAACCACGCGACGGCGCTGATTGGGCCATCCGGCTGCGGCAAGAGCACCTTTGTTCGCTGCCTCAACCGCATGCACGAAACCAATCCCATCGCCCGCGCCACGGGCACCGTCCGCATCGGCGACCTGGACATTTATGCCGATGCCAAGCCGGTTGAAATCCGCCGCCGCGTGGGCATGGTCTTCCAGCGCCCCAACCCATTTCCCACCATGTCCATTTACGACAACGTCGCCGCCGGCCTCAAGCTCAACGGCTACTCCGACCACAAACATCTTGACGAGATCGTTGAAAAATCGCTCAAGAACTCGGCGCTGTGGGGCGAGGTGAAGGACGATCTGAGGAAGAAATCGGGCGCCAGCCTCTCTGGCGGCCAGCAGCAACGCCTTTGCATCGCGCGGGCTCTCGCGGTCGACCCTGAAGTGCTGTTGATGGACGAGCCGTGTTCGGCGCTCGATCCTGTTTCCACTTCCAAAATCGAGGACCTCATCTTCCAACTAAAGTCGCAGTACACGATCGTGATTGTGACGCATAATATGCAACAGGCAGCGCGCGTGGCGGAGAATACGGGATTCTTCCTTAACGGCCGCATGGTCGAGTTCGACTCGACCCACAAAATCTTTACCAATCCTTCTGACAAGCGCACGGAGGATTACATTACGGGCAGGTTCGGATGACACGCATACGCTTTCAACAGAGCCTCGAAGACCTGAAAGAAAATCTCCTGGTCATGGCCGGGCTGGCCGAACAGGCCATTCAGCGCGCGATTGAAGCCTACCGCACGCGCGACCTGTCGATTTGCGATTTGGTAAGCCGCAGCGAAATCGCCATCAACCGCATGGAGCGCGACATCGACCAGACCGCTCTCGACCTGCTGGCGATGGAGCAGCCCATGGCCATCGATCTCCGCTTCATCTTGAGCGTCATCAAGATCAATGCGGATCTCGAGCGCGTGGGCGATGCCGCTAAAAGCATTTCCGATCGCGTCCGCCACATGGAGCGCATGGGCTCCGTCGATCTTCCAGTCGATATTCCGCGCATGGCGTCGATGGCTGCCGACATGGTGCGCCGCAGCCTGCAGTCCTTCATCGAGGGCGACGCCGAGTTGGCTCGCACCGTGCTCAGCATGGACGACGCCGTCGACCAGATGAATCGCTCTTCCTACAAAACGCTCACCCGGGTGATGGAAGAAAGCAGTCACCTGGCGCCGCAGGCGCTGAACGCCCTCATGATTTCGCGCAGTCTGGAGCGGGTGGCCGATCACGCTACCAACATTGCTGAGGACGTGATCTTCTGGGTTCAGGGAGATGATGTGCGCCACCACAAGAGCGTGGCGAAGGCTGCCGCTGCCGCTGCTTCGTCAGGCGCTGCCCCGGCGGATCCCGCTCCGGCCGGCGCAGCGCCCGCGCAGAGCTGATTTCCGTGCACTTAAAGAATTTAGGGCGCTGACGAAAGGCAACCACAGGTCCTTCGACTCCGTTGGGAGCAAGAAACACTCCCAACTTCGCTCAGCGACCGTCTGGGTTCGCGCTTTCCCGGGTCCCCAAATGCGAGGGACCCGCGACACCCTCGCGCGTGCAGCAGATACAAGGATGACAATTTCAATATGTAGCGAGCATTTGCCGTTAGCCTAAATGTCGATGCGGTTTAATGGGCGGCAAAGTGCACGCCCATCCCGTTCAGCTTGCTGCGCGCCGCACGCGCTTCGGGGGTTTGCGGGTGGCGCTGGATGAGGGAGCGCAATTCGTGAATCCCCTCATCGCGCTTGTTCTCTGCCAGCAGCGCATAGCCCTTGTGCAGTTGCGCCGCGGGAGCCTTGGCGTTGCCGGCGAATCCCTCAAGCACGGCGTTATACGACTTAATTGCAGTGGCGTAGTCCTTCTGCTGGTAGGCAATTTCGCCCAGGTAGAACTGCGCCGTCCCGGCTAGATCGTCCATCGGATAGTTCTGCACCACGCTCTGAAATTCGCCTTGCGCTACGTCATAGCGGCCCGCGTTGTAGTCGCGCACGCCGGCCTGCACCGTCTCCTGCAGCGGCGGCGCCTGCTGCGCCTGCGTGGCCGGAGCCGGGCCAGCCGCTCCCGGTGCGCCTGGCATTGGGCCCGCGCCCGGCGTCGCACCCGGTTGCGTGCCACCCGGCTGCGCTTGCGCCGGCGGTGCCTGCATATTCTGGATCTGCGTCTGCAGGTCCTGCATGCTCTTGTCCAACTTGGCGATGCGCGCCTTCAGTTCATCGACGGAATCGTTCAGCGATTGCATTTGGCCAGACACGGCATCCAGCTTGCCGCTGGTTGCGTCATTCTGCGTGTTGAGCTTCTGCTGCAGCGCATTGACGGCGGTGGTCATCTGGTTGGCTTCGTCGGCCGTCTGCTCCGCCAGGTGCTGCAGCACGCCCATCTTCGTGTCCAACGTGGATTGCAACCGCTGCACCTGATCCAGCAGCTGCTGCACCTGGGTTTGCAATTCCACGATTTCCTTCGACACTGCGTGGGCGCGCGGCGCGGAGGGAAGAAAGACAAAGCTCAAGACCGCCGCGGCAAGCAGTCGATTGCGGGTGACGGCTGAAATGTGCATGCTCAACCTTCCTTAGAACAAGTGTGAGTGCGAGAACGAGTGTGAGTGCGAGTGTGGCGAGATTGGTTCACACTCACACTTCCGACTCACACTCGTTACGTCTTACCGATCAATCGTGAATCCGGCTCTGCGATTCAACTGCCAGCATTCCTCGGTTGAATCCGTGCAGAACGGCTTCTCCTTGCCGTAGCTGATGACGCGAATGCGGTCGGCTGCGACGCCGGCTGTCACCAGCGCGGTCTTGGTAGACTGCGCACGGTTTTGGCCGAGCACGATGTTGTACTCGTCCGATCCGCGCTCGTCGCAGTAGCCGCCGATCACAACCTTGATGTCCGGATGCTTGACCAGGAAATCGGCGTCCTTGGCCAGCGTGGACTGCGCGTCGGTGCGGATGTCGTAATTGTCGTAGTCGAAGAAGATGTCCTGCACGTTAGCCTTGAACATCTGTTCGTCGGTCATCGAGGTAGCAGGGGTCTCGATCGCGGGCGGGGTATTCACGGTCACGCGCGCCGAAGCATCAGCCGAACCTCCCTCGCCGCGTGCCACCAGATGATAGGTGGTGGACGCAGCCGGAGTCACCGTCCTGACGCCCGTTGAAGGAACGTCACCGATGCCGTCAATCGTAACGGACGTGGCGTCGGTGGTGCGCCAGGTCAACTGCACTTGGTCGCCGGCCGAAATTACCGTCGGCGTCGCGGTCAGTGTCGCGGTCGGGGTGGGTGCGGTCGCGGGCGGGGCTGTTTCTGTTGGTGGGGGCAGTGGCTTGTTCTTTTTGCAGCCCGAGACAGCGGTCAAGGCAACTAAAAGGAGGGCAAAGGTCAACAGAGGATTCCGTAGTTTCAAGAGAGTTCTCCTTTTCTCAAAAAGCTGGAATTGATCTTTCGGGCAGGTGGATTCGTGTCGCCGCGCAAGCCGCCGTCCGATTCGAGCACCGATAAAATCATAGTCCATTGCGCCGGGATACCGGTTGCTCCCGAACGCCGGCCAAAGGGTGGGGGACCAGAACGGGCTGCATAAGTTCTCGGAACCCATGGGAAAACTGCCCTCAGGGCTAAAGCACCGCTGTTTATGCGCCTTTTCGGTACGACCGAACAGCTTGCTGAAAAGGTCTCTCCGACGTCCTCAAAACAAAAGCCCGTGGCTGAAGCCACGCTGAATCGAGGGTCTTTGTGCGGGAGGCTGAAGCCTCCCGTTCCCTCCGGCTCACGAAAAACCGAGTTTTTCAGCAAGCTGTGAAGTCGTGGCCTTTTGCGGAGCCGCTTAACTAGCTCCGCTCGCACTGTTCTCGTCATTTCCAGCTCCAGTTCGGCATGGAGTTTTCGCCGCTGAAGGTGAGCTGATGCTGGTCTGTCCCGTCGGACAGCATCGACCAGATCTGCGTGCGGTGATTGATTTCGCGCTGGAACACGATGTGCCGTCCGTCAGGGGACCATGAGGGAAAATCGTTGTTCCCCGCCTCGTGCGTGGCCTGCAGCCATCTTTTGCTGGCAATGTCCATCACGTAGATGTCTTGCCCGCCGGGATCGCCGGGGCCGTACTTGCGGTTCCAGCTAAAAGCCAGCATGCCGCCGTTGGACGACCACGAGGGCGAGATGGCGTAGCCGCTGTCGGTCATGCGCTGCACATTGGCGCCATCCTGATCCATCACGTAGATCTGCGGCTCGCCGGTGCGGCCGCTCACAAACGCCAACTGCGTCCCCGTGCGCGGATTCCACACCGGCGACACATCGGCTCCGAACGAGGTCATCTGGTGCAGATTGCCACCGCCCGCATCCACCGACCAGATTTCCGGATGGCCGGATCGCGCCGAGGAAAACGCCAGTTTTGTCCCATCGGCCGACCACGCCGGCGACAGGTTGCTGCCTCCTGCCGTGCCAGCAGGGAATGCCACGGTGCGGCCCAGGTCGAGCGAGAACATGCGGATCGCCCAGCCCGCGTTTTCCAACGAGGAGAATGCAACCCGCGAATTATCCGGCGAGACGCGCGGTGACATCGAGACTGTGCCCAGGCGCGTGATGGCGTGTTGATTGGCGCCGTCATAATCCATGGCCCAGATTTCTTTCGATCCCGTGCGATTGCTCACAAAATAGATTTTGGTTTCGGCTATGCCGTCGATGCCGCCGCCGAGGTGCGAGATGATGTCGTCGGCGAAGCGGTGCGCCACGGTGCGCGCCATGTCCTGGCTTGCGGCCTCGTTATATTGCCGGGTCAGAACGGGCGGGCTGTTCACGGCAGTCACATCCAACAGCCAGCCGTAGACCACCAGGCGCCCGTTGTCGGCCGAAAGCGCGCCTAACGCCACCATGGAAGCGTTGGCCGGCTGCGCCGACCACTGCGTTGGCACCAATTCCTGCGGCGAGCCCGGCATGGCTTGCGGTGCCAGGCTCTTTGACACCATGTCGAAGATGCCCGCGTTCGTCAGATCGTTGAAAAGGGTGGTGTCGAAGACGTTCTTCAGCACGGGCGTCTGGGGATCGCTGCCCACCGGCTTGAAATCCGCTGCCGCCAGGCGAATGTGCTGATTCCCGAGGTTCGTTCCGGTGCGAACCCAATCCTGGGCCGTTGCCTGGACGCCAACAAAATACGCCAGGGAAAGCAAAAACAGGGGCAAAACCCGAAAAAATGCCTTCATGCGAAGTGCAGTCCTTCCTCGAAGTTTGGGATGGTGTTGTGCACGGCCTTGAACGGGGCCTTATGCAGGCCGCCAATGCTGCTGAATCGTTTGATGCCGCTTCTAAGCCCGAGGGTGATAATCAGGCGGATTCCCGGCTGCCAACCTACTGTTTTTCTCCAACTTGCGCTTCAGACCGGCCGTCAAGCCGGTTGAAGACTGACCTCTGCAATTTGACGCCCACTTCTCAATACTCGCAGTAGAACGAAACCTTCAACGTACTTTGATTATATTGCGGCGGCAGGGCCCCGAGCGTATCCACGCGCCGCACGGCGTCGCGGCACGAACTATCCAGCGTGGGGCTGCCGCTCGCTTGCTCCACTTGCACGTCACTGACGCTGCCATCGCGGTGCACCGTAAAAACCACGTAGGCGCGCGCTCCCTTTGGAGTAGCCGGATTCACCTGGTATTTGTTCCACAAGCTACCCACCTTGCTGTTGATGCCCTGCACATAATACGGGTACATACTGGCAAAATTGTTGTCGCCTACCGTGGTCTGGCCGATGGTGCCGGGCTGCATCTGGTGCGGCATGATCGATCCCGACTGCTCGCCGTATTGCGCCTGATTCTGCCGCGGCGTGGGCTGGTGCTGTTGCGTCTTGGGCGTGTTCATTTGCTGGGGCTTCAATTTTTTGCCCACAATCGGAATCGCCGTTTCGTCTGCGCGCTGCTTTTCTTTGGGACTGGGCGGGGCCGGCGCTTTGCTCGGCGTCTCCGTGGCCAGCACGTTCTGGTTCAGCTCATCGGCGGGCAACGGCAGGGCGGTCGTGAGGGTCACCTGGATAGATCCGTTTGCGCCCGGACTACCCCAGAAATTGTGATGAAACAGACCCATCATCCAGGCGTAACTCAGCAGCACCGCGCCGAGCGCGAGATGCAGGCCCAGCGCTCCAGCAGCCGGTGCCGCAATCGGCTCCGCCGTGAGTTCCCGCTCCAGGTGATCGCCGCTATCCAGAATGCTGCTCATCTTAGGCGCCGTACCGAACTCCGCGATCCCGCTAATTCCCGCCGCTCCCTGCCGTTGCCTTCGTATCCAGCGGCTGCGTCACGATCGAAACATTGGTAATTCCAGATTGCTTTACTGCATCCATCACGCTGGCAAAATTTCCAAACGATACGCGCTCGTCGCTGCGCAGATAAATGGACTGATGCGCGGGATCTACGCCCGCCTGGTGCAGCTTGATTGGCAGGTCGTGGATATTGACCGGCTGATCGTTGAGGAAAATATTGTCGTCGCGGTCGATGGTCACCACCATGCGCTGCTCGGTAATCGCTGTCACGGTGCGCGTCTTTGGCACATTCACTTGAATCCCCGACTGCAGCACCGGCTCGGTGATCATGAAGATCACCAGCAGCACCAGCACCACGTCTACCAGCGGCGTAATGTTGATTTCCGCCAGCGACGTGCGCGTTTGTCCGTTCATAGTTGTGAATGCCAAGTTCTGACTCCGCTACTCCTGCCAACGACGAGAGAGCCGATTGAAAAGGCGTCCCTCAGGGGTTAATACCCCTCTTTTCGACCTTCTTCGGCACGAGTAAACTCGTGCCCCGATACAAGACCCGATTTACGCAACCAGCTTTAGCTCCGCTCGGCCGCCGCGCGCGGTGGTGCTTGCGGCCTCACCGGAATCTCTTCGAGCGAGTTCAGCAGCTCGCGGCAAAAATCATCGATGGCCGCGGCAAAAACCTTGATCCGCGCTGTGAACTGGTTGTAGGCCACCACCGCAGGCACGGCGACAAACAGTCCGGCCGCCGTGGTGATCAGTGCCTCGGCAATGCCGGGGGCTACGGCCTTCAGCGACCCGCCGCCTGCCACGCCAATTCCGTGGAACGCGTCCACCACGCCCATCACGGTGCCGAACAGTCCCACAAACGGGCTGGTGCTTCCAATGGTTGCCAGCCACGTCAAACGCCGTTCCAGCGCGGTTACCGCTTCGCTGGCCGCGGTCTGCGCGGTGCGCTCCAGCGGAGCCAGGTTGCGGGGCGGTCCCGATCCACCTGTGACGCGCTTGTAGGTCTCGTACACGTCCTCAAACACCTGGGCCAGCGGGCTGGCGCTGTATTCGCCGGTGAACGCCGCAATCTCGTTAAGGCGCGTCGATTTGCGGAAAGCGCGAATAAACTTCCGGCTCTGCGTGGTGGCCTTGCTGAAGGCCGACATTTTGCCCAGAATCACTGTCCACGAATAAAGACTGGCCACGAGCAGGAGCAACAGCACGCCAATGGCGATGGGCCCGATGTTCGAGAACAGGTCGGCCAGTGCGCTGAAACCCTGGGTCGGCTGCGGCGGCCCCGCGCCATTATCACTCTGCAAAATAAACGCAATCGTTGCGGTAAAAATTGCCCTTCACCTCAACTTCCACGGTATCAGACGCCGTTCCCCGCACCCAAGTAACGCTTTGGGTGCCTCCATTAGGATGCGGGCGACGGGAATTTTTCTCGCGGGGAGACTCTGTTTTGCGGGGTCCCACCCTGTTCGCAAAGAACGCGAAAAGAATGGGAAACGGGAGGCTTGGGCGGTGGTCGTTGAAAATGTGCGGGCGTGGACCCCCCGCACGAGAGCCGGTCAGCCACCCCAACGAGCCAAAAGCGGGCTCGTCGGGCGCGCCGGTCTGGAGAACCGCACTACAAGAGAGCGGCGGCGGGATTTTAGCTCCGAGCGCGCCATTCATGCTATGCTGCGCTCGGATTCTCAAGGGTCAATTGATCAACCATGCTCGTCGAACTGCGCGCTGAAAACTATGCCGTCATTGATCACGCCATCGCCTCTTTCGGCTCCGGCCTGAATCTTCTCACCGGCGAAACCGGCGCGGGCAAGTCCATCCTCGTGGACGCGCTCTCGCTTCTCATGGGCGGCAAATCCTCCGTCGATGTGGTCCGGCACGGCGCCGACAAGGCGGTCGTCTCCTGCGTCTTCGAGTCCACACCGGGCGCAGAAGCCATTCTCGAGGCGAACGGCATTGACGCTGAAGCCAACGACATTATCCTGCGGCGCGAGATCCTCTCCAGCGGAAAGGGACGCGTCTTCGTCAACAACCAGCCCGCGACGGTACAGGTGCTCAAGCAACTCGCGCCCGAGCTCGCTCTCGTGCACGCACAGACTGAAACGCTTTCGAGCTTCGATCCCACGCAGCAGCGCATCCTGCTCGATCGGTTCGCCGGCATCTCTACTGACGCTGCCGCCGACGCCTACGCTCGCTTGCGCGCGGTGCAAGACAAATTGAACGATCTCCTCCTGGGTGAGCAGGACCGCCTGCGCATGGTGGATCTGTGGACCTATCAGCGCAACGAAATTGAGCAGGCGCGGCTCGAGCCCGGCGAAGACGAAGCACTCGAAACGGAGAAGCGCGTCCTGGCCAATGCGGAAAAGCTTTACGCTGCCGCCCTCGGCGCCTTCGACGAGCTCTACGAGGGTAGCAACTCCGCGGAGGCCGCTCTGAAGGCCGCAATCCGCAACGTTGAGGAGCTGGCCCGCTACGACGGCCGCTTCGCTGAATCGGCGCAGCAGCTCGCCTCCGCGCGCGCCACTCTTTCTGACCTCGCCGCTTCTTTACGCGACTACGCCGAAGGCATCAACGCGTCCCCTGAGAGGCTGGCTGAAATTGAAGACCGGCTCGCGCTGCTGGATCGCCTCAAAAGGAAATATGGGAAGACCGTGGCGGAGGTGATCGCTTTTGGCGAAGATGTTGCCCACAAACTTTCTGAGGTTGAAGACCGCGACGAAATCCTCAAAACTCTCCGCGCCGATCTCGCAAAAGCTGCCTCGGAATACAAGCAAGCGGCTACCGTGCTTACCGCTGAGCGCCAGGCTGCCGGGCAAAAACTCGCGAAACTCGCCGAGGCTCACATCAACTCGCTCGCGATGAAGTCGCGCTTCTCAGTTTCGGTCGCGGCGAACGACGCGGAATCCGCCTGGGCTCCTTCGGGCTGGAACGAAGTCGCGTACCTTATTGCGCCCAATCCCGGCGAACCGCTTAAGCCGCTGATTGAGATCGCGTCGGGCGGCGAGCTGTCGCGCATTCTTCTCGCCCTGAAAGTGGCCGTGGAAGAATCCTCGTCAAAATCCAGGAAAAAAACCACGCCGCGCACGCTGGTCTTCGACGAAATCGACATCGGCATCGGAGGCCGCGCTGCTGAAGCTGTGGGCCACAAGCTGAAGACCCTGGGGCGCGGCCAGCAGGTCTTGTGCGTTACGCATTTGCCGCAGATTGCTGCCTTCGCCGATCAGCATTTGGCTGTCGAGAAGCGGGAGCAGGACGGACGCACCACGACGCGCATCCGCGTGCTCGATGATCGCGCGCGCACTCACGAAGTGGCGCGCATGTTGAGCGGCGCAAAGGTGACCGACACCAGCCTGCAGCACGCGGCGCAGATGATTGCTGGTAGCCGGTGAGATGCACTTCAAAAAGGGCCGACCGCGAAGCTAGATTTAGATTAGGAATGTAGGTCTCGGTGCAGAGACCTGAGAAGCCACAAGCCCTCACGCCGCTGTCCGCTTCCTCTTCTTGGGTTCCGCGTCGGGCAAAACTGTGCGCTGGGGCCAGCGCAGCAACTCCTTGACGTCGTCGGGCAGCGCGGAGAAGGGAACAGCGCGAGAGAAATCCTCCTGGTTCAGCTCACGAACCTCGCCCTTGTCATTCGTCAATGGTTTTCGGCTTGCCATGCCTGCGGGGCCCCGGGATCAGTGTACAGTTTAGCCGGGCGCCCCGGGCCTCGCTTTTGGGACCCGGGATCGCGCGCCGTCCAAACATTCGTCGCCAGCCGCAGAAGCCCCGCAGCTAAGAGCTAAAAGCTAAAAGCTGAAAGCTGCACTCTCACTTTTTGCCAACATGTCCGCGCCCATCCCGCACCTCATTGCCCTTGAAGTTTGCAATGTGATCGACGGGGTGAGCTTGATCTGGCTTGTCTCCAGCGTGAGGGGCCGGGCCGCGATAGCCGCGGGACACATCGTAGTGGTTATCCACGTGACCGCGGAAGTTGGCCGGCCCATGAAACCAGGGTCCCGCGCCAATGAACACGCCGCCTACAAACCATTCCGGGCCGTAATAGCCATAGGGAGCGCATGCGTACGGAGCGTAATCGTAGTAGCCGTAGGGGCAGACCGGTTCCGGCCCGATATTGACGCTGACGCCGACCTGCGCCGGCGTTTTCGCGGACGCTGCCAGAAGACCGATTCCGGCTACCGCTGCCAGAGCAAAAAACCTGAATTTGTTCATAATTCCTCCTCGTTGGTAGGTTCAGGGGTTTTGGATCCCATGAGCCGTGATTCGCGCCCAAGTACAACGGCACCGGCGAACGATTTCGAAAGCCGAGGCCAGCACCGAAAGCGATGCATTGAGCGGGGTGCAAGGCGATGTTTCTTGGCGCGGGCTCTATTTTGCACGGGGCCCCGGATCGCAATCTCCGATGGCTTCCGGCCCGCTCCAAACTGTGATGAGGTTGCCAAGGGAAAGGATGTCAGAGAGAGGGAGCGAAACCGCTCGGTATGCAATTAGTGCAGCGGATTCTGCAACTTCCGCAGAACTTGCGAATTCTTCAAAACTCGCTCGTCTCGGCGTGGGGTCTTCTCCGTGGCCAAGCCACTCTCAGCGGGAGCTGCTCACGGGCCACGGAGGATGGCAGGTTTTTGCGCGTTGTGGTCAGGCAACTGATCGAGCAGGACGACATTGAGCAGCGACTTATGCACCTGGATGCGGCCGTTATAACTGATAAAACCGAGCTTGCGAAAGCGGTTCATGAAGAAGCTGACACGCGAGCGGGTGGTGCCGATCATATCCGCGAGTGTTTCCTGCGTGACTTCAGGAATGAAGATTTCCGGTTCGCCGGGCTGGCCGAATTCCGCCATGATCAGGAGAATCCGCGCCAGACGCTTTTCGCTGGAGTTGAATAGCTGATCGACAAGATCGGCCTGGGTGCGCATGCTGCGGGCCAACAGGAACTTGAGAAACAGATCGGCGAATGCGGGCTCATCGTGCATCACCCGGATCATCTCCTTTCTGCTGATTTTGAGCGCCGTGCAGGTGACCATGGCAGTGGCGGTGGACAACCGCAAACCGGCGATGGCCGCGAGAGAGCCTTCTCCAACAAATTCGCCGGCGGAAAGAAGGGTGATAGTGGCTTCTTTGCCTCTCTGCGATACAACGGTGACTTTTGCACGGCCTTTTTGCAGATAGAACACTGAGTCCGCCGCGTCTCCCTGGCAAAAGAATGTCTGACTTGGCTTGAGCTCGACGATGGTTCGACCCAGCCCGGCGTTGGCAAGAAATGTCGCGGTATCGAATTGGGGAACTGTTTTACTCTTCAAAATGCTGCTCCGTTTCAGCTCGCTCATTGGCGGCCTTTTCGTGCCCGGAACGGTGTTGCCACAGTACGCCGCAAGGGGGTGGGCTGAGGAAAAATCAAAGGCCGCGAACGCAGTGCCCGAGAGAATGAGAGCACGGATCTCTCTGACCTTTGGCGCAGCCAACGCAGCCCGGATTGATTCTTGGGGCTCGGGGTGTGCGACGTGGGGCAACTCCACACCCGCGACGAACTGCGAAGACGATCAATCTCTGTCCATCATCGCCCGGATAGAGGAATCGCGTATGGTCAATTTTGCTCTATTCACGCAATCGGCGCGGAACTCAAGACAGGCTGCCCGGGCGGCGATCAATCGTGGAGGATCACGTTAAGCAGCGACTTGTGAACACGGATGCGGCCATCGTATTCGACAAAGCCGAGCTTGCGAAAGCGGTTCATGAAGAAGCTGACGCGGGAACGCGTGGTCCCGATCATTTCCGCCAGCGTCTCCTGCGAGATTCTAGGAAGCGTGGTTTCCGCGCTGCCGGGCTGGCCGAATTCTGCCATCAACAGGAGAATCCGCGCCAGGCGCTTTTCGCTGGAGTTGAACAGCTGATCGACAAGATCGGCCTGGATGCGCATGCTGCGGGCCAGGAGAAACTTCAGAAATAAATCGGAGAATTCATGCTCCTCGTGCATCACGCGGACCATCTCATCGCGCGCAATTTTCAGTGCCGTACATGCGGTAAGAGCTGTGGCCGTTGTGAGGCGCGGCCCAGCCGGCGCCGCCAGCGACTCTTCTCCAATAAAATCTCCAGTTCCTAGAAGCGTGATGGTAGCTTCCTTGCCGACGGTCGAAACCACTGTGACTCTTACCCGGCCTTTTTGCAGATAGAATACCGCGTCCGCTGGATCTCCCTGCGTGAAGAAAGTCTGCTTGGGGGCCAATTCCACGATTTTTCGACCCAGTCCGGCGCTCGCCAGAAAGGCGGCCGCATCGAATCGGGGCATTTCAAGCGTGACCAACGATCAGTCCTCCTTCCGAATAGAGCCACAGCCCGAGATAGACTTTGCAGTTTGCGGGAGTAACACGGTTGCCATCCTGCCATAATCTGCAAAATATTCAAACGGCATAAGCAAAACGGTTAGGGAGCCTCTGATCCCACAAGCTGCTCATTCCAAATAACATCCAAGGCAATCGCTTCACCCGACACCCTTAGCGGCAGCTTAACACAAGACTGAACCCCGGGGGCCCGGGCAATCTGTTCAATTTTGCTCACTTTTTTCCCTGATTTGCAAGATGTGCGGAAGCTTTTGCGCGCGGGAGAACCTTGCCATCGTGGGAGCCAGCGGGGAACACCTGGCCTGCCTGATTGCCGCGACACCTGATCGCGAAATCACCCCGTCCGCTCGAGAGTGGTTCGGCCGGAAGCGATCAAATCGATTGATGGGCCGCCAGGCAATCGAGAGAGTCCGATGGCCCAGACATTGGCGAGCGATTTATCGACGTGGTCAGGCAAGCAAAAGCGCAAGCGATTGCATCGAAGTAGCAGCGGCAAGTGAATGCGCTGCGTGCGCATGGGCCGGGCTTCCCGTCTCAGGCGCGCGCATTCTAGAGAGGGGTTGCTTATGCTTTGGACAATCTTCGTTATCCTGCTGGTTTTGTGGCTTCTGGGGTTCACGCTTCACATCGCCGGCGGACTGATTCACATTCTACTGGTGATCGCACTGATCGTCCTGGTCGTGAACCTGATCACTGGACGCCGCGCTTTGTGAAGCGCTCTGGGCGTCGGTAGAGTTGGCCGGCGCCCGCATTCAATGGGAGCACAAGTCTAAGAATTCAGCCCTCCCCCACGAAATGATCCCTTTTATACAGTCTTCCCGGCCCCGCGGAGTAATCTGGTCGTGAAGCAGTGCGCCGGCCTGAGCGCAGCCCCACTGGTTCGCAATGCGCACGAACCAGTCACCGAGCCCACCCTGAACATATTCGCCGGACGCCCTTCTTCCCAGAGAGGTGGCCGATGAACGCGTTGCTGATCTACCCTGAGTTCCCCGAAACCTTCTGGAGCTTTAAACACGCACTCAAGTTTTTGGGCAAGCGGGCGGCGCAGCCTCCGCTGGGTCTGATGACGGTTGCCGCGTTGTTGCCCGGCGCATGGAAAAAGCGGCTGGTAGACACCAACGTGGAGCTGTTGCGCGACCGCGACCTGGCCTGGGCGGATGTGGTTCTGCTGAGCGGGATGCATATTCAGAGCGAGTCGCTTATTTGTATTGTCGAGCGTTGCCGGGCACGCGGGCTGCGCACCGTGGTGGGTGGGCCCATCGCCAGCAGCGTGCCGGCGGCTGAGCTCAAGGCCGACCACGTGGTGATCGGCGAGGCGGAGAGCCTGATTGCCGACCTGGCGCGGGAACTGGAACAGGGAACTGCCAAGCCTGTGTATCAAGCCAGCGAACGGCCGGAGATGTGCGACCAGCCCGTTGCCCGATTTGAGCCTGATCAAGATGAAGCGCTACTCGACCATGACTGTGCAGTACTCGCGCGGATGCCCCTTCAACTGCGAGTTCTGCGACATTATCGAAATCTACGGGCGGCGGCCGCGCACCAAGGCTGTGGCCCAGGTGCTGGCCGAGCTGGAGCAGTTGCGCGCGGCGGGCTGGCGCGAGTCTGTGTTTATCGTGGACGACAACTTCATCGGCAACAAGGCGCGAGCCAAGGAGCTGCTGCGGGCCATGGTGGATTGGCGCGCGCAGAATGGAGCGGTTTTTGACTTCATCACGGAAGCGTCATTGAACCTATCCGACGACATGGAGCTGATGCAGTTGATGAAGGACGCGGGCTTTAAATCCGTCTTCCTCGGCATTGAGACTCCGGACGAGTCGGGCCTGATTTCGAGCAACAAGCTGCAGAATACGCGGCGCAGTTTGCTCGATAGCGTGGCCAGGATCCAGAGCTACGGTATTGAGGTGATGGGCGGCTTCATTTTGGGCTTCGACACCGATAAGGAAGACATCTTTGATCGCATGGTCGAGTTCATCGAGAAGAGCGGCATTCCCATCGCCATGGTGGGGCTGCTGCAAGCTATGCCGGGAACGCAGCTCTTCAGGCGGTTGCGGCGCGAGGGCCGGATTGTGGATGCGGGCGGCGGCAACAATACATTTTGCGACCGGCTCAACTTTCTGCCGCGCATGGATGCAGCGAAACTGGTGGAGGGCTATCGCGGGGTGATGAAGAGGATTTACAACTGCGAGGCCTATTATGAGCGCGTGAAGCTCTACCTGAATCGCGCTCACCCCAAGCCGGCCAAGCGGACGGCAGAGGAGCGAGCCAGGAGACAACCGCGGCAGCAATCCGAACCGTGGATGACGCGGGCCAACCTGCGCGCGTTGGTGAACTCTATTGTGCGCCAGGGCGTCTTCGGGCGGCACCAGTGGAGCTACTGGAAATTTCTTGCGCAGGCGGCGACGCGGTATCGACGCTGCTTCGGGGCGGCCATGACTCTGGCGGTGATGGGCTATCACTTCCAGGTGATGACGCGAAAACTTTCGAAGTCCATCGATGCTGCGGCTGAGACTGTCAAATCCGGCGAGATCCAGCTCAGTGAAACCGGTACACCGGTTCGCTAATATCCCCAGCAACGAAAAGCGACGGAGCTGTATGCTCCGCCGCTTGTTTTGCAATGTGCTGTCTGATGCAGCAGCTACAGTCTAGTGCCGTCCGCCGCCGCCGCCTTCATGTCCGCCGCCGCTTGGCGCTGCGTGTGAAGCTTGTGCTGGGTGCGACGCCGGCGCGCGCGATGCTGTTGCGCGTGGGGCCGAGCCGTGGGAAGCTGGAGCACTGGTGCGCACTGCTTGAGCATGACCCGCACTGGGACGCGCCCCGCCGGAATGAGAAACCGCCGTGTTGCCGCGAGCCGTGCCGCCGCCGCGTGCGAAACTGCTGCGATTGGCCGCTGCTCCGCCGCCGCCGCGATAGTTTCCACCACCATCCGCGGTGAAGCGATGGGCGCCCCAGCCGTGGCCGTAGCCCCATCCCGCCCACGGGCCCATGCCCAGGAAGATGCCGTTGTAAAAATACCCCGGTCCGTAATAGCCGTAGGGCGAGCAGGCGTATGGCGCGTAGTCGTAGTAGCCGTACTGGCAAACCGGCTGAACGCCGAAGCTGACATAGACCTGGGCTTGAGCCGCTGGCGCCAGGGCCAGGCCGGCGAGCAGTGCCGTCGTACCGAATAGAATCTTGATTCCACGCATGGGAGACCCCCCTTAAGGTGTCTGCTGTTAGGGTGGGATGCTTTGGCGCCGTCAGGATCGACCCGGCAACAGCAGCCTACATAAGGGGTTGAGACCGTGCATGATTTCCCATAACTGGATCGGGTTCATCATTGATCTACCCTTACATTTCTCACACTAGTCTCGGGGCAGGCACTTGTCTGAGCAATAGGAACCACGCGGCGTGAAACGGTTCGATTTACGCAGGGATTTCGAAGTTTTTCTAAACCCGGATGCATCAGTCCTCGTACGGATTGAAAAACGTTCCTCAGGAGCCAAAACCCAGTAGTTTATGCGCCTTTCATGGCACGGCTAAACAGGCTGCGGAAAAACGGAGGATGGAGGACGAATCTCCCGAGAAACTTCCCTCAGGGCCGCTTATTGTGTGCCTCCATTGCGGGAGTTGAAGTCCCCGGCTGCCTCGATCCTCGAGTGTTTGCCCACGCCGGGGAGGCCAGCTCTGCAGTTTTCCGGAACCTTTTGCTGGCGACTGGCGTATAAATTGGCCAGAGGGCGATTGCCATGAAGAGAAACCCGATTGCGCACACTGCCGGCCTGATCGCGTGCCTGGCGCTTGCGGCCGGAATGGCGGGGTGCAGAGTCCACGTCGACAAGGACGCCAATGGCCGAGAGAAGAATGTCCAGGTGGACACGCCTTTTGGGGGCATTCACGTGAACACCGACCAGACCACGGCGGCCGATCTCGGTCTGCCGGCGTATCCCGGCGCGCAGATCGTCTCCGATAAGGACAACGATAAGTCTGCCGACATCCATATGGGGTTTGGCGAGTGGGAGCTGCGCGTCAAGGTGGTCAACTACTCCACCTCCGACAGCCAGGACAAGGTTTTGGCGTTTTATAAGAAGGCGCTGGGCCGCTATGGCGATGTGCTCACGTGCCAGGACAACGCCCCAGTGGGCACGCCCACTGCTACATCGGAGGGTCTTACCTGCGCGGAGGACAAGCACGCCAATGTGCAGGTCAACGACCACGGCCAGAACTTTGGCTACCATTCCAATAAGAACGGGTTTGAATTGAAGGCGGGCTCAGAGCGCCACCAGCACATTGTGGGCTTCGAAGACTCCTCGGCGGGCCAAACGTGTTTTGCCCTGGTTGCGGTCGACCTGCCGTTCATCGCCACGGATAACCCGAACAAGAGCAACTGAGTCCAGCTTTCGGCTATCAGCTATCGGCTTCATCCTCTGGACGCAAGCAAAAGCGGCTCATTCCAGCGGCGGAGGAGCTGATGGCTGATAGCTATTGAATCCTCGAAAGAATGTGGTCTTGCGCCGTCCCTACGGGACTTCGGAGCGAATAAATGGGCTCGCTTTCCCCACGTTGAAGCGGGGCTAACAAACACTGCGCCTACGGCGCGGTGTTTGCTCGCGTGCTTCTGCGCCCCGCCGAGGTGCCCTTGGCTTCCGTAACCTCTTTCGCACTTTCCGTGCATCGGACTGCGGAAAAGGTGGGGTTCATAGTTGATCTGTGCAAAATGTGACCGTGATTGCACGTATTGCCTAAGACATTGGCTTGCTCCGGAGAAGACGCCAATTTAGGCCCGAAATTCTGCCCCGAACGTGCAAGGGACAGGGTGACACCCATCACTGCGGTCTGATTTTGCCAAGGCGCAGAATAGCGCGGGCTTAGAGGAGTATTGCGTAGCTCCCGGAGGCTCGATTTGTGAGGCGAAAACCGGCGCCGATGCATGCCATTCGCGGAGGCGGCTCAAGATGACCTGGACTGAGGATTTCGAGCGCAAACGCATGAACGCCGCGCAGGCGCTCAAGGCCGTCGCATCCGGCGCTCGCGTCTGGATTCAATCGGGCTGCGGAACGCCTTCTCCTCTTGTCGAAGCGCTGGTCGAGCGCGCGCCCGAGCTTCACGACGTCGAAATCATTCATATGAAGACGCTGGGCGCGGCGGACTATACGCGGCCGGAGTTCGCAGGCCATTTCAGGCATCGCGGCTTGTTTCTGGGCGAGAATGTGCGCGCGGCGGTGTGCGATGGACGCGCCGACTACACACCGATATTTTTGAGTGAAATTGAAAACCTGTTCGAGACCGGCGCTCTGCCGCTCGATGTGGTGTTGATGCAGGTGTCGCCGCCAGATGCGCACGGATTCGTGAGCCTGGGCACTACGGTCGATTGCACGCAGACGGCCTTGCGCTCGGCTCCCATCGTGATTGCGGAAGTGAACCGGCAAATGCCGCGCACGCATGGCGACACGGTGGTTCCGCTCAGCCGCATTTCGCACATTGTCGAGACCGACCGGCCGTTGCTCCAGCTTGAAGCCGAGCCAGCGACCGAGATGCACATGCGCGTGGCGCGCAACGTGGCCACGCTTATTCCCGACGGCGCTACGTTGCAGACCGGGATCGGCGGCATTTCCGAAGCGGTGCTGCACAGCTTGAGCGACAAGCATGACCTGGGCATTCATACCGAGATGGTCCCGGACGGCGTGATCGATTTGATGGAGTCCGGCGTGATGAACGGCGAGCGCAAGACGCTGCACCGCGGCAAGGCGGTGGTGTCGTTTGTGCTGGGTACGCAGCGCCTCTTCGATTACGTGCACGAGAATCCCGCGTTTGAGTTTCGCTCGATCAGCTACACCAACGATCCGTTTGTGGTGGCGCAGAACGAGCGCATGGTGGCGATCAACAGCGCACTGCAGATCGACATGACAGGGCAGGTGTGCGCGGATTCGCTGGGCACGCGGCCTTACAGCGGGTTTGGCGGGCAAATCGATTTCATTCGCGGGGCGGCGCGATCGAAAGGCGGGGTGCCGATTATCGCGTTGCTCTCGACGGCGCGGGGCGGCACGGTGTCGCGGATTGTGCCGGTACTGGAGCCGGGTGCGGGCGTGGTGACTTCGCGCGCCGATGTGCATTACGTGGTGACGGAGCACGGGATCGCTTATCTCCATGGAAAGACGCTACGCGAACGTGCTGAGGCGCTGATTGCGATTGCCGATCCGCGCTTCCAGGCTGAGTTGGAGGATTTTGCTGTGCGTTCGCACTATATGGAGAGAAAGCCGGCCGCGGTCCTGGTGTGAGGAGCGGGTAAGCGGAGCTAGCGGAGTTGGCGGAGTTAGCGGGGCTAGGAGCAGCCGCGTGAAGGAGGCAGATGGCATGATCGACGAGAAACGGCCCGAAAAGAAACCGAATCGGGGCCAGTTGCGGATCGACGAAGAAGAGTGCAAGGGCTGCGGCTTGTGCATCGAGGCTTGCCCGCCGAAGGTGATCGCGCTGAGCGAGCGGCTGAATCACTATGGCTACCGTTCGGCGGTGTATGCGGGTTCCGGCTGCACGGCGTGCGGCATATGCTTCATGGCTTGCCCGGAGCCGGGCGCGATTACGGTGATGCGCCGAGTGATCCCAAGCGCAAGCAAAGCCGTGGCGGGAGCGGCGGCATGAAAAAACAATTGATGAAGGGCAACGAGGCTATTGTCAAAAGCGCCATCCTGGCGGGATGCCGCGCGTTCTACGGATATCCGATCACTCCGGCGAGCGAAATCACAGAGGCCGCGGCAGAGTTTATGCCCAAGACCGGCGGCGTGTATGTGCAGGCAGAGAGCGAAGTCGCGGCCATCAATATGTTGTACGGCGGGGCGTCGGCGGGTGTGCGCGCCATGACGGCATCGAGCGGTCCCGGCATCAGCCTGATGCAGGAGGGGATCAGTTACATGGCCGGCGCGGAACTGCCGTGCGTGATCGCCGATATCACCCGCGCCGGACCGGGGTTGGGCAACATCGGCGCCGAGCAGGGCGATTATCACCAGGTGGTGAAGGGAGGCGGTCACGGCAATTACCGCACCCTGGTGCTGGCTCCGCACTCCGTGCAGGAAATGGCGGACCTGACCGCGCTGGCCTTCGAATTGGCCGATCGCTATCGCAACCCGGTGGTGGTGATGGCCGACGGATTTATCGGCCAGATGATGGAGCCGGTGGAGTTTCCGCAGACCGCCAACCCGACGCATTTGCCGGAGTGGGCCGTGGCCGGAACTGCCGCGTCGCGCGGCAATCTCATCAACTCGCTTTCCCTCGATTTCGATGAACTGGAGAAACACATTCAAAAACTCGAGGCCAAGTACAAGCTTGCCGAGCAGCGCGAGACGCGCGCGGAGGAATGGTTGACCGGCGATGCCGAGATTGTGCTCGTCGGCTACGGAATCGTGGGACGCATTTTGAAAGCCGTGACTGCTGAGGCGCGCGCCGCGGGGCTGAAGGTGGGCGTGCTACGGCCCATCACGTTGTACCCCTTCCCGAAAGTGCAATTGCAGCGTCTCGCGTTCACGGCGCGCCTCTTCGTGGTGGTGGAGATGAGCAACGGCCAGATGCTGGAAGACGTGAAGCTGGCGCTGAACGGTTCGCGGCCGGTGGAATTTCTGAATCGCATGGGCGGCAATGTGCCCTCGCACGAAGAGGTGCTGCGCTTTGTGCATGAGCTGGCGCGGCGCGAGGGCCTGACGAAGCAAACCGGCGAAACGCGAACCATTGGTGAGGAGCGGATGGCCCATGTCTAACTCGACGATTGCGGAATACGAGGTCGCGCGCGGCAAGGCCAAGTCGTTCTACCCGCGCTACGAGCGGAAAGAAGAGTTGCAGCACCAGACGCATTTTTGTCCGGGCTGCGGCCACGGCATTGTGCACAAAATGCTGGCCCAGGCCATCGACGAGCTGGGCGTGCAGGACCGCACGATTATGGTCGGCCCCGTAGGCTGCTCGGTGTTCACTTATTACTACTTCGACACAGGCAACGTGCAGGCCGCGCACGGACGCGCGCCCGCCGTGGCTACGGCGATCCGGCGCAGCCGCCCGGAAAGCATTGTCATCAGCTACCAGGGCGACGGCGATCTCTCGGCCATCGGGTCGGCGGAGATTTTGCACGCTGCGAATCGCGGCGAAAACATTACTGTGATCTTCGTCAACAACGCGATTTACAGCATGACGGGCGGGCAGGCGGCGCCAACTACACTGCTTGGCCAAAAATCCACGACCACGCCGAACGGCCGCAATGCTGCTACCGAAGGCTATCCGCTGCACGTGAGCGAATTGCTGTCCACGCTCGAAGCGCCTGCCTACATTGAGCGGGTGGGCCTGGGCGACAACAGGCAGATTGCGCAGGCGGCGCGCGCCATCAAGCGGGCGCTGGACAACCAGGTGCGCGGCCTTGGGCTTTTCGCTTATCGAAGTGCTTTCGCCTTGTCCGACCATTTGGAAGATGACGCCGGTGGAATCGCAGCACTGGGTGCGCGATGTGATGGAGAAGACCTTTCCGCTGGGCGTGTTTTGCGATCGGACAAAAGAAAGACTGGCTGCACCGGTTGCGCAATCCTTCCCGGCTCCCGCGCTCGCCGAGCTACCGGGCATTCTCGGCGTGGCCGAAGAAGATTTGCCGGAAGGCAACGCCGCTGCCATGGCCAAGGAGCAGGAGATCGATCTCGAGGTGCGCATCGCGGGGTTTGGCGGGCAGGGTGTGTTGCTGCTGGGCGAAATGCTGGCCGAAGCTGGACTCGATGCGGGACTCGAGGTTTCGTGGCTGCCGTCGTACGGGCCCGAGATGCGTTCCGGCACTTCGAATTGCCACGTGCGGCTTTCGCGCCAGACCATCGATTCGCCGCTGGTGACGGCACCCACGGTGCTTGTAGCGATGAACGAGCCTTCGCTGCGCAAGTTCGATCGCAGTGTGCGTCGCGGTGGATGGATTATCTACGACGGCGACGAATTTCCGACGGATTGCGAGCGCGATGGCGTGCGGGTGCTGGCTCTTCCGTTTACGCGCGTGGCCGATGCCATGGGTGACAAGCGGGCGGCCAACATGGTGATGCTGGGCGCGGTGCTGGAGATGGCGGGCGTGCTGCCGCAGGCCAGCATTGACGCGGCTTTGCGGCACCTGATCAAGAATCCGCGCTGGGTGGAACTGGACGAGCGCGCCATGGCGCGGGGCAGGGAACTGTTCAAGGCGTGCGCTCGCGGAGGTTTGAGATGAATGCGGATGTTGATCCCAATGTGATTGTTTATTTCGGCGGGCAGTACATGCCCATGCGCGATGCGCACGTCGGAATCCTGACCCATGCGCTGCACTACGGAACCGGCGTGTTTGAAGGGATTCGCGCTTACTGGAACGCGTCGGAGCAGGAACTGTTTGTGATGCGGCCGCGCGACCACTACGTGCGCTGGAAGCAGAATGGCGGCATCCTGCGCATCGATGTGCCGCTGAGCGCGGAGCAGTTGTGCGACATCACGGTGGAACTGGCGCGGCGCAACGCATTCCGCACCGATCTTTACATTCGTCCGCTGGCCTACAAGTGCGCCGAGCGCGTCGGCGTGGCCATGGACGATCAGGATGCATTCTTCATTGTGGCGCTGCCCTTCGGCGAGTATCTGCACAGCGAAAACGGACTGCATGCGGGCGTGAGTTCCTGGCGGCGCATCGACGACAACGCCATTCCTGCGCGCGGCAAAATCTGCGGCGCGTATGCCAACAGCGCCCTGGCCAGCGATGAAGCGCGCCGCTGCGGTTTCGATGAAGCCATTCTGCTGAACGAGAGCGGCCATGTGACCGAGGGCGCCACCTGCAACCTTTTCATGTGCCGCAAGGGGCGGCTGATCACGCCGGCCGTGACGGAGAACGTTCTGGAGGGCATCACGCGCGACTCCATTATGGAGCTGGCGGCACGCGAGCTTGGGGTGGAAGATTGTGGAGCGGCCCATCGATCGCAGCGAACTGTACGTTTGCGACGAACTGTTCCTGACCGGAACCGCGGTGGGCGTGGCTCCGGTGACGCGCGTCGATCACCATCCAGTCGCGGATGGCGCCGTCGGCGTGGTCACACGCAGTTTGCGGCAGTTGTACGTCGACGCCACGCACGGGCGCATGCCCGCGTATCGCAAGTGGCTGCTGCCGGTTTATCGCAGTGCGCAACCGGGCGAGCGCAATGAGGCTGTGATGAAGGAAACGAGCTTGGCCTGAGCCCATGCCGGCGTTCGCGGTTCCTACCGTTGCCGCAACGAGACCACGTAGAGCGAATGAGGACGTGGTTGCGGAAAAGGATGGGGCAACCGTGCCGGCAACCGAGGCTTGGGCAAGGAGGAAAATCGAATGCCAACAACAATCGTTCAAGCAAATGCCTACGACGTTGCCATGGAGAATTTCGATACCGCGGCAGACGTCTATCGGCCTGGACAACAATACGCGTGAAATGATCAAGCGACCTGAGCGCATGCTCACGGTCGGCGTGCCGGTGCGCATGGACGACGGCCACATTCACCGCTTCGAGGGCTTTCGCGTGCAGCACAACTCGGCGCGCGGACCTGCCAAGGGCGGCATCCGCTTCCATCCGCAGGTCACGCTCGACGAGGTGAAGGCGCTGGCCACGTGGATGACGTGGAAGTGCGCGGTGGTGAACATTCCCTTCGGCGGCGCCAAGGGCGGCATCACCTGCGATCCGAAAAACATGTCGCAGGGCGAGCTGGAACGGATGACGCGCCGCTACACCAGCGCGATTCTGCCGCTGATCGGACCGGAGCAGGACATTCCCGCGCCCGATGTCTACACCAATTCGCAGACCATGGCCTGGATCATGGACACCTACAGCATGACCAAGGGCTATGCGGTTCCCGGCGTGGTCACGGGCAAGCCGATCAGCCTGGGCGGATCGCTGGGCCGCAACGAGGCCACCGGCCGCGGCGTCTTCTACACCATCGAGAGCGCCTGCGAGCATCTGCACATGCCGCTGAAGGGCGCGACCGTTGCGGTGCAGGGCTTCGGCAATGCCGGCTCCATCGCCGCGCAGCTGCTGCATGAAGCCGGCGCGAAGATTATCGCGGTCAGCGATTCCACGGGCTGCGTCTACAACCGCGACGGCCTGAATATTCCGGAGCTGATGCACATGAAGGCCCTCTGCGGTCACGTGGACGGATTCCCTGAGAGCGAGCCGATTCTGCCGCACGAACTGCTGGCCTTGGAGTGCGACATCCTGGTGCCTGCGGCGCTCTGGAGAACACCATCGATGCCGAGAATGCGGGCACGGTGCGCGCGCGCATCGTTGCCGAAGCGGCCAACGGCCCGCTCACGCCGGCCGCGGACCGGATCCTCGAGAGCAAAGGCGTCTTCGTCATTCCCGACATTCTGTGCAACGCCGGCGGCGTCACGGTGTCGTACTTTGAGTGGGTGCAGGACGAGCAGCACCTGTTCTGGGAAGCGCAGGACATCTACAACCGCCTGGAGCGGGTGATGAAGACCGCGTTCCGCGATGTGCTCAAGATCCATCTGGAGCGCAAGGTGCCCATGCGCATCGCCGCCAATATGCTCGGCATCGGCCGCGTGGCCGAGGCCGTGCAGATTCGCGGCATTTATCCGTAAACCGGACTCGTCATTCTTGCGCCCTACTCTCTCAGCGCAATCAGCGTGGACGGGGTAGGGCGCATTTTCGTTTGTAGCCTGCGCTGCGGGGGTCTGGAGACCCCCGCTACAGCCGGTCTGGAGGCCGGCGCTACATCCGCTGTAGCTATGCGGTGCCGGTGCTGTTGGATACTGGCGCGCGGGTGTCCCAGCCGCCCCTGTAGAATGCAAATGGGCTTGGGGTGCGTGTGCCCCGGGCTGTTTTTTATTGCAGATTCATCGCCACGTTGTGTGAATCGATGCGAGGGCCGCACTTTATGTCTGCGAAGTTTTCAGGATTTCTGTTCGCCGCTTCACTCGTTTTTTTGCTGGTTCGATTTCCGCGCAATACTCCCGCGCAAACTCCCGCGCCAACGGCCACGCAAGCTCCCGCGCAAATCATCGATCTGCCATCGAGCAAGCAGTTGATCGGCGAGGCGCCAGGCCATCCCGCAGCGCGTGAATGGTTTACCGATTTCGATGGCGATTTCGCCTGATGGCCGCTACGTGGTCACGGTGAATGCCGGCTACGGAACCTTCGAGTCGCAGTACGATCAGTCGCTCGCGGTCCTCGATACGCGGACCGGCGCGCTGGCGGATTTCCCCGACCCGCGCACCGCGCCGCGCAACGAAACAGACGCTCTACTCCGGCCTCGCTTTCAGCCGCGATGGTAGCCATATCTACGCCAGCATGGCTTCGATGACGGACCCTAAAGGTGAAGGCCCGGGCGACACGGGCAGCGGAATTGTTGTTTACAGCTTCAAGGAGGGCAGGATTGCGCCGGAGCGCCTGATTTCTCTGCCTGTTGCGCAACTGCCGCCGGGGCGAAAGACGCGTCTGCCGGGCGGATCGGAAAGCGATCAGGGCGTGCCCTACCCGGCTGCGATTGCGGTGCTGGGCACGGCCGGCCATGAGAAGCTGCTGGTTGCCGAAAATCTCTCCGACGATGCGGTGCTTCTCGACGTGGCGACCGGCGTCCGTCGAAAAGCGATTCGATCTTTCTGAAAGCGACGCTGTGCCCGCGACTTATCCCATCGCCGACTGCTGTAACTCGCGACGGAAAGCGCGCCTTCGTCGCGCTTTGGAATGCGTCGGAGATTGTCGAACTCGATCTGGCGCGCGGCACGGTGGCGCGCAAGCTGGCGTTGCTCAAGCCTTCCGAGCCCCATCGCACCCGGCACACATCCCTGCGACTTCGCCTTTTCGCCCGACGAGAAAACGCTCTACGTGGCGCTGTCCAATCGCGACGCCGTTGCCGCCGTCAATGTGAGTGGCGGACAGTTTTCCGTGAAGGGCTACTTCGATACGCGCCTGCCGGGGCAGAGCTACTTCGGCGCGGAGCCGGTGGCTCTCGCCGTCAACGGCGATGGCAGCCGGCTCTACGTGGCCAACATGGGCACCGATTCCGTCGCTGTGTTCGACACGAGCAAGCTGACGCCCAGGGCCGCGAAGAACGGCATGGTCGAGCCCGACGGTTTCATCCCCACGGAGTGGATGCCGATATCGATGGCCTTCCTTTCTTCGACCTCCGGCGGCAAGCTTTATCTCGCAACCGACAAAGGCAAGGGAACCGGGCCGAATAATTTTCCTCCGCGCCGAGTTGAAACCGCGCCGAGCGTCAACGCGCGGGCCAACGCCTACATCGGAACACTGCTCTACGGTTCGCTGGCGACTCTCGACGAAAAGGAGATTGCCAGTAGCCTGAGTGGCTGGACCGCGACTGTGCTGGCCGAGAATCGCATGAAGGCCGCGCAGGAAAAGATTGTCTTTGCCGCACGGCAACGATCGCATTCAGCACGTCATCTACATCATCAAGGAAAATCGCACCTACGATCAGATCCTCGGCGACCTGGCGCAGGACGGGAAACCCGTGGGCAACGGCGAACCCAAGTGGGCGACGTACGGCGCATCGATCACGCCCAACGAGCACAAGCTGGCCCTGCAATTCGGCGTGCTCGACAACTTCTTCGACTCCGGCGAAGTTTCCGGCGACGGCCACGTCTGGTCCAACGCGGCCATCGGCACGGATTATCTGGAGAAGACCTGGCCGCATCAGCTACCGCGGCGCGCAGCGCACTTACGATTACGAAGGCGTGGTGGCCAACGGCTATCCGCTGCTGCAGAAGATTCCCGACGTGAACGAGCCGGCCAGCGGCTATCTCTGGGGCAATCTCGCCGCGCACGGCAAGAGCTACTACCACTTCGGCGAATACATTTCGACGACATTTTGCGGTCAGGGAGCGGTCGCCGATGCCACGCAGGGCGCCATGCTGGCCGGGCCCAGTTGCGCGCGCAAGGCCATTGCTCCGGGCGAAGCGCTGCCCGCGGAGTGGGGCGGCGGCGTGAACAAGTGTCCCTGGCCCATTCCGCTCATCGCCACGCAACACGGCCACCAAGCCGGAGCTGGTGGGCCACTTCGCGCCGGAAGCGCCGGACTTCAATCTTGCCGTTCCCGATCAGATCCGCGTCGAAGTCTTTCTGCGCCATTTGAAGCAGTGGGTTGCCGATCGCGAGCAGGGCAACGACACCATGCCCAACTTCATCCTGTTGCGCCTGCCCGACGATCACACGGCGGGAACGCGGCCCGGCGGTCCCACGCCCCGCTCTTCGGTTGCCGATAACGATCTCGCTGTCGGCCGCGCCGTCGAGGCCGTTTCGCATTCGCCGTATTGGGACGATACCGCCTTCTTCATTCTGGAAGACGATGCGCAGAACGGCGCCGACCACGTGGACGCGCATCGCTCGATCGCGCTTGTCGTCAGCAAGTACGCGCCGCACGGGACCAAGGTGCGCCCTTTGTCGATTCCCGTTTTTATTCGACGGTGAGCGTGATCCGCACCATGGAGTCGCTGCTCGGCCTGCCGCCGATGAACAACAACGACGCCTTTTCGCCGCTCATTGCTACGCTGTTCACCGGCCCCGGCGATCAGCCGCCGTACGATGCCGACACCACGAATCGCGACAACGGCCTGATCTATACGGCCAATGCGAAGAACGCGGTGGGCGCAAAGGCGAGCATGAAGATGGACTTCAGCCACGAGGATCGCGCGCCCACGGAAAAGCTCAACGTGATTCTGTGGAAGGATGCGATGGGCAACGCGCCGGTGCCGGCGATGCTGAAGGCGCGCGCGAAGAAACTCGCAGACGATGATGACGATTAGCGATTGGGCGTTTCGGACGCCAGCGGCGCGCTTTTGGGTACTCAAGCTCATCAAGGATTCGTTTCATCCCGGCGACAAGCTGGTGGAAAGGGTCTTCACTCCAGCGATGTGAGCGCACAGGCGTTCGTTACCTCCGGCGGGCGCAGGGTTTTGCTCGTCAACAAACGCAATCGCGAGATCGCAGTTTCCCTTCCGGATGCGGACAAGGCTACTGCGCTTGCGGTCGACACGGAAACCGGTGACAATGCGGCGCGCGGCGTGCAAGTCGCGTCGGGCACAATCAAATTGGAGCCATTCTCGGTGACGGTCGTGAGCTGGTAGGAGGATTCCCCAGGGCCGCACGGCAGGTGTGCAGCCAACGGTTCATAGGATGGGATAAACGGTGTCAATCTGGGCCTGAACGGTAGGAAACGGTCCTAACATCATCGCCAAAACCGGCCCATAACTGGTAGCTTGGATTAGAAGGGTTTTTCTTCCCGCAATGGCTTCCAGTCCATACTTTTCATTGGCAGTTTTGTTTGTGGCGGCGCTGGGTTTTGGGCTGGCCCCGCTGGGGCTGGCGTGGCTTTGGGCCAGGGTGTTTGCGCCGCCCAAGCCAAACGCTGTCAAGAACGCCATTTACGAGTGCGGGCTGGTGTCAAAGGGCGATGCCTGGATGCAGTTCCGCTCGGCCTACTACCTCTACGCAATCATTTTTCTGATCTTCGACGTGGAAGCGGTTTTCTGCTGCCCTTTGCGGTGGCATTTACCGGGCTGGGCGCGGCGGCCTGCGCGGCCATGCTGGTGTTTGTGCTGCTCCTGGTGGAGGGATTGGCGTGGGCCTGGGCCAAGGGTGTGCTGACGTGGGCTTGAAAAAGGCAGGGAACAGTGATTAGGAAACAGGGAACAGTTTTTTGTGCGCTCGATGAGAGATCAACTCCCTTGTCGACGTTTTTGCTGACCACTGACAACTGACAACTGGAGCGAAGCGACTGATGGATCAGAATCTCAAGATCGAGCTGGGCAAGCAGGGCATCTTCGTCACGACCATCGAGGAGCTCTACAACTGGGGACGCCGCAGCTCGGTCTGGCCCATGCAGTTCGGCCTTGCCTGCTGCGCCATTGAGATGATTGCGACCACCATGGCGCGCTACGATCTGGCGCGCTTCGGCGCCGAGGTGTTTCGGCCCTCGCCGCGCCAGGCCGACCTGATGATCGTCTCCGGCACCGTAACCAAGAAGATGGCTCCGCAGGTGGTGCGCCTCTACAACCAGATGGCCGAGCCGCGCTACGTGATCGCCATGGGCGCCTGCGCCATTTCCGGAGGGCCGTTCAAGCAGGGCTACAACGTGCTCAAGGGCATCGACCGCTACATTCCTGTCGATGTGCACATTCCCGGCTGCCCGCCGCGGCCTGAGGCGCTGATCCAGGCCTTCATGACGCTGCAGAAAAAGATTGACGGCCAGCATTTGACCGGCGCGGACCGCCCGCGCTATCTTGACGCCGATGCGCAGGGCGAGTTTCCCGTGCCCGAGCAGGGAGAGCACGATCTGGAGCCGACATCGAACAAGGGCGTGTGGCCGGTGCCGATACGATTCGATGAGACAGCAGGGACCGAGGGACTAGGGAGCTAAGGGACTAAGGGACGACGGACAAGCAGAAGCGAAACTACGAACTGCGAGCTGCGAACTGAAATGAAGACGGTGGAAGAAATCAAGGCGGCGATTGAGGCGGCGGTTCCCGGCGCGGGGGTGGAGTTTGTGCCCAATCCCAGGCCGGCCGCGGAGCACTCGCTGCGCCTCGCGCCCGCGAGCGCCGTTGCCGTGGCGACATTTCTGCGCGACGATGCGGATCTGGCCTTCGACTTTCTTTCCAATGTTTCGGGAGTGGACTGGCCCGACAAAGAAATTGCGGAAAAAGTGAAGGTGACAGCGCACGGTGACGAAGACCGTGGACGGCCTGAAGGAAAACCAGAAGGGAAAATCGACAAGCAAGTCGAAGAAACCGTCGAAGAGACGCGCAAGCGCGTCGAGCCGGGCTGTCTTGAGGCCGTCTATCACCTTTATTCGGTCGCGAAAAAGCACGGGCCGCTGGTGCTTCGCATGAAGACCGTGAACCGCACCGATCAGGTGGAGCTGCCTTCGCTCACGCCCGTCTGGCGCTCGGCGGAGTTTCAGGAGCGCGAGGTCTTCGATCTTTACGGCATCGTCTTTCACCGGCCATCCGGACCTGCGCCGCATCCTGATGTGGGATGGATTCAAGGACCACCCCATGCGCAAGGATTACGTGGAGCCGGACGATTACGAGTACGAGCCCACGCCGCACGACGACGTGCTGGCGCGGGCGCAAGAGCACAAAAGCAGGGAACAGGCAATCAGGCAACAAGGGAACAGGAGTCCGGCATCGCGTGAGTTTGACGGAGACAAAGACGGAAAGGCTGGACGGCTGGAACCGTCCGCCGGTGATTGAGCCGGACGGCGAAGGCGAGCTGCTGGAAGTCGCCATGGGGCCGCACCATCCCTCGACGCACGGCGTCTTCCGCATGGACGTGGCGCTCGACGGCGAGCGCGTCATCCGGCTCAAGCCGGTCTTCGGCTACCTGCATCGCAACCACGAGAAGATCGCCGAGCAGGCCAGCTATCTGGCGTCGATGCCCTACACCGACCGGCTGGATTACATCTGCTCGCTCACCAACAACTGGGCCTACGCGCTGGCGGTGGAGAAGCTGTCAGCCCAGGAAGTTCCGGAGCGCGCCGAGTACCTTCGCGTGATTCTCGGCGAGCTGACGCGCATTCAGAATCACGCCTCGTCGATCGGCTTTTTGATTCAGGAGATGGGCGCCAGCGGCACGCCGCTGATGTACGCCTTCAAGGAGCGCGAGAAGATTCTCGACCTCTTCGAGTCGCTGACCGGCTCGCGCATGATGTGCAACTACATGCGCTTCGGCGGCTGCCGCGTGGATGTTTCCGCGGCGTGGCTCGACGCGACGCGCAAGGTGGTCGCCGGACTGCCCGAGTTTGTCGACGAGTTCGAAGCGCTGCTGTCATCGAACGAGATTTTGATGGCGCGCTGCCAGGGCGTGGGCATTTTGAAGCCGGAGCTGGCGGTGAACGCCGGCGTCACCGGGCCGATGCTGCGCGCCTCGGGCGTGAACTACGACATTCGCAAGGTGGACCACTACGGCATCTACGATCGCTTCAAGTTTCGCGTGCCGCTGGGCGATCATGGCGACGTTTACGACCGCTACATGATGCGCATTCTGGAGATGCGCGAGTCGATCAAGATTCTGAAGCAGGCGCTCAAGGACATTCCCGCCGGGCCGATCATGGATGCGAAGGCGAAGATTCGCGGCTTCCGGCCCAAGCCGGGCGAGGCCTACGGCCGGATTGAAGCGCCCAAGGGCGAACTGGGCTTTTATCTCATCAGCGACGGCGGGCCGAATCCTTATCGCTATCGCGTGCGCCCGCCCAGCCTGATCAATCTGACGGTTCTGGAAGACATGTGCCTGGGCAGCAACGTGGCCGATGTGGTGCTGATTTTTGGCAGCGTGGATATTGTGCTGGGAGAAGTGGACAGATAACAGCTGGAAGCTTACGGAGGAACCGGAGTTGCTTGGTGAAGGCATCCTGAAGGGAATGGCGGAGACGGCGAGGAATTTCTTCGGCAGCTACGTCTCCAAAGAACGGCTGACCACGGTGCAGTATCCGGAGCAGCGGATCCCTGCCGTCGAGGCCGCGCGCGTGTTTCCCTTTCTGGTGTACGACGGAGCGGATTGGGAGGCCGGCACTGCGCTGCGTGGCTTGCCAGATCTGCGAGAAAGAGTGCCCGCCCAAGTGCATCTACATCGACAAAAGCAAGGACAAGAAGCCGGATTTTGTGGGCAAGCAGCAGTTTTATCCCACGCGGTTCGACATCGATATTTCGGTTTGCATGAGCTGCCAGATCTGCGTTGAAGTTTGTCCGTTCGAGGCCATCAAGATGGACAACGAGTTTGAGCTGGCCACCACGGATCGCTTCGGCGGACTGCTCTACGACCGCAAAGAGTTGGCCAAATCGAACGAGTACTATCACTCGATTCATCCCACGGAAGCAGCAGAAGTGGATGCGCGCCTGGGCGAGGAAAAGGCCAAGGTGGAAGCCAAGGCCAAGGCCGCGGCCGAGCGGCAAGCTGCTGCCATGCCGCTGCGAAAGCTGCCGCGCCCGCACCGCCTGCACCATCTGCCGGAGGAGGAAGCTAGCCGATGGCGACATCGCCCCTCTTCACCGAGCTCGACCAGATTTTTATTCTCCTCCGCAACTGGCTCGTCAGCTTTTTGCCCGCGACGCTGCGCCCTGCCGCCGGCGTCGTGCTCGGCGTCATCGCCATCGTCTGCTTGTTTCCCGGCCTCTTCGCGCTCACCACGGTCTTCGAGCGCAAAGGCCTGGGCCGCATACAGAATCGTCTCGGCCCGAACCGCGTCGGCCCCTTCGGCCTCTTTCAGCCCATCGCCGACGGCATCAAGTCGCTGACCAAGGAAGACATCGTTCCTCTCAGCGCCAATGCAGTGGTGCATTTTCTCGCGCCGCTGGTGCTGGTGGTCACGGTCTTCATGGGCTTCGCGGTGCTGCCCATGGGCCGCAACATGGTGCTGGTCGACATGGACGCCGGACTGCTCTTCTTCTTCGCCATGGGCGCGGCGACGGAGCTTTCGGTCTTCATGGCCGGCTGGTCCAGCCGCAACAAGTATTCGCTGCTGGGCGCCATGCGCGCCGTGGCGCAGATGATCAGCTACGAAGTGGTGCTGCTGCTTTCGGCGTGGCCGTGGTCATGATCACCGGCTCGCTCTCGCTGCCGGCGATCGTCGCAGCGCAAAACACTTACACCGGAATCTTTCCGCACTGGTACATCTTCACGCCCTGGGGATTGGCGGGATTTGTGATGTACGCCATCGCCGCTACGGCGGAGACCAACCGCTCGCCCTTCGATCTGCCGGAAGGCGAGTCGGAACTGGTCGCCGGCTATCACACCGAATATTCGGGCTTCAAGTTCGCGCTCTTCTTTCTCGGCGAATACCTGGCCATGTTTTCCATCTCCGGCCTCGGCACCACGCTCTTTCTCGGCGGATGGTCCGCGCCGTTTTCGTTTCTCACCTTTATTCCTTCGTGGATCTGGTTTTTCTCCAAGGTGATGCTCTCCATCTTCGTCTTCATCTGGATGCGCGGCACGCTGCCCCGCCTGCGCCAGGATCAGCTGATGAACTTTGCGTGGAAATTCTGTCTGCCTTTCACGCTGCTCGATCTCATGGTGACCGCGCTGTGGCGCTTCATGGGCGAGGGCTGGATGCGCTGGGTGGTCTGCACGGCGATTCTGGCCGTGGCCTACGTGGTCATGGGCCGCCTGGGCATGCGCAAGGAACACTTTGGCCCCAGGAGATACCGCTATGCTGAATAGGAGCCATCCATGAACGTTGTCTTCTATTTGCTTGCGGCCCTCACGCTGGGCGGCGGCCTTGCGGCTGTGCTGCTGAAGCACCTGGTGCATTGCGCTCTCGCCACCACGGTGGCCTTTGCTGGGCTGGCGCTGCTGTTTTTGCAGCTCGACGCGCAGTTCGCCGGATTTGCGCAGATTCTCGTCTACATCGGCGCCGTCGCCATCCTTATCGTGTTCGCCATTCTGCTCACGCGCGGCTCCGATCTGCCCAAAGACGGCGTCTTCAGCCGCAGCTGGTTCGTGGGCCTAGTGATTGCCGCCGGCGTCTTCGCGGTTCTCGCGTGGGCGGTGCTCCAAAGCGTTCGCGTCGTGCCGCAGCAGAGCGCCGTTCCTGCGGTCACTGTGCATGACATCGGCAACGCGCTGGTGGGCCGTTACGTGCTGCCGCTTGAGATTGTCGCCCTGTTGCTCACCGCAGCCACCATCGGCGCGGTCATCGTGGCCATGCACGAGAAAGAGAGGCGTCCATGATGAGTATGGGCATGACCACGCCGCTTGCCGGTTATCTTCTCGTTGCCGCTCTGCTGTTCGCCATTGGCCTGGCCGGCGCTCTGGTGCGCCGCAACGCGATTCTCGTGCTGATTGGGATTGAATTGATGTTGAACGCGGCCAATCTCAACCTGATCGCTTTCTGGCGCTACGGCCCGCATCCTGAGGCGCTCACCGGCATGATGTTCGCAATTTTTTCCATTGCCGTGGCCGCGGCCGAAGCTGCCGTTGGACTGGGCCTCGTCATCGCCATCCATCGCCACACCGACACCACCGAAGTCGACAAGATGAACAGGATGAAGGGGTGAACGCTTGATGCAGGAATCCGCAGCATTCACTCCGCAATTCGCCGCTTCCGCGATCACGGGCATTCTGTGGCTCATCCCCGTTGCGCCCATGGTCGCATCGGGTGTGATCGCGCTGCTCAAGCAGCCGCGGCGCAAGACTGCCGCTTCGCTCGCTATCGGCTCGCTCTCGATTTCGCTGCTTGCTTTCGCTGGTCGCATTCTGTCACGTCGTGGCCGGATGGGCGCACGGCGCCGTCGTCCGGGAGTTCGTCAACTTCACCTGGTTTCACTTCGGCGCCTCCACCGTCGATCTCGGTTGGGTTCTCGATCCTCTCGCCGCCATCATGATCGTGATGGTGAGCTTCGTCGGCCTGCTCATCTTCATTTACTCCGTGGGCTACATGGCCCACGACGAAAACTTCACGCGCTTCTTCTGCTTCCTCTCGCTTTTTGCCGGAGCCATGCTCGGCGTCGTCATCTCCAACAGCCTGCTGCTGCTCTTCATGTGCTGGGAGATCGTCGGCCTCACTTCGTATCTGCTCATCGGCTTCTGGTATCAAAAGCCCTCCGCCGCGGCCGCCGCGAAAAAAGCCTTCATCACCACGCGCGTCGGCGATGTTTTCTTTCTTCTCGGAATCGTCTGGCTCTTTTCGCAGACCGGCACGCTGCTCTTCTATAACCACGGCGTGGGTTCGCTCGAAGGCCTTGCGCTCGCCAACCTGCTTTCGCAGCACGCGGGACTCGGCCTGAGCGCCGCTGGCGCCATCGGCCTGCTGATCTTTGCCGGAGCCGCGGGCAAGAGCGGCCAGCTTCCGCTGCACGTCTGGCTGCCCGACGCCATGGAAGGCCCCACGCCTGTCTCCGCGCTCATTCACGCGGCCACCATGGTCGCTGCCGGCGTCTATCTCGTTGCGCGCGTTTATCCGCTGATGCAAATCGGCGCCGCGGCCGGTGGAACCACTACGGCGCTCACCGTCGTCACCTGGGTGGGCGCGTCCACCGCGGTCTTTGCCGCGCTCATCGCCGTCGCGCAGAACGACATCAAGCGCATTCTCGCCTACTCCACCATTTCGCAGCTCGGCTACATGATGGCCGGCCTCGGCCTGGGCGGCGTCGCTGTCGGCATGTTCCACCTGATCACGCACGCTTTCTTCAAGGCGCTGCTCTTCCTCGGCGCGGGCTCGGTCATCCACGGCTGCCACGAGGAGCAGGACATTCGCCGCATGGGCGGGCTCAAGTCCGACATGCCGCTTACCTTCATTACTTACGCCATCGGCATGCTGGCGCTGTGCGGCTTTCCCATCTCTCTTCTCCGGATTCTGGTCGAAGGACGGCATTCTCGAAGCCGCGAAGCATTGGGACATCTCGAAAGGCCCGTTTTATCTGCTCGTCTTTGGCGCATTGCTGACTGCGTTCTACATGACGCGCCAGGTCTGCTACGTTTTCTTCGGCCACTGGCGCGGCCACGAAACTGCGCACGAAAGCCCGAAGGTGATGACGCTGCCGCTCGCGATTCTCGCCTTCTTCGCCATCGCGCTAGGCGTCATCGGAACTCCTGCGTGGCCGTGGTTCCGCGCATTCCTGTCGAACCACGCTACCGCGTCGTTTAGTTGGCACGGATTTGCCGAGCCGGGCCTGCTCCAGCTCATGCTCGGGTCGTCGTTGGTGGTTTTTCTTGGGCTCGGCCTCGGTTGGCGGCTCTATGGCGACAAATCGCCGAAGCCTGAAGCTCCTGACGCGCTCGAAAAATCCGCTCCCTGGCTCTGGAAGCCGTTGCGCGATCGCCTCTATGTCGACGAGATTCTACGGCGTCACCGTGATCGCCTTCTACGCGTGGTGGGCGCGCGTGGCCGATTGGCTCGATCGCCGCGTCTGGGGCGGCATCGTGGCCGCCATCGCGTGGCTCTTCGGACTCTGGGCGCGCTTGAATCGCTTTCTCGACGTCGACTGGGTCGACGGCGGCTTCGACAAAACCTGCGAGGAGATTTCTTCAGGCGGCGGCCTGCTGTCGCGCGTGGAAGGCGGCCGCGTGCAGAACTACCTGCGCATTCTGGCCGCGGCCGTGGTCGCGCTGGTTGCAATTCTTCTTTGGAGCAGCCGGCCATGAACGTGCTCGCGTTGCCCAATCCTGACGCTGCTCACCGTGCTGCCGCTTGTCGGCGCGGCCATCGCGCTTTTCTCCGGCCGTCATGCGCGCGTTGTGGCGCTCTTCACCACGCTGGCCTGCCTGCTGGTTTCGCTCTTCATCTGGACCCACCTGCCCGCCGACGGCAGCATCGGTCTCGTCGAGCGCGCTGCCTGGGCGCCATCGCTCGGCATCGAGTATCACCTCGGCGTCGACGGCCTCGGCGGGCTGATGCTGGTGCTCTCGGCCATCGTCACGCTGATGGCGGTCGATGCCGCCGCATCGCGTGCACCACATGCCCGGCCTCTTCTTCGGCCTGGTGCTCACGCTTGAGGCGGGACTCTTCGGCTCCTTCACCGCGCTCAATTTCTTCCACTGGTTTTTGTTCTGGGAACTGAGCCTCATCCCCGCATTCTTCCTCATCAAGTTGTGGGGCGGCCCGAAGCGCGGTCCTGCGGCCACGCAATTCTTCATCTACACCATGGCCGGCTCGGTGGCGCTCTTGCTTTCGTTCCTCGCCATCTTCTTCGCGACCACGAGTAAAGACGCGCCCGGCACCATGGACTTTGGCCAGCTCGCGCAAATGGCTGCATCCGGCCAGCTCGCGCAAATGGTGACCGCGCATCTCGGTCCGGTGATGCCGTGGCTCGCCATCGGCGTGCTCGCCGGCTTCGCGGTCAAAGTGCCGCTCATGCCGTTCCACACGTGGCTGCCCGCCGCGTACGCTGAGGCGCCTTCGCCGGTGACCATGCTGCTTACCGGCGCGATGTCGAAGATGGGCGTCTACGGCTTGCTGCGCATCGCCATTCCGATCTTCGGTCCGCAGATTTCCGCCATGCGCACGCCGCTGCTTGTTCTTGCTGCCGCCACTGTCGTCATGGGCGCGTGGGCCGCGGCCGCGCAAACGGATTTGAAGCGCGTCCTCGCGTACTCCTCGATCAATCACCTGGGCTACTGCCTGCTCGGCATCTTCGCGCTGGCGGTTCCGGCAGCCGGCGCAGCACAACAGGCCAGCCAGGCTGCGGCGCTGAACGGCGTCATCCTGCAGATGTTCAACCACGGAATCACGGCGGCCGCGCTCTTCTGGTTCGTCTCCATGATCCAGTTCCGCTCCGGCGGTCTGCGCGGCATCAACGACTTCGGCGGTCTGCGCAAGCCCGCACCGATCTTGGCGGGACTCATGGGCATCGCGCTGTTCTCTTCGCTCGGTCTGCCCGGACTCAACGGATTTGTCGGCGAGTTCCTCATCTTCCGCGGCGTCTTTCCGTTGTCTTGGATGAGCGCAACGGTAGTCGTGCTGGGATTGCTCGTCACCGCCGTGGTGATTCTCACCGTGATTCAAAAAGTATTCAGCGGGCCCGTTCCGGAGCGCTGGGCCGCATTTCCCGATTTGCATCACGGCGAGACGCATGGCTCTCGCGCCCGTGATCGGCCTCATGTTTCTGCTCGGCCTTGTGCCCCAGCTCATCGTGAACACCATCAATCCCACGGTCCAGTACCTGCTGGCGCACTGGAGATTTTAAGGAATGGCCTGGACCATCTACATTTCGTTCGCCGGCGCGCTGATTGCGGCTCTGCTGCCCAAGGAGAAACCCGTCCTTGCGCGTTGGTTTGCGCTCGCCGTGGCCGTGGCTGGGCTCGCGATTGCCGTTGCGGGTTACGCCGCGGGTTTTGGCCAGGGGCGTCAGGTGTTTGTCGACGCGCTCTGGGTGCCTTCGATGGGCATCCACTTCCTGCTCGTAGCCGACGGCATCAGCCGCGTGCTGGTTCTGCTCACAGGCATTGCTTCGGTTTCAGGCGTGCTGTTCAGTTGGAATATCGATCTGCGCACCAATCAGTTTTTCGCGTTTTATCTCGCGCTCATTGGCGGCGTCTACGG
This sequence comes from uncultured Acidobacteriota bacterium, assembly GCA_963830785.1. GTDB lineage: Bacteria > Acidobacteriota > Terriglobia > Terriglobales > Acidobacteriaceae > Telmatobacter. The sequence continues at coordinate 58,251 of CAWHNV010000007.1, forward strand.
CGTGTTTTTGAGCGGCGACCTTTTTCTGCTGTTCGTGTCTTACGAAATCGCCATCGTTCCCAAGTATTTCCTCATCGCCATCTGGGGCTCGACGCGCCGCGAGTACGGCGCCATGAAACTTGCGCTCTACTCTTTTGTGGGCTCGGCGATGGTGCTCATTGGGTTGCTCGCCGCTTACGTCACCGCCGGCTCGCATTCAACGACACTCGCCGCGCTTGCGAGCGCGGGCTTGCCGATCAGTTTCCAGATGTGGTGTTTCCCGCTGGTCTTTGTGGGCTTCGGGATTCTTGCCGGCATGTGGCCGTTCCACACCTGGGCGCCTACGGGGCACGTGGCTGCGCCCACGGCCGCATCGATGCTGCTGGCGGGCGTGGTGATGAAACTTGGCGCCTACGGCTGCCTGCGGGTCGGCATCGGCCTCTTTCCGCACGGCCTCGATCCGTGGGGATTCTCTTTGCTCGGCATCGGTTCCTGGCGCGACGTCTTCGCCTGGCTTGCGGTCATCGGCATCGTCTATGGCGCGCTAGTCGCCCTGGCGCAAACCGATTTCAAGTTTGTCATCGGCTACTCCAGCGTCAGCCACATGGGTTTTGTGCTGCTCGGCCTCATGACGCTCAATCAGATCGGCGTCGACGGCGCAGTCTTGCAGATGTTCTCGCACGGCGTGATCGCAGGACTGCTGTTCGCCATCGTCGGCCGTGTCGTCTACGACCGCACGCACACGCGGCAGTTCGCCGAGCTTGAGCCAATGCACCTATCGCGGCGGCTGCCGTTTGCCGCATGGGCCTTTGTGTTTGCCGGCATTGCGTCGATGGGTTTACCGGGCTTCTCCGGATTTGTTGCGGAACTGCAGGTGATGGTCGGCGCGTGGCAAGCCAATCCCTGGTGGACGATGGTTTCGGGTATCGGCATCATTGTTGGCGTCGCCTACATCTGGCGCGCTCTGCAAAAGGCTTTCTTCAGCGACAGGCTGCCCACTGCGCACGAGCTTGAAGCGGAGCAGGACCACAAATTTGCGCCCATCACCTGGCCTGAGTACGCCGGCGTGGCGCTGCTCGGATTCTGCACGCTTGTTGTCGGCCTTTATCCGCGCATACTGCTCGATCAGATTGAGCCGGCCGTGAAGGCTCTGCTCGCGGGAGGCGCGCAATGAACTACGTTGACCTCTTCCGCGCCACGCTGCCTGAAACGGCCCTCGAAATCGCCGCGCTGCTCGTGATCGTCGTCGATCTCGGCTTCCTGCGCAAGGCGATGGCCGATACGCGCATCGCCGTCGCTGCAGTTCTCGGTGTGGCCGGCTGCGCTGCGGCAATCTGGGCCGTTTTCGCCGCTGGATGGGGCAGCCTCAGCAACGGTAGTTACGTTGTGCTGGCCGCAGGTGGCTCCGCGGCCGTCGCGCAGATCGCCGTTCTCGTTCTTACCGCGCTCACCCTCCTGCTTTTCATTGATACCGGATTCACGCGCAACCCCGGCGAATACGTTTCCGTGGTGCTGATGGCCGCAGCCGGCGGTCTGCTGATTTCCGCAGCGCAGGATCTGCTCGTCATCTTCGTCGGCCTCGAACTACTCTCGCTCGGCCTCTACATCCTGACCGCCTTCGCGAAGAAATCCGAAAAAAGTGCCGAAGCCGCGCTGAAGTACTATCTCTTCGGCGGCATGAGCGCGGCGTTTCTGTTGTTCGGATTCAGTTATCTCTACGGATTGAGCGGCTCAACCAACCTGCCTCGTGTGGTGCTCGGCACCTATATGGCGTCGGCCAATGGCGGCACGACGCTGCTCTTGATCGCGCTGGTCATGATTGCCGTGGGGCTGGGCTTCAAAGTCGCCGCCGTCCCGTTCCATTTCTGGGCGCCCGACACTTACGAAGGCGCTCCCGCGCCGGCCGCGGCGTTCATCGCGTCGGTTTCGAAAGTCGCGAGCTTCGCGCTGCTCATCTCCATCAGCCATGCAATTCTCTGGTGGCCTACGATGCTGCACTTGACGGGCGGCCGCGTTACGCTCACCGTCACGGTTTCTTCGCCCGGAACTCCGCCTCCGCACGTCACTCTCGGCTTTATCACTGCGTGGCCGCTGATCCTCATGGTGCTCTCGGTTGCGTCGATGGTCTTCGGCAACCTGGCCGCGCTGGCGCAGTCGAGCGTCCGCCGCTTGGTCGCCTACTCGGCCATCGCGCACGCGGGCTACATCCTGCTGGGGCTCGCGTTCTTCGGCTGGTCGAACGTGAGCGCGCAGGCGATTCTCTACTACATTGTCACGTACGGCCTGACGACCATCGGCGCGTTCGGCGTGGTCGACGTTGTGGAGCGCGCCACCGGCTCCGACAAGCTCGACTCTTTCCTCGGCCTGCAGAAGCGCAATCCGCTGCTTGCCGCGGTGCTACTCGTGCTCTTTCTATCGCTCGCGGGAATCCCCCCGCTGGTCGGCTTCTGGGCCAAGTTCAATTTGTTTGCGGCGGTGCTCGCCGTTGGCGGCGGCCCCGTTCCGTTCGCCCTCGTCGCGCTCGCCATCGCCTTCAGCGCCGTCTCGCTCTACTACTACCTGCAGGTGCTCAAGCGCGCTTACGTCATGCCCGCGACCAATGACTCACCCGTCAAGGCGCATCCCGTGACGCTCGCCGTGCTGCTGCTCATCGCCGCCGCAGTTGTCGTTCTCGGCTGCTTCCCGGCGCTGCTGCAGAATTGGATTGCCGGCTTCTACGCGTAGCGCAAAAAAGCGGGGGTCTGGAGACCCCCGCGACAGCTTTTCGCCGCTCGTGAGAGGTGAGGGCGCTAACTCCGCTAACTCCGCTGCCTTTAATACTTCACAATCGCCGCAAACGAATCCGGCTTGAGGCTTGCGCCGCCCACCAGGGCTCCGTCGATTTCTTCCTGGCCGATCAGCGCGGTCGCGTTGTCGGGCTTCACGCTGCCGCCGTAGAGAATGCGCATGGCCGCGGCGACATTCGCTCCCAGCAGCTTGGCCACTTCGGCGCGGATGATCTTGTGCGCGTCGACGGCAATCTCCGGCGTGGCCGTCTTGCCGGTGCCGATGGCCCATACCGGCTCGTAGGCAATCACGATCGGCGCGGCGGCCTCGGGCGTGATGCCGGCAAATGCACCCGTCATCTGAGTCTCGAGCACGCTCGCCGTCTTGCCGGCCTCGCGCTCGGCGAGCACTTCGCCCACGCACACGATCGGGACGATGCCATGCTTCAGCGCCGTGTGCAGCTTCTTGTTGACGATCTCGTCGGTCTCGGCAAAGTACTGCCGGCGCTCGGAGTGGCCGATGAGCGTGTGCGTTCCGCCCACGGCCAGCAATTGCAGCACCGAGGTCTCGCCGGTGTAGGCGCCCTCCTCGGCAAAGTGGATGTTCTGCGCGCCGACCGCGACGTTCGAGCCCTTGCATGCAGCGATGACGGTCGGCAGCAGTACCGGCGATGGAAACAGCGCGATCTCGTCGCGGGTGTGCCCGGCAACGAGCGGCAAAAAAGCATCGACAAACGCCTTGGCTTCGGCCGGCGTCTTGTACATCTTCCAATTGGCGGCAATCAGTGCTTTACGAGACATGTTCTGGGTTCCTCAATTCAATTTTAGGGGATCGATTTCGGTGTCCGGGTGACGGCGCGCACAACGCCGGATGAGTAGACCGGATCGGGAAGTAGAAGCAGCGCCGGGTCTACGAGCCCGCTCCGAGCGTGGAGGTTAAATCGTCGGGCACCGAGCCTTCAAGGAAAGCAGCACGATGATCTGGATCGCCCAGGTCCATGGTGAATTGGCGCCAGACACCGTCCTGTTGCACGGCCATGTTCCACGGGCCTGAGACGGATTCGGAAAACTGCCAGACGATGTGGTAGCCCTCTTCATTCGTGAAGCCCTCGCCGTCGGCCTGCAGAATCGCGTCTCCGCGTTCCCACAACTTGGTGCGCAGCGCGTGGAGTGCGCTGCTGCCTTCTTCGAACTCGTCTCCCTGCAAGTGCTGGAAGGCATAAATCGTTTTCGTCGAGGCCAGAAACTCATGGAGCCACGCGACGCCGCGTTTCCGGCTTCGCGTCGTGGGTCTCCTCGATGAATTCGGCAATGTCGTCCTCGCCGATGGAACCCTCCGAGACTGGATTGCGCTCGATCACCGCAACTTCAACATCGTCGTTTCCGGAGAGGAGCAGGCTTTCCCAATCTTCCTCCGTGCCTTCTTCGAGAGTCAGTTTGAACTGAGGGTGCTCGGCGCGAATGAATTGCGCGAGTTCGTCAAATGAAGGAAACTCCTCGTCCTTTGACAAGACTCGCGTGTAATAGGCCATGGTTTTCCGCCTCAGATTCCAGTGTCGCAAAGAAGGGCTGCTTTCAGGCGATGGATGCGGAAAATGAGCTTTCGGGGTTCCGAACGACGTTACGCGACCGTTACCTGGCGGAAGATTTCGGGCAGATCGACAAAAAGCGGCGTTCCCTTCACTTCAAGCCGTGAGGCTTCGATCCACTCCGTTCCGCGGCACATGCGACCGGTGCGCGTTTTGGGATCGACGATCCACACCGTTTCCACGCCCATTGCACGGTAGTCCTGGGCGCGCTCCTGCGTGTCGGAGTAGGAATCTTCGGGAGAGAGAATCTCGATAACCAGCAGGGGCGGTTCGGTCAACACATCGGGCTGCGGGCCTGCCGTGAGCACAACCAGATCCGGCACGCGGACGCGATCCCGGGCAACCTGAATTCGCTGTTCCGTGCTGCCCACGATGCCCCACTCTTTTTCATGCGTCCCGAACCACAGCGCCAGCAGCCATTGAACTCTTGCGTGTTCCCACTTGCCCACGTTACGCTCCCGCACCTCGCCGTTCACATACTCGCAGTCCGGCCGGTAGGTGGTCGCAAGGTACTCTTTAAGCGGGATGTGGACGGTCGTCGCCATTTAACAGAAGATTAGCACGAATCGCGATGGGGCCGGGCTGGCGCGCGCCCGGGTCCCAAAAGCGGAGGCAGGGGAACCCGGCGCAACCCTCGTAACCGCGGGCCAGCCGCTGCTGGCGCATTCAAAGAAGGGGCATTTCAGGGGGATCGACGCGGGTCGCTGAATTATTCGGTCGGCTAAAGAGACTCAGCGGTCGGGAATCGAACCACAGCCCAATCGCAGCTTGAATGACTCTTTGCACCCAGTATGCGGCTACGGCAACAACAATTATTCCAATTGCCCACGCGGCCCATCCCACGATGTTCGCAGAAGTGCTCGGGCACCGATCCCATTCAGGATCAGGGCCACAAACTGGGCTGCTGTCAATGACGGACCGTCGAGTCAAGAAGAGCAAGACAGCTGCCTCGGGGGGTGTCGAGAAAACTGAAAGTGAGAAAGGGCGCCAAGGGCGGAATAAAAGCGCAATCAGAGCCAGCACGGAAGAAATGCCAAAACAGCCCAACGTGTAGAGGATTAGACCGTAGTCCTCCATCTCAAGCCTCCCACACGCAGCATAGCATTCTTCAAGACGCCCTCAGTTACAAGAAATCGCATCCGGCATCTTTGTCCGGATGCGATTCTCTGACAACTGACCACTGACAACTGCCTTATTTGTCCGTCAGCGCTTCCACGCCGGGCAGCTTCTTGCCTTCAAGAAACTCCAGGCAAGCTCCGCCGCCGGTGGAGATGTGCGTGATCTGGTCGGCTACGCCGGCCTGGTTGATGGCGCTGACTGAATCGCCGCCGCCGATGATCGAGATGGCCGTGCGGTTGGCCGCTACGGCGCGCGCAATGGCGTTGGTGCCCACGGCAAAGCGCGGAAATTCGAAGACGCCGGCCGGGCCGTTCCACACGATGGTCCTGGCGGTCGAAACCACCTGCTCGATCGCGGCAACCGACTGCGGGCCGATGTCGAGACCCTGCCAGTCCTCGGGAAAGTCTTTCGAGCTGTCCCACACCTGGGTTTTGGCGTCGTTGGCGAAGTTGTCGGCAATCACGTTGTCCACGGGCAGCAGGAGTTTCACGCCCTTGGCTTTCGCCTTTTGCGAGCGTCTCCTTGGCGAGCTCGATCTTGTCTTCTTCGACGAGCGACTTGGCGGTCTTTACGCCGAGCGCGCGCTAGAAGGTGTAGGCCATGCCGCCGACGATCACCAGCGTGTCGACTTTGTCGAGAAGGTTCTGAATGACGTCGATCTTGCCGGAGATCTTCGATCCGCCGATGATGGCCACGAACGGCTTCTCGGGCGATTCGAGCGCCTTGCCGAGATAGGTGATTTCCTTTTCCATCAGCAGGCCGGCCACGGCGGGCTTGAGGTAGTGCGTAATGCCTTCGGTGGATGCGTGCGCGCGGTGCGCGGAGCCGAAGGCGTCGTTCACGTAGATCTCGGCCAGCGAGGCGAGCGCTTTTGAAAAGGCCGGATCGTTGGCTTCTTCTTCCGCGTGGAAGCGCAGGTTTTCGAGCAGCAGCACCTGGCCCGATTCGAGCTGGCGCGCCATTTCTTCGGCAATTTCGCCGACGCAATCCGGCGAGAAGGCCACGTTGACGCTTTCGCTGAGGTTTTTGTCGAGCAGTTCGCGCAGCCTGATGACCACGGGCGCAGCGAGTACTTCGGATTCGGCTTGCCCTTGGGGCGGCCCAGGTGCGAGGCCAGAATCACCTTGGCACGGTGCCGCAGCGCGTACTCGATGGTGGGCAGCGTGGCCACGATGCGCGTGTCGTCGGTGATGGTCTGTCCGTCTTCGGTGAGCGGAACGTTGAAATCAACGCGGATGAACACCCGCTTGTTGGTCAGTTCGATGTCTTGAATCGAGAGCTTGGCCATGGAAGTGCCTTTCGTAAGTTGTCAGTGTTCAGTTGTCAGTTATCAGTTTCCGGTCGTTGGCTGCCAGTCGTTGCAGAGTGGAGGCCGACACTCGCCGGCCTCCACTGCTGACCACTGACAACTGTGAACTGACAACTGTTCTTACAGCCCCTTCTTCTCCAGGAAGCCGATCAGGTCGACGACGCGGTTGGAGTAGCCCCACTCGTTGTCGTACCAGCTCAGCACCTTGACGCTCTGGCCGACGACCTTGGTCAGCGGCGCGTCCACGATCGAGCTGCGCTTGTCGCCCTTGAAGTCCGAGCTGACCAGCAGGTTCGAGTCGACGCCCAGAATGCCCTTCAGCTCGCCCTCGGAGGCGGCCTTGAAGGCGGCGTTCAGGGCTTCGACGGTCGTGGGCTTCTCGGCGATGTAGGTCAGGTCGACGATGGAGACGTTGGGGGTGGGGACGCGGATGGCGAAGCCGTCGAGCTTGCCGGCGGTCTCAGGGATGACCAGCTTGAGGGCCTTGGCGGCGCCGGTCGAGCTGGGAATCATGTTGAGGGCGGCGGCGCGGGCGCGGCGCAGGTCCTTGTGCGGGAAGTCGAGAATGACCTGGTCGTTGGTGTAGCTGTGGATGGTGGTCATGATGCCGGAGACGAGGCCCGTGGTTTCGAGAATCACCTTGACGACCGGCGCCAGGCAGTTGGTGGTGCAGCTGGCGTTGGAGATGATGTTGTGCTTGGCCGGATCGTACTTGTCCTCGTTGACGCCGAGCACGATGGTGATGTCTTCGTTGGTGGCCGGAGCCGAGATGATGACCTTCTTCACGGTCGCGCCCAGGTGCGCCTTGGCCTTGGTCGCGTCGGTAAAGTGGCCGGTGGACTCGACGACGATCTGCGCGCCGACATCGGCCCAGTCCAGCTTGGCGGGGTCGCGCTCGGCCCAGACCTTGATCTTCTTGCCGTCGACGGAGATGAAGTCCTCGCCCGACTGTGATCTCGTTCTTCAGGTTGCCCAGGATCGAGTCGTACTTGAGCAGGTGGGCCAGCGTCGCCGGGCTGGTCAAGTCGTTGACGGCGACAAAATCGATCTCTTTGTTGCCAAGCGCGGCGCGCAAAACGTTGCGTCCAATGCGGCCGAAGCCGTTGATACCAACCTTTACTGCCATGTGTGATTTCTCCTTCGTGTTGGGTGAGGCTTTGGGTTCAAGAATGCTGAATTTTAGGGCGTCTGGAATGGATTCCACCAAACCCTTGATCGTAACATTGTGGACGGCGGCAAAAAAGCGCGATTCGCTCCGTCCGGCGCACACGATTCCCTACCGTAAGGATGGCGTTCCCGCGATGGGACTGTATGTGACGGAGTGCACACGATTTGCAGCGCCCTCGCCCGGTATGGTATTCCGGGTGAAAGGCAAAGTCAGGCAAGGGTTGAAAGCAACATGAGAAGACGTTCCAGACGCGGTCCCAATACCTCGGAATCCACAGGCAAAATGGGCGCAGGAACTCCCATCGAATCAGCCGGCTCCGCTGGTTCCGCTCTATCCGGACGAGATTCCGGCGAGGGCGCCGGCTGCGCCGCGAGCTTCCGTATCACCGCGAGTCGAGGCACCACGGCAAGCTCAGGACTCCCGGCAGGTCCAGCCGCCGCGGCAGCAGCGCTCAGACCGGCCCGCGCGTGCCCAGGCACCCGCCAAGCCGCAGTGGAATGAGCCTGCCGGCTCCGGCCGCCTCGAGGTGGAAACCCAGCCGGAGATGCCGTCTGTTCCGTCGCCCAAGCCCAACGCTCAGGGGCAAACACCCAAAGGCTTCGTGGTGCTGGCCATCGGCCTGCCCGGCTCCGGCAAGACCACGTGGTTCGGCCGCCGCGGCATCACGCCGCTGTCGAGCGACCTGCTGCGCAACATTCTCTTCGACGATGTGGAGGAGCAGCGCTACCAGGGGCTGGTCTTTTCCACGCTGCGGTCGCTGCTGCGCGCGCGGCTCATCGCCAAAATGCCCATGAACTATGTGGACGCGACCAATCTCTCCATTCACGAGCGCCGCCAGTGGATCAAGATGGCCAAGAGCTTCGGCTACGAGGTGCAGGCGGTGTTCTTCGATGTGCCGCTCGAGGTGTGCCTGGAGCGCAACCGCCAGCGCGACCGCTCGGTGAGCGAAGACATCATGCGCAAGATGGCCGAGAAGCTCAAGCCGCCGGTGTTTGAGGAGGGGTTTGAGAAGATCACGGTGGTGCGGGTGAAGAGCGCGGGGTAGCGAAGCCCATGGACTACCGAATCCGATTCAGGTGAATTGGAACCCTCTGTCATCCTGGCGGAACGTGCGCAATGTCAGGTCTGAAGTCATCTCGTCCTACAGCAAGGGCAGAGTGGTACGATTTGCTCATGCGCAGGCGGTTGCTGACCATGGTCACGGTGTCGATGATCCTGATGATGGTTCTGCCGCCTGTGTTCAACGTGGTCGACAAGTGGGACAAAGGGCCTGAGCTGCCGCTAGTTGGCCATGACACTGAAACCACGCTGATGATGGCTGCCGTTGACGTTGGGTTGGGCGTGGCGGTAGCACGGAGCTCAGTTTGTTTGCTGGGCTGGCTGGCCGCGGTGCTTCTGCTAGGGATGATAGAGACCGGCGCTCCGGTTCGCGAGCATCGCGGCGTGCGCGCAACTGAATATCTGCTCATGCTCTTCTCGCCGCCCTGGCGAATCGTTTCCCTTCGTATCTAGGACTCCCCGCTCTTTCATGCCTGTTCGTGTGCGCGTGCGCAGTGGTGCGCGCTTTCGTTCTCGAATTACGACTCGCGGGAGTTCTCATGAAATTCGCTCGTTGCTCTGCGAAGGGCGTGTCAGCGCTCGTTCGCATTGCTGCCGTTTCGGCAGCTTTCACGCTGCTGCTTAGCGTCGGCGCTGCCGCCGCTCCCGGACAGCTCCCCAACGCGGACGTGCGCGATCCGGGCGTGGGGCCGCTCATTGCACAGGTCGAATCTCCCTCTGCATCGCTTCTCGAAGCGCAGCAGGAGCCCTCCACGCCTGACGCGCGCCGCGCCGAGGCGGAACAAGAGCTGAAGCAAGAGAAACAACAGCGCATGCTGGGCGTGGTGCCGGATTTCTACTCGGTGCGCAGCGGGCACGCGGTGCCGCTTTCGCCGGGGCAGAAGTTTCACTTGGCATTGGCCGATATATTCGATCCCTTCGATTTTGCGTCGTCGGCTGCCGACGCAGGCCTGGAACAGCAGCAAGGGGAGTTTCCGGAGTACGGGTCAGGCTGGGCCGGATTTGCCAAGCGCTTTGGAGCGGCTTACGCCGACGACGCGGACGGCGAGCTGCTAAGCGAGGGCGTACTGCCATCTTTGCTGCACCAGGACCCGCGCTATTTCCGGTTGGGGCGCGGTGGAGTAGGCCGCAGACTGGGATATTCATTGCTCACGGCAGTGCGCTGCCTGGGCGACGACGGTAAGTGGCAGTTCAATGCGTCCGGGATCGTCGGCACCTTTGCAGCGGGAGCAATCTCCAACGCCTATTATCCGTCGGCGGACCGCGGACTTGGGCTCACTCTGCAGCGAGGCTCCATCGATATCGGCGAGAGCCTGATTCAGTCGCTGGCGAGCGAGTTCTATCCCGACATCTCGCGGACACTTTTCCATCAGCGGCCGAAGCCGGCCACCGCGCCGGTCCCATGATGACAATCGGCGAGCGTCGTCGCTGCGCTCCTCAGGGTGATAGAGGCTGAGGTCGGCGGTGCGGCTGATCCGGGGCTTTAAACTACGGCCATGAGTACTTCTCCCACTCCCTACACCGAACCCTGGCTCCGCGGCACGCATACCGACGTTCCTGCGGCGGGCCGCGCGGTTTTGCATGCGCTTGAGTTGGCGCTTGACGATTTGACCAAGTGGACTGCGCGCCTGACGGATGCGGAAGTGCACGCGCACCCGCTGGGGCTGACGCCCATTGCTTTTCATCTGCGCCACATTGCGCGGTCGACGGACCGCATTCTGACTTACGCGGAAGGTGAACAGCTTTCGGCGGAGCAGCTGGCTGCGCTCAAAACTGAAATTGATGGGGAAGGGAAGCAGGAGTCGCTGGCGGAGTTACTCGCCGAAGTCGAGATTTCTTTCTCTGACGCGGCAAAGCGCATTTGCGTGCTGGCTTCGGCGAATCTCGACACGCCGCGATTCGTGGGGCGCAAGCAGTTGCCGACGTCGATCGGCGGGGCGATGATTCATGTGGCCGATCACGCGCAGAGGCATGTGGGGCAGGTGGTGACCACGGCGAAAGTGATCAAGGCGCTGCGCGGTTAGGTCGTGTCCAAAAATAGAAAACGCCGGTTTCGGAGAGCGAATCTCCGAAAGGCTTCCCTCAGGGCCTAAAGGCCGCGCTAATTTTGTTTGGATTGCGGCGCGAGTAAACTCGCGCCCTGATGCAAAACTTGTCGCCAAGTGCCGGGTTTCAGGCCCGCGCGAAGTTTCTGGCGGCGTGGACGCCGCCAGTACAGCCGGTCTGGAAACCGGCGCTACTTATTTCGATTCGATGTTCGTGTCAGGCTCCAGGTAGGCTTCGCTGTTGACTTGCGTTTGCTGCTGCAGGCTGTAGCCGTCGCGGGTGCGAATGTGGTACTTCTGCAGATCCTTGCCTACGAGCTTGACGTTGATGGTGCGCCATCCGCGGTTGGGGTTGGGTTGCGGATAGTAGCTGAGGGAATAGAGATGCCCCAGGTCGTTGCGGATGGATGCAAAGGCCTGCTTCTCCTTGCTCCAATTTCCCGCAAAGTAGGCTTTGCCGCCGGTGACTTTGCTCATGCGCTCGAAAGCTGCGGTCGATACCAGGTCGTCCTGCGCCTGGCGCGTGCTCACAATGTAGATGATCGTTCCCGTCGACTGCGCAAGCTCGGCAACGTCTTCAGGAGGAATGGAGCTGGCGTTGTCGGGGCCGTTGGAGAAGACGACGATGGCCTTGCGGCCGGTGAGCGGCGCGGCATCCTTCACGGTGAGCAAGAGCGAGTTGTACAGCGCGGCGTCGTCTCCGGCCACCGTGCTGCGCACGCCATTCACCACGTGGAAGCGGTCGGCGGTGAGCATGGTGGCCCGCGAAAGATCGCGGCTGTAGGAGTAAAACGCGATCTTGCTGGCGTCGTCCATGGAGCGCACGAAGTCGGAGATGGCATCCTGCGCGAAGACGAAGCCGCGGTACATGTAGTTGCTGGTGTCGAAGAGGATGAAGACGTCGGCGCCGGCCAGCGGCGAAATCCTTACACCCGAAGAACTGATGGCGGGAAGCGGTTGCCCGTCGTCGCCGATAGCCCCCGCGACCTTGCCCGCCCGGGGCGACGGAACCGTGCCGGGCGCTCCGGGGTTGAAGTTGCCTTCTTCAAACGTGTTCAGCTTCTGGGGAATTTTGTCTTCCGTGATGACAAAATCCTCAGGGCGCAGGCCAGTAATGTAATTGCCTTTGCTGTCGGTAACAGCCACGTTCAGCTGCACAAGGTTCACACGCACGCGCAGGCGCATGCCGCTATCCTGGGCTGCAAATCGTGATCCTGCTCCGCTCGACAGCAGGGTGCCCAGAAAAACCACTGCGCTGACGACGATCCGGTATTTTCTATTCGGCATGACTTCCCCCATTCGCGATGTTCTGATTGTTTTGAGGCGTGCTTGCGGTGTGAATATTGATCTTTCCCCTGACGGAATTCTTCGCCGGTTTGCTGCATGGCGCGCAGCAGCGCCGGCCAGTCGTCGATGCTGGTTGCCGAAATGTTGGCCACCATCTGGCGGGTCAACTCGGGAACCAAAATGTTGAGCATCGCTGGAGGATAGCCCTTTTCGTCGGCCAGCCGTGCCCAGTAGAGGTTGCTCGATTCCCACGATTCGCCGAAGAGTCGGCTACCATAACCACCCGCAACCGGGAAGGGTTCCGAAGTGATCAGGGCGCAGGAGTAACTGTCGGCGAGAATGGGATGCGGCACACCGAAGTCCGTGGCAAGCCGGCGCGGCGAGGTGGCCTCGGGATCTTTCGCAACCAATGCATCCAGCTCCCGGTTCGCAGGCCCTGCCTGTGCGGCTTCTCGCGGAAATTTCTTGCGAAATTCGGCGGCGAGATAGAACGCGTCCGAGGGGAGCAGATGCGCCGTGAGGGTTGCGGTGTTGTCAGGGTTCTGGAGCGCCTGCTCCATCTCTTCCATGCGGCCTGAGTCTACGCGACCAGATAAGACGGTCAGCACCTTCTCGGCGCAGATCGGCGTGGCTCGCGGAGGCTGTCAATAACTCTTCGCCGGAACGCTGGTAGAGAGCAGCGGCGTGCAGTTCGTCCTGATTCACGGCCCACCACCTGGGCAGGATGGAATTCACCAGCAGCTCGGGAACGGTTTCCTTCCAGATGAGTGCCTGCAGCTTCTCGGGAGAGATGAAATCTTCTTCCGTGAGAGCAAGCGCGAAGGGCAGATCGGCGAGCGAGCCAATGAAATAGGCTCCGCCGCCTGCCGTGGCTCCAATGCCGATCAAACTGGGCGGTCCCCAAACATCTTTGATGCCCTGAATCGACGACGCCGTAAAGTCGTGCGCGCGAACAAAGAGAGGATTGCTGTGCAAAACCTGGGAGCCGGGTGGCTCGTAGTACGCATAATTCAATCCCACCAGCGTGTCGCGCAGGAAGGGCGCAAGACGTGCGCGTGCCGCCTCGAGCTGCGCAGGCGTGCCCGGCGTCTTGATGACCTTGGTGAGATCGGTGCGCACTTGCAGCTCTGCGTGGCGGCTGACATAGACGGTGGGGGACCAGGTTACGCGCTCGCCGGAAGTGAAGATGGGCCGCGGCAATTCAAACTCGCGCAACGCACCGGCCAGCGGCAGAAGGTTGTCGCCAATCGCGGCGCCGTGGGCCATTTCGCCCAGGCCATCGTAGAGTGCGAAGAGGGTGTCGAGCGGCACCAGCCGCTGGTCGTCGAGCACGGCGCGCATGCGGCGGGTAATCTCATCATGCACGCGCGCGCCTTCGGGGCTACTCTGCGCCGGGCCTGCGAGCAGATCGACCACCTGGCCCTGCGTGAAATCGGTTTTGCCCCCTGCAGCGACCAGGATGGAATCGAGCGACTTGCGTGCGACGTCGAAGAGCTCCGTCGACGATCCGATTCCGCCATAGGGCTGAATCGCGGCCTTCCACGAAGCGTTCAACTGCTCATTAGGAATCTGCTGCTGCCGCGCCAGAATCTGCCATATCCCGAGTTCGGCCTGGAACGCGCCCATCACATTGGCGCGCAGTACCGGATTGCCAATGCCGTTGACGCGATCGACGGTGTCAACAAAGCTCTTGATCGAATTCTCGTCCAAAGAGGGAAACTCGACGAAAATCGGATACCAATTTTCCAACTCGACAAAATGCGCGACGAGCAACTGGACGGCGCCTTCGGACAGTTGCTGTTGCGCAGGCCGCGCGCTATTGATTGCGGTCAGGGTGAGGTAGATTTGCGCTGGTCCCTCGCCGGCCGCGAGATTGGTGCAGGCCACAAGCGCCTCCAACATGTGGTCCGGATTGCTGTCATCGCGATTGAAGTGCGCGAGCTCGCGAATGTGACTGGCTCGGTCTACATGCGCGAAAATATCCTTCCAGACGCTGGCGTCGCCCGGCACCTCGGGCTCACCTGCCGCGTCCCAGGGCACGCGGGAAAACAGCAAAAGCAAATTGGCATTCCTGGGAAAAACGCTAGTGCCCGCACTCTGATTTGCATTCGAAGTTCGATAAGCCTCATAGAGGCGCTTCAAACGGCCATTGGCCACCAAATGCGCCTGCTGGTCGGGGCTCACGCGCGACAGGGCATCGAAATACGCGGCCATCCAGCCTTGATCTTTGGCCAGCAAGCGGTACACGAAATCGCCGGGCGAATGGGTATCTGCGCCCACCAGCTCTGCCCAACTCTGTTCGGCTGCCTCGCCGCCGGGAACAGCTACGGCTCCGGAGCGGATGCAGATGCGGCTGCCGTAGAAGTCGAAAATGGGTGCGTACGCGAGCAGTCGCCTGAGACCCACGGTTTGCAGCAGTTGGGATCTGGTTTGCGGGTCAAGCCGCGCCAGTCCTGCGTACAGTCGATCCACATCCTCATCGTTCAAAAGCATATCGAGCAGAGTTGCTCCGCTTCGTTCCTTGGCTGGCAGGACCGCTTGCCAATCGCTCTCCGCGAAGAGAATAGGAACCCGCGTCGCGGGATAGGCATAGCTGAATGGAGTTCCTTCCTGCAACGACTGTTCAAGTTGCGTCAGCGGGAAGCCGGAATCGACAGTAAGAAAGGCTCGCTCCGCGTCGGCCGTGATCAGCGAAGCATCCTTGGTGCTGCAGCCGCGTTCAAATTTGTACCCGAGAATCTGAATCAGCCTTCCCGCGTCGTCGCAGCCGGCTACATGAATCATTCCCGTCTGCGCCGGCCAGCGGTTGCAGCTCCCGGGCTTGTTGCACGTAGCGATCGGCAAGCACCAGGTACTCCGTCTTCCTTTGTTCGACGTGCCCGTAGAGGAAGACATTGCGCGCCAACAGTGGCAACACTTCCGTAGAGCTGGCCTCCTGGCTCACGCCGGCCATGCGCAGAAAGGAACGCAATGGTCCCGGAATGATGATTGAATTCGGAGGCCGGCTGGGGGAACCCCCATCTGAGGCGGCGTGCGCGACGTTCGAACTCGCGAAGCAGAAGATTCCTGCGGCGGTGGCGGCGAGGAAACGGACAGGGAATTTCATGGCGAAGTCCTCCCTTCGAATCGGCTGCGATTCGGCACGAGGGAATGAAATCACGCGCGACCTGCGGCGGAAATATGCCGTTGGCGGCGTCGGAAAATGAAGGTTCGGCCCGTTCGGTCTGCCGGATACCTCGGAATTCCACCTCTATGCAGAATCAATGCGGGGAAGGCGGACTTGCCGGGAATTCTGAGGAACTTGCCCCTAATCCGGAGAGCCGGAATTTAAAAAAACGCATTAAAACGACTGCCCAGGGCAGCGAATGGAGACGGGGGGATTAAGAAAACCGATAAGAAGTCTTGCAAGGGAAGACAACAAATATGTCAGCCTTGGTGGTTGATTGTTTCGCTTTGACCCCGCACGCGTCTATTTCGATTACGGAATCGCCGCCGAGGGTTGCTTCAATGCAACTGGTTTTCTAACGCCAACTTGCCCCGCCGGAAACAGCCAACTTTGTGGCGGCTTCCGAGGCCCACCGTCCACGTGCCACGTAGATTAGCAGGTGCGTTGCACTCTGGCTAGCCTTTTTTCGAGATTTCACGGGCGGTTCAAAAGCGCGCGCCCAAGCTTACCCTCCTTGATCCACGGTTTGCCGGCGACGGTCCAAGGCTATACGACCGGGGTCGCCCTGGAATCAAGTTCGACCAGAAATGACAATCAAATGACAAATGGAGGAAGCTCGGCTGCCGAGAGTGCTCGCCAAGTACCTCATTCTTTACGCTGATGGGTCGGTCGAAAAACGGCGGGTAGATCGTACTCAGCCGTATTAAGCTGAGCGGTCCCGACTTCGCGCGCCGAGCTATTCCGCCTGGTCCTCGGTAACTACCATTTCCAGGATGTGGCCCATTTTTTCCTGTTTGGTTTTGAGGTAGCCGGCGAAACTCTCCTGCGGCTCGACCTCGGCCGACACGCGCTCCGCGACGGTAATGCCCGCCGATTCGAGGGCCACTACCTTCTCGGGATTGTTGGTCATGAGCCGCACGCGGGTCACGCCGAGCAGTTTCAGTGCCTCGGCCGGCAGTTCGTAACCGCGGCAATCGGCGGCAAAGCCCAGCTCTTCGTTTGCTTCCACAGTGTCGCGGCCGTGGTCCTGCAATTCGTAGGCCTTCAGCTTGGCCATGAGGCCGATGCCGCGGCCCTCCTGCTGCTCGTAGAGCAGAATTCCCGCGCCCTCCTTGGAGATTGCCTTGAGCGCGAGTTCCAGTTGCAGACGGCAGTCGCAGCGCAGCGACCCGAAAACGTCGCCCGTGAGGCATTGTGAGTGGATGCGCACCAGCGGCGGGGTGGTGTGCACGTCGCCCATTACTAGCGCGACAAGGCCTTCAACAATAGGGGTCGGCGCACAGCCGGCTTGGCCCTCGGCACGTATGCCCTCAAAGCCCAGAATACGGAAGGCGCCCCAGCGCGTGGGAAAATCCGCTTCTGCAACTTTTCTTACGCTCTCCAATGCCATGCTTCTATTCTACGAGGCCTGGGAGTCTACGAGGCCTGGGAGCTCTTCTATTCCACTCAAGGCAGCTGTTTAAAGCTGTGCCCTTTCGAGATGGGATTTCGCAGTTTTTCTACGGTCGAATGACCATTTTTCCGACGCCATCGCGATAGTGACTGGTGAGTTCGAAGGCCTGATCGATTTGATCGAGGGTTCGCGTGTGCGTGACCAGCGGCGCGAACCAATTGGGCTGCGCCTGGAGCAGCGATAGAGCCTCTTCAGTCTCGTGGTTTGAGCGGCGCACATTGAAGAGCGTGAGCTCCTTGCGGCGCATGCCGGAGGCGTCGACAGTGAGGGTGGGCGTGGAGTGAATGCCGGTGAGTACGACGCGACCCGCGTTGCGCGTGAGCTTGATGGCCTGCGGCACCGTGTCGGCTGCGGCGGCGCAGTCGATGGCGCAATCGACGCCGCGTTGGCCGGTGGCGCGCAGGATTTCGGCGACGGCTTCGTCGGGCTCGAGCACGGCGTCGGCCCCCATGGCGCGCGCCAGCTCGCGACGATGCGCCAGGGGTTCGATGGCCCAGACGCGGCCGGCATTGGCGGCGCGCAGTGCGGCGATGGTCAGAAGGCCGATCGGTCCTGCGCCAATGATTGCGACGGTTTCATTGGCAGAGATTGACGCGAGGTGGACGGAATGCAACGTGATGGCGAGCGGCTCGGCCAGCGTGGCATGGTCGAACGAGAGACTTGCAGGGATGGGCGCGAAGTTCGAGACGGGCAGGTTGACCAGTTCGCGAAAGAACCCGGGAATGTTCGGCGTGGAGAGGAAGCGGATGTTGGCGCAGACATTGTGATGGCCGCTCAGGCAGAACTCGCAGTGATAGCAGTAGAGCGCGGGTTCGAGGGCTCCGCGGTCGCCCTGGGCAAGTCCGGTAACGCCGGCGCCGGTTTTGACGATAACGCCTGCGGGCTCGTGGCCGAGCACCATGGGATACGCATTGGGCATGCCGCCGACCTGGCCCTCGGTATAGGCATGGAGATCGGAGCCGCAGACGCCGACGGATTCAACACGGCACTGCACTTCGCCGGGGCCGGGATCTTCGATGGGCATTTCGGTGAGGCGGAAGTTGAGAGGAGCGATGAGTTCGGCGGCGCGCATGGGAAAACGATAGCAGCTACTGGTTGCCAGCTACCAGGTCGCCGTGGACGGTGAATCGTCGCTCGTGCATCGTAGGTCGTGGGTCGTGAGTCGCGATCAGTGGAGAAACATCATCGCGAGGTGATTGACGGTGAAGGCGGCGCCGTAGGCGAGGACAAGCATGTAGAGGAACTGCACGGCGGGCCACATCCAACTGTTGGTTTCGCGCTTGACTACGGCGATGGTCGAGGTGCACTGCATGGCGAAGGCGAAAAAAATCATAAGCGCGAGCGCGCCGCCGATGGTCATGTCGTGATGCAGGGCGTTCTGCAGGCTGAAGGCCTGGGTGCCGGGATCTGCGCCGTAGAGCGTGCCCATGGTGCTGACCATGACCTCGCGCGCGAAGATGCTGCAGATGAGGCCGATGCCGATTTTCCAGTTGAAGCCGAGAGGTGCGATGGCGGGTTCGATGAAGTGGCCGATGTGGCCGATGACGCTGTTGGCAAGTTGCGGAGGCGCGTAAGAACCGCTGTGGAGGTGGATGGGCGGGATCTGCGCGAGCACCCAAAGCGCAAGCGACACGGCAACGATGATGGTTCCCGCGTTCTTCATGAAGATGCGCGCGCGATCGAGAAGGCGCAGCGCGAGCGAGTAGAGCGTGGGCATGCGGTACTGCGGTAGCTCCAGGATGAAGGGTGTGTCGCTGGACTTGAGGATGGAGCTCTTGAGCAGGCGCGCGGTCGTGAATGCGGCGACGAAGCCGGCGAGATAGAGGCCGAGCATGACGAGAGTCTGCAGGCCGATGACTCCGTGCAGGTAGTAGTGGTTCGGAATGAAGGCGGCAATGAGCAGCAGATACACAGGCAGACGCGCCGAGCAGGTCATGAAGGGTGCCACAAGAATGGTGGCGAGGCGGTCGCGCTTGTTCTCAATGGTGCGCGTGGCCATGATGGCGGGAATAGCGCAAGCGTAAGCGGAGAGCAGCGGGATGAAGGCTTTGCCGTTGAGGCCGATGGTGCGCATGACGCGGTCGGCGATCAGCGCGGCGCGGGCCAGGTAGCCGGAGTCTTCGAGGACTCCGATGAAGAGGAAGAGAAGCAGAATCTGGGGAAGGAAAACGAGCACCGACGAAATGCCTTTCCACACGCCGTCGAGCAGGAGCGATTGCAGCCAGCCCACAGGCAGCAGTGGGCGAACGAGATCGGCAGCTCGGGCCAGGAGATCGCCAAAGCCGTCGGAAAGCGGCTGGCCGAGGGCGAAGACCACTTCAAAGACTCCCATGACAACGAGGAGAAAGAGCAGAGGTCCCCAGATGCGATGCAGTAAGACATTGTCGATCTTGCGCGTGTTGGCGGTCGAGAGCGGCGCCTCATAACCGGTGCGGCGGCTGACCTGCGCGGCCCAGTTGTGCGTACTGGCCGCGTTGCCGATGACGGGCAGCTCGACGCGATTGGTCTTGGCGTGGCCATTCTGCTGATTGAGAAAGAGCGGGACGGCGTCGATCCCGGTGCCGCGAAAGGCACTGATCTGCGCGACCGGCGCGTCGAGTTCGCGCGCCAGCTTGAGCACGTCGATCTTGCCGCCTTTCGACTCCATCACGTCGGACATATTGAGCAGCACCAGGGTGGGAAGGCCCACGGCAAGCACTGGCTGCGCGAGCATGAGTTGGCGCGTCAAATGAAGCGAGTCCAACACCAGCAAAACCGCGTCGGGCTTGGGCGTGCCGGGCATGCGTCCGCGCAACACGTCGACGGCGACGCGCGCATCTTCAGAGTACGGAGTGAGCGAGTAGATGCCGGGCAAATCGATGAGAGTGAGGTCTTCGCGGCCCACGCCGGCCATCAGTCCCTTGCGCTGTTCGACGGTGACACCGGGGTAGTTGGCGACTTTCTGCCGCAGGCCGGTGAGTTTGTTGAAGAGCGTGGATTTGCCGGAGTTGGGAGGGCCGATGAGAAGCACGGTTTTGAGGGTGCTCCCTGGCGGAGCCGGGGCGGGCTGCTTGGCAGCCGGCGTCTCGCAACAGGCGTTCATCGCGCAGCCTCAGCCATTTCGGGCGCTACTTCAGTGGGCGCCGCGCTGGCGGTGGCGCCGGTGCAGGGGCGTACACGAATGGCAGCGGCGGTCTCGTGGCGCAGTGCGATTTCCATGCCGTCAATACAGTAAACGGTGGGGTCGCCGGCCGGGGCGCGGCGCAGAGCGTGGACGCACGCGTCGGGTACAAAACCCATATGCATCAGATGGTTCTGGACGGATTCGGGGAGATCGAGACCCACCAGGATCCCGCGTTCGCCCACGTTCAGTTCGCTCAGCGCGCTCACCTGCCGGACTCCCACGTGCTGCCGCCGCCCGCCGCGGCGGGGCAGCAATTTGAAAATGCGACCAGATTGGTCGGATTTCAGTATACGGCGAACATGCCTCGGGCTGCAATCTTGGTTTTCGGGGATCATCGCGTCGGGCATTCCCATGAATTGACCTCCAGGAGGGGAAAATTGGGAAGGGAAACAATGAACCGGGAATCCCCCAGCCCCTCCCCTAGCCCCCTGGCGGAACCTCTGCTCACTTCATCGGAACGATGATTCATTTGTAGCAGGGGTCATTTTGTCTGAAAGTGATTTAAATCACAGAAGGCAGGGTTAATTCGACAGTTTGCGGCGAATTGCGAGGGATGTTACAAGCGAAGCATGACGGTTGAGGAGTTTAGAGCCTTGCTGGTGCTGGCCGAGCCGCCTCGCGAGCTTCCGGCTGCGCTGGCCGCGCTCTGGTGGGACGCCAAAGGCGACTGGGCGCGCGCCCACGGCTTGGTCGACGATCTTTCGACGCGCGACGGCATGGCGGTTCACGCCTACCTGCACCGCAAAGAGGGCGTGGAGTGGAATGCCGACTACTGGTACGGCCGCGCGGGCCGCACGTTTCATCGGCCGACATTGGATGCGGAATGGCAGGCGCTGGTGGAGGGGCTGATGGAATAGCGATTTCTGCCCAGACGCCAAAGGCTACGCGATCGCGTTCAGAATCGACCCCGAACTACTCGAAGAGTCGCCGCTGGCGCTCTGGAGCAGCTGACTGATCGAACTCGAGGACGAGGAACCACCCGCGGAGAGACTCGAACTGTACTGCTCTAAGGCGCTCGCGCCTTGAGGACTGGACGCAACCGAGGCCAGTTGCGACATGGCGGTGCTGACCATCGAGGTGTCGCCGAATTCCATGGCCGCGGCAACGCTCGCTACCAGTTGTTTGATCTCAGCCTGATTCACGGATGTCGTGGCCGAGCTTGTGGCGGCGGTGGAGGTGGTCGAGCTTGCGCCAGCCGTCGACGCAGCGTTGAGAGCGGTGGAGTCGAGGTTCAGCAGGTCCTCCTGGGACGAGGTGAGGTCGCCGTTCTCAAGGTCGCTGCCCAACAGGTTGAGTTCGTTGACAAAGGATGTCTCGCTGCTCTTCGAGGAGGTGACGTCGGAGAGCAGACCGGCCGTGAGGCCGCTCGAAGAGGTGCTTGCCGTCGAGGAGGTGACGCCGTTCAGTGCGTCTTGTGACAGCGTGACGTAGTCTTCTCGCGCGGCCGACAGGTTGCCGCTCTGGAGATCCTGGGCCAGTTGGTTGAAATCTGTGACGAACTGGTTGAGGCTCGTAGGTGAACTGGCTATTTGCGACAGAAGACTGCTGGTGATTCCGCTGGTGGACACGCAGGCACCCCATTTCGGGGCCGGATACGGGCCCCCACGGGTTCTATCGGCAGAACGCGGAAAAAGTTTAATAAGTGGCTGTCCTGGGAAGCTCTGAATTCGGTGTGTCTATCTAACTATTTAAGAATCAATGTCTAAGGGGAGACGAAGCGGGCATGGGTGTAGAATCCTCTGCGCGCGTCATACTGGTCGTGCGTTGTCAGGAAAATCGGAGCGAGTGATGATGAATTCGAAAAAGTTGTGGATGGGGATTGCGGGTTGCCTTTTGATCTCGGCGATGGCCGCGGCGCAGGTGCCGGGCGATGCGCAGATGGCGAATACTTTGACGCCGCAGGAGAAGCAGGATGGATGGCAGCTTCTCTTCGACGGGCAGGACTTGAAGGGATGGCATTCGTATCTCGAAAAGGGAACCCGGTAGCGACTGGTCCGTGGTCGACGGTACGATCCAACTGAAGAAAACCAACCAGGATCCTCGTGCAGATTTTGCCGATCTTGTGACCGACGGAGAGTTCACTAACTTCGATCTCAAGCTGGAATGGAAGGCGCAGCCTTGTATCGACAGCGGCGTGATGTTCTTTGTGCACGAAGCACCCGAGTACCGCAATTCTTATGACACGGGTGTGGAGATGCAGATCGCGGACCTGGCCTGCACGGTGCCGGACAGCCGCGTGCTGAAGGAGCGGTCAGGCGACATTTTTGACATGATTTCCGATCCGGTGGAATGGGTGAACCTTGCGGGCCAGTGGAATCAGTTCGAGATCATCGCCGATCACGGCCACCTGCAACTTTTTCAGAACGGACATAAGGTGATCGACACGCAGTTGTGGGATGACAACTGGAACCAGCTGATCGCCGCGAGCAAGTTTGCGCGCATGCCCGAATTCAGCAAGTTCCACACCGGACATATTTCGTTGCAGGGCACCGAGCCGAAAGGCGAGCCGGGAGTGAAGCTCTGTTTCCGCAATATCAAGATCAAGAGCTTGTGAGCGGGACCGCGACCGACCGGCGCATCGCCGCTCGCTAACTCGCAATCCGGCGAGTTGCAGCCAGAAAAAGTGACGGAATCCAAACGATTCTGTGCTAGTCTGACCGCGTGCCAGCGGCTTCCCAAGCTGAAAGGACGAGGACTTTCCGTCACTCGGCGGTGGTGCGCGTTACGCACTGGCTCACCTTCATCGCTTTCCTCGCGCTGGTGGTAACGGGCGGCTTGATTGTGATTTCGCATCCGCGCTTTTACTGGGGCGAGGTGGGAAACGTCAATACCAGGCCGCTGTTCGTGATCCCTATTCCATCAAGCCGCAGTACGGTGCCTAATGGCTACAACTACGAGATGCCGGATGAAAACGGCTGGAGCCGGTATTTGCACTTCGAAGCTGCGTGGGTTTTAGTCCTTGCTGGATTGGTTTATGGAATCTACGGACTGTGGAGTGGGCACTTCAGGAAAGACTTGATTCCGGCACGGCGCGATTGGAGCTGGCGGTCTTACCGCGATCGCATCGTGAAGTATCTGCGCCGCGCGCCGCCCGATCAAGCGGAAGAGCGCTCGTATAACGTGCTGCAGCGGACCGCTTATCTGGTCGTGATCTTCGGCTTGTTTCCGCTGATGATCTGGACGGGGCTGGCCATGTCGCCATCGTTCACCGCGGCGTTCCCGTGGACCGTGGAGTTGCTGGGCGGGCGTCAGTCGGCGCGCACCATTCACTTCTTCGTCACGTGGCTACTGCTGTTGTTTGTTTTTGTGCATGTGGCGATGGTGGCGATGTCGGGATTCTGGAGCCGCGTGCGCGGAATGATCACGGGATATCGGCGAGATTCAGAGGAGGTCCAATGAATCCGATCACACGACGCAAGCTGATTTACGGAGGAACTGCGGCGGTCGCGGGCATTGGCGGATTAGCCACGGCCGACCGCCTGGCGAAGCGCTACGGGCTGATTCCGCCTGACGGCAGTGGAGTCTACGGTCCCGGTGAGACGCTGACTTACGCTTGCCAGCGACTGCTGACTCGGAATACGCCGGCGCGCGAGTTTCCGCGCAGCATGATCTCGAAAAATCCCTTTCTTAACTCAGTCGCTCCGCCCAATGATGCGTTCAAGCGGCTGCAGGCGGGCGGATTCAAGGACTGGCGGCTGGTGGTCGACGGGACGGTGGCGCATCCGATGTCGTTTTCGCTCGCCGATCTCAAGGGCCTCGGTCTGCGCAGCCAGATCACCGAGGTTGCCTGCGAGGAGGGGTGGTCGTATATCGCGGAGTGGATCGGGACGCCGCTCTCGGGCGTGCTGCGCGAGGCGGCCGTGCTGCCGCAGACGCGCTACATCGTCTATAGCTCGATCGAGGAAGGCCTGTGGGAAAGCATCGACATGCAGGATGCGGGCGATCCACACACGCTGCTCACCATGGGCATGAATGACGGCGATCTGCCTGTGGGGTTTGGCGGCCCGTTGCGCCTGCGCCTGCCGCGCCAGTTGGGCTATAAGAGCCTGAAGTACGTCAACCACATTACGGCGACCGATAACGTCAAGAAATTCGGCAAAGGTTTGGGTAGCGTCGATCCCGAATACGGGTACTCGTGGTACGCGGGAATTTAAAGTGCAGGGATCAGGGACCAGGGATCAGAAAAGCCGGGAGCTCGTAGCTGGAATCGCGCGTACACGAAAAGCTCAAAACAGCGCACGCGCGCGGCGGTCTTGTGATGCACCTTTTGTCGAGGAAGTTTCGACAATGGAAAGCTCTTTGAAATCGCCCGCGCTCACGATGCGCGTTCTGAAGTATGCCTTTGTTATTTCGGCGTTCTTGTTCATCTTTGTCGCAATTAAGATCCCGGCGCAGGCGCAGGCGCCTGTGAGCCAGTCGCCCCAGCTAGCAATCGCCGTTGCGGGCATTATAAGCATTGAGGCTGGTTTTTTCTTACCCCGGTTTCTGTCGCGGGGTGCAAGGCGCGCATCGCAGAAGAATCCGGCTTTGACTCCGCTCAAGCAATGGATGACAAGGGGCGTCGTCGGCCTTGCCTGTTTTGAAGCGTGCATCTTATACGGGTTCTTGCTGCGCTTTCTCGGGGGGCACCTTTGGCTTGTCGAGCTCCTGTTTGGTCTTGGCATCACTGCCGAGCTGTTTTGGAGCCCCGGAGCGCCGCCGAGCCTGGAAAGTGGGGACTTCCCACAAAGTTGACGGAAACGGCCTCCTCCACCCCACCCACACAGCGTTGCACCCTGTGAACATCGTTTCATAGCGTGGGACTCTTCGCCTTCCTTGTGCCTTCCATCACTGCGGCTAACCGCCTCATTGCAGAGACTCAGCTTAGCGGCCGAACTTCCCATCAGCCGCATTGTGGAGTGAAGCAAATGAGTGAACCAAAGACTGTGATTCCCACCGTGATTATGGACGGGAACGAGGCTGCGGCGTCCGTAGCCTATCGACTCTCTGAAGTCGTTGCCATCTACCCCATCACCCCGTCGTCGCCCATGGCAGAATGGGCCGATCAATGGCTCTCGGAGGGGAAGAAAAACATTTGGGGCGCGTTGCCCATCGTGGAAGAGATGCAGAGCGAGGGCGGCGCGGCAGGCGCGCTGCACGGCGCGTTGCAGGCTGGCGCCTTCGCGACGACTTTCACGGCCTCGCAGGGCCTGCTGCTGATGATCCCCAACATGTTCAAGATTGCCGGTGAGCTGACCCCGGCCACGATGCACGTCTCGGCGCGCACGCTGGCCACACACGCGCTGTCGATCTTCGGCGACCACAGCGACGTGATGGCCTGCCGTGCGACGGGCTGGGCGATGCTGGCCTCGAATTCCGTGCAGGAAGTGGCGGATCTGGCGACCGTGGCGCAGATCGCCACCCTCGAATCGCGCATTCCTTTCATCCATTTCTTCGATGGCTTCCGCACCTCGCACGAGGTGGGCAAGATTGAACCCATCTCGGACGAAACCATCCGCTCCCTTGTGGACGACAAGTACCTGATCGCTTTTCGCAAGAACGCCCTGTCGCCGGATCGCCCGTTCATTCGCGGCACCGCGCAGAATCCCGATGTGTTTTTCCAGGCGCGCGAGGCATGCACGCCGTTCCACGCGGCCGTTCCCGGCATCGTGCAGTCAGTGATGGACCGCTTTTCCGTGCTGACGGGCCGCAGCTATCGCCTGTTCGACTACTACGGCGCGAAAGACGCAGAGCGCGTCATCGTGCTGATGGGTTCGGGCGCCGAGGCGGCTGAAGAGGCCGTGGATGCTCTGGTGCGCCAGGGCGAAAAGGTGGGCATGGTGAAGGTGCGCTTGTATCGACCATTTGATAGCAAGGCATTCCTGGCCGCGCTGCCCACGACCATGAAGTCGATGGCGATTCTCGACCGCTGCAAGGAGCCGGGCGGCGCGGGCGAGCCGCTCTATCAGGACATTATGACGGTGCTGGGCGAGAACTCCGAAAAGCTTCCGTTCGCTGCGCCGACAGTCATCGGCGGACGCTACGGCCTCTCGTCAAAAGAGTTCACGCCGGCCATGGTCAAGGGCGTTTTCGATGAACTGACGAAGCCCGCCCCCAAGAATCACTTCACCATCGGCATCAATGATGACGTGAGCCACTCGAGCCTGGATTACGATCCGGAATTCTCGACCGAAGACCCGAAGACCGTGCGTGCTCTCTTCTATGGCCTCGGCTCCGACGGCACCGTAGGCGCCAACAAGAATTCCATCAAGATCATCGGCACGGAGACGCCCAATTACGCGCAGGGCTACTTTGTTTATGATTCGAAGAAGTCGGGCTCGATGACGACGTCGCACCTGAGGTTCGGACCGAATCCGATCCGATCGACCTACCTTATTACGCGCGCCAGTTTCGTGGCCTGCCACAATTTCAGCTTCCTCGAAAAGATGGACGTGCTGGAAGCGGCCATGCCGGGCGCGGTCTTCCTGCTTAACTCGGAGTACTCCGCGGCCGAGGTGTGGGACAAGCTGCCGCGCAGCACGCAGGAACAGATGCTGCGCAAGAAGATCGAGTTCTACGTGATTGACGGCTACAAGGTGGCGCGCGAAGCCGGCATGGGCACGCGCATTAATACCATCATGCAGACCTGCTTCTTCGCGATCAGCGGTGTTCTGCCGCGCGAGGATGCCATCGCGCAAATCAAGAAGTCGATCAAGAAAACCTATGGCAAGCGCGGCGAAGCGGTGGTGCAAAAGAACTTTGCGGCCGTGGATCACGCGCTCTCGCATCTGGAGAAGGTGAATCTACCCGCGGCGGCATCCTCCACGTTCGATCTCACGGGCGCGTTCTCGTCGAAGGCGCCGCAGTTCGTGCACGACGTGCTGGGCATGATTGCCGAGGGCAAGGGCGACCAGATTCCCGTGAGCGCAATTCCCGCCGGCGGTGCGTATCCCTCGGGAACGGCGCAGTGGGAGAAGCGGAATATCGCGCAGTTCATTCCCGTGTGGGACGAGAACCTGTGCATCCAGTGCGGCAAATGCGTGATGGTGTGTCCGCATGCTGTGATTCGCGCCAAGGTCTATAGTTCTGACCTCGGCGACAAGGCGCCCGCGACGTTCAAGTGGGCCAAACCCAAGTGGCGCGGCATGGAGCAGGAGCGCTACACGCTGCAAGTGGCGCCCGAGGATTGCACGGGCTGCGCGGTGTGCGTGGAAGTATGCCCCGTGAAGAACAAGAGCGACGCCGGCAAAAAAGCTATCAACATGGCGCCGCAAACGCCGCTGCGTCTGCCGGAGCGCGAGAATTGGGAGTACTTCCTCTCATTGCCCGAAGTGGATCGCGCGAAACTCTCGCATTCGCAGGTCAAGGACCTGCAGCTTCTGCAGCCGCTGTTTGAGTTCTCCGGTGCCTGCTCAGGTTGCGGCGAAACGCCGTACATCAAGCTGCTGACGCAATTGTTTGGCGACCGGCTCTACATCGGCAACGCGACGGGCTGCTCGTCAATCTATGGCGGCAACCTGCCCACCACTCCTTATACTTCGAACGCGGAAGGCCGCGGTCCTACGTGGTCGAACTCGCTCTTTGAGGACAACGCCGAGTTCGGTTTCGGCATGAGAGTGGCGCTCGATCAACAGAAGGCCTTCGCCGAGAATCTCGTCACGCGCATGGCGCCGGCCATCGGTGCGGAGCTTGCCGCGGATCTGGTGGGCGCTTCGCAAAAGACTGAAGCTGAAATCAATCAGCAGCGTGAACGCGTGAAGGCGCTTCGTGCCGTGTTGAAAGGGAACGGCTCATCCGATGCGAAGAATCTGCTGGCGATTGCCGACGTGCTCATTCGCAAGAGCGTGTGGATCCTGGGCGGGGACGGCTGGGCTTACGATATCGGCTTCGGCGGTCTCGATCATGTGCTCGGTTCAGGCAAGAATGTGAATGTGCTGGTTCTCGATACCGGCGTCTACTCGAACACCGGTGGGCAGGCGTCCAAGTCCACTCCGCGCGGCGCGGTGGCGAAGTTTGCCGCCAGCGGCAAGCCGAACAGCCGCAAGGATCTGGCCATGGAAGCCGTCAGCTACGGATCGGTGTACGTGGCGCAGGTGGCGCTGGGCGGAAACGACTCGCATGTTGTGAAGGCCTTCCAGGAAGCCGAGGCGCACGACGGTCCCTCGATCATCATCGCGTATTCGAGCTGCATCGCTCACGGCTACGACCTGGTGCACGGACTGGAGCAGCAGAAACTGGCTGTGCAGTCGGGCTACTGGCCGCTCATGCGCTACAACCCGGCGTTGCGCGAGGAGGGAAAGAATCCCTTCCAGCTTGATTCCAAGGCTCCGTCGATCCGGCTCAAGGACTATGCTTATCGCGAAGCCCGTTACACCATGCTGGCGCGCAGCAATCCGGATCTGGCAGCGAAGCTGCTCACTGAAGCGCAGGACGACGTGGAGCGGGAATGGCGCGTTTACTCCGCTCGCGCTGCCATGCCGGGCCGCGGAGAGACGCCGCACATTGCGCCGCTCGAGAAACCGGAAGAAAACCAGGAAGCCAAGGTTGCAGCTACGGCTGCTGCCGGGGGTGAAAAATGACCGATCTGTCCATGTACTATCTCGGCGTGAAACTCAGCGGGCCCATCGTGGTTGCTGCCACGCCGCTCTCTGAATCGATCGACAATGTTCGGCACATGGAGGATGCGGGCGCGTCGGCTATTGTGCTCACCTCGCTCTTCGAGGAGCAGTTGGCGCTGGAGTCACGCGCGCTCGACGAAGACTTGTCGCGCGGCACGGAATCTTTTGCCGAGTCGCTGGATTTCCTGCCGGAACTGAGCGACTACCGCATGTCGCAGGAGGGTTATCTCGAGCACCTGAAGCGCGCGCGGGAGGCGGTCGGCATTCCCATCATTGCCAGCCTGAATGGTGCCACACCCGGGGGCTGGGTGCGGCTGGCCAGGGAGATGGAGCAGGCCGGAGCCAGTGCCATCGAGCTGAACACCTTTGCGCTGGCGACCGATCGCAGCCAGACCTCGGCGGAACTGGAGCTGCAACTGCTCGAACTCGTGGACAGCGTGTGCAAGGCGGTCGAGGTTCCCGTTGCGGTCAAGCTTTCGCAATCGTTTACCAGTCTGCCGAATCTGTGCGCGCGGCTCGAAGAGGCCGGTGCCCGGGCCGTGGTGCTCTTTAACCGTTTTTATCAGCCGGACTTCGACATCGAGACGCTGGAAGTGCGGCCCTCACTGCATTTTTCCACACCGTCGGAATTATTGCCGCGGCTACACTGGGCGGCCATTCTTTTCGGCCATCTGAACGGCGACATCGCGATCACCGGCGGTGTGCATTCTGCCGAAGACGTGCTGAAGGCGATCATGGCTGGCGCCAGCGTAGTCGAGATGGCGTCGGCGCTGCACATTCACGGCATTGAGCACATCGGCCGCGTGCTGGCCGACCTGCGCTACTGGCTCGAGAAGCGCGAGTATGCTTCGCTCGCCGAGACGCGAGGTTGCCTCAGCCGTCGTTCGGTCCCCGACACCTCGCCATACGACCGCGGCAATTACATTAAGACGCTCAGCTCTTACAGCCTGCGGCAAACGGTGGCGGCATTTTAGGCTTGTCTATTCTTTCTTTGTAATTGGCGGCTGCGGCAATTTGCAGCCGCCATTTTTTTGCTCGCGCGGAAGGTTGGGGGAGAGGTTCGCTCGTCCAGAATACTCCTCGCCCCGTCCTCTTCGCGGTCGCCGCGACGACTGAAACGCTTGGGAAAGCAAGGGGCTGAGTTCGCCGATACTGCAGCCGGCTTACGGCCGATGCTTCAGCGGCCAAGAAACCGCAGCACGGCCTTTTCCAGAATCCCGCGCGCGCGGGGAAGGGCGGCTTCGACAGGCGCGCTGAAGGTTTCGCCGAGATCGGTAGATCCCACTGCGACGGTTAACAGCATGGCATGGGATTTGATTGAGCCATAGAGTGAGCGCGTCAAACCCAGAAGTTCGGACGGCTTGAGGTGATGCGAAGGAGTTGCTGTTGAGCTCTCGACACGCGAAGAGACCGGGATGAGCCTGACGCGACCCGGCGGAGGACTCGCTGAGGAGTCAACGAAAAGCACGGAATCAGCGGCGGCAATCACTTCGGCCAACTCCGGGGTAAATTGCTGGCGCGCAATGACGCGGACCTCGGATTCCTGGCGGAATCGCTCTTCCGCCCATGCAGCAAGATTCAGGCCTACGCCGTCATCGCCGCGCAAACTATTGCCGCAGGCAAGGATGAGGCAACGTGCCGTGATCGCCATTTTGTCCATTCTCCGATTCGAATCCCTTCTGCGGTCTCTCTGGAAATCGTCCCGGAACAAATTTTGTTAACCGCGCGGAAAATCAGTCCCGCGAAGCGCGATCCATGACTTCGCCGTCAGCCGACAGGAGCGAAATCTGGAGCGGCATCTGCCCGTAGGCGTGGGTTGAGCAGCTGAGGCAGGGATCGAAAGTGCGAACCACAGCCTCCACGCGGTTGAGAACGCCTTCGGTAAATTTGCCGTCTTTCACATAATGCCGTGCAGCCTGCAGCACGCCGCGGTTCATAGCATTGTTGTTCTGACCGGTAGCAATCACTAGGTTCGCCCAGGTGATCTTGCCATTTTCGTCGACCTTGTAATGATGGTGAAGCACGCCGCGCGGCGCTTCAGCCTGGCCCGCGCCCTCGAGGCGATTGACGCCGGCGGTGGCGCGCACATGCTTGTCGAGGATGCGTGAGTCGGAAAGGATCTCTTCGATCTTTTCAATGCCATAGAGCATTTCGACCAGCCGTGCGTGGTGATAGTGGAACGAACTCGAGACTGGTCCGGAGGCCAACTGCTTGAATTCGGCGAGTTCTTTCTCTGCCTTTGGAGTAGACATCCGCTTAACGATGTTCAGTCGAGCCAGCGGACCGACGCGGTAGCTTCCATCAGGGTAACCGATGGGCTTGTAGTAAGCGAATTTGGTGTAGCTGTAGGGTTCCACGGCCTCGCCAATCACTTCGGTGTAACGGGTCGCCGTGATGCCGTCTTCGATGATGGCGCCCGTCGAGTCGATCAGCCGCAGCGCGCCATCGGTGAAGTCGATCGACTCCTCTTCGCTGATCAGGCTCATGTAATTCGACGGGAAGTTGGCGAAGACTTCGATCTCCGGCTGAAATGTGCCGACGATCTGCTTATATGCTCTCAGAGCCAGGCCGACGCTTGCGTAGGCCTCGGGCAACATGGCCAGAATCTTGTCGCGTTTCTCATGAGACAGCGGCTCGGTGACGCCGCCAGGCACGACCCAGCCGGGATGAATGCGCTTGTCGCCGAGCAATTCAATGATGCTCTGTCCAATGCGGCGCAGCGCGATGCCGGCGCGGCCGAGCTCCGGCTTGGCCGCCGCTACGCCGAGAATGTTTCGGACTTTTGGATCGGCTTCCATACCGAGAAGGAGATCGGGCGAGGCGAGATAGAAGAAGCTGAGCGCGTGCGATTGCACCATCTGCGCAAGGTTCAACAGCCGCCGCAATTGCGCCGCGGTGTGCGGAATGCGCACCGACATGATGGCCTCGCAGGCCTTGGCCGATGCGATGAGATGCGAGACCGGGCAAATGCCGCAGATGCGCGCCATGAGGCTGGGCATCTCGTAGAACGGGCGGCCTTCACTGAAGCGCTCGAAACCGCGCACCTGCGTGACATGGAAGTGCGCGTTCTCAACCTCGCCCAGGCTGTTGAGCTGGATGGTGATTTTGCCGTGGCCTTCAAGGCGCGTTACCGGATCGATGGTGATGGTCTGGCTCATAAACAGCTCCGAATTCCTTCAACGGGTGCGGGCGTGGACGCCCGCGCGACAGCCGGCCCGCAGACCGGCGTTACTTTAAGCTCCAAAGCGGGTGAGCGCCGAAATATCCAGCGGGCCGCCGTTGACCAGCGCGGTGAGCGCGGTGTGAAATGTGTCAGCCGAGGGCGGGCAGCCGGGCAGGAAGACATCCACCTTCACGAACTCGTGGATCGGCCGCACGACCTTCAGCAGTTTGGGCACCACGACACAGGGAATCTGCGCCTGCGCACTGGCATTTTGAATGTAGGCCCGGTCGAGAATTGCTTCGGGGCCGATGGGATTGCGCATCGCGGGTACATTGCCGGTAATGGCACAGTCGCCCATGGCCACGAGCATTTTCGAGTGGTCGCGAATCTTTTTGATTTTCTTTTCGTCGTCAACTGAGGCGACGGCGCCCTCGACCAGGGCGATATCAACCTCGTCAGGAAACTCCTTGGTGTCGACGATGGGACTGTAGACCACGTCAACGACTTCCGCCAGTTCGAGCAGCCGCTCGTCCATGTCGAGAAACGACATGTGACAGCCGGAACATCCGTCGAGCCACACGGTGGCAAGCTTCAGTTTGCTCATTGCGCCTCCCGCATCAGGTTCAGATAAGGCAAGAATTCTGGATACTTGGGATGATCCGAGCCCAGCTTGCTCTTGTCGAAGAGAGCCCCGGTGGGACACACCTGCACGCATTTGCCGCAGCGGGTGCAAGCTGACTTTCCCCACTCCTGGTGCAGGTCGGAGATGATTAGAGAATTGGTTCCGCGGCCCATCACGTCCCAGATATGCGCGCCTTCAATTTCAGAGCAAACGCGTACGCAGCGCGTGCACAGGATGCAGCGGTTGTGATCGAGGGTGAAACGCTCGTGCGAGGCATCGACAAAAAGATCGGGATTGCGATAGGGCAGGCGGACGTGGGTCAGTCCCTGCTCCTGGCCGAGGGTCTGCAGTTCGCAGTGGCCGTTCGAAACGCAAACCGAGCAGACGTGATTGCGCTCGGCGAACAAGAGTTCGAGAATCGTGCGGCGATGTTTTTGCAGGCGCTCCGTGTTCGTGCTGACTTCCATGCCTTCCTGCACGGTGGCCACGCAGGCAGGCAACAGCTTGTTCGAGCCCTTGATCTCCACCAGACAGAGACGGCACGCGCCCACGTCGCCCAGGCCCTCGAGATGGCAAAGCGTGGGTATGTTGATGTCGTTCTCGCGCGCTACCTCCAGAATGGTTTGTCCGGCGCGCGCGCTCACTTCCTGCTCGTCGATGACAAGAGTTTTGACGTCTGTTTCCACCATGCTCATGCCATCACCTCGTTTTCAGTTTCGATCGCCGCCATCTGGCAGACGCCGGCCGCACAGCGCTTATGCAAAATGTGGTCAATATATTCGTTGCGGAAATATTTGAGCGTGCTCAGCACGGGATTGGGCGCGGTCTGCCCCAGCCCGCACAGGCTGGTCTCCTTCACTGTGACGCAGAGGTCTTCGAGTAGCGCCAGGTCGTCCATGGTTCCGGCGCCCGTGCAGATGCGTGTGAGCAGCGTGTACATTTGCGCCGTACCCGCGCGGCAGGGGATGCACTTGCCGCAGGATTCGGTCATGCAGAACTCGATGAAGAAGCGCGCGACGTTGACCATGCACGAAGTGTCGTCCATGACGATCATGCCGCCGGAGCCCATGATGGAGCCCATTTTGACCAGCGCGTCGTAGCTGACGCCCACATCGAGCATTTCGGCGGGAATGCAGCCGCCCGAAGGTCCGCCGGTCTGCACCGCTTTGAATTTATGGCCGCCCGGCACGCCGCCGCCGATGACCTCGATGATCTCGCGCAGCTTGATGCCCATGGGCACTTCCACCAGGCCGGTGTTGGCGATCTTGCCGGTGAGCGCGAAGACCTTGGTGCCTTTGCTGCGCTCCGAACCCATGTCTGAAACCACTTGCCGCCGTTGCGCACGATGGGCGCGATGTTGGCGTAGGTCTCCACGTTGTTGATCAGCGTCGGCTTGCCCCACAGGCCGCTCGACCGCCGGATAGGGCGGCCGCGGCTTGGGAGTGCCGCGCTTGCCTTCGATCGAGGCGATCAGCGCCGTCTCCTCGCCGCAGACAAACGCGCCGGCGCCCAGGCGAATCTCCACGTCGAAGTTGAAAGGCGTATTGCAGATGTTGTTGCCCAGCAGACCCGTGCCGCCGCGCCTCGCGCAGCGCGGTCGTCAAGCCGCGAGACGGCCACCGGATACTCGGCGCGCACATAGATGAAGCCTTTGCTTGCGCCCACGGCGTAGGCGGCAATCGCCATGCCTTCGATCACGCGATGCGGATCGCCTTCCATCACGCTGCGATCCATGAACGCGCCGGGGTCGCCTTCGTCGCCGTTGCAGATCACGTACTTCACGTCGCCCGCCGGCCTTGGCCACGGTGCCCCACTTCAGCCCGGTGGGATAACCGCCGCCGCCGCGCCCGCGCAGACCGCTTTCGGTGATCGGTGAATCACGCCGTTGGGCGTCATCTCGGTGAGCGCGGTCAGCAGCGCCTTGTAGCCGTCGCGCGCAATGTAGTCGTCGATCTTTTCCGGATCGATGTGGCCGGAGTTCTCCAGCACCACGCGCACCTGCTTGTCGAAATGCTCGTTCAGATCGCACTGCAGGTCCGGCACCGGCTCGCCGCCCAGGCTGATCGACAATCGCCTCGGCCTTTTCCGCCTTCACATGGTGGTAGAGCGTCTCTTCGGGATCCACGCGCACCAGCGGCCCGGCGGAGCAAGGTCCCATGCAGCCGGTGCGGCGCACCAGGACTTTTTTGCCCGCGGCTTCCGGCCGCCTTCACCAGTGCATCCTTCAACGCGTCTGCGCCCTGGCTCACGCACGCCAGGTCCATGCAGACGTTCACCTCGTAAGTCGTACTTCGCGTTTTCCTGCTGGACGCTCTTTGGCAATCTGTTCGAGCTCTTCGATTGTCATTCCACGGCCCACCTTTCCAGTTGCTCGATGCATCTGTTCAGCTGGTCATCTCGCCGGCCACTTCGCCATCGCACAGCACCACCGGCGCGCGGCTGCACGCGCCCACGCAGCGCGCCGTCATCAGGCTGATCTGGCCGTCCTTCGTGGTCTGGCCCTGGCGCGATGCCCAGCCGCTTTTCGGCGGCGGCCATCAGCTTGTCGGCGCCCTTGATGTAGCAGGCGGTGCCGGCGCAGACGGTCATGGTGTGCTTGCCCGGCGGCTTGAGGGTGAAGTAGTGATAAAACGTGACTACGCCGTAGGCCTGGCTCAGCGGCACGCGCAGCGAAAGCGCCACAAAGCGAATGGCATCGTCGTCCAGATAGCCGAACGACGACTGCACGGTGTGCAGCGTCTCAATGAGCGCATGACGGGCAAAGCCGTTCTTGCGCATGGTGCCGTTTACGATCTTCCATCGTTTGTCTTCGCTGGGTAGAGGTGGGGGCGCAATGACTGGCACATTTCCTCCCTTGGCCGGCGCAGCTCCTGCGCTGCAACCACCTTTGCGGAACGGCGTTTGGCGCGACCCGCAGAGTGCCTACCATTGTTTTACGATCCAGGAGGTTACGCAATCCGTGACAGCAGTCACGTGCTCGTGGTCTATCCCATTTGTTGACTTGAAGTTCGGTTGTTCCCGAATATCGCAGACCGGACCGCGCCCTCATCCGCAGGCGCGCGTGTTGCGGCGCACAAAATCCATCGAAGGTGCCTTAAAGCGCGTGTGCGGGATCACTTAGGGGTGGTGGCGCGTAAGTCAATGAGCCTTGGGCCGGTGGGCTGGAAGCTACCGGCTGCCAGATACAAGTTAGCGGGCCGAACCGCTAGCATCCTATTTGATCTGGCGAAGTTGCAGATGGTAGTCGCTGTAATCGATGATGACCACGGTCTGGCCGAAGAGCATGCTGTTCGATTCGGCGCGGGCATGTTTGGCCATGGCGAAACCACTAATGTTGGTGTACTGGCGCATCATGTGCGTGGTGCCCGCAAAAGCCGAGGGGCTCTTCGACGCCACACCTTCAATCTGCACGAGGGAGCCATCTTTCGCGTCTGCCCACAGAGTCCCAATAATGAGGTTGGGAGCCTCTTCCCTGGGCGTGATGGCAACGGCGTAACAGTCGCGGCCGTTGAGTCGCTGGACGCCGCCGGGCTTCAATTTCATGTCGTAATTCGCCGAAGTGAACCAGGACTTTTCCCAATTGCCGGGCAAGTTGATGGTCTTTTCGTTGTCGATCAACGGTTTCAAACCGAAGCGCAGAATCAAGCCCGATCCGCTCTCGGAAAGTACCGTGTAATCTTTGCCGACGCCCTTCTTGTAGGTATCGCGAACCGTCATCTCCGCTGCGGGATGGGTTTCGTCGCCGCCGCGGTAGACGGAATAGTGCTCGACGTCAGTGAATTTGAGAATGTTGTCTACGCGAGCCGTCACGGCTGCGTCAATCTGGCGAATGACGGCGGACTGATCCGGCTGCTGCGCTATACGACTCATCGCGGGCTGTTGCTGGCAGGGCGCCATGCCCCACCGCAGCCAGCCCGCAATGATGAACGTTATTAAGACCACCGCTGTGCGTACGCGGATCGTCATGCTCCGAATTCTCTCACGAGCCGCACGGAAACTCCGACGGACGAGAAGAATTTAGAACTTAGTGGTCGTCTCGAGACGCTTTGGCCTGTTCACGGGCCATGCGCACTGCGTCAAGGAAAGGCATTGAAGCGGGCGGAGGAGGCACCTCTCCCATCAATGCTGCGCGTGTAGTGGTATCCGATCCGTAGAAGGCCCGCATGGCGTCACCATCCCCGTGGATCGCCGCACCATTTAGCGTGACCCCTGCAAAAATACCTTTGGCACGGGAGTAGGTGAGAATCTCGGTATTCAACTTCCAATCAGTATCGGCAGAGGCATGACGTCCGACCGGGCCCGCCGCCGCGGACGCGTCAGCGCCAATCTGAAACTTGCTGCCCAGCAGATGCCGCATGCCTTCTTCGTTCTGGATGACCATGACCAGGTCAATGCCCTCGACTCCGATCTGCAATCCCCAGCTTCCACCTTCTATGTCAAAGAACGCCGGCGCGCTCCATCCGTGACCCGTGCGGCAAGTGGCCACTCCGCGCCCGCCTTCGGCGCCAAAGACGAATCCACCCTTCACGAGGTGCGGTACCACCGCGATGCACTTCGCATGGTCCAATACTTCTTCAGGAATGCCTTTATCGGGTGTGGCCATGACCTGATGCAAAACTTCGGCCGCATGGTGTATCCGATCGATGGCAGCGTCTCGTGTGTCGTCGGCCCAGCTCATGGCGCCGAGACTCAACATCGCGATCAAAATAAAAACCTTCTTCATTGTTTTCACTCCTCCTGGGGTAATCTCTTCCCGCTATCAATCCGCACCGAATCAGGATCTGCATCGAGTTCGCGATGCTCAAATCACGACGCTGGCAAGGGCGGTCGCCGCGCCTCGCCTTCCGCTTGTGATTGGAAGCGGCCACGGTTGCAATTGGTTGCCCGCTGCGGCCAATCTCCAGAGATTGGAATAGGAAATCGAGGAGCAAACGGTTTATGCTGACGGAGATTGCCGATGCGACTGACCATGTACGAATCTCCAAAACCAGCGCGGCACGAAGTGCTGCTGCCGCGGCGCGAAGTGCTTTTGGTACACGGTGTGGTACAGGGTGTCGGTTTTCGGCCATTCGTCTACCGGCTCGCGTTGGAGGAGGGGCTGGCGGGATCGATCGGCAACGACAGCGGAGGAGTGACGATCGAAATCGAAGGACCGGCTGAGCGGGTAGAAGCATTTCGGCGCCGGCTCGAGGCCGAGGCTCCGCCGCTCTCGCGTATTGACTCCGTAGCGGTGCGCGAGACGCCGGCGACGGGCGAAGCTGGTTTCCGCATTGTCGCCAGCGAGGCGAGCGGACATGTGAGCACTGGCATTCCCGCCGATGCGGCAACTTGTGCGGATTGCTTGCGCGAACTGCTCGACCGCAATGACCGGCGTTTTCGCTATCCATTTTTGAATTGCACTAACTGCGGCCCGCGCTACACCATCACGCGCCGCATTCCCTACGACCGTCCGCAGACCTCGATGGCGCGCTTCACCATGTGCGCCGCTTGCCAGGCGGAGTACGACGATCCCACCAACAGGCGTTTCCACGCGCAACCGAATGCCTGCCCGGTGTGCGGGCCGCGCGTCTGGCTCGTTGCACCCGACGGCGTTGACATTCCGTCCGACGACCCCGTGACTGCGGCGATTGACCGCCTGATAGCAGGCGAAATCTTGGCTATCAAGGGGATCGGGGGATTCCATCTCGCCGTTGATGCCACCAACGAATTCGCGGTGATGCGCCTGCGCGACCGCAAGCACCGCTACGGCAAGCCGCTTGCTGTGATGGCGCGTGATCTTGAGGCGGCGCGCCAACTCTGCGTGTTGACTCCCGAGGAAGAAGAACTACTGCTCACCGTGGCGCGCCCCATTGTTCTTGCGCCTAAACGAACGGGCTGCGGCATTGCACCCTCGGTAGCGCCTGGAATCCCATGGTTGGGAGTTTTCCTGCCTTACGCGCCATTGCAGCATTTACTGTTCGCCGATCCTCGTGTGAAGGCTCTGGTGATGACCAGCGCGAATCTCAGCGAAGAGCCCATCGCGATCGACAATGTCGAGGCCCTCGCGCGGCTCGGGCAAATCGCGGATGCATTCCTGATGCACGACCGCGAGATTCTGCAGCGCTGCGACGACTCGGTGATGGCATTGGTGGATGGCGCGCCGCAGTTGCTCCGTCGGGCGCGAGGATTTGTGCCGCTCGGAGTGCCGTTACCGTTCGACTCACCGCCTCTGCTGGCAGTCGGCGGGCATTTGAAGAATGTCTTTGCTCTCGCGCGCGGACGTTTTGTTTACCAGAGCCAGCATTTGGGTGACCTCGAAAATCTGACTGGCCTGGATTTTTTCCGCGAGGCCCTTCAGCACCTGATGAACACCTTTGAGATCGAGCCCGAAGCTGTAGTGCACGATCTGCACCCCGGCTATTTATCCACATCATGGGCCAAGGAGTGGGCGGCCGAGCGAAATCTGCCGCTCATCACGGTGCAACATCACCACGCGCACACTGCGGCCTGCATGGCGGAGCATGGCATCGAGGGGTCGGCGATTGGGCTTTCGCTCGACGGCACGGGCTACGGGACTGACGGCAAGATTTGGGGAGGGGAAGTGCTCATCGCGCAGTTGGACGGTCCCGATCCCGGCCATTTTGACCGCTTCGCGCATCTTGAATACGTTCCCATGCCGGGCGGCGAGGCGGCAATTCGCGAGCCGTGGCGCATGGCGCTCGGTCATTTGCATCACGCAGGCTTCGATGTCGAATCACCGGAGGTGCTGGGGCTGCTCAGCGCAAAACCGCAGGAGGTGCGCGTGCTCAAGCGCGTGATCGAGCGCGAATTGAATACGCCGCTCACGTCAAGCTGTGGACGGCTCTTCGATGCGGTCGCAGCCGTGGTGCTGGGCCGCGGGGTCGTGGACTATGACGCGCAAGCTGCGATTGAACTCGAAGGAGTCTGCGTCGACGAGGGCCACTATGACCGCAAGGGTTCGCCGCACGTTACAGGAACGCAGCGACAGTTCTACGGCCCACTTACTGACAGGGTAAGTGACTGAGTATTTTTCACTGCCTTTTTCTACCTGCCTGGAAATGGTTTCCAGAATCATCCACCAGAGACCGTAGGCCGCGTGGCCGCCTTTCGCAATCAAGAGTGCGATCTTTTCGTCTTGCCGGGTTTCCGTCAGGTGCTTAAACCATCTCATGCTCTTTTCTCCTGGGCTTCAGCGCTGCGCAGATCGCTAGATTTGAGCGCCGCGCACGCGATTGCTACCGCGCTATGGATTCGCGGCTGAAGGCCGTAATTTTGGCCTCCTGTGGCTTTTCGCCCTTACGCAGTGCGTACCAGCCATCGGTGTGCATCACGCGGCCACTTTTAACCAGCGTTTGAAGCGTCTGCTGCAACTTGTGGGTGTTCTCGGGCGAACAGCGGAAGTGAACGCCAAGCACCTTGTCAAAAATCACGCGGTAGTGAAATCCCGGCCCATTCGCCAAGGTGGCAAGAATCTCTTCGGAAATCTGCTCTGTCTCCATGACAGGAGCTTTTGGAATGCTCATAAGTTTTCTTTCCCCCTCAAAAAAGATGGGCCTCGCTCGCCAAGGGACGAAACGAGGCCCGCGACCGCCCAGGTCAACCCCGACTCCGTAAATCCCATACGTGTCAGGCAAGGGCGGGTTTTTGCCGTGGAAAGGAGGCCACGGCAAGATCAAACTAGGAGTGTTGAACCAGATTCAGGATCGGATGAGTCTCCCGCATCGGTCACAAGACCGCCAGAGCGGAAGTATCCGAGAAATCCGATTTCCAAGGTGTCCATGAAGCGCTCATTCAGCCGGGCAATTGCGAGACCCGGTTTCACGCTGCGCAAGAGATAGCCCTGTTTGTAATCGCCAAATTGCAGAGCGACGTTGCTCGCTCCGATGTCATCAAGGTACTGATTGATGACGACCGGACGCCCAAGCAATTGGTCAAAGGCGCCAGAAGACGGATTCGGAATAAACAACGGACGGCCAAGGCTATCAGTGATGCCAAGCAGCGCCGTGCGCGTCTTCGAGTTCATCGTCCAAGTGGCATTGTCGATATACGCCGGATCGAGCGCCCCGTAAAGCGTCACGACATCCGAATAGGCGATAGCGTTTGCGCTTGCGGAAGTTGCCCCTTGAGTCGCGCCAGTGACGATGCTTTGAATATTCTGGGCCTCCGGTGGGCTACCCGCGAAAGAGCCGTTGGTGATGAGGCTTGCGAGACCGCGATAGTAGCGTTTGCCGAACTGGTCGCGGATGAAAGCGTCCAGATCGAAATACGCATCCTGCATTTCGGAAATGCTGACCTTGATGAGGTCGGTAACAAGCTGATCGGTGCTCGACAGAGTTGAATTGAGCGAGGGATCAACGTCCTCAACCGGCCCGGTCTCGCCGACGATATGCGCGAGGTTGGCGGTGTCGTTGGAGAAACCGATCTTCAGCGGAGCGCCGCTATCGGTCTCGCGGGTGTTTACGATGTTGACGATTCCGCCCCAAGCCTTTCTGGCTTCGGTCAGAACGGGATAAAACTCTTGCGGGACAAGAGCCTCGCCAGTATCGCCAACGAGAAGATCGCGCGACTCATAGCCCTTGCCGGAACGGATGAACTTCTCAAAGGCGCGGGTTGCGGGTGAATTAACCGCGCGGGAGCTACGGCTATCGCGGGCAGTGAATCCGCCCTCATCTTCAGAGGCAGAAGGCTGTCCTCGCGGAGGAACGCGCGTATAAAACTCATTGCCTCCGCGTTCTTCGGCTTCAATCTGACGATCCAGCGCGTCCACCTGATCGCTCATCACGCGAGCGCGTTCAAGCGTATTGCGGTCAACATTGTCAGCCAAGAGCATTCGCTGGGCTTCATGCAAAAGGCCGTTTCGTTTTTCTTGCAGTGATCTAATTGTCATAGTTTTTCGATGGAACATGACGAGCCCGCAAACTCCCCGCTTACGTCTC
>CAWHNV010000008.1:0-24616 GCA_963830785.1 uncultured Acidobacteriota bacterium
GGCTGGGAACGATCGCTAAAATCTTTGGGCCAATGAATCTGGTAGCCGGCTCCTGGGTCCCTGACCGCATAAATTTGTTCATTTAGTTTTCGTTGTTTCCCACCCTTTCACCAGGAAAAAGGCGAAAGGATGGGGCACGGGAAGATTCTTCTTCAAGTGGTCAGAGATCTAGTCAATTCTCCAGAGCTCATAGCGGTCGTAGGGACCTTCGCCGAATCCCCATAGCCAGTAGCCGGCGTTGGTGGAATAAAGGCCGATTCCGGCTCCCATCGTTCTTCCGAATCGATACTTGTAGTGGATCGTATCCACCAGCGTTCGGTGCGGGAAACGGTCGAGCTCCTGATACCCTCCCGCGAACACATCGACAACCATCAGATCCCCGGGCTTGGGCTGAGGGCCGCCCGGAACGATAAGTTTCGCTCCAGCCAGGGGGGCATACCAATAAGACCAGTACTGTCCGCCGTACCAGACCTTTTCGCCCGCCGCGACGTGCGGTGAAACCAATTGATAAATGGAGTCCCGGCCGATCTCCGCAAACTGCGCATCCGAACGAAGGATCAGGATGGAATAGCCCGTGCCGGCAATGATGGCCGCGAGGGCCGCGATGCGGGCAGTTTTCAAAGGCACGCCTTCCATCAATCGGAAGCAAAGGATGATGAGCGCAGGGACGCTAGGCAGGAGGTACTTAATTGGAAGGTGCACGTAGAAGATGATGGGAAGAGGAACCAAGAGCCAGAGCAAGAGAAAGAGAGCAGTGTGATCACGTTTTTCCAATGCCTCAAGCAAGAGGGCGAACAGCGCAACGCAGCCAAAAATTGCGCAGGAAATGGCAGCGGAAAGCCCCATTGGGAGTCGGCAAATCCAAGGGATGAGGGCCATGCCCGTAGTGACGGCGACTGTGGTCCAGTGTCTGCCGCTCGCACGGTTAGTTAGCCAGCAGGCAGCGAGGGGCAGAGGAAAAGCCATGAATACTAGATAGGCGAAGAGATTGCGCGCCAAAAAACTCCCGTCTGAGCCGGGGAGATTGCTGCCCAGATTGCGCTCGCGGAGGGTGAGGATGATGACCGCTATCAGGCAAGCGCCCGCGAGGATAGGAGTCCACAGCCAGGGTTTGCGCCGCATCTGGGCGAACATCTCTCGTGGATTGATGCTGTCGAACAGGAAAAAAGCTGCGAGGGGCAAAAGCAGCAGGAGCTGGGAACGGGCAAAGCCCGCGAGCCCCAGCGCAATTGCCGCCGCTGCTCCCTGGCTCCATTTCTCCTCGGCCTTCCACGCTGCAAGACGCTCGATTGCCAGAAGAGCGAGCGCCGTCGCGAGGATTTCGGGC
The DNA here is from genome assembly GCA_963830785.1 of uncultured Acidobacteriota bacterium. Taxonomy (GTDB): domain Bacteria; phylum Acidobacteriota; class Terriglobia; order Terriglobales; family Acidobacteriaceae; genus Telmatobacter. Next base: position 1,328 of record CAWHNV010000008.1, read on the forward strand.
ATAGCGGTACTCGCCATGGCGAGGAAAGGAGGGACGGCTATCAAAAGCAGAGCGCCGGCGATCGCGTGCCACCGGCTCCATCCGAACCGAAGCACCAGCGAGGTCATGGCCAGGATTGCGATCCATGCCAAAAGCAATTGCGTTAAGTGTGCCATCCACTCGTGCGCGCCGCCAAGAATTGTGGGCACGAGCACGTAACCCTGTCCTATTTGTCCCAACAAGGGATTTCCAGATGAGAATTGAGAGGCTTTCCTGCATTGGCCATTGAGCAACGCGTTGTTCCAGCAGATTTCGAAATCCATGGGATGCGCTGGGTGCTTGACGATCTGCTGCGCCATGGTGAGAAACCACGGATCGTCGACCAGGAATGGCTTGTTCAGGAATGGGAGGAGGCAAACGGTGGCGAGGAGCAACGCGGGCCAAGCGCAGGCCACGACAGCGACTGCCGAAACCTTCTGTGCCAGGGCGCGATCCGCCGGGACTCTCGTGATGTTCTCTTGCTTAGACGCGGTTGAACTCATCAGCGGATACATTCCAGAATCAGGTGTGTGTAGGGAATACGCAAGAGATCGTGACGGACGCTTGGCCTGATGTTGCTGAAAACCTGAGATGCGATTCTGATGCACTCGCACTCGCTCCTTATGTGCTCTCCCCGATCTCTTGCCAATAACCATCGCGCAACGGGAGACTGACCGTCGGCCCAGGCGGGGTCGATGGTAACGAGCTTGCCGCCCGGCTGTAGAGCATCATACGCGATTTGAAATAATTGCCGGGCCTCTGCATCTGCGAGATGGTGCAGGATCCCGAACGCCAGCACCAGGTCAAAGCGCTGCTCTTTGGCGAGTGAAAATTGACTTACTCGTTCGCAGACAAAGTGTGCCTCGGGAAATCGCTTCCTGGCCAGTGCGATGTACTCGGGACTTAGATCGAATCCTAAGTAGTCGGACGGTGGCAAGTAACCCAGAATGGTCCCGGGCCCGCAACCGATTTCGAGAATTCGGATACCGGACTTGGGCTGAACATATTCGTTGATCACAACTTTGGCGAGGGCAGGTCCGCCGACTAAGTGCCACCACAACTGGTACGCCGCCGGAATGGCCAAAACGCGACGAAGGTGTTGCGTCATTTGACTATTGTCTCCTGCCTTTGCCTGGCGAACCAACGATTGGGCTCACGCTGCCCCAGAACCGGCGCCAGGGAAGGGAGACCGAGCTGCGGAATTATGGGATCCTCTTGGTCTTGTAGAAATCGAGGACGGCGTCCGTAACTTCTGCCACTTCTCGATCGCTCAGATCATAGTACATAGGCAGTCTGAGCAGGCGGCTGCTCATATTGTCTGTCACTGGCAGGTCTGAGATTGACAGGCCGAGAGATTTGGCGAAGGGCGAGGAGTGGAGTGGCACGTAATGAAACACCGCAAGGACGCCGGCTTGGCGCAGATGCTCGATAAGCGCGGTTCGTTCCGCGAGGTCCGCTGCCAGCAGATAGAACATGTGGTAATTGGGGGTGCAGTGCTGAGGTGTAAACGGGATGCGTATCCGGCCGCTCTCGACGAGGGGAGCAAGCATGCCGCTGTAGAGGAGGTAGATTTCCCGGCGGCGTGAAGTGATCTTCTCCATGTTTTCAAGCTGGCCAAGCAGGAAGGCGGCCAACATGTCAGACAGAACATAGGAAGAGCCGATGTCGACCCAGGTATATTTATCCACCTGCCCGCGCATGAACTGGCTGCGGTTGGTGCCCTTCTCGCGCAGGATCTCTGCGCGTTTCTCCAGAGCAGGATCGTTGATCGTCAACGCTCCGCCTTCTCCGCACGAGAAGTTCTTGGTTTCATGAAAACTGTAGCAGCCCATTTGGCCGATGGTGCCGAGCCAACGGCCTTTGTATTTGGCAAAGACGCCCTGTGCCGCGTCTTCGACGACCAGCAAATTATGACGGCTGGCGATGGCCATAATCTCGTCCATCTCGCAGCCGACACCGGCATAATGGACGGGGAAGATCGCCCGTGTGCGCGGCGTAATCGCGGCTTCAATCAGCCGCTCGTCGATATTGAGCGTGTCCGGCCGAATATCCACGAACACCGGTGTGGCGCCCCGCAGGACGACAGCATTGGCGGTGGAGACGAAGGTAAAAGATGGCAGGATCACCTCGTCGCCTGGACCGATGTTCGATAGTAGCGCCGCCAATTCCAGCGCTGCGGTGCAGGAAGTGGTGAGCAGAATGCGCTGTGCGCCGAAGTGTTCCTCCATCAGCTTTTGCGCACGCCGGGTAAACGGGCCGTCGCCGCTGGCATGACCGCCGGAAACGGCCTGGCCGACATAGATCAACTCGGAGCCGACGATGCATGGTTTATTGAATGGTATGTGGATTCTCATGCCAATGACCTATTGCAGAAAATCGTAACTCGGCGGAAACGGAAGGGAAGCAGTGAATACGCAGCGGAGTTGATTCATGAGCGATCATAGCGCAGGCGACCCCAGAGAACCGAATGGACACCAATGCAGTGTGATCGTGGGCGCGGGAAAACGAAAACCGAGCTCTGCGTATAAGTTATGTACGGCGACATTGTGGGATGAGATGCTGGTTGTAACTTCATCCACGCCCTCGCGGTGATGGAAGGCGAGTACTGCCTTCCAAACGCGCCGCCCGAATCCCCTTCCGGCCAAGCCAGGGGCCAGTCCTACCAAGGACCAGAACCGGCTGGTGGGAGTCGGCTGCTCCACCACCATGAAGGCTACGGTACGGCCGCCGAGCTGACATTTCAGCACGTGTTGGTCCGGGTGATGGAAGGCGTTTTCGGCCCAAACGCCATAGCGGCGATTGCCGATTTCAGCCCCAACGAGCGGGTCAGCGTGAAGCCGGCCCGTCGTAAATATCTGCGCCGCGAATCCGGAGATTTCTTTTGCGTCTTCGGGCAGAGCTGAACAGATGGTAATTTCCGGATCTTCAGAGAAACCACCGAGCCCGGTTAAAACGGGGCGATAATTCAACTCGATGAATCGGAAACCTTGCTGCTCGAGAAACCCGCATTCCGTCAACTGATCCTGAGGCAGCCTGCAGCAAACGAGTTTGACGTGATTGCGAAGGCACCAATCGCGAAAAACTTCGAATGCCGCTGCTGCTTCATCCTCCATGTGCACATGGATCGACGCGATGACGGCTGTGTTGCCGTGAAAAACCGGCTCGTCCCAAGGCGCCAGGTGGTAACTCAAGTCCAGCGCCGGACTTTCCGTTCGCTCCTCGATATAACTAAACAATTCCATTCTCCTGAATGGAATTTGAAACAGATTCTGCGACGATTGCGTCGGGCACGGGCGAAGCGGCCGTCTCTCCGACCAAATAGGGCGGGCGGTCCATGGTGCGGAAATGCATGCGGGCGAGGTATTCGCCGAAGATGCCGAGAGCGAAAAGCTGCGCTCCGGAGAAGATGGCAATCAGAGAGGCGAGGAAAGTGAATCCCGGCACTGCGCCGCCGCGGATTATGTAATTGGCCAGGACATAAGCCAGAACAGAGAAACCGAATAAGACGAAGAAAAAGCCAACTACGCTGGCGATCTGAAGCGGGAGCGTGCTGAAACCCGTCATTAAGTTAAACGCGTGGCGGATGAGTTTACCTGGGGTATAGCCGGATACGCCCCTGGTGCGCGCCTCATGACGAACCTTGATAGCGGTGAAACGAGTGGTTGTCCAGGTCAACAGAACGTCGATGGACACTGAAGGGCTGCGATATTCCTGGAAGCCGTCGCGCAAGCGAGTACGGAAAACCCGGAAGGCGCTCACGTTGCGGGCGGTCTCTGCGCCCATGCTGCTGGCGAGCGCCATCTTGGTCAAGCGCGAAGCCAAATCGCGCAGTAAGCCATGCTGTTCCTCTTGCGGCGCGCCGTAGACGACATCGTGCTCAGGCGTTAGTGCCGCCAACATCGGCCGAATCTCGCTGACCGGATGCTGCAAGTCGTCGTCCATCGTAAGGATGATGTCGTACTTTGCCGCGCGGATGCCGCAAAGAAGCGCGTTGTGCTGCCCGTAATTCCGGCTCATGCGGATGCCGCGCACCCGTTGGTCCGTTCGTGCCAGGCGTGCGATGATCGGCCAGGAGCCGTCGCCGCCTCCATCTTCGACGAAGATCATCTCAAAAGTCGGAGTGATCTCCGACATCGCAGCGGAAACCTGCTGATACAAATCGACCAGCGTTTGCTCGGCGCGATAGACAGGAATCACAACGGAAACCGTAAGCATTAGAGAACGGTCCTATCTTTGGCCATGATCAAGATGCTCTTCATTCTATTACACGTCACACGGACGTTCTCCCGGCTTTATTGGAGGGCAGACTTCGAGAGATTGGAGCAGCGCTATACTGACGGCGAGGCGGAACGCAAGATGCCGGTTCCGATCAGTCTTCATGTTGCGTCCTGAAAGCGCCTGGTGGGCCGCGCCGGGCCTGCTGCTCTGGGTCTGCGCCGCGATGGCAGCGTCGCAGACACATGCGATGCGTGCGCCGGCGACGGTGACCGTTGTGGATGAGAATGGCGTTGCCGTTGAAGGCGCGCAGGTGACGGTGACGGAGCCGGGGCAGGAGCCGGCGCACCTACGGACGGATTTTGCGGGAGATTGCAGTTACACACTGCGGCAGCAGAATCCGTATCAGCTTCGCGTGGAGAAGCCGGGCTTTTATGCGACAGAGGAGAGGGGAATTGAAACGGGACAAGCGGTCGTGAAGGTGGTGCTGGCGCACGAGCAGATCGTGCACGAGCAGGTGAACGTGACAGCTTCGCCGCCAGGAATCGACGCCCAGGAGATTCCTGACCAGACGACGATGAACACGGCGGAGATCGTCAATATTCCTTATCAGACTTCGCGCGACATCCGTTACCTGCTGCCGTTCTTTCCGGGCGTGGTGCAGGATGCGACCGAGCAGGTGCACGTGGCGGGCTCGGAGGCGTGGGAGACGCTCTATACAATCGATGGGTTCGATGTGCGTTCGCCGGCCGAGGGTACGTTGGACATGAGAGTGAGCACGGATGCGGTGCGGTTGATCGATTCGGAAACCACGCGGTATCCGGTGGAGTACGGCCGCGCCACGGGAGGCGTGCTGGCATTCAACACCGGCATGGGCGACAACAAGTTCCGCTTCAACGCGACCAATTTTATTCCTGCCTTCCGCGAGCTGAACGGAATCCGTTTCGACAATTTTGTGCCGCGATTCACGTTTTCCGGGCCGCTCGAGCGCAATCGGGCGTGGTGGTACGACGGCGTGGAGATGGAGTACGACGACATTTATATCTCCGAGCTGCCGGCCAACGCCGATACGGACCCGCTGGTGCGGGGTAGCAATCTGGCCAAGGCGCAGGTCAATTTATCGCAGAGGGACATTCTCACCGCGGGGCTGCTATTCAACGATTACCACTCGCCCTACGATGGCATTTCGTCGCTGACTCCGCAGCAGAGTACCACTAAGCGCGACATCATCGCGTGGCTACCGTACCTGCGCAACCAATGGAGTCTTGCAGACGGCGGACTCCTGGATTTGGGCGCCGGGTACATGAAATTCCGCGACGGGCACGAGCCGCATGGGAACACGCCCTACGAGATTACGCCGGAGATGGCGGAGGGCAGTTACTTTGATAATCTGACCGGGCGTGCGGAGCGGCTGGAGGGAACAGCGGCGTTGTATCTGCCGCCGCAGCACTGGGCTGGGCAGCACGATGTGAAGATGGGGCTCGATCTGGACCACATCGGTTACAACCAGGATCAGGCGCGGACTACGGTGAGTTATCTGCGCGAGGGCGCGGCTCCTGGTCAGCTCGGGACTCTGGACCGCGAGAGCGTGTTTGCGGCTGCGGCGCCGTTCACGATGCACAACGGCGAGATCGGCGCGTACATTCAGGATCGCTGGCAGCCGGCGAAGGGATGGCTTGTGGAACCGGGGCTGCGCTTCGACTGGGACGAAATTGTGCGGCGGGCGTTGGTGGCTCCGCGGTTGGCAGCGGTGTATGCGCCGCCCGGCGATGAGGACAAGACCAAAATTTCGGCGGGGATCGGGCTCTACTACGAGCACACGCAGCTCGAATACCTGGCGCAGACCTTCGCGGGGGTGCGTTCCGACACGTATTACGAGGCGAATGGAACGACTCCGACGGGGCCGGCGGAGACGACGGAGTTCACGGCGAACCAGGGTTTGCTGCGCGCGCCGCGGGCGCTCAACTGGAGCGTGGGCGTGGAGCGAGTGCTGCCGTGGTCGATCATGGGCGGCGCGAATTTCATGGAGAAGCGCACTACCGATGTGCTGACGTTTGCGAACCAAAACGGCGCGGCAGCGCTGGCGGGTAATTACCTGCTGACGAATGGACGCGAAGATCGATACAGCTCGGAGCAAGTTGACGTGCGGCGACTGTTCGCCAGTGGATACACGGTATATGCGTCGTACACGCATTCTTCGGCGCGGACGAATGCGGCGCTCGACTATCTGCCGACGCCATCGCCGCTGGGGTCGCAACAAAGCGGGCCGCTGGCATGGGACACGCCGAATCGCCTGATCTCCTGGGGATGGTTGCCGGTTCCGCTGGCGATGCTGAAAAAGCAATGGGACCTGGTTTACCTGCTCGATTGGCACAATGGGTATCCGTTCACGGCGGTGAATGCCGCACAGCAGGTGGTGGGCGCGGCGGGAGCGGAACGCTTTCCGGATTATGTGAACTTCAGCCCCGGCGTGGAGTGGAAGTTCCATTTTCGAGGGCAGTATTGGGGGCTGCGCGGCGTGATTGAGAATGCAACGGGCAGCCAGAATCCCGCGGTGGTGAACAACGTGGTGGATTCGCCAGAGTACGGAATGTTCAGCGAGTTTCAGGGACGGGCGTTCACGGCGCGCATCCGGCTGATTGGGGCGAAGTGAAAAAGACGGGGACCAAGCCACCCCATCGAGCAAAGGTCGCTCGATGGTGACCCGGGCAGGGAACGAGAAAACAAGAAGACGGGGATTAGGGGATGGAAAGCTTGCGCTGGCGCGTGGTCGCTAGTGAAGGATAATACGCCGTTTTTGTCCAAGCGCAGCGATGTCGCCTGAAGGCGGCATCGAGTGAAACAAGTTGGACGACGGCGCGTTAGATGCCGACGCCGAATTCTTCCGCCCGCTGCTCGCCGGCGTTCGAGTAAAAGTCGTAGGGGGTGCGCTTCTTGAAGCGGTAGCGGCTGCGCAACTCGGCGCCCACGAAAATGCCGAGGGCGGCGACGGCCATTCCCACGGAGAACCAGGTGATGACCCGCAAGGCATTGGATCCCGTCTTTTCTTCGACGGGAGAATCTTCAATGGGCGTGAGGGAGTCAACTTCAATGGACATCGCGAGCAGCCTCCTGACTCACCATGATAGCGCAAATCGTACATCGCTAGCATGCAGGATATCTACGGAAAATGGGGACGTCACTCACTCGAAAGTGTTAATTCGGGCCAGCCATGCGGCCTTTTCCGCTTCGGGAAGAAAGCTGGCGCGAATGGAGTTGGAGGCGAGCTGGCGCAGTTCTTCGCGGGTGAATCCCTGTTCGGTGTGCGCGAGCAGGAACTCGTTGGCGAGATCGGAGCCGAAGAAGGCGGGATCGTCGGAGTTGAGCGTGACCAGCAGGCCGAGATCGAAGTAGTGGCGCAGGGGATGGGCGGCAAAGGAGGGGCAGACGCCGGTGCGGACGTTGGAGGTGGGGTTCAGCTCGAGGGGAATGCTGCTGCGCCTTCAGTTCCTGGACGAAGTTCTGCGTCCTGAATCGCGGAAAGGGCGTGGCCGATGCGCTCGGAGCCGATGGAGAGCGCCTCCCAGATGGCCTCAGGGCCGGTGGTTTCGCCGGCGTGGTTGGTGAGGCGCAGGCCAGCTGGCGCGGGCCTTGGCATAGAGAGCGCGAAAGGGTTCGGAGCCGGTGTGGCGCTCGTCGCCGCCGAGGCCGATGCCGACGATGGAGGGGTAATGCGGGCGCAGTTCGGCGGCCTTGCGGAAGACGCGCTCGGCCTCTTCGACGGTGAAGTGGCGGACGGCGTCGAAGATCCAGTAGAGCGAGAGGCCCAGCTCGCGGGCGGCGCGCTCACGGGCGCGTTCCAGGGCGGCGAAGATGGGCTCGAAGGCGCGCGGATCGAAGTTGCGCCACATATAGATGACGCCGACGGAGATATAGACCTCGGCGTGGACGACGCCCTGCTCGGTGAGGTGCTGCATCATGCGCCACGCGGCCAGTTCGTAGTCTTCGGGGTCTCTGAGGCGGCGCGTGACGGCCTTGAAGGACTCGATGAAGCCGGTGAAATCAGTGAAACGGTAGAGGGCTTCGGCTTCAGCGAGAGTCAGGTGGGGCGAGTCGTGGCGCGCGCTGAGCTCGACCAGCGTGGCGGGCAGAATGGTGCCTTCGAGGTGCAGATGCAGCTCGGCCTTGGGCAGGCGGCGGATGAAGGTTTGAATCGAGGTCACAGTTTTAGTTTAGCGGCGTTGGCAGAGTTTGTGGATCGGAGGCTCAGGTGGTCGGCTTGCTGTCTTATCCTTTCGCGAAAGACGCGAAAGGATGGGGCAACCATCGGGACGTGTCACTTTGTTTCGATCTGTCGTGGCTTTGTCGTCAACGAAGGTGATGGTCCAGGTTTTGCCGGCTTGATCGTAGGTGACGGTGCGGTTGCCCTCGGATGTGCTGTCGGATTGGGTTTTCTGGCCGATGGACATGCGGGTTTGGAGCTCGCTCATGCCGGGGATCGACCTGGTGCGCGTCGATGGCGGACCATACTGTCTTTGGGCCAGTTGTCATAGATGGTGTGGGGATCGTCGTAGAAGAAGAGAATGTCGCTGAAGTATTGCTTCCTGCGCGCCATCGATGACGCCGATGGCGGTGGCGTAGAGGCTTGCGCTGCCGGGAAGCGCGAAGACGGCGAAGACCTGGCGGCGTGCCGTGCGAGATGCCATCGTCGACCTGGGCGGGCGCGGCGGCCTTGATGACTTTCTTGATGTCGAGGCGCTGCGCGGAGGGAATGATTCCTTGGTTTGCGGTGAAGACGATGCGGCCGGATTTGTAGGGGAAGTAGGGCATGGTGTAGCCGTTCTTCATCCAGACGCTGGTGTTCTGAAGCTTGAGGACGTCGTCGAAAGTGGTGGGGAACATCATGCGCACGACGGCGACGTCGTCGGGCGTGAGGTTCTGCTCGGGGTTGGTCTGCTCGGCGAGGCCGGGATTGCGGCGGTGTTCGAAGACGACAAGCAGATAAGTGCCGCCGATGGCGAAGGTGATCAGGTGATGATGAGGGCTTTTTGCCAGTTCTTCAAAGGAATCTCCTCGTGCAAGAGAAGCCGTATTGGGACGACAATTTGTTGGATGCAAACTCGGAGCGGTGACGGCTGTAGAGGAAATAAATGACCAGGCCGATGACGAGCCAGATGACGAAACGGTACCAGGTGATGATGGGCAATCCGGCCATGAGCAGGAAGCAGAAGATGACGCTGAGCGCGGGAATGACGGGACCGCCGGGAACGACGAAGCCGCGATGGCGTTCGGGCTCGCGGAAGCGCAGGACGATGACGCCGATGGAGACCAGGACGAAGGCGAAGAGCGTGCCGATGTTGGAAAGGTCGGCGAGGGTGCCGATGTCGAACAGGCCGGAGGGAATGGCGACCACGAATGCCGGCGACCCAGGTGGAAAAGGCCGGGGTGCGGAAGAGGGGATGCACGTTGGAGAAGACTTTGGGCAGCAGGCCGTCGCGGGACATGGAGAACCAGACGCGCGATTGGCCGAGCTGGTAGACGAGGATGGAAGAGATCATGCCCATGATGGCGCCGAAGCAGGACCACCAGCCGGATCCAGTGGAGCGAATGGCCGCCGGGCAGCAGAGAGAGCTTCTTGAGCGCGTTGACCACCGGCGCGGCGTCGCCCACCATGGATTGCCACGGCACCAGGCCGGTGAGGCAGACGGCCACGGCGACGTAGAGCACGGTGCAGACGACCAGCGTGGCGATGATGCCGATGGGCAGGTCGCGCTGCGGGTTGCGGCACTCCTCGGCCGCGGTGGAGACGGAATCGAAGCCGATGTAGGTGAAGAAGATGATGGAGCCGCCGGTGAGCACGCCCGACCATCCGTTGGGCATGAAGGGATGCCAGTTGGCGGGATGAATGAAGCCGATGACGGCGAAGACGAAGATGAGGATGGCGACGAGCTTGAATGCCCACCATCATGTTGTTGGTGGAGGCCGACTCGCGAATGCCGCGCACCAGAATGACGGTGAGGATCAGCACGATGAGGAAGGCGGGAATGTTGAAGCCGAAGTGCCAGCCGGGATGGTAGAGCCAGTTGCCGGCCAGGTCCTGCAGGCCGTCGGGCAGATAGGCGGGCGAGATCCACATGCGCGCGATGGGGTGCAGGCCGAACCAGTCCAGCAGGTCGACCACGTGGGCGGCAAAGCCCACGCTGACGGTCATGTTGGAGCCGGCGTATTCGAGGATCAGATCCCAGCCGATGATCCAGGCGATGAGCTCGCCCAGGGTGGCGTAGGTGTAGGTATAGGCCGAGCCGGCAATGGGAATCATGGACGCGAGTTCGGCGTAGCAGAGGCCGGTGAGCGCGCAGACGAATGGCCACCAGGATCAGCGAAAGCGCGATGGCCGGACCGGCGCCGGGACGGCCGGCCAGCGCGGTGTGGGTGATGATGTAGCTGGCCAGCGGCGTGTTGACCATGCTGGAGGTGTCGAACTGTTCGCCGGAGATGGCCGTGCCGATGACGGTGAAGATGCCCGAGCCGATGACCGCGCCGATGCCGAGCGCGGTGAGCGACCACGGGCCGAGGGTCTTCTTGAGCCTGTGCTCGGGCTCTTCCGAGTCCCGGATCAGCTTATCGATCGATTTGCGGGCAAGCAGTTGGCTGGGCAGTGCGGAGCCTCCGTACGGCAGCTACCAGCTGCTAGCTTCTAGCCGCTAGCCATTCCTGCCGAGGCGACAGATGTACCATGGCACAACGAAGCTAGCAGCTAGAAGCTAGTGGCTAGAAGCTGAGTTTCTATCGCTTGCTCTGGCCGCGGACCATCTTCTTGACTTTCTTCTTGAGCGATCCGCGCGGGGTGGTGCGCTTGGCCTTGGGCGCTGCTTTTTTGCGCGCCGTACGCTTGAGCTTTTTGCGTTCCGCCTTGTCGGCAATCTTCTTGGTGTCTGCCACGTAAAACCTCTTTCGGTTGGGTGAATTCCACGATCTCGCCGGGACGGCGAGTGCAAATTTGATGGTAACAGGGAAGGGGTGCAGGAAAAAACGACGATAACACGGGCAAAAGTCTGGAAGGCGCGATAGACTCAGGGCCTGTCATGCCCGGAGAATATGATGACAGGCCCTAGCCGCTGGAGAGGCGAACGTGGCTGCTGAAGCGATCTCTAAAACATCGAACACGGAGAATCGGGGTGAGGGACGGGTACTGGCCATCAATCCTGGAACAACCTCGACGAAGTTCGGCATTTTTACGCGCGCGGGCGAGGAGTTCGCGCAGAACATTCATCATGGCGACGATGAGATTCAGCGCTTCAAGGGGCGGCCCATGCTGGACCGGCTGGAGTATCGCGCGGAGTTGATGGAGAAGGCGCTGGCGGAGGCAGGATTTACTCCAAAGGGTGAAAGCGCGGAGCGCCCAAGAGGTAAAGTGGCGGAGCCGTGGGTAGCGGTGGCGGGGCGCGGGGGAATGCTGCCGCCGATGGAGTGCGGCACCTACCTGGTGGACGGCGCGATGATCGCGGAGCTGAGGGCGGCGCGGCACGGTGAGCATGCGTCGAATCTGGGCGCGGTGCTGGCGCTGCGCTTTGCCGAGGCGGCGGGTGTCAATGCCTACATTGTCGATCCGGTGACGGCGGACGAGTGGCAGCCGTGCGCGCGGCTGTCGGGATCGCCCCTTGTCGAGAGAACGTACATTGGCCACTCGCTCAATACGAAAGCTGTGGCCAGGCGTTATGCGCACGGGGTGGGACGGAGCTACGCGGCGCTGCGTTTGATTGTGATCCACATGGGCAGCGGGATTACGGTGTCGGCGCATCGGGACGGCCGCATGATCGACAGTAATTCCATTGAGGAGGGTCCGTTCGGGCCGGACCGCACGGGATCGTTGCCGGTGCGCGCGCTGATTAAACTTTGCGCGAGCGGAACCATGACCGCGCAGGAGCTGGACCGGCACGTCTTCGGCGATGGCGGCCTCTACGCGTACCTGGGTACGCGGGATTTGATGGAGGTGGAAAGGCGCATGGACGCCGGAGACCGGGAAGCCGCGGCGGTTTTCGAGGCCATGATTTATCAAATTGCAAAAGAAGCCGGAGCGATGGCCGCGGTGCTTGAAGGAAAAGTGGATGCGGTGCTGGTGACTGGCGGCATGGCGCACTCCGAACGTGCTGTGGAGCGGCTGCGCGGCTACGTGGAGTGGATTGCGCCGGTCAGGATTTATGCGGGCGAGGACGAGTTGCGGGCGCTGGCGGATGGGGTGTTTCGCGTGCTGGACGGAGAAGAGCCGGCGCGGCGGATGGGGAAAAAGAGGGACTAAGGGACTGAGGGCTCAGGGACTGCTCGAAGATGAAGCGGGTCAGTTTGAATTCGTCGTGCAAGGGCGCGACTTCAGTCGCGCCGCAATTTCTGTTGCGCGGCGGTCCCATGGTGAGTCAGGTCAATTCGGTCGGACTCGTCTCGGGAGGTGCCGGGCAACCGCAAGCTGGAACCGGGCCTCTATAGGTAGGAGCGCGCTTCCGGATCGGACGTCTCGTGGCTGCGCTCCACTCCGTCGTAACGGGAAGGATTTCATGGCTACTGAAACAGAAACTCAGAAATTGAGCAACCAGGAAGTTGAAGAGACCCTGTGGTCCGTCATTCAGATCCTGATCGACGGGCAGGAAGGTTTTCAAGAGATTGGCGAGCACTTGAAGGATGAGACTCTGCGGCGCTATTTCGCGGCCGAATCTCTGAAGCGCGCGCAATTCCGCGGCGATATCGAATCGGCTCTGCATCGCGAGGGCACGCACGATGTGAAGGAAAAAGGCACGATCGGGGGCGCAGTCCACCGCGCCTGGGGCGACATCAAGGCGCACCTCGGCGGGGGCGATCATACGCTGCTCGAGACCGCCGAAGCCGGCGAGGACGATGCCAAGAAGGCGTATCAAAAAGCGCTGGAAAAAGAATTGCCGCTGCCCATCAAGCAATTGCTTGTCTCGCAATATGCGCATATCCAGGCTTCACACGATTATGTGAAGGCGGCACGCGATAGTCGCAGTTAGCAGACAGGTTATATAGAGTGAAACGGTTACTTATGGCAGGCCCGGGCTTCATCGCCCGGGCCTTTTTGATGTGTTGATGGGAAGTTCTCTGCCGACCCGCGACTGCGAGTGTGAGTGTGAGTGCAGATCACACGCCCACACCCACACTCACACTGGTCCCTGCTGCCAACCCCCTGCTCCCTATTCCATTTAGAATGCGGGCAGGAACCAGGGGCAACGGAAGCAGGAACGGAACCAGAAACGGAACCAGGGACGGGGGAGTTCATTGGCGGTTCTGGCGGTGCAGCAGATCCGGCGCATGCGGGGCGGCGCGCAGGGCCAGTTGATGCTGGGCGCGGACGGCCACGTCTACGTGGTGAAGTTCCAGAACAATCCGCAGCACATGCGGGTGCTGGCCAACGAGCTGCTGGCCTCGCGGCTGGCGGCGGCGGCGGGGCTGACGGTGCCGGAGACCGAGCTGGTGGAGGTTTCGAGCTGGCTGATCGAGAATACGCCGGAGCTGGAGATCGACCTGGGACGGACGCGGGTGCGCTGCCCGCCGGGACTGCAGTTCGGGTCGCGGTTTGTGGGCGGGCTGATGCCGGGGCAGGTGGTGGACTACCTGCCCGAAGAGCAGTTGGCCGAGGTGAAGAATCTGGGCGAGTTTGCCGGGCATTCTGGCGCTGGACAAGTGGACGGGGAACGCCAACGGGCGGCAGGCGGTGTTCGCGCGCAGGCAGCGGGAGCGGCGGTACAGGGCGGTCTTCATCGACTTCGGCTACTGCTTTCACGCCGGGGAGTGGCGGTTTGAGGATGCGCCGCTGCGCGGGGTCTATTACCGCAACGATGTGTACCGGGAGATCGCGGGATGGGAGTCCTTTGAGCCGTGGCTGACGCGGCTGGAGACCATGGCGGCGGAGACGGTGTGGGCGGCGGCCAATGAGGTTCCGCCGGAGTGGTACGGCGGCGACCTGGGCGAGATGGAGGCGCTGGTGGAGAAACTGCTGGCGCGGCGGAGCCGGATCCGGGAGCTGATTGAGGCATTCGGGAGATCGGACCGGAGGCCATTTCCGAAATGGGGAGAGGGGGGAAAGATAGGGGAGGAAGAGACTTGGAAAGGGGAGCGATGGGGGATAGGATGAGGGTGAATTGAAAGACAGCTGTCAGCTTTTAGCTCCTAGCTTCTAGCTCTTTTCGTGCGGATGCGGGGGTCGGAGAGTTTGAATGAGACGGCATCGCAGCGAACTTGGCGCTCGACCGCCGAAGCGGAAAGTGGAGGGCTGCGGGCTGAGAACTGAGAACTGAAAACCGAGAACTGAGAACTGGGAACTGGGAACTGGGAACTGAAAACCGAGAACTGAAAACCGAGAACTGAGAACTGGGAACTGGGAACTGGGAACTGAAAACCGAGAACTGAAAACCGAGAACTGGGAACTGAGAACTCGGAGCTGGAAGCTAGGAGCTAGCAGCTAGAAGCTGCGCGATGAACGGCGAACGTCAGCGTCGGGAATGCGAGTTCCAACTGCTCCGGTATGTGCCGGACGCGGTGCGGAATGAGTATGTGCACATCGGGGTGATCTTGCGCGAGGCGGCGACAGAGGACCAGCCGGCGCGCACTGAGGTGCGCTTTACGCACGACTGGCGGCGGGTGAGGTGCCTCGATCCAGACGCCGACACGGCGCTGCTGGAAGGCATGGAGAGCGAGCTGCGGCGGCGGCTCGGAGACCCGCCTCTCGATCAGGGGGCCAGGGCGCGGCTGATGCGGATTCTCGAGGAGTCGCTGTCTCTGAACGTGCAGATGACGGAGCCCAAGGCCTACCTGGCCGAGAGCGTGCCGGCAGGGATGGAAGAGCTGATGCGGCTCTACGTCGAGCCGCCGCCGCGGGAACGCGTCTCAAGATTGAGTGGCCGCGCCGCGATCCAGGCGCGCATGCGTTCGGAGTTCGAGCGTGCGGGGGTGTGGGATCTGTTGCGAAAAAGAATTGCCGCCGCGGAGTATACGCGTCCCGGGGATCCCTTACGAATCGATGTGGGCTACCGGCCCAACGGGCTGGTGCGGATGTTTCACGCGGTGAGCCTGGACCCGAGGATCGACTCGAGAACCGGTGCGAAGGTCGCCACGGGAGTGACCGGGGGTTGGAGATGGCCAAGGTGCTGGCCTTCTCCGCAGCCGCGTTGCGGGCAGGCGTGGAGCGCGTGGAGAAGGCGCAACTGGAACTGACGGCGGTGATCGAGCCGGCGGCGCGACTGGGCGCAACGGACGATGAGCCGGAGCGGCTGGCGATGTATCGCTTTGGCGTGGAGACCATGGAGGAGTACCAGATCCGGGTGCTGACGACGTCGGATATGGAGCGCGTGGCGGAGACGGCGCGGCGGGAGCTGCACGTTTAGGGATTAAGTGCGGGTGTGAGTGTGCAGTGCGGGTGTGAAAAACAACCACACTCACTGGGCGCTCACTACTGGCCACTTTCCCAAAAAACTTGTCCCCTGTTCAGACCCTCAAAAAAAGTTTGCAGAGTTTGCATATAATTTCCCCGCTTCGCGGTAGGATCGGATTTGTTGAGTTGTTGGAGACGGATCGATGCCGCTGACGGAGCGCTGAGCTCGCGGCGGAGAACCGGCAAGAGGAAGATTGGCGATTCGAGAAGGGCATGGCCTTAGGGCTGTGCCCTTTTGTTTTCGGGGCAAAGTTCGGGACAAGGTTTCGCTGCATGGTTTCGGAATTGGAATCGGACAAGGTTCGGAGAAAAACTTCGGAACCGGATCCGGAACAGTTTTTGGAACAAGGAAGGTGCACGTGAGGGTAGGCGAGCAGTTGCGGGAGATTTGGCGGCAGGCGCGCGGAGTGGGGCAGGACGGCCGCGGCAGAGAGGCCCAGGGCGCGGAGGTCGTAACTGCGGAGTTGGCGGCGGCGGCAGAGGCGGAGCGCAAGACGTTGGCACTGCCCGCGATCTTGAGCCCGGTGCAGTTTCCGGGGCGGCACCTGCCCAAGCCGACGCCGATGAATCTGCGGCGGTTTGCCGAGACGCCGGTGGTGCGGCGGGCGATCAACGTGATCAAGGATCGCATCGCGGCCATGGACTGGCAGGTGCGGGTGCGGCGCGGCTTCGAGGCCGGCGACGTGGGATATGTGGAGCGCAAGCTGCGGGCGCTGCGGCGGACGCTGGAGGAGCCGAACCCGACGGACAGCTTTCGCACCTTGATTGAGCAGGCGATCGAGGATGCGCTGACCGGCGGCTTCGGGGCGATCGAGATGGAGGCGACCGGCGATCCGGAGCGGCCGGCGATGTTGTGGCCGGTGGACGGAGCGTCGATCCGCATCAACGCCAGGTGGGACGGGCAGGAGGACGTGCCGCGTTACGCGCAGGCCATGCCGGGACAACTGGAGTCGAGCGCGGTGGAGCTATTCGACAACCAGTTGATGTACATCCGCATGAACCCGCGCAGTTTTACGCCCTTCGGGCTGGGGCCGCTGGAAGTGGCGTTCGAGACCGTGAATCAGTTTCTGAGCGCGCATCGCTTCGCGGGAAAACTGGCGGCGAACGCGGTGGCGCAGTACGCGCTGTGGCTGAACGAGGCTACACCGGTGCAGCACGACCGGCTGATTCGCTGGTGGCAGGACGAGGTCGAGGGCACGGGGCGCGTGCCGCTGATTTCGACTGAGCAGAAGCCGGAGGTGCTCAGGTTTGCTCAGGGAACGGACGCGGACCTCAGGCTGGCCTGGCAGGAGTTTCTGATCCGCATGGTGGCGAATGCGTTCGGCCTGCCGCCGCTGATGCTGGGCCTCGAGGCCGATGTGAATCAGTCGACAGCATCCGAAATGGCGGACGAAGCGTTTCGCGGCGCCATTTCGCCACTGGCTCTGCTGCTGGCGCAGCACTTTACGCGCGACCTGTTCTCGAAGTGCATCGGCTGGCGCGAGTTCGAGTTTGTGTTCAACGAGTTGAGCGCGCGCGATGAGACGACGGAGTTACAGATGCAGGTGCAGTTGCTGCAGGCTGGCGTGCTGACGGTGAACGAGGTGCGGGCCATGCGGGGGCTGGCGCCGTTAGAACAGGGAATACGAAATAGCCAATAGGGAATAGAAAAACAGCTTTCAGCTATCAGCTGTCAGCTTTCAGCTCAATTCGTGCTACGGCATGCCCTTCGACCTTCCGCGTTTCCGATTCGCCGGGAGTTGAGAATGCAACATGCGGCACTCCGAAGCTGATGGCTGAAGGTTGAGATCTGATCGCTGCTTTTGCGGAGCGGAGCGAGCAAATGCGACTGGAAGCGATGGCGGTGGAAATACCTCATGTGGACAAGCATCCCAACCGGGTGCCGTTCGAGGGCGTGTTGACGGTGGTGAATGCGGCCAGCGACAAGGCGCCGGCAGGGGCGCGCGGGCACCGCGTGATGTTGACGAAGGAGGCTGCCGAGAATGCGCTGGCTTCGCTCGTGGGCATGGCGGTGGATTACCGGCCCGGCTGGGACGGGCACGATGCGCGTCGCAAGATCGGGTTGCTAACCGAGGCCAATGTGGTGGGGCAGCGGCTGCTGGTGCGCGGTTATTTGTACGCGCGCGATTTTCCCGAGGTGGCCTCGGCCATGGCGGCGCACGCGCCGGAGACGATGGGCATGAGTTACGAACTGGCTGACGCGCGCGTGGAGGATATGCGGGCGGAGGTGTGGAAGCTGACGCGCGTGACGTTTACGGGCGCGGCGATTCTACTGCGCGAGAAGGCGGCATACCGGGCGACGAGCTTTCGCATGGCGAGTTAGCGGATCAGCGAGTTAGCAAGTCGGCGAGTCTGCCTTGGAGCTTTGTGGTATTCCACATCTCAAATTCGAGATGTGGGGCACCCAGGGTCTCGCTGAGATGAAAAGGGTGTGTTGGGGTTCGTGCTCTCCCCCTTTCGGCAAAAGACGCGGAAAGGACGGGGCTCGGGGGGAGTTATCAAGCTAGCTACGCAGCAAGTTAACGAGTTAGCTAGTTAGCGACACAGCTCGTTAGTGAGTTAGTAAGTTGGCGAGTTAGCAGATCAGTGAAGAGGCTCCGCTTGACGGAGCCTTTTTTGTGGGCGCGTACAGCAGATGTTTGCGCGAAGGGCGCGGAAACAGGAAGGGATATACATGGAAAACGACGAGAAGAACATTGCCGAGCGGCTTGAGGCCGCGACCACACTGCTGGAGAGGACGCTGAACTGGCTGGAAGAACGCCAGGGCGTTCTATCGGGCGAGGTGGAGAGGATCTCGGCCACGGTGGAGCAGAGCCGGCGCGAGACCGAACTGGCGGAGAAGCTGGCCGCCGTTGAGCGGGAGTTGGCCGAGGTGAAGGCCGCGGCTAATACTGTGAACCCTCTGCGCCGGACAATGCCTGCGGCAACGGCGGAGATGCTTGCCAAGCACGGTATCGGCGACGGGCCGGTGGATGTGCACGCTCTGGATGCGGCGTTGTCGGGGCTGAGCCTGGAACAGCGCATCGCAGTGAAGACGCAACTGCTGCGGGCCGGGTCGGTGGCATAAGAGCAGCTACCAGCTACTAGCTTCTAGCTGCTAGCTAAAAGCCCGACGACGATCACGGGTACATTACGGCTGAGAAGCGGCTCCTTTGAAATGTTATCGGAGTTTGCGCAGCCGGGGAATACCAACCAAGCCGGATTCCGGCACGAACCAGCTGGCAGCTAGGAGCTAGAAGCTAGCGGCTGAAAACAACGGCCCCATGGAGGGGGTGGAGAGAGCTATGAACGCAACCTTTGCAGATATTCACGCGGCAGCTGATTACATCGGGCCGGGCGCCATCGAAGTTCCGCTGTACCAGACGGAGATCTTCGACATTTGCCGGCGATCCAGTCCATTTGGACAGCGCATCAAGCAGGTTCCGGCGACGGGTCATCCTTCGCGGTTCTTCGAGGAGACGGCGATTCCCAACCCGGGCGCAGCCGGCTTTGTAAATCCGCGCAGCATCAGCCCAGCAGTGGTAAGCTCCGACGCGCATCGAGCTGAGCGTGCCGCTGAAGGCCATTGTGGCGCAGATCAACTACAACCTCTTCGACATCGAACTGGGCGACCAGCAGAAACAGTTTGCCTATCTGCAGGCCAAGGACCTGGTGGATACGGTAAGCGGCGTGATGGTGACGCACGATGTGGCTCTGTGGCAGGGCACCGATACCAGCCTGAGCGCGCCCACGACGACACAATACATGGGTTGCGCGGCGCAGATCGCGGCCGGCGGCAACAGCGTGACCGTGACCACCTCGATGAAGATTGTGGACACGATCAAGACCACGATCGCGCAGATGGTTGCGAGCAGCGGTTATCGCATTCGGCCGACGGCCGTCTATGCCAACCCGGTACTGCTGGACCTGATCGACCAGGAGATGAAGACCGACTACAACGTGGTGTTGAACAGCACGCAGATTTCAGCTGGCTTTACGGTGAAGAATCTTTCGACGCAAGCCGGCGACCTGCCGCTGATTCCTGACTGGAGTTTGCCGTATACAGGCACTCCGGGAACGGGCAACGCGGTGCTTCCGGCGTACATCGTGACCGAAGACCTGATCGAGTATCACTGGCTCGGCGATCCGGCTCCACGCGTCTTCCAGCTTGGCTTGCCAAACTCGCTGACCTACCAGTACGTCGCAGTGAAGTTCGGCGCGCCGGTGGTGAAGGGCGCGAACTTCGCGCACACCCAGGTGCTCGTGGACCGGTAGAAAAGACAGTTTTCAGTGGTCAGTTGTCAGTGGTCAGTTCACGGTTCCCGCGCATGCAAAGTCGATGGTGCACGGCGAATCATGGAGCGATTACTGATCACTGATCACTGATCACTGATAACTGAGAACTTTGAAAGGAACTTTCATGGCCTATCTTGAGCCAGCGGATTACGCGAACTATGGATTGCCAGCGGGAACGACGGCGGACTGGATCACGGCAGCCACGGCGTTGATCAACAGCCACTGCAGGCGGCGGGACATAAATGTGATGCAGTATATCGAGCGCCTGCGCGTGACCACGGGAGCGCAGACGGTGCTCTTGAGTTATCTGCCGCTGGCGCCGTTGGCTCCGGCCACTTCGCCGCTGGTGGGCATTGAGGGCCGCTATGCCAGGCCGCGGCGCGGAGAGTTGCCGCAAGAGCCGTTGAGCGAAATTGCGTTGGCGTTTGCATTGCCCGGACAATGGGCGGCGATCGACACGTCGCTGGTGGATTTCGACCCGGCGAACGGCGAGCTGACGCTGCCCTGGAATGTGCTGGGACTGCCCTACAACGAAGTGCGGGTGACTTATACGGCCGGTCTGACGACGATCGGCGACGACGTGAAGTCGGCGTGCGCGCAGATTGTGCGCAACGCGCAGGCCACGCCGGCGCTGAACGCCAGTATGAGCAAGCTCGACACCATGCAGGTGAAGTATTTCTCGAGTTCGTTAATCGACCAGACGGTGCAGGAGTGGCTGAAGCCGTACGTTGCGAACAAATTGGGATGAAAACAGGTTTCAGATTTTAGGTGTCAGGTGTCAGGACGAAGGTGCGACCAGTTGGCTTTTGCATGAAACCTGCAAGCTGAAACTGACACCTGGTCACTGGAAATGGGAGCAAGTTATGAGCGATACAGCGCCGGGCAATCCCCGGGGAGCGCCGCAGATGCTGGCCGACGCCTTGCTGCGGAGCATGACGGGTGCCACGGCGTTGCTGCGCGTGACCGGCACGAACACCGATACCAGCATGTCGGAGGTTGGCCTGGTGGCGACCACTTTTGCGGAGGTTCCGGTGAGTCCGGTTCTGATGCGAAAGCTGCGGCCGACCTGGCAGGAGGGCGGACAGTCGAAGTGGGAGCTGCTGGTGTCGGCCACCAGCGTGGCGCAGCAGGTGAATGCGCTCGATCTCGAATCGGCGCAGGCTCTGTTTGCCATGACGCTGGCAGTGACGGTGGCCGGGCAGGACTATTTGATTGAATCCATTGCCTCGAATGAGGCTTTTGGACAGGTGTATCTCTACCGGTTGCTGCTGCGCGAGGCGCGACAGCAGGCGGTGTGAAGGCCGTGAATCGTGATTCGCGGCTCGTGATTCGTGCCGGGGATCATCAATTAACTCTCCGGCCAGATCTCAGAAAACGAATCACGAGCCACCCACGAATCACGGTACGGAGTATGCGATGCAAAATGCGAAAGACTCGTTCTACATGGCGCTGCGCACGCGCCTGACGGCAATCAATCCGGAAAGGACCATCCTGCTTCGCGGTGCGGTGCGTCCGGGAATTCTGGTGGAGGAAGCGGAAGCGCCCTTCAGCCAGCTTCCCAATGACGTGTTTGTGCTGCGCTGGGCGGGCTTGGCGACGGACATGGATCTGGCGTCCGCCATGGCGGCGGAACAGTGCGAGATTACGTACCAGACATGCGGAACGCAAAGCTTTGGCGGTCTGGATCGCGGGCGCGCATTGAGCGCAATGGATGAAGAGCTGATGGGGATGCTGCAGCCTTTTTATACGCCCAAGCTCAACTACGCGGCGGTGCCCCCGGCCGCGATGCTGACCCAGGTTTTCTGGGATGAGCCGGTGTTCGGTCCGGTGGTGGTGAATCGCGACCTGCTGGGGCGCAGCGCGAGTGTGATGATGTACAGCTACCAGGAACCGGGGGAGTAAAGGCTTCGCCGGGTGTGAGGTTTCAGGTGTCAGGTTTCAGATTCTGCCTCCTGACACCTGAATGCTGAAAGGGATTTCGCAATGACAGCAACATGGTTTTCCGCTCCGGCGCCGGTGACGCGGCGGGTGCGCGCATACTTTGCGCCCGTGAATCGGGCAGCGCAGACGCCCGTGCTCTTCGATCCGTCGCAACAGGGCGAGTTTAGTCTGGCCGATCCGCCGGCGCCTTGGATCGACCTGGGCTGGATTCAGGATTTCGCGCGCAAGCCGGTAAGCAGGTCGACAGCATTGCTGACGGGCATTCCTGCCGCGGCTCTTGAGCAGGTGCGCGAGACCGTGCAGGCGCAGGTGAGCCTGCAGTTTTTGAGCTGGACGAAGCTGACCATGGCGCTGGCAACGGGATCGCAGCACATGAATGTGCTGGCCGTGGCGAGCGACCCGGCACTTGCGGCGGACGGAGCGACGGCCGCGCGGGCAGTAGTTCCACTGAGCGGCTCGACAAGTACTTCCATTCTGCTGGCGTCGAGCGATGCAGCCAAATTTGCGCCAGGCTCGATTGTCGCGGTGGACGTGGATTACACCGGGCAGACAGGCTTTGTGGCGAGCCCGGTTGCGGGCGCCTATGTGCGGCAGGCTTTGACGGATGTGGATTACATCCGGCGCGTTACGTTCAACGTGACGCTGGTGGCCCAGGTGGTGCCGACAGGGCTAACGCTTGCCACGCCGTTGCCCGGAGGGGCGCCGGCGACGGGCGCAAAAGTGCAGGCGGTGACGGGCTTTGTGGATCGCGAGGGCGGCAGCTTTTATCAGGAGTGGTCGGCGCTGTTTTTGATGCAGGGCAGCCAGGGAGAAAGAATTTTCTTCCACTATCCGCGATTGCAATCCATGAGCGGCGCGGAGGAAGCTACTGTCCTGCTCAACGGGAAAGATCAGAATGGACAATCGCGAGTGACGCTGAAAGGGCAATTTCTGGCGTTGCCGGTGACGGACCCGCTGGACGGCGAGCGCGTGGTTTGCTACCGGAGTTTTCTGCCAGCGCACAATGCGCTGGTGTAGGCGAGTCGGCGAGTTAGCGGGTCAGCGAGTTAGCGGGTCTGCTTGGAAATATCGCGGTATCCCACGTTCCAAAGTCGGGATCCTTCGACTTCGCTCAGGACAGGCTGCGGGGCACCCATGTGCTTGCTGAGTTGAAAAGGGAGTATTGGGGTTTGTGCTCTTCCGCACTTTTTGCAAAGAGCGCCGAATGGATGGGGCACGGGCTAGGGTGCGGGAAAACTGGGACCGAGTGGAAAAGGGAGTTATGGACGGGCTGCAATGAAAATCACAATTCAAGGGCAGGACTATACGAGTGCGTTGGACGCGGCGCGTCCGTTGACCATTGAGCGGAAGATCAACGAGCCCTCCATCTGCCAGTTGTGGCTGAGCCTTCCCGCTAATGGAAGTCTGGCGTCGCCCTCGCG
>CAWHNV010000009.1:0-20909 GCA_963830785.1 uncultured Acidobacteriota bacterium
TATCTGCCTCTGTGGGGATTTGACGGCAGCTCCACCATGCAGGCTGCGGGCCACAAGTCCGATTGCGTTCTCAAGCCGGTGGCCCTCTATCCCGACGCCGCCCGCAAAGACGCCTTCATCGTGCTCAGCGAAGTCATGCTCCCCGACGGCACGCCGCACCCGACCAACATGCGCGCCACGGCCCCGGATGATCCGGATCTCTGGTTCGGCTTTGAGCAGGAGTACTTCCTCTATAAGGATGGCCGTCCGCTCGGCTTCCCCGAGCACGGCTTTCCCGCGCCGCAGGGCCCCTACTATTGCGGCGTCGGCTACAAGTACATGGGCTCGATCGCCCGCACCATCGTCGAGGAGCACCTCGACCTTTGCCTCCACGCCGGCATCAACCACGAAGGCATCAACGCCGAAGTGGCCAAGGGCCAGTGGGAGTACCAGATCTTCGGCAAGGGCTCGCACAAGGCCGCCGATGACCTGTGGACCGCGCGCTATCTGATGGCTCGCCTCTGCGAAAAGTACGAAGTCGACGTGCAGTTGCATTGCAAGCCGATCAAGGGCGACTGGAACGGCTCCGGCATGCACACCAACTTCTCGTCCAAGCACCTGCGCGAAGTGGGCGGCAAGGAATACTTCGAGGCCCTGATGGCCGCATTCGAGAAGAACATTCCCGATCACATCGCGGTTTACGGCCCGGACAATCACCTGCGTCTCACCGGCCTCCACGAGACCCAGGCCATCGACAAGTTCAGCTACGCCCTCTCGGATCGCGGCGCTTCCGTCCGCCTGCCTGTCAACTTCATCAAGCACGGTTACAAGGGCTACCTTGAAGATCGCCGTCCCAACTCTGAGGCCGATCCCTACCAGATCGTCGCGCAGATTGTGAAGACGACCGCCGAGGTTCCGATCAAGTAGTTGACACCAACGCCCCAGGCCTCAGGCTAGCGGCAATGAGCAAGAACAAAGGCGCGGCCCACGAGTCGCGCCTTTGTTCTTGCTCGCGGTCTCTGCCGCTCCCGCTTTTCCTGATGGCTCCTTTATCTCCCGCATGTTAGAACCAAGAGAGCAGGACATAGGCGGAGCTCGCTCAAAAATCGGCTCTGGCAATCGCCGCGCGCCTTTTTTTGGGCAATTCATTTAGCCGGTGCCTTGGATCCGCTGGAAGGAAGGTTCATTACTCGACCATGACCGCAGGCCATCCAGTGGAGATCGAAACCCTCTACGGCGACTACCGGCTCGACCATGCGTTCGACGAAATGCGCGAGCCCAGCGGCGAAGTGCGGCCGCCATATCGCGCCCTTGCCGAAACCCTGGCGGGCCTTCCCACCGCTGAGTTACAGCGGCGCAAGCAATCTGTCGACCTCGCCTTCCTCACTCAGGGCATCACCTTCACCGTCTACGGCCGCGACGAGGGCACCGAGCGCATCTTCCCCTACGATCTGCTGCCGCGCCTTGTCACTGCCGATGAGTGGGACCGCATCGAGCGCGGGCTCACGCAGCGCATCACCGCGCTCAACCTTTTCCTGCGCGACGTTTACTCCGACGCCAAAATCCTCGCCGACCGCGTCATCCCGCGCGAGCTCGTCTACAGCTGCAAGCACTACCGGCGGCAGATGCGCGGCTTGCAGGTGCCGCGCAACGTCTATATCGCGGTCGTCGGCAGCGACCTGCTCCGCCTGAACAACGGCGAGTTCGTGGTGCTCGAAGACAACCTTCGCGTGCCCTCCGGCGTCAGCTACATGCTCACCAACCGCCGCGTCATGAAGCGGACCTTTCCGCAACTCTTCGCGAGCTACGGCGTGCGCCCCATCGAGCACTATCCGCAATTGCTGCTGGCCACGCTGCGCTCTCTCGCGCCAGAAGGCCGCCCCGAACCGAACATCGTGCTGCTCACGCCCGGCGTCTTCAACTCCGCCTACTTCGAGCACACCTATCTCGCCCGCCAGATGGGCATCGATCTCGTGGAGGGCCGCGACCTGGTCACCCACGACAACATCGTCTACATGCGCACCACCGACGGCCTCAAGCGCGTCGACGTCATCTATCGCCGCGTCGACGACGACTTCAGCGATCCCCTCGTCTTCCGCTCCGACTCCGCGCTGGGCTGCGCCGGCCTGTTCAACGCCTATCGCGCCGGCAACGTCACCGTCTCCAACGCCTTCGGCACCGGCCTCGCCGACGACAAGGCCGTCTACGCCTACGTGCCGCGCATGATCCGCTACTACCTGAACGAAGATCCGATCTCTGCCCAACGTGGAAACCTTTCTGCTCAGCGACGACAAGGACCGCAAGCACGTGCTCGCCAACCTCGACAAGCTGGTGGTGAAAGCCGTGGGCGAAAGCGGCGGCTACGGCATGCTCATCGGCCCGCACTCCACGGCGCTGCAGCGCGAAGAGTTCGCGCGGCAGATCGAAGCCAACCCGCGCAACTACATCGCGCAGCCCACGCTCGAATTCTCGCGCGCTCCCTGCCTCATCGGCGACCGCCTGGAGCCGCGCCACGTGGATCTGCGACCCTACATCCTCTTTGGCGACAAAATCAACATCGTGCCCGGCGGTTTAACCCGCGTAGCGCTCGAAAAAGGCTCGCTCGTTGTCAACTCTTCGCAGGGCGGCGGCAGTAAGGACACATGGGTTCTGGAATAGCCAACAACTTCTCGGTGCCCCCTCTCTCCCGCAGCTTCAACGCGGAGAGGGCCGGAAACCACAACCCCCGGGAGAGTAGAACGATGCTATCGCGCGTTGCCGACAGCCTCTACTGGATGAGCCGCTACCTCGAGCGCGCCGAGAATACTGTGCGCCTGCTCGACGTGACCATGAGCCTGATGCTCGATGCCGGCGGATCTAACGTGGAGGTGCGATGGCAGCGTATGGTGGCCGCACTCGGCAAGCCTGTGGAGATGGAGTGGAACGGGAGCATCGAGGAAATGGCGCAGAAGCTGGTCTACGACAATCTGAGCCCAGCCTCTGTGATTTACTGCCTCACCGGAGCCCGCGAAAACGCCCGCCAGGTGCGCGAAGAAATCTCCACTGAGATGTGGCAGCGCCTCAACCGTCTTTACCACCAGATGCACTTGCCGCACGCGCAGTCGCAGTTCTCCGCCAACATCGGCGACCAGCTCTCCACCGTGATCGACGGCATCTACCTCTTCAAAGGCACCACCGATACCAGCATGATCCACGGTCAGGGCTGGCAATTCATCCGCCTCGGCCGCTATCTTGAGCGCGCCTACGCCACGGCCACTTTGCTGGAGGTCTTCCAGGCCGAACTCTTCCACCCTCACGAGCGGGAGTCGTCCGGCTATCTACATCTGGAACTGGTGGGCCTGCTGCGCTGTTGCACAGCGTTCGAAGCGTACTGCCAGGTGTACACGGCTGACCTCTCACCGGAGCGCATGCTCGAATTCCTTGTGCTGAACAGCGATTTTCCCCACGCCATCCATTACTGCGTCGAAGGCACGCGCCAGGCCGTCGAGGGCATTCAGCAGGCCGGCGGGAGGCGGCCGCCCGAAGAACTAAAGGCCGCCATCGGCAAACTCAGCGCCTCGCTGGGCTACACATCGATCAACGAAATCCTGGCTGGCGATACGGCTGGATTCCTGCACAACATCCGAGGGCAATGCCTGCACATCCATGAACTCATTTACCGCTTTTACGTGCACTACTCTATTCAATCAGCGCTGACTGCTTAAGAGGGAACCGCATGAACTTCTATTCCGTCCGGCACCTCACGCGATTTCGCTACTCCAGCCCCATCAAGGAGAGCATCATGGAGGCGCGCATGCACCCGCGCTCCGACGCGAGCCAGCACTGCCTGACCTTCTCGCTCTCCGTCAGTCCGCGTTGCCGCGTCTTCAGCTATCGCGACCACCTGGGCAATAATGTGCAGCACTTCGATATTCCCGGCGAGCACAATCAGCTCGTCATCGTGGCCGAGTCCGTCGTCGAGCAGCAGCCATTTCCCGACGTTCCGCTATCTCTTGCGCCTGAAGCCTGGAGCGAATTGGATGCGCTGATCGAGGCCGGCGATTACTGGGAGATGCTTCTGCCCAGTACCTTCGCCGTCGAGACCCCGGCGGTGACCTTGCTCGCCCAGCAGATGGGCGTGACCCGCCGCGACGATCCCCTCATGCTCATGTTGGAGCTGAATCAGCGCCTCTTCAACTACTTCGAATACGTGCCCAGTCATACGCGCGTCGACTCACCCATCGACGAGGCGATCGTCAGCGGCAAAGGCGTGTGCCAGGATTTTGCGCACACCATGATCGCGCTGCTACGCCATGTGCGCATTCCTGCGCGCTATGTATCCGGTTATTTATATCGCGGGCGCGAGGATCACGACCGCTCCACGCCCGATGCTACGCATGCCTGGGTCGAGGCGTTGATGCCGCATCTCGGCTGGGTCGGTATCGACCCCACGAACAATCTCGTCGCACATCATCGCCACATCCGCACCGCCGTGGGCCGCGATTATGCCGATGTTCCGCCGACCCACGGCGTCTTCCGCGGCCACACCGCCAGCGAGCTCTATGTGGCCGTGCAGGTCGACGCCGGCGACACTCCGCCACCCCTCGATCGCAAGTTACCCATCCCCGAAGACTGGAGCGTGCTCGTCGAGCGCGCCCAGCAGCCTCCCGAGCCAGCCGTCCCCTTCATCGACATGCAGCAGATGCAGCAGCAACAGTGAGCAGCCTTCTGATCGCTAGTTTCCGTTTTTGTAGCGCCGGTCTCCTGACCGGCTGTAGTGCGGGTCTCCCAACCCGCGCTTTTTCCGCCCAGCCCGAGCTGCCTGCAACTACTTCGCCGCCGTCTCCTCCGCCCCTATAGCCTTCAACCGAATCTGCGCCAGCCGCCACGTCGAAGTATGAATGGCAAGCGGCTCTTTCGGCTTCTCCAGCTTGCGATAGTCGGCGATGGCGATCTCGCGCTCGCCATACTGCTCCGCAATGCGGCCCAGAACGTACCACACCTCGTCATTCGGCTCGTCGAGATTCCAGTCGTCCATGGCGCGCAACAACACCTCGCGCGCGTCCTTGGTATTTCCCGCTTCGGCGTAGAGACAAGCTAGGGTGTGCAGAATGGACGGCGAGTCTTTCTGCATTTCCGTAGCGCGAATTGCCTTGGCGATGTCCGACTGCTCCACCTTGCCGGTGAAGAGCGCGTACCAGGTTTCGTTGTTCAGCAGCATGGCGTCTTCCTTGCCCAGGTCGGCAAGTTTTTGCGCCCAGCCGCGGGCCGCCGCAAAGTTGCCGCGGTCGGCTTCGACCTCCATCTTCATCTCGTAAGCGTCGCTGTCATTCTCCAGCAGCTTCAGCCGTTCGTCGGCCAGCGCCAACGCGTCGTCGTACCGGCCCAGGCCCATCAGCGCGAGCACATTGTCGATAAAAGCCGTCTTCGATTCCGGCTCGTCCTTCTCGAGCGCCGAGGACACCTCGAGCATGCCCGCGAAATTGTTCTCAATCATGCACCCGACAGCCAGCGCGATCCGGATGTTGGTGCGTTCGCGATCGCCGGTGGCATCCTTCAGCGCCGCCTCCAGAATCGGCACGCCCTCGACCACGGTGGGCTTGGTTCCCACCAAAATCGCCGCGGCGGCCAGCTTCATCTTGCGCGCATCCGGCGCTTCACCCTTGGTCCAGAAGCGCGGAAACACCGGCCCGCCTAGTGGATCGTCGCCGCCCTCCATGTGCACATCTTCGCGCATCCAGTCCAGCAGCGCCTTCGCTCCCCGCAAATCGCCGCCCTGGATGCGGTCCAGCATTTCCAGTGCAATGGAGTTCGGCTTTTCGCCGGTGTCGAGCAATTTGTATTGCCCGTTTTCCTTCACGATGTAGAGCGTCAAGGCACTTCCGCCCAGCACTTCCACCTTTTCGCGGTAGCCAATTGTGTCATTGCCCTCGCCTTTGGGATCGAGCATGTGCAGCACGATGTCTTGGGTAACATCGAGCGAGCTCCCCTCGCGTGCCAGTTGGCTGTTCATCTTCTTGCCGCTTTCGAGCTCCTCCTTCTGCTCGTCGGCGTCTGTAGCGTTCAGTACCTTCAGGGCATTGCGGCTGAGCATGGCGGCAAAGCGCTCCTTGGTCAGATCGGGATCGAAGGGCACCATCGAGAAGCGCTTGACGAGATCAGCCGGGGTGTTCGCAAATTGCACGTCCTCGTGGTGAAGGGCGCCGCGCAGCATATTCGCCAGACCCAATGTCCGCGCGGCGTCTTCGCCCCCGGCGCCTGCCTGGTAAAAGTCGGCGGCCTGCGCATATTGCCGCATGTTCATCAGCATTTCGCCGGCAGTGCGCGCGGTTTCCTTCAACCCGTTGTCGTCTGTGGCGCGCTTGTTGGCTTCATCCAGGCCCGCCTTGCTGTCCTGCTGCATGGCGATCGACCCCGACATCAGCGCCTTGGGCTCGGGATTAAGGGTTTGCGCCGCTTTGTACGCGCCCGCGTAGTTCCCGCTATAGAAAAGCGCGAAGGCAAGATTGTTGGTGAGTCCCAGATCGGCAAGCTTGTCCTGGCCCAGCTTCTCGTATTCGGCGACGGCTTCTTTCATGTGCGCCTGGCCGCTGTAGCGCCTCCCCACGGAGTCGTATTCCAGCAGGATCGCCAGATCGGCTTGCGCGGTGTGATCGTCGGGATCGAGCTTGATGGCGGCGCGATACGCGTCGGCCGCGCCGTTCAGATCGCTTCCCGGGCGCAGTTCGCGACCCACAAGGTCGTGCTTCAGAATCTCGGCGAGCACGCGCTCGGCGAGCGCCGAATTCGGATCGAGCTTCACCGCCAGTCGCGCCTCTGCGCGCGCAGCTTCTCCCATACCCGCCTGAAGCAGCACATTGGCCACCTGCAAATGGTGCACGGCTGCATTGGGATTCAGCGCCACCAGCGCGCGATAACTGGCCAGCGCCTCCTTCACCTTGCCGTCGCGCAACAGTGCCTCACCCTGCGGCTCAAAATCGATGAGGATCGCCGGGCCGTTGATAAGATCGGCCACCTGGTTGCGCAACGCGGTAGCCTCAGCTACGGTGTAGCGGCGCTTCACGGAATCGAAGACCAGGTGCGCCAGCACCACTCCATCCTTTTCCGCAGTAAACCTCTCCGTCAGCTGCGCCGGGCCCAGCGCCAGGTTCAAGTCCTTGGGCAGCTCCTTGGGCACAAATCCCGCGGGCGGGATGAAGCGATAGTTCCACTCTGTAGTGAGAGCCGCATTCAGCCACCAATCCTCGGTGCGCGGCTTTTTCGGCCCATCGGGACCGTTGGTCTTCTTCTCGTCGGGATTGTCTTTCTGTCTGAGTTCCTCGGGCAGGAATTGGAAGAGCCCGCCGAAGGGAATGGCGGCCTGCGCGCTTTCGAGTTCCGTGTAACCGCGCTTTGCTTTTTCGCAGGCAATCGTCAGCTTGAACGGCTGCGAAAGATCGGCAGAATCGGTACGTTCGACTTTGCTGAGGTCATCGCAGAGATACTCCACCTTGATGTAGCCGCGAAGGCCTTCGCGCATGTCCTTGTCGGGCTTGTCAGCATAAACGGCGCGATAGTTCGATTCCAGAATGCCTTTAGGCTCGGTAATCTCGACCACGTTGGCGGGGCCGTTGTCCGTCAACGTGAACTCGCGCGTCTCCACCACGCCGCTGTCGCGCGAAGCGCCTTCAGGAATCTTGATGAGGGCCGTGGTTGCGTCGCTCGTAACAAGCGACAAACGGCCCTGGTCGCCCATCGGCACCTGTCCAAGTTGAGCGTAGCGATCAGTGGCGTCGATCCAAAGCGGATTCTTTCCGGGCACGTAAACAATCGCGTGATCGAAAATGCCCATACCGGGCAGATCCACGGGCACGTCCATACGGGATTCTCCATTGAGAATCGCGACGTAAGCGGGGATGCCTGCCGCGCGCAACATCGCCACCAGCAGCGTGGCCTTGTCCTTGCAATCGCCATATTTCTTCGCCAGCGTTTCTGCCGGATCGTGAGGAATGATCGCCGCTTCGCCGAATTCGATTCCGGTGTAACGGATCTCGCGATCGAGATAATCGAGAATGGCAGCCTCTTTTTCGGCCGCAGACTTTTTGCCCTCAATCAGCGGCGCCACGACGCTTTCGACCGCCGGCGAATGTGCGCGATCATCCACAATGTTTCCGTACGCCGCCGCAATGCTCTGCCACGATGCCCCCGTGGAGAATTCGATCATCGGGAAGCTTACGGCCTCCGGCGGAAGATAGTCCTCACGGGCGTCGATCGCATCCAACGGGCCCACGTCAAGCGTCAGCGTGACGCGCCCTCCAGCCTCGGTGCGCTCCGCTTTGATCCTGGGCAGCAAAAGGGGATTGGTACGCAGCGGCAGAGCGGCGGGAGCGTCGAAAACCACGCGGCTGTGCGCCACGGGTACGTCTTCTTGGCCGAGCACAACTCGCCCTACGCGGCCCGCTCGAAACAGCGGCTCCGTTTCCGTTTCGGTATATTCCTCCTCCACCACCGCGCCGGGCGCAATCGCCGGAAGCGGCGCGCGCAGGCGCTTGCCGTCGCTATAGGTCTTGTAGTCGCCGCCGCGGGCCGGCGCTTCGGTGATGGTGTTGGGATCGAGCGTATGCACCGTGTAGTCGGGCGCAATAACCCGCGCGCGGATGACGGGCCGGGCTTCGTGCCAGGGCTCCCAGCCCACTGAAAGCGAATCCCAGCCTTCGGCGCCCTTCTGCGTCAGCACCTTATAAATGACGTGCCCTACGTGCACTTGCCGGCCGGCGTCGTCGAAGGTGTAGCGCTCATCCTCGCAAAGCTCTGTCACGTTCACGCCGTCCGGCGCTGGCGCGGCTGATGCGGCCTGGTACAGCGTCTTGGGATCGATGGAGAAGTGCGGCGCGCTCCACGGGTCGGCCGACGGCGCGGCATACGGAGCTTCCGGCAACGATTGCGCGGCCGCAGACAGCGTGACTACCATCAACGCGGCAAGCTGGCAAGGAAAATGAATACGCAGAAATGAAGAAGGCACAGGGCACCCGGCGATTTAGATTGTGAAAACCACACTAAACCGCTTGGCGCGGATGAGCAAGCGGAGAGCCGTGCGCCACCCCGTAGCCGCTCCGCAGCGAGGCGCGCCACCCGGATGCGACAACAAGATCGGCATCCTTACAACCGTTGCAGCGATCAGTTCCCGCTCCGGACGTCGGCGTGAACCAAATAACCTGAACTGTGGTAGTCGGCGCGTCGGTTTCCGTCGGTGAAGTGTGTGAAGCTGTCTACGCGCAGCCTGCCGTCCGACTCGAGCAACAGCGTGATCACAACTTCATCGAAGTTCATAACAAAGGTCGCCGTCATCGCAACGGGCGCCGCTAACCGAACGCTGGCGCCGTAGGTCCTTCCCTCAACGATGCCCCAATTTCAAGGCCTCGGCGTGCAATTGCCGTAGGGATGGATCGTGGTTCCATCAATCACGATGCGAATGAATCCACTCGTATTCGGATCAGCATTGACCCAGGTTCCATTCAGGTCGTTGATTGCAGTCGGAGCCTGCGCCGGCGCGGCAGGCGCGCCGCAAATCGGGAGAAAAATGGCCGTGGAGGTGGTTGCAACCAAGGCGAAACGGAGGAAGATTCGCATAACTTTCATGACGTTCTCCTGCCACGCCGAATTCTAAACCCAATCGCCCTTTGTCAGCTCGCTTTTTGCACCTGCGCCGCGATTTTTCTCAGCTCGGGCAGCACGTTGCCCAGTGCGGTCGGGGCGGCGTCGCGCTTACCCAGCGCAAAGTACACGTCGCGATAAAGCGGGTAAAGCTGCTCGTACACCGCGGCAGCCTTCGCGTCCGGCTCCACGGTGCGGAAAGGCAGACAGACCGCATCCTGCGCCTCTTCGATCGTCTTGTATACTCCGGCGGCAAGCAGCGCAAAAATTCCTGAGCCGAGGCTCGTGGGAATGCCCGCCGGCACCAGCACCGGCTTGTTCAGCACGTTGGCGTAAACGCGGTTGAGAATTTCGTTCTTCTGCGGAATGCCGCCAGCATTGATGATGCGATCGATGCGCACGCCGTGCTCGGCCATGCGCTCCAGAATGATGCGCGTGTGGAATGCGGTGCCTTCAATCGCGGCGAAGAGTTCGTCCTGCGCCGTGTGCATCAGGTTCCAGCCCAGCGTCACGCCGCCCAGTTCGGGATTCACCAGCACGGTGCGATCACCGTTATCCCAGCTCAGCCGCAGTAGTCCCGTCTGGCCCGCCTTCCACGCGTCCAGGCCTTCTGAAAGTGCGGCCACCGTCGTGTTCGCGCGCCTGGCAATGGCGTCGAAGATATCGCCCACCGCCGACAGCCCCGCTTCAATGCCCGTGTAGTGCGGATGCACGCTCCCCGGCACCACACCGCACACGCCGGGAATCAGTTCCGGCTTTGGCCCCATGGCGATGATGCAGGTCGACGTGCCGACCACGTTCACCACGTCGCCTTCGCGGATGTTCGAGCCGATGGCGTCCCAGTGCGCGTCGAATGCGCCCACAGGAATTGGAATTCCCGCGCGAAGCCCCAGTTCCGCGGCCCACTTCTCCGAAAGATGTCCGGCGATTTTGTCGCTGGTCAGGTATTCGCCGCCCATCTTAGCGCGTATGCCCGCCAGCAGCGGGTCCACCGCGACGAGAAACTCCTCCGGCGGCAGCCCATTCCACTTTGGATTCCACATCCATTTGTGCCCCATGGCGCAAGCGCTTCGCTTGAGCGCGCTCACCTCGGTCACACCTGAGAGAGTGGCTGCAACCATGTCGCAGTGTTCCAGCGCCGTCACAAATCTTTCTCTTAGTTTTGGATTAGAGCGCAGCCAATGCAAGAGCTTGGCAAAGCCCCATTCGTGCGAGTAAACGCCGCCGCACCATGCAATGCCTTCAAAACCCAGCTCGTGCGCTTTGCGGGTAATCTCCTCGGCCTCGGCAAAAGCGCGATGGTCGCACCAGAGATAGTATTCGTCGAGCGGCTCCAAACCCTCGCCCACCGGAATCACGCTGGAGCCGGTGGTGTCGAGCGCGATGGCTGCAACCTCGGCTCCGTTCACGCCCGTGGTTTTCAGCACATCCTTCGTGGCCGCGGCCAGAGCCGCCATCTGATCCGCGTGCGACTGCGTCGCGTAGTTGGGATCGCCGCGGCGGCGATGGAGCGGATAAGAAGCCGAGCCTGTGCCGATCGGGCCTTTCTTGCTGTCAACGAGAGTGACGCGAACGCTGAGTGTGCCGAAATCTACTCCGGCGACGATAGCCATGGAATTTGCCCTCCAGTAAACGTTTGCCAGTCCGCAAACCAGACTACACCACGGCGGTGCGGTGCGTCCTGTCTGCGAGAGACCGATCCCCCAGCGAGGTTCTTTTGAAAAGCTGCGGAAATAACACCGTGGTTTGAATAAGCACAACTTTACAGCCTGCTGAAAACTCGGTTTTTCGTAGGTCGGAGGGGGCTTCAGCCTCTCGAATAATGGCCTTCGATTCAGCGTGGCTTTAGCCACGGGCCTTTCTCGTGAGGACGACAGGCAGACTTTTCAGCTAGTTGTTCAGTCGTGCCGTAAAGGGGGCTCTGTCATTCGGGCCTTTAGGGTCTGAGGGAAGTTCTTTCAGAAAATTCGTTCCAGGTTACCAATTTTCCCTTATCCTGTGCAGCTGCACCGCACGCGCTCTTACTTTTTCGCTCCGATCAACAACCCCGTGAGCTTGGTGAGCATGCCAGGTTTGGCCGGCGTCGCGGGCATCGGCTTCGCCGGAGCAGCCGCTGGTTTCGCTGGGCCAGCAGGCGCGGTTGCCGGCGCCGGTGCGCCTGTAGCAGGCCCGGAAGGCGCAGGCCCCGGAGCGCCACTCACCACGCGCGCATGCTGCAGATTTGGCGGCGGCGCATTGTCGCTGTTCTTCACCAGAATCGAGATGCGGCGGTTGGAGGGGTCGTACGGATTGCCTTTTACGCGCAGCAGCTGGTCAGCATAGCCGCGGACCTGCGTCACCTGGTCGGCGCGCACTCCATCTTGCTGCAGCAAACGGCGCGCGGAGTTGGCGCGGTCGGCTGAGAGTTCCCAGTTGCCGTAGTCGGCGTCGTTCGAGTACTTGGCGGCATCGGTGTGGCCCTCGATCTGCAGTTGGTTCGGCAGCGTCTTCAACTCTTTGGCAAGCAGCGCGAGCAGTTCCTGGCCGTCGGGACTCAGTTTTGCGCTGCCGCTTTGGTAGAAGGTGCCGTTCTTGTCCTCGAGCAGCTCGATGCGCAGACCCTCCGAAGTAATCGTCATCTCAATCTGTTTATTCAGCTTTTCCAGTTCTTTGCGCGCCTGGATTTCCTGCTCCAGTTTTTCTTTCAGATCCTGCAGCTGCTTCTGGTTCTGGTCCGGTGCGGGTGTCGTACCTGGTCCCGTGCCCGACAGGGTCGTGCCCAGCAGCGTGGAAAGCCCTTTAGGGTCATTAAAGTAGCCAGCCACGGCTTTTTTCACCGCATCGCTCTGGCTCATCAGCCAGAGGACGATGAACAGCGCCATCATCGCGGTCACAAAGTCAGCGTAGGCCACCTTCCATGCGCCGCCGTGGTGGCCTCCGTGGCCGCCCTTCTTCTTGATCACGATGATCGGTTGCCCTTTGGTCGCCATAGAATCCTCTGAGCCTCGTCTTCGCTTCTCTATTCCCTACTGGCTACCCCTGCCTTCTACGCCGCCGCCGCCGCGGCTTCCGGTGCTTCGGTCTTGTTTTTGCAGGTCCTCTCCATCTCGTCGAACCCGGGCCGCGCGTGCGCCGGGATCGCGCGCCGTCCCATTTCGATAGCGATCATCGGCGCCGATCCTTTTAGAAAAGCCAGCAGAAGCACCCGCAGCACGTGCAGATACTCGTTGTGCTCGGCGGCCACCTTGCCCATATTGGCGGCCAGCGGTCCCACCACGCCGTAGCAAAGCAAAATGCCTAAAAACGTCCCCACCAGCGCCGCGGCCACGTGTTTTCCAATCTCTTCGGGCGGTCCGCCCAGCGCCCCCATGGTAATCACCACGCCCAGCACCGCAGCCACAATGCCCAGGCCGGGCAGCGAATCCGCCACCGTAGTAAGCGAATCGACCGGTTGTACCGCTTCATGATGGTGCACTTCCATGTCCAGTTCCATCATCTGATCCATGTCGAACGGTTCCACTCCGCCGGTGATTGCCGTGCGCAGCGTATCGCATACAAAGTCGCGAGCGTGATGGTCGTGGAGAAATTCAGGGTAGTTTTTGAAGATCGTGCTTTCCTCGGGCTTCTCCACGTCCATCTCCACCGCCAGCAGTCCCTCTTTGCGCACCTTGTTCAGGAATTGGTACAACATCTTGAGCGTGTTCAGGTAGCGTTCCTTCGTGAACGGTGAGCCTTTGAGCGTACCTAAGAGTCCGGCGACGATGGCTTTGATAATGCGCATCGGATTGGCGACTAGCAGCGTTCCCGAGGCCGCTCCGGCGATAATCAGCAACTCCGCCGGCTGCAGAAGGACCGCCATCTGCCCCTTCTCCATCAGGAAGCCCCCGATAATGGCGGCGAAGACGAGGAAGATGCCTATGATGGCGAACATTCAGAATCCTCCTGCGCTGCCGATGCGGCACTGTTGCAAACTCGCTCGGTTACACGGTTCCCGCCCTCACGGCTGCTCACTTCCATCGCGTCCCGAGCCCGTCGCAGCAGTTGCGCCAAACCTTCGCTGGCATCGCCGCCGGCCTGCGCCGCACCGATGCTCACTGTGATCGAGATGCGATCGCCCCACCAGCGGAAGTCGGCCGTGCGCGCCAGCCCGTCAAGCATCTGGGCGTGCGCCGTCAGCATCTCTGCGCTGCGCTCATGCGCCACCACCAGGAAATCGTCATCGCCCCAGCGGCCCATTTCCTCCGCCGGACGCAGACCCTGCGCCATGGCGTGGCCCACCTTCTCCAGCATGGCGTTGCACGCCGGCGCCCCGTGAGTCTTGTGGAGAGCCTCCGCCTGATCGACGCTGATCCACAAAACACCAAGCGGAGTCCCGCCGCGTGTGAAGTCGTCGAACTCCGTTTGCAGCCGCTCCTCCAGCTCTGCGCGGCTCTCTGCTATTCCCGTGCATGCGCTCGATTCCCCGTGTGGCAGCGCGTCGAGGCTCTCCGCGGGATGAAACAGCAATGCGGTG
This sequence comes from uncultured Acidobacteriota bacterium, assembly GCA_963830785.1. Classification (GTDB taxonomy): domain Bacteria; phylum Acidobacteriota; class Terriglobia; order Terriglobales; family Acidobacteriaceae; genus Telmatobacter. The sequence goes on from CAWHNV010000009.1 coordinate 14,084, forward strand.
CCGATACGTTCGCCCAGCCCGTTGCGCAGAGCCAGAATGCGCACGATGACAGGCACTGCATGGCCCAGCTTATGCTGCGCCTTGGCCAGCGACCGCTGCTGCTCCTTGCCAACCAGCGCCAGCGACTCCTGCTTGCCACTTGCTGACGCAAGCAAGGGCTCCAGGCATTCGGGAAGCTGCCTCCCCAGCAGTTCCACGGCGGGGTAGCCGGTGATGCCGTGCGCAGCCCGGTTCCAGAACACCACTTCGTCTACTCCGCCCAAAAGACCGATGCCCTCTGGAAGGCTGTCAAAAGCTGCTTCGAGCAGTTCCGTGCGATCGGTCATCGAAGCCTCTCCATTGCGCGCAAATCCCCGCGGCGATTTGCTCCCAATCGACCGGCGGGCGGACGCGGCGCATTGCGCCTATATTCTGCATCGGCGCAACCCGGCATAACTTCATCGCGTGCTTGCACAATGAGGGAAATCCGATGTGGAAAAGGAGACGCGAGTCCGCCACCGGCCCACGCCGAAAACCAAGGCCGCGCTACCTATAGGGAAGTTCGCTTCTGTAAGCCAGGTGTCGGGCGATGCAACCGAGGCCGGCGACGCTCTGCGCAATGCGATCACAATCGCGACGGAATTGGAGCGCGTGCCGGGTGCTCCCCCCCTAAATACCCGGAACAGTTGCTTACGTGCAGGACGCGCTTGCCAAACTGCCCAGATAACTACGTCGCAATGTGTGTACGGACAGAACTGGGTGCCTCACCACGGGGTCGCCACGGACAGGTCTATGTCCGTGGGGTGGAGCCTTGGCGCGTCATTGTTTTTGCGCCTAGGGTGGGACGGAACTGATTCCATCTTGCCGGAATGAACAAAATTGTTCTAAGCTGCGCCTTCGCGCAGATCCCGATTCTCTTCGCGGAGGTTGACCCCTCCCTTGAAGAACCCGCCATCCTCGATCCTCAGCCGGGGCGTGTCGACGTCGCCAGTGATGGATCCGCCCTGAAAAATTTCTACGCGATGCGAGGCCGACACATTGCCAATCACATGGCCCAGGATCACAATTTCGCGCGCAGTAATTCCAAACTGCCCATCCTTGCGCGCATGGGCGACAAAAATTCCATGCTCGCCGATGGTGACGCGTTCGTTGGGAATATCGATATCGCCCTCGACGCGGCCGTCGACAAATATCGGGCCCGAGCCGCTGATCTTTCCTTTGACAAACTGCCCCTTCCCAATTCTTACCTCTTCCGAAGTGCTTGTGCGCAGATCGCCATCCTGTGCCGGCGCCTTCCATCCCGGGGCAAAACTCGCGGGTGCCTCCCGCGCGGGAGGAGATGAATGAGAATGCGTCTGGCTGGCTCTCCGCATAAATTCCCCATTTCCATGACCGCTAGCAAGCGCAACTTCGCACCCGGCGATGGTTGCGCCTCCCTGCTTTTCTAAGAGTGCTCTTGAAGCGGCCGTTTGCAGCCAGTGAGTGCGATGCATCGATCGCGAGATTTCGGGAGCGGGAACCATCATCGAAGCGAGTTCTACATTGGAACGCCTTCGGCCGGCCGTTGGATCTCTCGTTGGGCCGCCCGACCGTCGGCCGGCGCTGCCGCCCTAGAAATCGTGGTGATCCATATGCGCAGAGGAGAAGTGTGCTCCAAAGCTCGCATCGGCCGGTGTCCTGAGGGATGTGCAGAGCGTGACGAACCTTGGTCCGCCATTTCCCCCATTTGTGGCACAGCGGTTTGGGCGCAACTCGCTTAAAATCCAATTATGTGCGGAATCGTCGGATATGTCGGACCAAAGAAAGTCGTTCCCGTCATCATTGAAGGTTTACGGCGCCTTGAATATCGGGGTTACGATTCGGCAGGCATTGCCGTAGGCAGGCCTGGGAACGCAAGACTAGAAGTCTGCCGCGCGCCGGGCAAGCTGGGAAACCTGGAAGCGGTCCTGCGCGAGCATCCGTTGGACGGTACGTTCGGCATTGGCCACACACGCTGGGCTACGCACGGACGGCCCACCGAAGAGAACGCGCATCCGCATCGTGACTGCACGGGCCGCATCGTCGTAGTGCACAACGGCATCGTCGAAAACTATCTGGACCTGAAGCGTGAGCTGACCGCGAAGGGCCACAAGTTTGTCACCGAAACAGACACGGAGATTATTGCCCACCTGATTGAGCAGGTCCAGAAAGATGCCGAGGTGGCAGGTACGCCGATCGCGCTTGAGGATGCAGTGCGACAGGCAGCGAAGCGGTTAACGGGCGCCTTTGCGCTGGGCGTGCTGAGCGCAGCCGAACCGGACAAGATTGTGGCGGCGCGGTTGGGTCCGCCGGTTGTAATCGGCGTGGGCGAGGGCGAAGCGTTTGTCGCCAGCGACGTACCGGGAATTCTGCATCACACACGGAATATCTATTTTCTAGCCGACGGCGACATGGCGATCCTGACCCGCGAAGGCGTGACGCTGACGGATTTTGACGGCCTGCCGGTAAAGCGTGAGCTGACGCGCGTGCAGTGGGACCCGATCCAGGCGGAAAAGGGCGGATACAAGCACTTCATGCTCAAGGAAATCTGGGAGCAGCCGCGAGCCATTACCGATACCACAATGGGGCGCGTGTCGCTCGACTCCGGCAAAATCTTCCTCGGCGAAATGGAGATTGCGGACGAAGAACTTGCCGACGCCTCCAGCATCAATATCGCCGCCTGCGGCACCAGTTGGCACGCGGCGCTTACGGGCAAATACATGATCGAGCGGTTGGCGCGCCTGCCGGTGGACGTGGACTACGCCAGCGAATATCGCTACCGCAATCCCATCCCCGACCGCAATGCTCTCGGGTTGCTCATTACGCAATCCGGCGAAACTGCCGACACGCTTGCCGCGCAACGCGAGATGAAGACGCTCGGATCGAAGACCGTGGCCATCTGCAATGTGGTGGGCGCCATGGTGGCGCGCGAAGCGCACGGCGCCATTTATACCCACGCAGGCCCGGAGATCGGCGTGGCGTCCACCAAGGCATTTACCGCGCAATTGACGGCGCTGTTCCTCCTCGCCATGAAGCTCGGCCAGTTACGCGGCCGTCTCGACAAAGAGCACTCCGTCGCCTACATCGAGGAGCTCGGCCGCATTCCGGCCAAAATCGAAGAAGTTTTGCGCAGCCGCTCGGCACAGTGCGAGGCGCTGGCCAAGGATTTCTCGACGGCGCGAGATTTTCTCTACCTCGGACGCGGCATTCATTTCCCCATCGCGCTCGAGGGCGCGCTCAAACTCAAGGAGATTTCGTACATTCATGCCGAGGGCTATCCGGCGGGCGAGATGAAGCACGGGCCCAACGCGCTGATCGACGAAACGCTGCCGGTGGTGGTGCTGGCCACACGCGATGCGACCGATCCGGCGTCGAAACTGCGCTATGAGAAGACGCTTTCGAATATCCAGGAAGTCACTGCGCGCAGCGGACGTGTGATCGCCGTGGCGACGGAGGGCGATGACACCATCAGCGATCTCGTGGAGCACGTAATTCACATTCCGCCGGCGCCGGAGCTGCTTTCGCCTTTAATCGAGATCGTCCCGCTGCAGTTGCTGGCATATTACATTGCAGTACGCCGTGGCTGCGACGTAGACCAGCCGCGCAACCTGGCGAAGAGCGTGACGGTGGAGTAGCGCGGCCTCTCATCCGCCCACACCCGGCGGCATGGAGACGATCAACAATTCCGTGAACGGAAAACGTGGCTATGGGTTGGACTGCACTGCGAAATCTCTAACCGCTTTCCGCGGAGGGACTGAATAGGGTCACTTGCCGGGAATCCGCGGTTGACGCGCGCAGTTATTGCACTGGGTGCTCGCGAAAAACGCGCAAAGATCGTCCGCCGAGGATGACTTTTTTGCGCGGCCGGACCTTGGCAAAGGGATTCTTCCCGGTTTCTGTATCGAGGAGCTGGATCCAGGCGGTGCCGGCAGGAGCGGCGGGTAGAATGAATTCCACGCCTTCGTGCGCGGCATTGACCATGAGCAGAAAGCTGTCGTCATAGATTGGGAACCCATCCTCATTGGTGATCTGGAGGGTTTTGCCATTGAGCATCACGGCCAGAGCGCGATTCCATGCATGACTCCACGCTTCGTCCGGAAACTCGTTGCCGTCTGTGTTGTACCACGCGATGTCTTTCACAACGGAGCCTCGGATGACGCGGTCCTGGAAGAATTTGCGACGGTGCAGGTTGGGGTGGTCGAGGCGAAGGTGGATAAGCTTCGAGGTGAACTCGAGTTGACGCTGCCGCACATCGGTGAGTTCCCAGTTGAGCCAGCTGATCTCGTTATCCTGACAGTAGCCGTTGTTGTTGCCGTGCTGGGTTCGGCCCATCTCGTCGCCGCAGCAAATCATGGGAACGCCCTGTGAAAGAATGAGCGTGGCCATGAAGTTGCGCATCTGGCGTTCGCGCATCTCGTTGACGGCAGGATCGTCGGTGGGGCCTTCGGCGCCCATGTTCCAGGAATCGTTGTCGTTGTTGCCGTCGGTGTTGTTGTCGCCGTTGGCTTCGTTGTGCTTCTCGTTGTAGCTCACAAGGTCTGCCAGCGTGAAGCCGTCGTGGGCGGTTACGAAGTTGATTGACGCGTATGGCTTGCGCCCGTCCATTTCGTAGAGATCCGAAGAGCCGGTAAGGCGATAGGCAAAGTCGGAGAGCAGGCCGGAATCGCCTTTCCAGAAGCGGCGGACGGTATCGCGGTAACGGCCATTCCATTCGGCCCACAGAACCGGGAACTTACCCACCTGGTAGCCGCCTTCTCCGACATCCCACGGCTCGGCGATCAGCTTCACGTCAGCAAGGGTGGGGTCCTGGTGGATGGTGTCGAAGAAGCTGGAGAGTTTGGATACGGCGTGCAGCTCGCGGGCCAACGTGCTCGCCAGATCGAAGCGGAATCCGTCCACATGCATCTCGGTAACCCAGTAGCGCAGAGAGTCCATCACAAGTTTTAGAACCTGGGGATTCATCACGTTCAAGGTGTTTCCGGTGCCGGTATAGTCCATGTAATAGCGGGGATTGTCGTTGACCTGGCGATAGTAGGTGGGGTTGTCGATCCCTTTCATTGACAGCATCGGGCCCAGGCGATTGCCTTCGCAGGTGTGGTTGTAAACCACGTCGAGAATTGCTTCGATCCCCGCCTTGTGGAGATCCTTAACCATCTGCTTGAACTCGACAACCTGCTGGCCCATATCCCCGGAGGAACTGTAGCGGGACATGGGCGCGAAATAGCTCAGCGTGTTATAGCCCCAGTAATCGCGCAGTCCGCGATCGACGAGGTGGCCTTCGTCGATGAAGTGGTGGACGGGAAGCAGCTCGACCGCGGTGACGCCGAGCTTTTTCAGGTGGGCGATGCTTGCCTCGGACGTAAGTCCAGCGTAGGTCCCGCGAAGATGCTCGGGAACTCCGGGATTGCGGATCGAGAAGCCGCGAACATGGATTTCATAAATTACAGAGTCAGCGAGGGGAGTCTCAAGCGGACAATCGCCGTTCCAGTCGAAGTAGGGGTCGATGACGACGCATTTGGGGACGCCGGGCGCGGAATCCTGCTCGTCGCGCAGAAGGTCGTCGCCGGTTTCAACGACATAGGGGAAAATGGGGGCCTTCCAGTCTACTTCACCCGTGAGGGCCTTGGCGTAAGGGTCGACAAGGAGCTTGTTGGAGTTGAAGCGCAGGCCATTCTCAGGCTCCCATGGGCCCTCCACGCGGAGGCCGTAGCGCTGGCCCGCCTTAATGTTGCGAATCAGGCCGTGCCAGACGAACGCGGTGCGCTCGCGAAGAGTTACGCAGTCTGTCTGATTGCCGGCTTCATCGAAGAAGCATACCGATACGCAGGCGGCGTGCTCAGAAAAGACGGCAAAGTTGGTGCCCTTAGCCGTGGGCGTTGCGCCTAGAGGGTATGGCGTACCGGGTAGAAGGGTTCGTTGCATGCGTTCCTATCTCAAAGGTTTTTGGGATCGCGCGGGCAGCGCAAACCGCCGCGAACCGTGCCGTTGCCTATTCAGATGCAGGAAATTGAAGGTTTACTGCGCAGCAGCGGAAAAGGAACCATCTGGCGGCGTCACGGGGGTACGACGTCCGTCAAAAGCAGTCTCAGAATTGAAAGCTAAGTCCCACTTTGGAATTGAAATCGTTGCGGACTGGTTCTCCTGATGGCTTGATCATTACGTGTTCCGCGGGCGTGATCGCCAAAGCGATATGCTCTGTAAACGGGAATTGCAGATTGCCACCGGCGTTCGCGATGAACGAGTTCGTGATAGTTATGTTTGAAACACGGAGATCGCCGGCTTTCGCAAACAAGCGGGGCGAGTTCTTGCTTTCGAAAGAAATCCCTTTTGTCCCCCGAACGTAAATCCGTGCGAATTGAGCGGACCTTTCTGACTTGTTCCGTAATAGTTCGTAAAATCAGCGAATGCGCTCCAACCCTTTCCAATTGGAACGTTAGCAGGCGCGGGCGCAATGATCGACGAAGCCCATGCTCCGCCACCAAAGCTGTTGGCTTCAATGGCGACCGCTCCAACGCCCGCAACAAACTCACGCCGTGAAACCGGCCACTCACCGGATGCACCAACCGGGCTATGGGGAGCCAGGCTTGCTTCTGCTTCAGCGGCCATGCTGCGAGTGGTGTTCTGATTCGCCGGCATTTTTCCTCCTCTAGTCATGGCAACAAACGGGCTTCTCCGAATCAGTCACCTCCGCAATCGCCGTCGAGAATGCTGTTGGAACAAGGGACCGAAGACAATCTCAATGGAAACGGAATCCATGGAAATGGAATCCAGAGAATGCGCCGTCAGAGCGCTTCCAGCTTCACTTTGGAATGTGATTCAAAAACATGCT
>CAWHNV010000010.1:0-22825 GCA_963830785.1 uncultured Acidobacteriota bacterium
TCGATCTCCTGCGGTGTGTCGATGCGCACGACAGTATCAAATTCCTTCACCTTGCCGTCGCTCGCGGTGGCTTTGACGCGTAGCGTGCGGCCGTTGGCCAAACGATCCTTCAGAAGCGCAGTAAGGCCGGGGAAATCGTAGACCTCTTCGCCGGTGAGTCCGAGGGATTCCACATTCTCGCCCGGCGCAAACTGCAGCGGCAGAATGCCCATGCCCACAAGGTTCGAGCGATGGATGCGCTCGAAGCTTTCAGCGATGACGGCGCGCACGCCGAGCAGCTTGGGTCCCTTGGCGGCCCAGTCGCGCGAAGAACCGGAGCCGTATTCTTTTCCCGCCAGAATAATCAGCGGAACGCCGCGCTCGGCGTATTTCACGCTGGCGTCGAAAATCGACATCTGCTCGCCCTCGGGCAGCAGCCGCGTGACGCCGCCTTCCGTTCCCGGCGCGAGCTTGTTGCGCAGGCGCACATTGGCAAAGGTGCCGCGCACCATCACCTCGTGATTGCCGCGGCGCGAGCCGTAGCTGTTAAAGTCGGGCGTCTTCACGCCATGCTCGGCGAGATATTTTCCCGCAGGTCCGTTGGCCTTGATCGATCCCGCAGGCGAAATGTGGTCTGTGGTCACAGAGTCGCCCAGCACCGCCAGCACGCGCGCGCCGGCAATGTTTTCCACGGGCGCAGGCTTTGCGGCCATGCCGTCGAAGTACGGCGCTTTGCGAATGTAAGTCGAATCCGGTTCCCACTGGTAGACATCGCCGGTAGGGAAACGCAAGCCCTGCCAACTTGCATCGCCCTGGGCCACCGTCGCGTATTCCCTGCGAAAGCCTTCGCTGGTGACGGCGCGCTCGATGGTGCTCGCCACCTCGGCTTGCGTGGGCCAGATGTCGCGAAGATAAACGGGCTTGCCGTCCTTGTCTTTTCCCAATGGCTCGGCATCGAAGTTGTGGTCAATCCGTCCGGCGAGTGCAAAGGCGACTACCAGCGGCGGACTCATCAAATAATTCGCGCGCACGTCCACATTCACGCGGCCCTCGAAGTTGCGATTACCGCTGAGCACGCTCACTGCGACCAGGCCGTGGTCGTCGATGGATTTGGAAACGTCGGAAGGCAGCGGACCGGAGTTGCCGATGCACGTGGTGCAGCCGTAGCCCACCACGTTGAAGCGCAGCTTTTCGAGATAGGGTAACAGGCCGGCCTTCTGATAGTAGTCAGTCACCACGCGCGACCCCGGCGCGAGCGAAGTCTTCACCCACGGCGGAACAGAGAGGCCCTTCTCCGCGGCCTTCTTTGCCACCAGTCCCGCGGCGATCATCACGGACGGATTCGACGTGTTGGTGCAGCTGGTGATAGCGGCGATGACCACCGAGCCGTGATCGAGATAGGGATCTGGATCGACGCCGAACCGCTCTTTCACAGTGGTCGTCACGTGCAACGGAGTTCCGGCAGGCGCGGACGAAGTGTCCGGGCCCTCGTTATCCTCAGCGGCTATCGCAGTGTCGGTAACTGCGTCGCGTTGCCACGCTGTGGCCGTGCGCGAACCCAGCGGCTTGGCCGTGGGCGAGAGCAGCGTGGGAAGCTGCTGCGCAAAACTTGCGGCCGCGTCCTTGAGCAACACGCGGTCCTGCGGGCGCTTGGGTCCGGCCACGCTGGGCTCCACATCGCCGAGGTCGAGCGAAAGCGTCTGCGTGTATTCGGCCTCGGGCGCGCCAGCGGTGTGGAACAGGCCCTGCTCCTTGTAATAGGCCTCCACCAGATTGATTTGATCTTCGCTGCGTGCGGTGAGGCGCAGGTAGCGGAGCGTCTCTTTGTCAACGGGAAAAATGCCGCACGTTGCGCCATACTCTGGCGCCATGTTGCCGATGGTGGCGCGGTCGGCGAGCGGCAACTCCGCGACGCCGGGGCCGTAGAACTCGACAAACTTGCCAACCACTCCCAACTTGCGCAGCGCCTGGGTCACGGTGAGCACCAGATCGGTGGCCGTAGCGCCTTCGCGCAGCTTGCCGGTGAGTTTGAATCCGACCACCTGCGGGATCAGCATGGAAACAGGCTGCCCGAGCATGGCCGCCTCGGCCTCGATACCGCCCACGCCCCAACCAAGCACGCCGAGCCCGTTGATCATAGTGGTGTGCGAATCGGTGCCGACCAAGGTATCGGGATAAGCGACCGTCTCTCCGTCTATCTGCGCGGTGAAGACCACGCGCGCCAGGTATTCGAGATTGACTTGATGGCAAATGCCCATGCCGGGCGGCACTGCGGAGAAGTTCCGGAAAGCCGATTGCCCCCACTTCAAAAACGCATATCGCTCGCGGTTGCGCTGGAATTCGAGCAGGGAATTTGCCTCATAGGCCATTTGCGTTCCGTATTCGTCCACCTGCACGGAGTGGTCGATGACGAGCTCGGCGGGCGCAAGGGGATTGACGCGCTCAGGATCGCCGCCCAGCGTCTTGATAGCGTCGCGCATGGCCGCCAGATCGACGACCGCAGGCACGCCGGTGAAGTCCTGCATCAGCACGCGCGCGGGCATGTAGGCGATCTCGCGGCTGGGCTCGGCTTTTGCGTCCCAGTTGGCCAGGAACTCGATGTCCGCGGCCGTCACATTCACACCATCTTCGCGGCGCAGCAGGTTTTCCAGCAGAATCTTCAAGCTGAAAGGCAGGCGTGCCAGATTGAAGCCGCGCTCAGCCAACGCTGGCAGGCGATAGTAAGTGTAGGAGTGGCTGCCGGAGGTGAGCACGGCCTTCGAGGAGAAGCTGTTCATTGTGAAAATCCTTTCTCCGCTTATGCGGACGCGTGAGCAATGCGCGAACTCGCGAACCTGCAACGTGCGCCGAGCGCACGCGAACTTGCTGCCTTTGTTCAAAATCCGCGGTCAGGCGCCGTCGATCAGGCAGCACTCATGCCGCTAGGGCAAATGAAAACCTGTCGGAATTAGATTACTCAGCGGGAAGGCTCAACGTCCACGGTCGGGCCGGCCGCGGCGGAAGCGCTTGAAGCGGGGCGGGCCGGCGATGGGAAGGCGGCTGCGCATAAGGTGCTATTTCATTTTAGCGTGGCATCAGAGAGCCAGCAAAGCAGATTCTTCAGGATCGCGCGCCCGGATCGCAAGGAAGGACCGGAATTCTGCTCCTATACTTGAATTGCACGGTTCTCTTCGGCGAGGGTTTCCCGAAATTGAAATACTGGGTCGGCATTCAGGGGCTTTTTGCGCGTTTTTTTGCGTGGCTCGCGGGGCGCATGCCCAACGAGCCGCAGCGGCTGCTGGCGATCACTATCGTGGCCGGCGGCCTATGCGGCTTGTCCGCGGTTGCCTTCCATGTAAGCGTGGCGCGCCTGTACGCACTCCTCATCGATCGCGCCTCCGCGGCTCCGGGGCACGCGTGGATCTGGTGGATGATTCTGACGCCGGCGGTGGGCGGGCTCGTGGCGGGTCTGGGACTCACCTACTGGGTTCCCGCGGCGGCGGGCAGCGGCATTCCCCAGGTAAAAGCCGCCTACACCTTCCGCGCCGGCGCCATCACCATGAAGGAGACGGCAGGAAAGTTTGTGCTGTGCGCGCTGCAACTGGGCAGCGGAGCGTCACTTGGCGTGGAAGGTCCGACAGTGCAGATCTGCGCCGGCGTAAGCAGCCTTCTCGCGCGCGTGGCGCGGCTCAGCCCGACGAACCAGAAGCGTATGACTTCGGTTGGCATGGCAGCGGGCATTGCTGCGGCTTTCAACGCGCCCATTGCCGCAGTCACGTTCACGCTGGAGGAGCTGATCGGCAGCCTCGACCACACCATGCTCTCCGGTGTGATTGTGGCCGCAGCGCTGGCGGCGGTGGTGGAGCACAGCATCCTCGGCTCCAACCCCATATTTTTCGTGCCGCGCCTGCAGAGTTACACGCTCGCCAAAAGCTCGTCGCTGATCTGGTACGCGTTGCTCGGCCTGTTGGCTGCCATCGTCTCCGTGGCTTTCACCGATTCGCTTCTATGGCTGCGCAAATGGTTCCGAGAGCTCTCCAGCGTTCCCCCATGGGTTCGCCCCGCGATCGGCGGCGCTGCCACGGGAAGCCTGGCCATGGTTGCGGTTTTGTTCTTTCACCTGAAAGGTATCGCCGGCAATCCCTATCCCACGCTCACTCTCGCGCTTCTCGGCGGACTTCCGGTGACGGCCATGATGGTTTTGTGCGTACTCAAACTGGCTGCCACAGTCACGTCGTACTCCAGCGGCGGCTCCGGCGGCATTTTTGCGCCGGCGCTGTTCATGGGCGGCATGCTGGGCGGTGCAGTCGGCTACCTTGACGTGACAGTCTTCCATCACCCTGCCGATTCCATCGGCGCCTTCGCCGTGGTCGGCATGGGCGCGGTCTTCGCCGGCATTGTGCGCGCACCCATGACCTCGATCCTCATCATTTTCGAGATGACCGGCGGTTACGGGCTGGTGTTGCCCCTCATGATCGCCAACATGAGCGCGTTTGCGCTGGCGCGCCACTGGCGCCACACTCCGGTCTACGAGGCGCTGCTGAAGCAGGACGGCATCGATCTGGAGCGCGAAGCCGCATCGAATCCCGACAATCAGCGCGCTATTGCGAAGTCGCACGATGCGGACGAATTGAGCGTGGACGCGCGCTCATAGAGCGTCTTGACCGCCGCTCTTACTGCGGCTGCTCGTTGTAAAGGAAGTAGGCGCGCAACTCAAGATAGGGCCCGTGGAACTCCCGCGGCAGCGGGGGATAACTCGACCCCGTAATCGCACCCCAGGCCGCGCGATCGAGACCCGTGTCGCCGGAGCGCCCGTCCAGCGTCATGTCGATGACCTGGCCGTTGGGCAACACCTTGAAGCGAACGGCGACTATACCCGACTTCAGGATGGGCGGGTTCACTTCGTCGGGGATCAATGGATCCCAGGTCATTTGCGTAATGTAGTGCCAGCGAGACAGCCAGGAGTTGAAATCGACACCTTGCGTGTCGGAAAGCACCTCGAAGCCGCTGCCCGCGCCGGGGTGCCTCGCCAGTCCGCTCCCGCCGGAAGGTTGATTGCCGTAGCCCTGTCCCTGCCCGCGCATGGCGTGTTGCATATCCTGGCGGAGCTGATCGGCGGGATTCTGCGAGCCCATGGCGAAGTTGGGCTTTGCGGGGACGGCCTGTGGGCGGGGCGCTTCCGGTGCCTGCGATTGCGGATTGGGCGGCAGCGGCTGCGTGGGCTGCGGCTTAGGCTGCTCCGGCGTTTGCGCCTGCTGCTGCGCGGGAGGAGGCGGAGGCGCCTGCTGCGACTGCTTCTTCATCTCGTCCATCGTCTGCTTGTCGATGAGCGGCTTGTTGGCCGGCCTCGGCGCAACCTTCGGCTTCTGCATTTGGCGCACCGCATCGGGCATCTGATCGAGAGCGATCTGGTCCTCATGCTGCTTGATGCGGTCAAAGTCATCGACTACCGGCGTCTTGAGGACGTACTTGGGAACCAAATAGAGGCCAAAGAGCAGAACAATATGTACCAGCACCGCCCACAGTACGCCTTCGCGCAGCCGCGCCCAGCGTCGCTCGTCTTCGAGCTCGCTGATCATCTCCAGCAGTTCGTGGGTGTCGTAGTCCACCCAGCGCGAGCCGCGCATCTTGAGCGAGGGAGCTTCTTCTTCAAGAGGTTCCAGCGGTTCGGCTTTTTCACGCGGTTCAAGGTCGCGAGCGGAGAAAGTGTCCAAGCCCAGGATCGAGCCTGTGATAGAGGTTTCCTGCGCGGAGCTGCCCGATTGCGGGCTGGCCTCGGCGGGTCCCTTCGGCTCGTTTACTTCGGCTGGCGCTTCGCTGGTGGGCATTCAGTGCGATGGAGCCGTTCAAAACACACGTACTCTCTTGCAGGCTCCGTTCTCGAATCCTTTCTCTCTATTCTCTCATTTCCTGCAAATCCTTGCGCAAGAGGGCGGTTTCAAGTTGCTGTCGCGCTCCCCGTACAATGGTTCATGTTGAATTGACGCAGGATGGGCGGAAGGGGACGGCGTTTGAAGCGGTTTTTTCTGGCATTTCTGGCGGAATGGAAGCTGGTGATTCTGCCGGCACTGCTTAAATGGGGGATTTGGGGCGTGGGCGCGGTGGCCATGCTCGATTCCTCGAGCATTCCCGTCCCCATGGACGCGATCCTGGCCCTCTACGTCTGGAATGACAAGCGCCACTTCTGGCTCTACTGCCTGATGGCGGCCGCGGGTTCGGCCATCGGCGGCCTGCTGCCCTACGGGTTGGGCCGCGCCGGCGGCGAACTGTTCCTGCTCAAGCGCGTCAACCGCGCCAAATTCGACAGTCTACGCGACCGCTTCGAGCGCCAGGAGTTCCTGGCCGTGATGATTCCCTCCATGATGCCCCCGCCCACGCCCTGGAAGGTGTTCATCTTCGCCTCCGGCGTCTTTGAGATGCGCGTGCCCTATTTTCTGCTGGCTGTGTTCATGGGAAGAATGGTGCGCTGGCTGGTGCTCTCCCTGCTGGTGCTCAAGCTCGGTCCCGGCGCCGTCGATCTGGTGGCGCAGCACGCCCTGGTCGTGGTGTTAATTGTGGGCGCACTGGCCGTGCTCGGATTCACGTGGTGGTGGATACGCAAAAAGCGCCAGGGCAATCCGCTGGAAGACTGAGGGGTACTCCCCGGGGCGAACTCGCCAATTTGCGATTAAGAAATACGAGGCCATCTCGCCATGTCGCGCAGCGACGCCAACCCGCGAAGCAATGAACGGCTTGTTTTATCCGCTGGGGTCTCCCAGAGCGAATTTCTCTTGGCGAGGATATTACTTTCCCGCCAGCGCCTCTTGCGCGGGAGCCGCATGCGTCCGCCGCACCAGCGCCGGAACGCCCAGCATCACGGCTAGCACCAGCGAAGTCGCGATCAGATCGTTGCGATAGAACGGCACGCCTGCCCAGTAGCAGGTTGTCAATCCGGCGAGCGTGTGCGGATAAGTATTGAAAGGATTTGAGAACCACGCACCGAAGTTGGAAACAAGGAAAAACGAAGTCGGTCCCAGCAGAGCACCCGCCGCCCCGCGCGCGAATGTCAAGCGCTTGCGCAGCAGAATGGAGCCCAGCACCATCGCCGCCAGGTACCAGCCCCAGGAGAACGCCGAAAAACCCCAGTTCATTGAATAGCCGTGATACCGGAAGAGCGTCAGGTAGCAATCCGTCGTGATCAGAGCCGCAAGGGGCGCAAGCATCTCACGCCACGGACGCTTGGCGCCAAAGTAAAGCAGGCAACCGGTGACTGCCGTAAAGTTCCACCACGGAGCGTGAGGAATTACGCGCGATAAAACGGCAACCAGCAAGAGCAAATAAGCGGCCATGTCCACCTCATGATGCGGGGTCTTCCGGAGATTCCGGGCCCAACCAAACAAATTACGAAAACAAAAGACTTCTTCCATTCTGCGGTGCGCGCGCCGTCCGGTCAACCCAAACCCTTCCACGAAAGCAACAAATTTTTCCGCCATGGCAAATAAATCACCGCTGTTCCCGGCCGTTCATCACTTCGCCCGCGTCCTCGTGCCCGTCCACGATGTAGACCCATCCGGCAAGCGGCGGGCGTCCTCCAGCCCCACGCGTCGCCAGATACGAGTAATCGAAGCGCAGGTCTGTGAATTCGACCGTAGTCCAGGTGCGGCCCGGCGGCAGATTCGGCGGTTCCATGCCCGGCGCCGGTCCCTGTCCCACATCGCGCACCACAGCCCACGTTCCCCAATCCAGATACACGCGGCCCAGCAACGTTTGCTTGGCAGCTTCGACGGCTGGCGTGTCAGCAGGCTTGTAAAGCACATCGCGCAGCGGATCGCTGTCGATGGAGCCGGTATGAGTGTTAATCTCCGCGGTCTGATACAGACTCGGCGTCTCGACGATCGCGTGCCAGCGGAAGGGATTCACCATGTACGGCTCGGCAGCGACGCGCAGGGCCGGCTCCGCGGAGATTGGCGTGTTGCTGACCATCGCCAGCGCCTGGGCGTGCTCGGCCCAGCGCCAGCAGCCCAGCACCATCATTCCGGCGAGCGCAAAAATGGCCCAGCCACGGCCGCGAAAGCGCTGTTTCCGCGCCCCGATTTCGCGATCCGCAAGCCCCAGCACCCAGGGCATGAACAGCGCCAGGAAAAGCAGCGCCCACATCACCGGCTCGGCAATGAACATGAAGCTGCCCGCATACCAGCGCGGATTGAAAGGAAAGAACGGCCGCACGCCGTAGTTGTTGGTCCAGTCGAGCAGCAGGTGGCTCAGCGCCGCGACGCACGCCGTCAGATAGAGCCAGCCCCAGTGAATCGGCTGATGTTCGCTCCGCCCGATTTGATCTGCCGATGAAACGAATGGGGCACCGCCAGTATTTCGCCGCCGCGATCTTCAGCCAGCGATCCAGCAGCCACACCGCGCCAACCACCGCACCCGCCACCACAGGAACCGCCCAGAAAGTATGCGTGATGCCGCGATGATGCTTGAGCTCTTCAACGGGCCCAGCGAATCCCCAGACGATGTCCAGGTCGGCAGCCTCCGCGGCCAGCACCGCGGCCAGCGTCGCGTAGGCCGTCTTGCGATTGAATCCCGCGCGGCCGATGCAGGCGCCGGTAAGGAAATGCGTAACAGGTTCCATCCGTCTTGCGATCCGATCTCAGAAATTACACCGCCGTCGCCCACTCGCCCCCGCGCATCAGCGGCTCTTCGTTCCCGGAGGCGCTGATGCCGTCAATGTCGAGCTCCGCCGAGCCGATCATCCAGTCCACGTGGATCAGGCTATCGTTCGCGCCTCTCGCGGCGAGTTCTTCGGGTGACAGTTTGTCGCCGTCGCGCAGGCACGACGAATACGATTGGCCCAGCGCAATATGCGATGCCGCGTTCTCGTCAAAAAGCGTGTTCAAAAAAACCAGTCCGCTCTGCGCGATGGGTGAGGAATGAGGAACCAGCGCCACTTCACCCAGCCGTCGCGCGCCCTCGTCGGTGTCAATTAGTTTTTCCAGCACTTCCTGCCCGCGCGTGGCGTGAACTTCCACGATGCGCCCCTTTTCAAAGCGCACATGGATGCCTTCAATCATCGTGCCCTGGTGCGAGAGCGGCTTTGTAGCGGTCACAGTGCCGTCGGCGCGATCTTTATGCGGGGCGCTGAAGATTTCCTCTGTAGGCATGTTGGCAATGCAATAGAGGCCATTTCCCGCTGTCGTCCCGCCGCCCAGCCACTCGTGGTCGTCGGCCAGCCCGAGGCGGAAATCGGTGCCGGGACCGCGATAGCGCAGGGCATAGTAACGCTTGGCATTCATAAAGGCGGCACGCTTCTGCAATTCAGCGTCGTGCGCCCTCCATGCGCTCACGGGATCGACCGTGTTGATGCGCGTCGTCGCGAAGATGGCGTCCCATAACTTCTGCAGGGCCTGGTCTGGGCTGTCGTCCGGAAACACCGCCGCGGCCCACGCAGGCGTGGCGCTGGGCACGATCGTCCAGTTGATCTCGTGGCGTGTGATCAATTCGAGAGCGGGCTGGTAGGCCTGCGAAACGGCACGATTGGCGCGCCCCACTTTATCCGGATCTTCGTTCGAAAGCAGCGCTGGATTGGCTCCCGCAATGGCCAGACGCGCCGCGCCGCTCTTGAACGCCGCCGCCATGCCGTCGTAGAGCCATTTGGCCGCGTGATCGAAGCTCGCGTCCGGCGCGTACCGGTAACGCAGCAGAGCAGCATCCTCGTCGTTCAAAAGCGTGGTCACCAGCGAAGCGCCGGCGCGATAGGCGTGCTCGGTGATGCGGCGCGCCAGAGCCAGCGAGTCGAGCGATGCGGTCATCACCAATTCCTGGCCCGGCTTCAGGCCCAGGCCCACGTTCACGGCCACTTCGGCCAGCAGATCCAGATTTTCGGCTTGCGTGCGAGCTACAGCAACAGTTTCGGTTTGTGTCATTGCTTCTCGATTCCTTCTGATTCCGTCCATCAATTATCAATCAGCCGCAGTCGCGAGCTTCGCAGCCGCTGGCCGGATGTTGCTATTGTAGGGGCTCTTGCGTGATGTCTGTCGTGGATGAGATTCCCCGCCTTGACGATGTTCGATGCGCGCGCGGCTAGCTCCGCCAACTCCGCTAACTCCGCTAGCTCCGTTCCGCTCGGCCGGATTCGCCTACAATCGAGTACGGATGACTAGGCTTTACGAGGGCCCATATCGCCATGATGAAGCTTCATATTCAATGGATGAAGAGGAGCATTTTGACTACTGGAATTTCGCTTGCTCTGGCGGCCGCTTCCGCTTCCGCGCAAACCGCAACCGCCAATTTCGGACCGGGCAACCCCTTTTACGCGCCCAGCACTCTGCCGTTTCAGGCCCCGCCCTTCGACAAGATCAAGGACAGCGATTACCAGCCGGCCATCGACGCAGGCATGGCGACGCAGATCAACGAGGTGGAGGCCATCGCCAACAATTCCGCGCCGCCCACTTTTGAAAACACCATCGTTGCCCTGGAGCGCAGCGGCCAGTTGCTCACTCGCGTCTGGCAGGTGTTCAACTGCGTCACCGGCGCGAACACCAACGATGCATTGCAGAAGGTGCAGGCGTACGAAGCTTCGCGGCTGGCCGCGCATCAGGATGCCATCTACTTGAACGCGAAACTTTTTAGGCGTGTGAAGGCGGTTTACGATCAGCGTGCCTCGCTAGCTCTCGATCGCCGAATCGTTGCGCCTGGTGGAATACGACTATCAGCAGTTTGTGAAGGCCGGCGCCAACCTCACCGACGCCGACAAAGCCAAGCTGAAAAAGCTCAATGAAGAAGATTCGACGCTCGAAAATGATTTTATGGATAAGCTGCTGGCGGGCGCGAAGGCCGCAGCCTACTCGACGACGGATAAGACGGCTCTGGCCGGGCTGAGCGACGCGGATCTAGCAGTGGCAGCCCAAACGGCGGCGGCGCGCAAGCAGCCGGGCTGGGTAATTACGCTGCAGAACACCACGCAGCAGCCGGATTTTCCGAATCTCACGAATCGCGATACCAGGAAAGCGTTATTTGAGGATTCGTGGAACCGCGTCGAGCACGGAGATGCGAACGATACGCGCGCGACCATTGCGCGGCTGGCGCAGATTCGCGCGGAAAAGGCCGCACTGCTGGGTTACAAGAATTTTGCGGCGTGGAATCTCTCCGACCAGATGGCAAAAACGCCGGAAGCTGCCATTAAATTTCTCGATGATCTGGCGCCGGCCTCGGTGGCGCACGCTGAAAATGAAGGCAACGAAATTCAGGCGCTGATTGATGCCGAGCAGGGCGGCTTTAAGCTCGCGCCGTGGGATTGGGAGTTCTACAGCGCGAAGTTGCGCAAGGCAAAGTACGATCTCGACGAGTCCGAAATCAAGCCCTACTTCGAGCTGAACAATGTGCTCGAGAATGGCGTGTTTTATGCGGCGCACGAACTCTACGGCCTTACCTTCAAGGAGCGGCACGACATTCCGGTTTGGCAACCGGATGTGCGCGTGTTTGAAGTTTTCGACGCGAACGGCAAGCCCCTGGCCCTGTGGTATTGCGACTATTTCAAGCGCGACAACAAGAACGGCGGCGCGTGGATGGACGTTCTGGTCGGCCAGTCAAAACTGCTGGGCACATTACCCGTGGTTTTCAACGTAACCAATGTCGAAAAGCCCGCTCCCGGCCAGCCCTGCTTGCTCACGTTCGACGAAGTCACGCATATGTTTCACGAATTTGGCCACGCGCTGCACGGCATGTTTGCCGATACCGAGTATCCGAGCTTATCCGGCACGCAGGTGGCGCGCGACTTTGTCGAGTTTCCCTCGCAATTTAACGAGCACTGGGCCAGCTATCCGGCAGTGTTCGCGCATTACGCAAAGCACTATAAGACCGGGCAGCCCATGCCGGCAGACCTTGTTGCGAAAATGGAAAGATGGCGGGCATTCAAAAATGCTCACGACTTGACCGAGATTATCTCCGCATCCGAGCTCGATCTCGAATGGCACACTCTGCCTTCGACCGCGCCCCTCCAGAATCCCGACGACTTTGAAACCGAGGCCCTCAAGCGGACGCATCTTGACCTCAGCTACGTGCCGCCGCGCTACCGCTCCAGTTACTTCCTGCACATCTGGGCCAACGGATACGATGCAGGCTATTACGCCTACTTGTGGAGCGAAATGCTCGACGACGACGCCTTCCAGTGGTTCCTCGATCACGGCGGCCTGACGCGGTCGAACGGCGACCGCTTCCGCAAGATGGTCCTCTCGCGCGGCAACACCGAAGACTTGCAGAAAATGTACGACGCGTGGCTAGGCGGCGAACCGAGCATCGAGCCCATGCTCAAAGACCGCGGCCTGAAGGGAGAGCTCGCGAAATAATCGAGGCCGACGGCTTCCAGGAAGAAACATGGCGCGAACCTGCCAACCTGCCAGGTCGCGAAGCGACGCCGACCCGCGAAAAGCATAATGGCCTTTCTATCGCGGGCGTCTGATTCGCCTGCTGGACAAGACCACCCCGACTTCCGCGCTTCCACCACGCCCGACCTCTTCCCCTCTCTATAATTCTCGTTATGAGCGAGCCGGCCCCCGAGCGCGATGTCATTCGCAAAATCGCAAAGCTGCGCCAGGACCTTCGCCGCCACGAGCATCTCTACTACGTTCTGGATAAGCCCGAGATCAGCGATGCAGAGTACGACGCGTTGATGAACGAACTGAAGCGACTCGAAGCGGCGCATCCCGAGCTCGTCACGCCGGACTCGCCGACGCAACGCGTAGGCGGCAAGCCCGCCGAGGGCTTCAAGAAGGCGCAGCACTCGCGGCCCATGCTCTCGCTCGACAACGCATACAACGCCGAAGAGCTGGCCGACTGGGATCGCCGCGTGCACGAGCTGGCCGGCGCGCTGCCCGTCGAATACACGGCCGAACTCAAACTCGATGGCCTGAGCGTGGCGCTTAGCTACCAGCCCGGTCCCGACGGCGACGCGCAGCTTGCGATGGGTCTGACACGCGGCGACGGCCAGACCGGTGAAGACGTCACTTCGAACATCCGCACCATTCGCAGCGTGCCTCTCGCGATCCCCTCGAAACTCCTCCAAAAGGCTGCCGCCCCGCAGGGGCTCGAGGTGCGCGGGGAAGTGGTGATGCCCGAAGCCGCATTCCAGCGCGTGAACGAGGAGCGAGAGCGCGAAGGGCTCCCTGCCTTCGTCAATCCGCGTAACTCCGCCGCGGGAACGCTGCGCACACTCGAGCCGTCGATCGTCGCCAACCGGCGGCTGGTTTTCTTTGCTTACTTTCTGCTTGTCGACGGCGAATATTTTGCCGCGGGCCAGACGGCTACGCTCGATACTCTCACCGCGCTTGGCTTCCGCGTCAATCCCCACCGTCATCTCGTGAACACCGTCGACCAGATGATGAAGTTCATCGACCAGGCCGAGAACGAGCGCTCCTCACTCGGTTACGAAATCGATGGCGTGGTTCTCAAAGTGGATGCGCACGCCACGCAGCTACGCCTGGGCTACACGGGCCGCGCACCGCGCTGGGCCATCGCGTACAAGTTCACGGCTAAGGCCGGCGTCACGCAGGTGAAGGACATTACCGTGCAGGTGGGCCGCACTGGCAAACTCACTCCCGTGGCGGAACTTGCGCCGGTCTTCATCGGCGGCACAACAGTGAGCCGCGCCACGCTGCACAACGCGGACTTTATCGCCGGTCTTGGACTGCGGATTGGAGATTACGTAAAAGTCGAGCGCGGCGGCGACGTGATTCCCAAAGTCGTCGAGGTGATTGCAGACGCCGATCACCCGCGCGGGAAACTCCGTTTCGTTTTTCCTTTGGTTTGCCCTGAATGCCATAGCAAGGTAGTTCGCGAAGAAGGCGAAGTTGATTATCGCTGTGTGAATGCCGATTGTCCCGCAAAGCTACGCGAGACTCTGCTGCATTTCGCCCACCGCGGGGTGATGAACATCGAAGGACTGGGCGACGCCGTGGTGGAGCAGTTGGCGGAAAAGAAGCTGGTCAAAGGCGTCGCGGATCTTTACCGGCTCGATGAGAAGGATCTGCTCTCGCTTGAGAAGCAGGTAACCCGCAAGAACAAGGCCACTGGTCAGGACGAAACCAGGACCGAGGCATTGCTTGGCCCCAAGGCTTCCAACACGCTGCTTAGAGAAATTGAGGATTCCAAGCGCGCGGGCCTGGCGCGTGTGCTCATGGGCCTCGGCATCCGCTTTGTCGGCGAACGCACCGCCGAGCTGCTGGCGCAGGAATTTGGAAACATCGACGACATCATGAGCGCGAGCGCCGAAGAGTTGGAGCGCGTGGAAGAAGTTGGCCCGCGCATCTCGCAGGCGATTTTGGAATTCTTTTCGACAGCCGCGAATCGGGCGCTCGTCAAAAGCCTTAAAGATCGCCGGCGTCGATATGACGGCAGAGAAGAAGCAGCGCACTGCGCAGCTTGAGGGCCTGACGTTCGTGTTGACGGGAACACTGCCCACGCTGACGCGCGACGAGGCCAAACAGAAGATTGAAGCTGCCGGCGGCAAGACCGCGGGCTCGGTGAGCAAGAAGACCAGCTACGTGGTGGCCGGCGAAGAGGCCGGCTCCAAACTCGACAAGGCGCGCGAACTCAAGATTCCCGTGATTGACGAAGCGGGGCTGTTGGCGCTGCTCGCAGGGCAAACGCCGTCAAATTAGTACATCGCTTCGATCCTCAATTCACTGCTGGCTGCTGCTTGCGCATGCGGTCGGCCTTGTGAGCATCAGAGGAGTCGTGGCAACAAGTATGAGAATAAGATCAAACCACATAAGAGTTTTCCTTGGATGATTCAGTTCACGCACTGGTGCGGCGGCGTGCCGCAATGTCTGGATGATTCTCGGTGGCGCGCATTTCGCGTTCCCGCTCCCGCTCCCAGGCTTCGGCGTGCCAGCGGCGCGAAGCGTAGCGCAAGGTGTCGGCTGGCAGAGGCGGAAGGTCCGGAGGCAGTGGCCGCGACGGCATGGTCACGATCTCCGGCAAAGGACGATAAACCGGTTTGGACGGCGCCGGCGCAGGCGTTGTGATCAGGCGCGCCGACGATTCTACTTCTGCAGCCTCGGCCGCCAACGCAGCCTCAGCCGCCGCTGCCGCTGCCGCACGGGCCTTTGGCGCAATCGCCAGGCTGGTATCGGCCAGCAACGCCGGCTCGGCTTCTGCTTCGACGGCTTCGCCGCGGCGCTGTGCGCGCACGGCAATAGATTTGGCCATGAACTCGTCGACCAGCTTATGCAGGCAGGTTTGCCCGCACAGATGTTTCGAGTCCGGCCGCAACTTGTGACGCGAGGTCCATCCGCTCACGCGCAGCTCTCCCGCTTGCTCGTAGGCGACAAACCAATGGTTGGTCTGCCGCTTCTCCGCGGCGCATATATCGCACGAGATGGCCTGCCGGATCATCGCAATTCCCTCACTCCGTTAAAGGCTTCCTACCGCACCGCCGATGCCCACCGCATGGTTTGCCCCTCCGTACGATGGCAAATGCAAGCTTCCACGGGTGCGCCGAAAGGCACTCCGGTCTGCAGAAGAACCTCCACTTTTATTTCATCGTGCGGAAGTGGAAATGGATGAGTCTGTCCGTCAACGAATCGAAATGTGGGTCAAAATGAAACAAAGAGCGGGAATTCGTCCTGAATCGGGACACGTCGTGCGCACCTTAGCAGAACCTCGCAATAAACAGAAAGAGCGCGGTCTTCACCGCGCTCTCAACCTGCTTTGTACCGCATTTCTTCCACGCCCGCCTCACTGGCGCGGCGCAAAGTAGCCCTTCTTGGCCCGCACCTGGTAGCGGCGATCGTAGCAATATAAATAAATCGTTCGGAACGCGCCGTCGGCCTTGAAATCCGCCGGCGTGTAGACCAGCGCGTACTGACTGCGCAGCTCCTCCTCGATGTCTTTGAAGCTGGTGGCCATATCTTCGACGGAAGGTGGGTAAAAGGTCTCGCCGCCAGTCTGCGAAGAGAGCTCATCGAGCACCTTGTCGCCTTCGCCGCGACTGGGCGTCCAGTTGGTGCTGATCGCGTAGATGATGGTCTCGGCGCGCTCGCATTCCTTGATGGCTTCAGGCATATAGACGCGGCTCTGGTTGTCCTCGCCGTCAGAGACGAGGATAATGGCTTTGCGCACCGGCTCCGGTCCGCGCTCCGTCAGCATCTTATCGCGGCAAGCGACATAAAGGGCATCGAACAGCGCAGTACCGCCCTCGGGGCGCAGCTTGTCGATGCCTGTCTCCAGTGCGTCCTGGTCGTTAGTCCAGTCCGTAGCGACTGTAGGCGTCACGTCGAATCCCATCACGAAGGCGCGATCGTTCTTTGCCCGCAGCACCTGCAGCAGGAACTCCGTCGCCGATTGCTGCTCAAACTGGAAACGCGAACGGATGGAGCTGCTGGTATCGATGAGGATGCCCACGCGCAGCGGCAGATTGATCTGCTGATGGAACGAGTTGACCCTTGCCGGCGCCTTCTGATCGTCGAGAAGCGCAAAGTCACTCTGGTTAAGGTTGGGAATGTAGTGCCCATGCCTGTCGGTCACGGTAAAGATCAGGCTGACCTCGTTTACGTGAGTGACGATGGTTGGCGTACCTACATCGGTCGGCGCGCCGTTCTGGTCGGTCGGCGCAGTCGGTGCGGGTGGTGCGGCCTGAGGCGTGTTTTGCCGCGTGTTTTGCTGCGTGTTTTGCGACGCTTGCGCCTGCGCCGGTTGTTGGGCCGTGCCCGGTGCGGGTTGCCCGCTCGCGGCTTGCGCGCAAAGGCGGTCGACGGAAGCCGCGGCGAGAAACATTGCCGCAAGCGCGATCAAGAGAATACATGAGCCCCGCTGGCGGAGCTTCGCCATTGGGGTGAAATGTTGCTGGGTCATCACATCCCTATTCTAACAATCCCGCACGTGCAAGGTTGTTACGAAAGTCTACCGGAATCTCGCTTTGTAACAAGGGCACGGCTTCAGCCGGGCCGCAATGCGACGAAAACAAAGGGCGGCCTTCAGCCCCCGCTGCTTCAAATTGCCAAGTATGATCGCGTGCGGCGAGTTTCGTAACAGACGAGTGAGCATGGTGTGTCGGCCTCCGTGGGCAGCGTCACTTCGCATATCTCTGCTGTCCGCGTGGCCCCGCTAACTCAGCTGGCACCGCTCGTTCTGTTTGTCTTTATGCGGACTCCAGGCGGTCAAGGAAGGCGTTCAATTCCGCAGGCAGCGGCGCCTCCAGCCGGAGCGGCTTGCCGGTGAGCGGATGCGTGAGTTCGAGTTTGGCGGCGTGCAGGAAATTGCGCCCCAGGCGGAGGGTTTCCGGCTCGGATTTGCGCCGTGCCGCGCGCGTGGGCGTTGCCTCGAGCGCCCGCTGGTCGCGCACCTGTGCCGCGCCGCCATAGAGCGTGTCGCCCACCACGGGATTCCCGATCGACGCCATGTGCACGCGGATCTGGTGCGTGCGTCCGGTCTCGATGCGCACGCTGACCAGGGTGAATTTGCCGAAGCGCGTCTCCAAGCGCCGCAGCACCTCGTAGTGCGAGATCGCCGTGCGGGCATTGTCGCTGGGCCGCGTAGTCATGCGCGTGCGGCGCACCGGATCGCGGCTTACCGCGGCGCTGATGGTGCCTTTTTCGCGCGCCACCGCCCCCTGCACCAGGGCAATGTAGGTCTTTTCCACGCGCCGCCCGGCAAACATCGCGCCCAGGGCTGCGTGGGCGCGATCGTTCTTGGCCACCACGATCAGTCCGCTGGTGTCCTTGTCGAGACGGTGCACAATGCCCGGCCGCAGCTCGCCGCCAGTTGAAGAGAGCGTTTGGAAGCGATGCAGCAAAGCGTTCACCAGCGTTCCGCGGCTGCGCGCGTCGTCCGTCGCTCCCGATCCCGCGTGCACCATCATCCCCGCGGGCTTGTTCACCACCGCCAGGTCGGCGTCTTCGTAGACCACATCCAGCGGAATCGCTTCCGCCATCGCTTTGAGCGGCGCGGGATGCGGCTCGCCGGTAACTGCGATGCGCTCGCCGCCGCGCAGCTTTAACGAAGCCTTGTGCGTCTCGCCGTCCACCAGCACATCGCCCTGGTCGATGAGCATTTGCACGCGCGAGCGGCTCACGCCCTCGAGTTGCGTGGCCAGAAAATGATCGAGGCGCTGGCCGCTGGCTTCCGCCGGCACGTCGAATGTGCGCAGCTCACTCATGCGCAACTCCATTGTCGACATCAGCACCGGCGCGAGGCCTGGATACCTGTTGCCCCATCCTTTTCACAGCAACATCGTGAAAAGGGTGGGAAGCCCGTCCGCTGATTGCCGCCGGTCGAATGCGTTCCCGCAGCACCAGCGCGCCGGCAATGACCAGCAGCACAGCTGCAATCTGCGGCCCGTCGAGTGCACCGTGTAGCACTGACCCACGGCCCTCGGGATCGCGCCAGATTTCGGTGATGTAAATAGCGACACCTCCGCCCATCAGACCCAGGCCCGCAACGTCGCCTTTGCGGCGCTCGGCCGGCAACCACACCAGCAGCAGCAACGCGAGCGAGAGAAACGCGAGCGCGGCATAGGCCTGCACGGGATGCAGCGGAACGCCGAGTGGCGCGCCGCTCCAAATTGCAGCCAGCGGATTGGTGTAGGTCACAGCCCAGCGCACGCCGCTTCCTGCCTCGACGCCGTAACCCGATCCCGAAGCCAGCGCGCCCAGTTGCTCGAAAGCCAGGCCGAGAGCCAGCGGCGGGACGAGCGCATCGGCCGTGGCGCTGAGCGGCAGTTTGCTGCGTCGCGCGTACCAGAAAGCGCATGCCGCGCCCGCCAGCGCGCCGTAGCGCCCAGCAGCGGATGATGCACCATCGCCAGTCCCAGCAGCCACGCGGGATGCAGACGCAACGCGCTCCAGTTCACGACGACGAGCAGCAGCCGCGCCGCGGCCAGCGCCGCAAACAGACTCAGAATGCAGAGATTCCACACCTTGCCCGCGTCCACTCCGGCCATGCGCGCGGTACGCAGCGCGAGCCCCAGCGCCAGCAGCACGCCCAGCGCGGTGATCGCGCCGTAGGACGGAATGAGAACGGCCCCGATGTGAAAGAGGACTGGATGCACTTCTAGAAGGATAAGACAGCGGAGCTAGCGGTGTTAGCGAGTAGCTTGGGGCCCCGCGAAAGGGCATGACTTTAGCGTGCCGAGAATCGCCCAAAAAAAGGTGGGGGGCTTTAGCCCTGAGGCACGTTTCGTTCAAACTGACCCAATCCCTGGAGCTTGCCGCGCGCGAAGGAAAGTAGAATCCGGCCCACTGGGCCGTGGGCGATGCGCCGGTGAACCCGTCCTAAGACGGTGGAGCTCTCCGCGGTTCATTAGGCATTCCGGACTGGCGGACACGGCACACAGAACCGATTGTCGAGTTGAGCCCCTGTTCATTGAATGTTGGTTCAACCAGCGTTGATCACCCACCTGCTTTGCAGGCCGGTTTCTATTGCGGATAGTAGGGGTAACGCGCGAGGAATTGCAAGTCTTGTGCGAAACAGCCAAGTTGTGGTAGCTTCCCGAACCGGCTCACGAAACCTGTCGTGGTGAGTTTGCTTCCTGAAAATCCCGGTCGCCCGCCGACCTATTTAAAACGTCTTCTCAATGCTCGTGAGCGTGCCGCCAACGAATTTCAGGCGCGCGTAGATCTTGGTTACACTGGCGCTTCCGCCCTGCTGGAAGGTGCTCGGCGAAAAGCTTTGTTTGCTGCCGTCTTCTGCAAGCTGGCGGGTACTCTCATACTGTTCCTCCACAACTTCGCTCACCTCCGGCATGTTATGCCCAGTCCATCCGATATCGATTTCTACTTGGAAATTTTTGCCGAACACGGCCCTCACAATTCCCAGCTTCATGCGCAGGGCGTCGCCAGCGTTCCACCTGTCAGAGTAGAAGTCTTTCAGCGTCGTCACCCCGACTGAATAGGACGATAAAATCGCCAGCTGTTTCTCAACCTCAGCGTTTGGTGCATTTGTCTTCGCCGCCTCTTGCTGCCCATTCATTGGCTGGCAGAAGGCCGCATGCGAGAAGGCCTGACGCGAAGGACTGAGAATCGCGGCAAGGAAAAAGGCTAAGCAGCAACGAGAGAGCAACACGGCCCGGAAAGACAATAAACGCATGATGCCAGTCCCTCCTGCCGCGGCGTTACCTGGGATTCGGCTTTGAACTCTGAGACGAAAACATTGTACGTGCTCCCCGGCTGCTTCGTCAGCGCCTCAGCCCGCAACGCGGGCGTAATACGCTAGCCCCAGTCGCCAGGCTGGGGACCGCCGACCAATCCCGCGCCTCAGCCCGCAAAGCGGGCGTAAGAATTATTGCCAGATATACCGCTCGTCGAACTCCACGCCGTGATTCGTGAGCAGCTTCAGAAACTCCTCCTGAAACGAAATGCGCCGGTGATGCTGTTCCTGGTCCTGAATGTAACGAATTACGGCTCCCCGCATCGACTCGCTCACGCTGAATGCTCCGTATCCGCGTTGCCAGGCGAACGCACGCCGCCCCGGCCATCGCTCTTTCACCCATCGCGAGGAATTGGCCTTCACCACGCGCAAACAATCGGCCACCGCAAGATCGGTCGGCAGACGCGCCAGCAGATGCACATGATCCGCGGTTCCACCCACGACAATGGGAACCGCCTCAAGGCCGCGGAGAATTCCGCCAAGATAGGCATGCATTTCGGGACGTATCGCGTCGCCGAGCAACGGCAAACGGCCGGAGGTGGAGAATACAACGTGAATGAGGATGCTGGTGAAGGTGTGCGCCATGGTTGCTTCCTTCGGGGACTGCCTCACCCTTATACCCCATTCGCAACTTCGGGGCGCAATGTTCTGTCGCCCGCTAAAGCGGGCTGTGCGTGATCAGGGCCCCGCAAATCCCCAGTCTCACGACTGGGGCTACCATCTGACGCCCGCTCACGCGGGCTATGGGCAACCGGCTCCGAGCCGCCCACGGCTCACGGACCACGGCCCAGGAAGCCATCAATCCCCAGCCTGCAAAGCGGGCGCAATACGCTAGCCCCAGTCGCGAGACTGGGGACAGCCGACCAATCCCGCACCCCAGCCCGCAACGCGGGCGAAATACGCTAGCCCCAGCCGCAAGACTGGGGAAAACGCAACGGCCCCGCACCCCAGCCCGCTTCAGCGGGCGTAAGAACCATTCCGAGCAGATCTCATTCGTCCTCTATCAGGCCATGGAGGCGAGCCGCGCCACATTTTCGACGGGAACTTCACAAAGGACCGCACCACCTGCCCCGTTCCTATTCGCATGGCGAGCGGTATAATGAGTTCCATAATTAGACTTAGTGCGTGTGCGATTAGGACGGAGATACTGTCCGTCCTGAAGAGTTGATTAAGGCGGGCAACCACCATGCAGCCTTTAGGCGATCTCTGGTTCGGAATTACCAAGTACAAGTGGAAGACGATCGCCTATATCTTCACGTGTTTCAGTGTGCTCTTCACTGTCGTGAAAGCCATCACGCAATTCTTCCCCACAATACGGATTTCCGGACCAGCGCCGCTCCTCGCAGCCATCCTCATCAGCTGCGTTTGGGGCCTGCGGAAGGTCTGGAAACCGTCGAAGACCACCATTAGAATCGCCCACTCCAGTACGTGCCTGGAAATCATTTTTGGCGACATTTTTGAGCAGGACGGCATACGCGCCATCGGCGTCAGCGAGTTCTTCGAAACTGGGCTGGGGAAGCCTGTTTCCGACAAGAGCCTTCACGGCGCTTTCTTGAAGCGGCATTTCTCCGGCTATCAGGACTCGATCGACAAGCAAATCGGAGCCCAACTGGCCAAGGAAGAATTCACCGAGGTTCTTGACAAGGATGAAGGCAAAATCCTCTGCTACCACATAGGAACAACAGCCCTAATTAACGCAAACGAAGAACGATATATCCTTTTCGCATTGGCGAAGACGAACCACGCGAACTGCAAGGTTTTCTCTGATGTTGAGCTAATGTGGCGTGCCCTACACAAGCTTTGGCAGAGGGCTCGCACTGAATGCAATGGTCAACCGCTGAACCTGCCATTGGTGGGGAGCGGCCTCGCGGGGCTAAATCTTCCCACCCGCGATTTGCTCAACCTCGTGATATTGTCCGCGATCACGGAATCGAAGGCGCACGAGATCACGCAGAAGATCCGGATCGTGCTCAGGCGGGACAGGTTTGAGGACGTTGACCTAAGGGAAGTGAAGCAGCATTGGGAGGCATGACCGATGGCCTACAGGAGCGGGACATACATCGCGTTTCACGCCGACGGCAATAATATTCCGGGCGGGAAGTCGGACATCGATTACTACAACCTTCTGTGCGCATGGGACGCAAACAAGAACCACGACTTCAAAATAGTGAACAGTCATGAGAAGGCATTTGCCGTCCGAGATAGCAGCAAGAAATCCACTTTGCGGGCCTCATTGCTGGAGCGTCTCCGCAATTCAAGGAACATGGTTCTAATAGTTGGCAACACCACGCGTCTGGACACCGACTGGGTTCCCTTCGAAATTGAGAAGGCCGTCGACGAGTACAAAATACCAATCATTGCCACCTATACGTTTTGCGCCATTGCGATCCGCTCGCCGAGTGCGCTTTCGGACTATTGGCCGCCCGCCCTCAAGGTACGTATAAATAACGGTACCGCCAACGTCATTCATGTGCCGTTTAAACAGGCCCCGCTATACGACGCAATCGACCAGTTCTCACACGACAACCTTCCCAACGGCCTTGGCCTCGGAGTGTATAACGACGCAACCTATCTCAGATGGGGCATTCCATAGACGAACACGGCCCGCGGCTTAGGTTGTCAAGCCCCCGCTCACCCCACGCCCCCGCAACCCACTGAAATCACTCCCCCAAACCCACTCGCACGATCTGCAGAAATACGACGCCGTTCCCAGCAACACACGAACTGAAACGAAGTAAGCGACACAACA
>CAWHNV010000011.1:0-19008 GCA_963830785.1 uncultured Acidobacteriota bacterium
GTCGCATTATTTCTTCGACTTTACGACTACGTATTGCTATCGCCGAGGCGCAATGGGCCGACGCGCTGGTTGTGGCTCCGGCCACGGCCAACATTCTGGCCAAGTTTGCGCACGGCATCGCCGACGATTTTCTCTCCACGTCTGTTTCTGGCCACGACCGCGCCGGTGCTCGTAGCGCCGGCGATGAACGTGAATATGTGGAACCATCCGGCCACGCAGGCGAATCTTGAAATCCTGCGCCAGCGCGGCGTGCGCATTGTGGAGCCGGGAACGGGCGAACTGGCCTGTGGCATGGTCGGCGCGGGCCGCATGGCCGAGCCGGAGACGATTGCCGAGGCGGTGCTGGGCACGCTCGGACGCCGCAACGATCTGGCCGGCGAAGTTGTGCTGGTCACTGCGGGCGGCACGCGCGAGGCACTCGACCCGGTGCGCTTCATCGGCAACCGCTCCAGCGGCAAGATGGGCTATGCGCTGGCCGAGGCCGCGCGCAGCCGCGGCGCGAAGGTGATTCTTGTCAGCGGGCCGTCGAGCCTGCACGCTCCGGCGCATTGCGAGCTGGTTAAAATCACCACCGCAGACGAGATGCGCAACTCGGTGCTCGACGCGCATGACGCGAGGCTACGCTCGTGATCAAGGCCGCGGCAGTGGCCGATTATCGGCCCGTCAACGTTTCCGCGCAGAAGCTCAAGCGTACCGGACCGATGACGGTGGAGCTTGCGCCCACCGAAGACATTCTGGCCGAGGTGGTGCGCCGCCGCAGGCCGGGGCAGCTGATTGTGGGTTTTGCGGCCGAGACTGAGAACCGCATGGAAAACGGCCGCGCCAAGCTGCTCGCCAAGGGCGCAGACGCGATCGTGGTGAACGATGTGGCTGGTGAGGGCGTGGGCATCGACGCCGACACGAATGCGGCGACGTTTCTCACGCGGACCACGGCCGTCGAGTTGCCTGAGATGCCCAAGCGCCAGCTTGCCGACCGCATTCTCGACGAGATTCTCACGCTCCGCCGTCCGCGGTCCGTGGTGGTGGAGGACGATGAGCATCAGGATGCGCTAACCGACGCGCAAACCGCGCAGGACCGCGTGCTGAGCGAGAGTGTGCCGGTGGGAGCTGGCCGCCGGCTGCTCATTGAGGAGTAAGGATTGCCAAGTCAGTTCATGCCGCGTCCTCTCGATCCCGCCACGCACGAAGCTCTCGCTGAGCGCCTGCGTTTTTATCGCGACCTGGGCCTGACGGATTTCTATCGCAGAGATGTGGAACTTGCCGCCGCAATCGATGATGCGAAGCTGGGCCGGAGCGTAGCTGAGGAACTGGCGGAGCGCGAGGGGCTTTTGCAGGCTGCGATTGCTGCCGCGGCGCAACCTGCGGCGGAAACTCCGGTGCAGCAACCAAACTTTATCGGAGAGGAACCCGCCATCAAGACTCGCAAGATATCTCAACGCCCCGGAAATTGGCGCTGTCGTTTCCGCGGAAGATCGCGCCGCCGCGTTGCAGGTGATTCGCGACGACATTGGCGACTGCACGCGCTGCGCGCTGCACAAGGGCCGCAACAAGATCGTCTTTGCCGATGGCTCGCCCACCGCGCGCCTGATGTTTGTGGGCGAAGGACCGGGCGCCGACGAGGACGCGCAGGGACTGCCCTTCGTGGGCCGCGCCGGGCAACTGCTGAACAACATGATCGCCGCCATGGGCCTCAAGCGCGAGGAGGTCTACATCGCCAACGTGGTCAAGTGCCGCCCGCCGGGCAACCGCACGCCCGAGCCCGAGGAAGCCAACACCTGCTCGCCGTTTCTCTTTCGCCAAATCGACGTGGTGCGGCCGCAGGTTCTGGTCGCGCTGGGAGCCACTGCGGCCACTTATCTGCTGGGCCAGCGCCAGCCGCTGGCAGGGTTGCGCGGCCGCGTGCATGCGTTTCGCGGCATGAGCCTCATTGTGACTTATCATCCGGCGTTTCTGTTGCGCGATCCGCGGCAGAAGAAAGAAGCCTGGGCGGATTTGCAGATTGCGATGAAGGAACTGGGGCTGAAGGCGCCGAAAGCGGCGACCAGGGAATAGGGAGTGGGTCGGTTGGCGGATTTTCACCGCTCGGGGCAGTTTTCTTGGTAGTATTTCCGCATCCGCTCTTTGGGGCCCTCCGAATGTTTGGCATTGTGAAACGATCCACCAAGTGGATCACCGACGCAGCTTCAGGGCTGGTGCGCGTAGAGCCAGATCTTGTGTCAACAAGCCTGCGCCTGGGCGTCGAACGCGAGCCGATTCCGGAGTCCGACACAGAGTACGTCCCCGAAGCGACACCCGGATCGGGTCCAATTGTTTTGGGACTTTCGTCCGCAGTACTCGGAGCGATGGCGCCCTCGGCAGCCTTCACGCCAGCTCAACCCGCCAGCCAGCCTGCATCGCCCTCAATCGCGGAGCTAACGCTGGCAAGCGCGCCTGCAGGTCCTTTGAGCTCACCCGCGCCAATCACAGACATATCGGCGGCGCCGCCCCCCGGTCCGCCGGTGCCGCCCGCCAGCACGCCTGCCTCACCTTCCAAAATGCCAGATCCGATCGTAGTCCCGCCCGATGAGCCCGCTAAATCCGTGTTTATCTCTTACCGGCGTCAGGACAGCCAGCACATCACCGGACGCATCTATGACAGGCTCCTGGGGACATTCGGCAGGGAATCCGTATTCAAGGACGTCGATTCTATCCCTCTGGGCCTCGATTTTCGTGAGCACCTTCGGGAACAGGTTGGCCATTGCGCGGTGCTTGTCGCAGTTATTGGACGAAACTGGAATCCGACGACCGCATCCGGCCAGCAGCGGTTGAGTGATCCGCGCGATCACCTGCGCATCGAGATCGAGTCGGCGCTAGACCGGCACATACCAGTGATTCCTGTTCTTGTAGACGGGATCGAAATGCCTGCTGAGGACGAATTACCGCCGTCTCTGGCACCCCTCGCCTATCACAACGGAATCTCCGTGCGGCCGGATCCGGACTTTCATCACGATGCAGACCGCCTGGTTCGGGGTATCGAGCAACTCTTGAAGTAGTCTGCGCCGGCCGCCATGGGAGTCTACTGAGTTTTGTGCCCGCCCTCTGATTTAAAGTTAATTCTCCCGCCACAGCGCCACGGTTCCCAGTAAGAACGCCACTAGGTTCGCGGCAGTTTTTTCCGCGGCAAATTTGCATGGAACCGAGGTCTTGCCGCTACCATAGTTCATCCCAAGAGGTCATCGCATGAGCCAGACGAATCCGCCATTGCAACCCCCGATCCGCAAGTACCACGACTTCGACAAGGTTCGCCCCATGTACGCGCGTCACTCGCTGCTGGGGCCTACGCCGCGTCACTCCATTCCCCGGGACGGCATGGCTCCTTCAACGGCCTACAACCTCATCCACGACGAGCTGATTCTCGACGGCAGTTCGCGCTTCAATCTGGCTACCTTTTGCAGCACCTGGATGGAGCCGGAGGCGCACAAGCTGATGGCCGAGACCTTCGACAAAAACATGATCGACAAGGACGAGTATCCGCAGACGGCCGAGCTCGAAATGCGCTGCGTGCACATGCTGGCCGAGCTGTGGAACTCGCCCGACGCGGCAGAAACTATCGGGACTTCGACCATTGGGTCGAGCGAGGCATGCATGCTGGGCGGGCTGGCGCTGAAATGGCGCTGGCGGCGGAAGATGCGTGCTGCGGGCAAGGACCCTGAGCGCAACGGCGTGCGGCCCAATCTTGTGATGGGAACGAACACCCAGGTGTGCTGGCACAAGTTCTGCCGCTATTGGGATGTGGAGGCGCGCGAAGTTGCGCTCGAAGACGCGGAGGTGGTGACCAATCCGGAACGCGCCGCGGCGGCGTGTGACGAGAACACGATCGGCGTTGTGTCCGTGCTGGGCTCGACCTTTACGGGTCACTATGAAGATGTGCAGGGACTGAGTGCGGCGCTCGATGCGCTTCAGGCGAAAACGGGGCTCGATGTGCCGATCCATGTCGATGGGGCAAGCGGCGGATTCGTGGCGCCGTTCATTCAGCCGGAATTGGTCTGGGACTTCCGGCTGCCGCGCGTCAAGTCCATCAACACTTCAGGGCACAAGTACGGGCTGGTCTATCCCGGGGTGGGCTGGATCGTGTGGCGCGAACGAGCCGATCTGGACGAGGACCTGATTTTTAAGGTTGATTATCTGGGAGGGACGATGCCGACGCTGGCCATCAACTTCTCGCGTCCGGCGAGCCAGATTGTGGCGCAGTATTACAACCTCATCCGGCTGGGGCGTTCGGGATATCGCGCCGTGCATGAGGCTTGCCGCGAGGTGGCGATTGAACTGGCGGGCCGGATTGCCGAGCTGGGGCCGTTCGAAATGCTCTCGACAGGGCAGGACTTGCCGGTGCTGGCATGGAAGCTGAAA
This sequence comes from uncultured Acidobacteriota bacterium, assembly GCA_963830785.1. Classification (GTDB taxonomy): domain Bacteria; phylum Acidobacteriota; class Terriglobia; order Terriglobales; family Acidobacteriaceae; genus Telmatobacter. The sequence continues at coordinate 4,390 of CAWHNV010000011.1, forward strand.
CAGCCGTCGAATTGGACGCTCTACGATCTTTCGGATCGCCTGCGCGACCGGGGTTGGCAGGTCCCGGCTTATCGCATGCCGGCAAATCGCGAAGAGACCGTATTGCAGCGCATTGTGGTGCGCAACGGGTTTACTCACGATCTTGCTGGGATGTTGCTGCGGGATATGAAGCGGCACCTGGACTGGTTCGCCTCGCAGCCGGGGTTCACACCATCGCCGGCGGGAGTCGGGTTCCACCATTGAGGTGCTGGCAGTTCTGATCCCAGATCAGTGTTCGCTGACTTCACGCCCGCCACAGCTTTACGCCACCTAGAATGCCGTCCTCGTTGGAGACGATGGAGACATTCTTGGGCAGCTTGAAATTGATCTTCTTGGTATTGCCGCCGCCGAGATAGAGATGATCCCAGTTGAAGGTGGCGGCGGTTTGCTCGATGGCTTCCTGGAGCCGCTTGTTCCACACTTTTTTGCCGTACTTATCGAGGCCGCGGCGGCCGAGGTAGTCCTCATAGGTTTTCTCGCGCCAGGGGTGATGGCCGAGCTCGAGTCCGGGGCAGAGTTTGCCGTCGGTGAAGATGGCCGATCCCATGCCGGTACCGAAGGTAAGCAACAACTCGACGCCGTGGCCCTTGACGGCGCCGTAACCTTGCACCGAGGCGTCATTCGCTACTCTGACGGGCTTCTTCCAACGACTTTCGAGTTCGCGCTCGAGAGGGAAATTCGCCCACTTGGGACTGAGATTGAACGCGGCATACGTGACGCCGCGTTTGACCACGCCGGGAAACCCCACCGAAACGCGATCGAATCCGGCCAGCCGCGCACGCAATTCTTCGAGTGCGCGCAACACCGCGGTGGGCGTGGGAACGGCCGGAGTCACGATGCGTTCGCGGGTGCTGATCGGCTTGCCCTCGGGATCGAGCAGCATGGCCTTGATGCCCGAGCCGCCGATGTCGATTGAAAGCGTGATGGGAGAAAGGGTGGGGCGCAAGACGAGGGGCGCGGCTTTCGGGACAGGTATAGCGGTAGTGGTGGCTTTTGGACTCATCCGAGTGCATTGTACTGAAAGACCGGGGATCGGGGGTAGGACAGAGGTAAACCAGTGAAGAGTTCGCTGCTTCTCGGCCGCGGCTTCGCAGCACCCACCGCATCCCCTAAACTGAATCTTGTCTCCCATGCCCTCATATTGCGAAGTCGCGTTGCCGGTGCCGCTGGACCATACGTTCACTTACGGTGTGCGCCTGGGCCAGTTGCCGCAGCGCGGGGCGCGTGTGATTGTGCCTTTCCGCAACGAGAAATTGATCGGAGTGGTGACGGCGCTCGCAGCCACGGCGCCGGCCGACCTTGAAGTTCGCTATCTGGAAGCTGTGCTCGATGAGGAGCCGCTGCTCGGCGACCACCTGCTGGAACTGGGCGCGTGGGCATCGCAGTATTATCTGGCGCCGCTGGGCGAGGTGCTGCGCGCCATGTTGCCGCTGGCGGCGGAGGTGAGGCGCACCGTCTACTACCGCATCACCGATCTGGGCCGCGACGTGCTGGCCGCAACCGTTGACGGCGAACCAGAAAAGGGGAATCGCGGGATGGGAATCGCCAAGCCGCGTTCGCGCCGATCGCAGAAGCTTTCCGCCGAAGGGCAGGATATTGAGCGGCAGGTTCTGGAGCGGCTGGCATCGGGTGAGCCGGTGAAGGTCTCCACATTGCGCACGGCGACGGCGGCGGCGCTGCCGATGCTGGCCGCGATGCTGCGCAAGAAGTGGATTGCGCGCGAGACTGCGGCCGCGGAGCGCGATGCGCGCCGCATGGAGCGCTTTGCCGTGCTGATTCCCGACACGCGTTTGCCGTCGTTGACCGAAAGGCAACAGGCAATTTTGGCGGAGCTGGCGGCATCTGACGGCGAACTGCCGCTGGCCGAATTGCGTCGCCGCGATCTGCCCTCGTCGACTTTACAGACTCTGGTGCGGCGCGGCCTGGTGCGTATCGAGGAGCGGCCGGAGCTGTTCCGGCTGGGGGGATTGACGCCCACGACGGCGGCTTTTGCGCTGAACGCCGCGCAAACTGAGGCGCTGACTACGCTCAATGCTGCGCTCGGGGGATTTCATCCCTTTTTGCTCTACGGCATCACTGGTTCGGGAAAGACCGCTGTCTATCTGGCTGCGATGCAGAAGGCTCTTGACCGTGGGCTGTCGTCGATCCTGCTGGTGCCGGAGATCGGCCTGACGCCGCAAACGGCGGGCCTGCTCGACGCGGCTTTCGGGCAGAAGGTTGCGCTGCTGCACTCCGCACTGACGCCGGAGGAGCGCAGCGAGCAGTGGCGTCGCATCCGCCGCGGCGACGCGCCGATCGTGGTCGGCACGCGCTCGGCTATCTTTGCTCCCGCGCCGAATCTCGGATTGATTCTGGTCGACGAAGAGCACGATCAGAGCTACAAGCAGGAGGAAACGCCGCGCTACAACGCGCGCGACGTGGCCGTGATGCGCGCCAAGCTGGCCGGCGCGGTGGTGGTGATGGGCTCGGCTACGCCCTCGCTTGAAAGCTGGCACAATGCCGAGCGCGGCAAGTACGTGCGCATCGAGCTGCGCGATCGCGTGATGAATCGCCCGCTGCCTGAGGTCGAGCTGATCGACATGCGGCGCGAGTTTCAGGAATCGGGGCGCGACGAGCTTTTTTCGCGAGCCCTCATCGAGCAAACCAAAGCGGCGCTCGAGCGCGGCGAGCAGGCTCTGATTCTGCTCAATCGCCGCGGCTATTCGTTTGCCGTGATGTGCCGGGCCTGCGGCGAAAAACTGGACTGCCAGAACTGCGCCATTGCGCTCACGCATCATAAGGCGGCGACGGAAGATCTAGTTGAAGTCCGAGCGGGGCAGCGTCTTGAATGTCATTACTGCGGCTACCGGCGCACTGTTCCCGCGCGTTGCCCCAAGTGCGAGAGCGAACACCTTTTCTATCTTGGCGCCGGTTCGCAGCAGGGCGAAGAGCGGTTGCAAGAGATTTTTCCCGGCGCGCGCATCGGCCGCATGGATCGGGACACGGTGCGCGGGCGCGGCGATTTGGAGCGGCTGCTGGCGCGGTTGCACTCGGGCGAAATCAACCTGCTGGTGGGCACGCAGATGATTGCCAAAGGCCACGACATCCACAACGTCACGCTGGTGGGCGTGGTGGGCTGCGATCACACGCTCTCGCTGCCCGATTTTCGCGCGGCCGAGCGCGTTTTCCAGTTGATGACACAGGTTTCAGGGCGCGCGGGACGCGGCGAATTGCCGGGGCGGGTCGTGGTGCAGACCTACTATCCCGATCACTACGCGATTCTGGCTGCGACGGCGCACGACTACAAGGCCTTTGCCGAGCGCGAGATGAAGTACCGGCGCTGGATGCATTACCCGCCCTTCGGGGTGCTCGCGAATGTGCTGGTGCAGTCGCAAAAGATGGAAGAGGCCGCGGGGTGGGCTTCTCTCCTTGCCAAATCTCTTGTCCAAAATCAGAACAGCGGAGCTGTAAGGCTGCTGGGGCCGTGCACCGCACCCATCGCGCGCATCAAGAATGTTTACCGCTTCCACATGATCTTGAAAAGCGCCTCGCGCAAGGCGCTCAACGCGGCGCTGCGCGGGATGATTGCGCATGCGGACGAGGCCGGCATCCCGCGGCGCAACCTGATTGTGGACGTGGATGCGCTGAGGCTGATGTGAATGCCAGCGGAGTTAGCGGAGTTGGCGGAGGTTAGCCGTTCCGCCGTGCTGCTACCGGCGCAGGTACAAAGCGGCCGTCTTCAATCGCGGCGAGTTGGTGGCGTCAAGTCCTAACTCCGCTAGCCCCGCTAACACCGCGAACTCCGCTAACACCGCTGTTCTCAGCTGCTCGCGGCACCCGGCTGTAACGCGTGGAGTTCCTTGCCGGGTTTGAAGCGTACCGCTTTCCCGGGAGCAATGTTGACCTCGGTCCCGGTACGGGGATTGCGGCCGATGCCGGTTTTACGCGCGCGCACGCTGAACACGCCGAATCCGCGCAGCTCGATGCGCTCGCCGGCCGCCAAAGCATGTTTCAGACCCTCGAAGACTGTGTCCACTGCCGCTTCTGCCTTGGTCCGCGGCAGGCCTGTGCGCTCGACTACGTTGTGAACGATGTCCTGTTTGATCAATGGAGTCTCCTCGCTCGCCGAGAACTGGTTTTGACTTTCGTACGACTACATCGCCCATAGTACAGATTTTGCGGCGATTAGGGAACACCGGATTGAGGATTTTCGGGTTTTTCGTTCCCGGGCTGCCCCAACCCGCCGCTTAAGAATTCTTAAGTTTCAAAATCGGCGCACTGCATTGTAATCGCCTCAATGCCTCATCCGGCGAAGGGAGTACGCGAGGCAATCGAGCAGATTCATATGAATTGTTCAGTCCGTTCTTGGATTGGTGCTGGTTCACCTTGCTGTGCCGGGGTTTACCGGCGACAAACCCACAACCGTTTTGATTCCGAGAAATGTGTAAGTTGGATCGACGCAACTCCCTGCCGCTGAGTAGGAACTGAACCGCTCCCTATTTGTCATTTGATACGACCGTTTCGTAAAATGAATTTTCAAGTCCAAGTCGGCGCCGCCACGGAGCCGGATCCGCTTTTCACCCGCAAGAGGAGACGCATGTCGATCAAAAGCGACCGTTGGATTCGAGAACAGGCCGTTCAGCATCGCATGATTGAGCCGTTCAGCGAAAAACAGGTTGCCGGCGGGGTGATTTCCTACGGGCTCTCGTCGTATGGTTATGACCTGAGAGTCTCAGACGAATTCAAAATCTTTACCAACGTGAATAGCGCCATCATCGATCCGAAGGCATTCGACGAGCGGTCGTTTGTCTCGGTCGAGGCGGAATCGGTTATCGTTCCGCCCAATTCGTTTGCCCTGGCGCGTTCTGTCGAATATTTTCGTATTCCCCGGGATGTACTGACGATCTGCGTTGGGAAATCAACCTACGCGCGTTGCGGGATCATCGTGAATGTGACACCTTTCGAGCCCGAATGGGAAGGCTTCGTCACGCTCGAGATCTCCAACACCACGCCGCTGCCGGCAAAGATCTACGCCAACGAAGGTCTGTGCCAGATTTTGTTTTTCCAGTCGGACGAGCCTTGCGAGACCAGCTACGCAGACCGGAAAGGCAAATATCAAAAGCAGCAGGGTATTGTTCTCCCTAAGCTCTGAGAACTACCGCTATCGAACCGGAATAAATGCGTTCGACTGACGGAACAATCCAACCCCGAAAACCTGTCGGGATACGTGTATGCCGATCCCGGGGAAGGCCCTTCGTGAGGCCGAAGGGGAGCCATGAAATCCAAATCTGCGCAACCTCGTCCCATTCGAATTGGGATCCTGACTGTTGAGCCCATTCGCGTGGCCGGCCTGGCAAGCATCTTCGATCAGCCTGCCCAGCCAGGCCACGCGCAACTGATCCCGGTGTTCAGTACGCTGCAGGAGCTGATCGACGCTGCTGACATTCAATACGTCATCGTCGATCTAGATCCCTCCGATGGCAGTCTTGAAGCTCTGGAGTCGGTGCGCATCCCGCGTCCGGATGTTCGATTAATTGTTATCGGGCCGGAGGGCGACGATGAACTGGTGTTCAGGGCGATCACTTCCGGGGCCAGAGCGTACCTGGGTCTCTCCGCAGGCCCGGAATTAGTGAGACAAGCGATTGAAGTAGTTACCTCAGGCTCGATCTGGGCGCCACGACGGTTACTTTCACGCCTGATCGACCGATTGCTTGTTCGGCCTGCAGAGCGGGTGGCTACAAACACTCCGCTGACAGCCCGCGAAGAGCAGGTATTGAGATTGATCCAGATGGCGAGCTCGACGCGCGAGATTGCTCGCCAGCTCGGCATCAAGCAACGGACCGTAAAGGCTTATATTGCAAGACTTATGCGCAAGACTGGCGCGGACAACCGCGTAAAGCTGTCGGTTTCGACAGTGAGCCAATCGCTCTTGGCAGAGGCCCGCGGCAAGCGTCAACAGGGCACGCGATCCACAAGAAAAAAAGATAACTAAGTAGTAATATGAATGTATTACTTTGAGCCATAGCCCCGAAGTACTCTTGTGCATGTGCGCAGATATCCACATGATGTTTCCAGAAACAACGCAGATCTGGGGAAAGGAGTTCCCAGGAAGCATGTTTTCATGAATCCTGGGAACTCCTCTTTTTTATCTCCTGCTCGTTCATCGAGCTTCTCCAGCCCTCCCCTTCAATATCTTCTACACCAAAATGGATTAAAGCGTGCTTTGCGTGCCGCTAAATCGCGACTCGGCGGGGTGCATTTGTCACCGACGCTCGAGCGTGGTTGTGCCTATCGCGTGCTGCCCGGCATTCTTCTTTTTGCTGCCATACTGCCGCCAGGAATCAATCTCACCAGCGACAGATTTCAGCAACGGAGAGTGTGCGTTCTACCGCGGATGCGATAGGCTGTTCAAAGAGGTTGCGGCGCTGTCCCCGCTTCTCCAGTTTTAGAGCAGTTCCGGGATAGACGTACCCTATCCAGTTTCTGTGCGGGGTTGTCCCTTCCTGGGGTCGGGACGACTTAGCTGTATCGGCTCCGGGGTATAACGATTCTGGACCCGCTGTAGCCTCGGCCTTGACCCCATTGACAGCTCAGGGTTGCTCCCACCTCAGAAACCTCGGATCGATTCACAATCGCGGCGTTATGCCGTCGGAATGGAAAGGACACGGAAATGAAGAAAGCCATTGCCAGCGTTTTTCTCAGCTTCTTGCTGACGTCCACTGCCTTTGCGGGCTCCACGAAGGATGATCTGCAAGGCCGCATTGACTCGGCCAGAACTGTCCTCGACCAGATCATGGCGGCCAAGGACGCGACCGTCCCCATTGACATTCTCCGCTCGGCGACCTGTGTTGCCGTGGTTCCCAGCATGAAGAAGGGCGCCTTCTTTGTTGGCGCGCAGTACGGCCAGGGCGTGGTGACGTGCCGCACTGGGCATGGATGGAGCGCGCCGGTGTTTATTCGCATGGAAGGCGGTTCCTTCGGCTTGCAGTTCGGCGGGCAGGCGACGGATCTGATTCTGATTGCCGTGAATGACCGTGGAATGCAGGACCTGCTCAAGGACAAATTCAAAATAGGCGGTGATGCTTCTGCCGCCGCCGGGCCGGTGGGCAGAGCCGGCACAGCTTCCACGGACTGGAAGATGAGCGCAGAGCTGCTGAGTTACTCCCGCGCCAAGGGCCTGTTTGCGGGCATCGATCTCGACGGCACCAGCGTAAGCCAGAACAAAGAAGACACCGAGGTTTACTACGGGGCACCTGAAGACTTCAACCAGGTGTTGCAGGGCAACGTGCCTGTGCCGGCGGGTGCAGTGGCGTTTGTGCGCGATGTGGCGCAGTACTTTGTGAAGGCCAAAGCTCACTAGGAAATTGTCCGCAAGTTAGCTCCTGGGTTTGCGCCGGTCTCCCGCCCCAAGAAACAAGGATCGTTTCTTGGGACCTCGGCCTGAAGACTGGCCGTACTGGTGGCGTCCGCGCCGCCGCGGTGATGTGCGGGTCAGGAGACCCGCACGACAGCTGGCGGTACGGTCTACACTAATTCTTGCGTTCATCGATGCGGGAAAATCTGGAGTACGGGCTGGTCCGGGCCGTAGCTGGCTGTCTGGGCCGCATGCCACGGGGATTGGCGCGCCTGCTGGCGGCTGGGCTCGCCTTTGCCGTCTACGGGTGCTTCGGCAGGTTGCGGCGCGTGGGCATGCGCAATCTTGAGCTGGCTCTGCCGGAACTCTCTTCCAAAACCAGTAAAAAGATTCTCAAGGGCGTCTATATCCATCTGGGCTGGCAGCTGGTCGAGTTCTGCCGCATGACGCGCTACACTGCTGAGAACTCGCGGGACTGGATGCGCACCGAGGGGCTGGAGCATTACCTGGCAGCACAAGCCCGCGGCAAGGGCGTGCTCATCATTACGGCGCACCTGGGCGCATGGGAGCTTTCCAGCTTCTACCACTCGCTCATGGGTCATCCCATGGGCATGATCATCCGCAATCTCGACAACCGGCGGCTCGATGCGTACGTCAATGGTATTCGCGGCCTGCACGGGAACTTTGTGATCTCAAAAGACGACTTTGGCCGCGGGCTGTTGAAGGCCATCCATAGCGGCGGCACGGTCGGCATCCTCATGGACACGAACATGACGCAGCCGCAGGGTGAGTTTGTGCCCTTCTTCGGCGTCGACGCGTGCACCGGGACCGGCCTGGCGCACATCGCGCGGCAAACCGGTGCGGCAGTTCTGCCGGGATTTATGTTGTGGGAGCCGGCGGAGCGGCGCTACGTGCTGCGCTTTGGTCCCGAGGTTGAAATGCCCCGCACTGCGGACCGGGCCGCGGATATTCTGGAAGGCACACGTCGTTGCACGGCGGTGATTGAGTCGTGGATTCGGCGCTATCCTGACCAGTGGCTGTGGATTCATCGGCGGTGGAAGACTCGGCCAGCGGGGGAGCCGGGGCTGTATGAGAAGTGACAGTGGGTGTAGTGGCTATTGAACGGCGATTGGCGAGGGAGCAACCGGCAATGAAGATTGGCGAGCTTATCGACGCACTTGGTGGCGAGCTGGTGCATGGCGACGCACACACCGAGATTCGCGCAGTGAACTCGAGCGACCGGGCCGGCGCGGGGGACCTGGTCTTTGCCGAAGATGCAGCCACCGTAGCTGAGGCGCTCGAATCCGCGGCCAGCGCGGTGGTGCTGAAAGCCGGCGTGCCCCGATCCGCCGTGTTTGCGCACGATCCCGTGCGCGCATCTACTACCGCAATCGTTGAAGACGAGCAGCCGCGGCTCTGGTTTGCGCGTGCCGCGAAATTGCTCGCGCCGCCGCTCCGGGTCGAAGGTGTTCATCCTTCTGCGGTCGTCGGAGCGAATGTTCAAGTCGCACCCGACGTCACCATCGGCGCGTGTGCCGTTATTGGCGATGGCGCGGAAATTGGCGCGGGAACTCGGATTGAGGCCGGCGTCGTCATCGGTGCAGGCGTGCGCATCGGCGAGCAGTGCCACATCTATCCGCGCGTGGTCGTTTACCCTGGCACTACCATCGGCAATCGCGTTGTGGTGCATGCGGGCGTGGTGCTGGGCGCGGACGGTTTCGGCTACGTGCGCGATGCGGCGACAGGGGCCTACACGCAATTCCCGCAGCAGGGGACGTTGGCGATTGAGGACGATGTGGAGATCGGCGCCAACTGTACTATCGACCGCGGCGCGCTGGCCGAGACGCGCGTGCGGCGCGGCGCCAAGTTCGACAACCTTGTGCACGTGGGCCACAACTGCGACATCGGTGAAGACGTGATCCTGGTTGCGCTCACCGGAATCTCCGGCTCGAGTACGATCGGCAAGGGCGCGGTGCTCGCGGGACAGGTCGGCATCGGCGATCACGTGCACGTTGGGCCCGGTGTGATTCTCGGTGGCCAGGCCGGCGTGTTCAGCGGCAAGACTGTTACTAACGAAGGCCTGAGGCCGGGCACGGTGCATTGGGGCACGCCGGCGCGGCCCTTGCAGCAGGTGTTGCGCGAGCAGGCTACGCTGGCGAGGCTGGCGAGAAGCAGGGAACGAGGGACCAAAGGAACAAGGGAACGAGAAAACAGGGAATAGTCCCTCAGTCCCGGTCCTTTCGGCCCTCGACCACTCACACTGACCCTAACCACTAAGTCACTCCTCGAACGCCGGCCCGTATGGCGCAGCAAATCTCCGCTTCCATGCGCCGTTTTTCTTCAGCATGCCGTTCCAATAGAACTGAACGGCTGGAATCCTGCAGGCGAATTTCGCGAGCAAAACGCCGAAGCGCGAAAAACGCTCGACGCCGGCAACGGCTTTGAGTTCGGCAGCGCCGAAATGGCGATCGCGCGCCAACTGTTCGCCCAGCACTTGCAGACGCGCCCACAGTTTCTGGTTGGCCTGCTCGGGGATGGCCTGCAACGACTCACCGGAGCCACGCACAATTGTGCCTGCATAGGGCGAGCCGAGCCGCAGCGCGAGCTTTTTGAGATACCGCTCCAGCGGACGCGAATGCGCGGCCTCGGGAAATCCCCCCTGCACAAGAAAGGCGAGCGTGGGATTGGCGTTGCCCGCTCGCGCCGCCTCCACGCGCGGCGCCAGCGCTTCGATGTATGCCTTGACCAACGCGGGCATGGCATCCGTATAGAGCGGCAGGCCCAGCAGAACTACATCGGCGGCGGCAAATGCCTCGACAGCACGCTCAAATTGCGCGCGCCGCACCAGGTGCAGCACCTCCGGCTGTGCGCCTCCGCCGCGTACCCAGCCTTCGGCCACGCGCTTCAGCATCTTCATCGAGTTCGAACGTTCGCCGCGCGGCGAGCCGTTAAGCAACACGAGCGAGTTCATCGGCTACCTCCTCGGCGGTGCGTTCCGCGACCGCACACCATGCCAGACGGGACTTCATATTGCGCGCCATCCGTCCCCACATCGTGCGCGTGATTTCAACATCCTCGGCGTCACTGTCCGCGTCCGCACCGAGCAACAGTGCGAAGACGGGATAATGCGCGTAGCGGGCGCGATGGTGAATTTCGCCGCCTTCGACGACGAAGTAGGGGTGGATGAGCGGAACCATCTGGTCGGCGGCGCGCTTCAGCAGGGCAGTGGTAAAGCCCATCGTCATGGGCGAGGCCAGGAGCAGCAGATCGGCGTTGAGCGCCGCGCGGCAAACTATCGCCGAGTCGTCTTGCTTGGCGCAGTCGCCCGGCGTTTTCACCCAGCAGTTCCAGCAGCCGGTGCAGCCTTTCAGGTCGAGGGTGCCGAGGTCGAGCTTGGTCACCGCGTGCCCCGACATCGCCAGCCGATTTGTGAGCGTTTCCAGGTAGGCGTGGAAGGGCGAGGCGGCATTGGGCTCTCCGTTCAGGATGGTGATGCGCATGACAGAAGTCCTTTCGTCCGGCGCGGGTTTCTACGGTGTAGAAATTGTTGCCTGAAAACCATTCTACGGTGTAGAATGATTTTGTCAAGGCCCGGAGGGCATCTTTTTTGATGGGCCGCGGTTTGATGGTTATCTTGTTTGCTTCTGAGATGGAATCGACGCCGGTTCTACCAGAAAGGAACCCATGGAGCGCGCGAAACAGCGAAAATCGACGGCGCAAGGCCGGAAGAACCGCGCCGTTGCGCGCCGCCGAGTTCTTGACCGACCAGCCAGGCGGCCGGCGGCGCGCAAACGCGGTTTGGGTGCCGCGGCACCGCTCGAGCGCGGACCCATTGTCGCCGCTGCGCTTAAAATTGTCGATCGTAACGGGCTCAAGGCGCTCTCCATGCGACGGCTTGGCGCTGAACTGGGCGTCGATCCCATGGCGGTCTACTATCACCTGCCCAACAAGCAGGCGCTGCTGGATGCCATTGTGGAGGCGGTGATGGGATCGATCGATCTCAGCGTCGACGACCCGGCCAAGCCTGCGGAAGAACGCATTCTCGCCGCGGCCCGCGCTTATCGTAACGTGCTACTGGCCCATGCCAATGCTTTGCCCATCCTCCTCGCGCACGGTCCCGTGACGCCGGGCGCAATGCGTCCCGTGGAGTTGCTCATCGGGATTCTGCGCGACGCAGGTTTGCCGCCCGCCGAGGCGCTGATGGGCATGAACGTGATTGCCGCAGCGGTGCGCGGGGCCGTGGGTATGGGGCCGGTTCACGAGATGAGCGAGGAGGAAATTGCGGCAATGTGGCAGGCGCTGCCTGCGGCGGAGTTTCCGCTGCTGGCTGAAGGGATGGCCTCGTCGCGCCGCCCCTTCGAAGAGATCTTCGAATTCGGCATCCGCGCACTGGCGCGGGGCTTGCTGGACGAGGTAGGGAGCAGTAGTGGATCAGCTTGAAGCAGAATTCGCCGCAGGGGCTTAGCCCCTGGGAGGCGCCTTTCAATTCGCTCCGAGGATTTTTGCAACCAGCTCAGGGTCGCAAGCAGGATGGGGCTATCCCACATCTCATCCGCCGCGGCGGACGAGATGTGGGGCACCCGGGGCAGGGCGCCTGGTAAAGCATGCGGTGACCTCCAGCCTTCCACCGCGGCGACGAAGACCTGTCGTCGGGGACCCCGGTCCTTGACTTCCGGCGCGGCGGGCGGTAAGTTGGGCCGACACCCCTTTGATCTGCTTGGGCTTTCGTTTGATGAAAGCTGGAGTGTGCAGAATTTGAATCCGATTGAGATCTCTCCCATTGCCGCGCCTGACATCGCGGCTGATTTGGGGTATACCCAAAATCCCTCTGCGTCACAGCCCGATGGCGCGTCCGTGCCGCGGTCCGAGAGCGCTGCCGCGTCACAGGACGAATTCGGTGCGGCGGATGGGCCTGGGCCGCAGGCTCAGGGAATTGCCGGTTCACAGGACGAATCTCGGGCCGGGAGCACGGTTACGTCGTCGCAGCCTCAGAGCTCACCCGCGCTGCAGCCTCCTGGCACACCTGCGCTGCAGCCTCAAGGCGCGGCCTCGCCTCAGCTCCCCGCACCGCAGCTAGATGAGGAGCGGCTGGGTTGGCTGGCGATGGCGCTTTCGCCGGGGCTGGGGCCTAAGCGGATTCTGGATGCGGTGGAACAGATTGGCATGGCGAGCCGCGTTTTCTCGATGACGCTGACGGCGCTTGAGGGGCTGCGCTTTCCGGCTGGGGCGGCGCAGTTTTTGTTTGATGGCAAGGGGCGGCGGGCGGCTGAGGAGGAGTGGGCTAGGGTGGTGGCGCAGGGCGCGACGCTTGTGAGCTACGCCTGCCGGGATTATCCGGAACGGCTGCGGGAAATTTACGATCCGCCGCCGGTGTTGTGGGTGCGCGGGGATGTGGGTCTGCTGAGCCGGCCGGCGATTGCCGTGGTGGGAACGCGGCATCCGACTCCGTATGGTTCGGGCGTGGCGGAGATGCTGTCGCGGGACCTGGCGGCGCGGCGTTTGCTGATTGTGAGCGGCATGGCGCGGGGCATTGACTCCTGCGCGCACCGAGGGGCGCTCGCGGCGCGCATGCCTACGCTGGCGGTTTGGGGCACGGGGATCGATGTGGTGTACCCCAAGGAGAACCGGAAGCTGGCGGAGGAGATTCTGGCTGCGGGCGGAGCCATTGTGAGCGAGGTGCCGATGGGGACGTTTCCCGCGCCGCAGAATTTTCCCCGGCGCAACCGGATTTTGAGCGGGCTGAGCGTGGCCGTGCTGGTGGTGGAGGCGGCGGAGAACTCGGGTACGCGGGTGACGGCACGGTGTGCGGCCGAGCAGAATCGCGACCTCTATGCAGTGCCGGGCAACGTGACCAATAAAGGCTCCTGGACGCCTAACACGTTGATTAAACAGGGTGCCAAGCTGGTGGCGACGTGGGAAGACGTGTGGGAGGATCTGCCGTCGCAGGTGAGGATGGAGCTCGAGGCGCAAGCTCCGTCTGCATCGAAAGCCAAGGTGGGAGCATCCTTATTGGCTGATCCCGTACTGCGGCCGCAGGAAGCGATGGTGCTTGAGGTCCTGCGCGCGGACGAGAGTGTGCAGATCGACGAGATTCTTGAGTTGCTGGAGACGCAACTTACTTCTTCTGAGGTATTTACTGCGCTTTTCGAGTTGGAAATGGCGGGCCGGGTGCGGCAGCTGCCAGGGAAGAACTACGTTAGAACGATGTAGAGGCAGGGAACGGGGAACAGGTAACAGGGAAACTGGGATTTGTGGAAATCGGTGCGCAGGGGGTGGGTGAAAGAAGTGGGTGGAGTGACGGATTGATTCGGGGGCGGGTTTGCGCGGTTCGAGGCGGGGTCAATCAGGTTCATCTTTTAGGTTCGTTTTTGCGGAGAGGCGGCTGGTGGGGTAAAGCCAAGGATTTGAGGGGGTTTTGGCGGGAAGTTGGGCTTTTTTGATCGCGGAAGTGGGACGGCGCATAAAGAAAATTGCGGTGCGCGGGTGGAAATGCCATGGTGTTCCATGGTAGGGTGCAACACTTGCGGCCCAATTTTTCTGTAGTTCGGGAGTGGGGATGCATCCATATAGGCTTTTGCGCTGCGCGGGATGCGGATTTGTGCGGCGCGGGAGCGAAACCGAAGGGCGCGAAATGAGTCCAAAGTTGAGTTGCCCCGATAAGCGCGGCGACCCGGGATGTAGAGTTTCACCCGGGGAATGATGGTTCCGGCAGGTGAGGGGCGGTTCATTTTCTCACCCATTTCCGCAAAGGATGCGGAAAAGCATGGGACACGGTGAGGGCATCCTAAGCACGGCGTCAGGATTTGGGGCCGGATTGTTGAGAAGACAAAGAGGGAATTGGGTCAGGAATGGCAACTAGTAAAGCATTGGTGATCGTGGAATCGCCGGCCAAGGCGAAGACGATCGAGAAATATCTGGGCAAGGGATTCGATGTGCGCGCGTCGGTGGGGCACATTATGGACCTGCCGAAGAACGACCTTGGCGTGGAACTGAAGAACCGGACGTTTGAGCCGGAGCTCGTGGTGTCGCCGGGCAAGGAAAAAGTAGTCGACCAGTTGAAGAAAGCGGCGGCCAAGGCGGACGAAATCTATCTTGCGCCTGACCCGGATCGCGAAGGTGAGGCGATTGCGTACCATCTGGCGCTGCAGCTGGGAACCAACGCCAAAGAACGGAAAAAAATTCGCCGCGTCACTTTCAACGAGATTACAAAGAAGGCGGTGCAGGAGGCGTTTGGGCACGCACGCGAC
>CAWHNV010000012.1:0-9391 GCA_963830785.1 uncultured Acidobacteriota bacterium
GAAGGCGTTCCGCATCTCTTCACGCCTATCATTACAGAGCCGAAACTGGCCGCGAACGCCTTGCGCAATGCCGTGCGAGAAATGGAGCGGCGTTTGAAGCTACTGGCCTCGCGCAGTGTGCGCAATATCGATCAGTACAACAAGCTCTTCGAGACTTCCACGCCGTCGCTCTTCGATAGCCAGGACCAGCAGGAAGAGCCGCTGCCGTACATTATCATCATCATCGATGAGCTGGCCGACTTGATGATGCTCGACCGCGCCAATGTGGAAGAGTCGGTCACACGGCTGGCGCAAATGGCGCGCGCCGTGGGCATTCATCTGATTTTGGCCACGCAGCGGCCCAGCGTCGACGTCATCACCGGCCTCATCAAGGCCAACATTCCCACGCGCATCAGCTTCCGCCTGGCTACCAAGGTGGACTCGCGCACCATTCTCGACACCAACGGAGCAGAGGCTCTACTGGGCCGCGGCGATTTGCTCTTCCTGGGGCCGGGCACCAGCCGCCTGATGCGCCTGCATGCGCCGTACGTGAGCGAGAAGGAGACGGCAGCGGTGGTCGAATTCTGGAAAAACCAGGGCACGGCCGAGTACGTTGAAGACTTTCTGGAAGCGCCCAAGGACGAGCGTGCTGCGATGGAAGGCGCGAGCGGCGAGAGCTCGGATGACGATCCGATGTTCGATGATGCCGTGCGCCTGGTCTTCGAATTCGGCAAGGCTTCCACATCGCTGCTGCAGCGGCGGCTAAGAGTCGGCTACGGCCGCGCCGCGCATCTCATCGACATGATGGAGCGCGACGGCCTGGTGGGCGCTGCCGACGGCCCGCGTCCCCGCGAACTGCTCAAGGCTCCCGGCTGGCTGCACGAAGTGGCCGCCAACCAATAAGTTGAGCGCACAAAGGCCGCCGCGCATCCTAAGATAAGAAGAGGACTCGCACCATGAGGAGATTCCTGCTTATTTGTCTGCTCGCGTGGCTTCCGTTTGCGTGTCTCCCAGTTGTTGCGCAACAGGCTCCCATTCCCACGGCAACCGCGCTTTCCGGTGAGCCGTTCTTCGTGAAGAAATCCTGGCCCATCGGTGGCAGCGGGAATTGGGATTACCTCACCATGGATCCTGTGGCGCGGCGTCTCTATATTGCGCACGATCACGCCGTTCAAGTAGTGGATGTCGACTCCGGTAGTGTGGTCGGAGCGGTTCAGGGATTCCGCGAGGCGCACGCCATCGCGCTTGACGATGAGAACACGAAAGGCTATGTAAGTGACGGTCCCGCTTCCGCGATTAAGGTATTCGACCGCCAGACCCTCTCGGTCGAAAACACCATCCCGGTCGGCTGCTCGCCACGTTCCATCGCGTACGAGTTGGCGAGTAAGCTCGTCTTCGCTGTCTGCGGCGCGGATGTTCTGCCGCCACGCCCAACGCACTCCGGCGAGCGGCCTGAGCAACCTCAGGCCTTCGGCTTCTCCCACGTCATCGTGATTGACACTTCAGACAAGGACCAGGTGCTCGCCGATCTAAGCGTTCCGGGCGATTTGCGCGTGGTCGCGGCCGATGGCGACGGCCATGTGTATATCACCGCGGGCGAATCGCAAGTTCCGATGAGTCACAACAGGTCCTTTCTCAATCTGAACCGCACGATCCCCTCGCGAATCATCGTCCTTGAATCTTCCACGCTCGTTAACGCCGCGCACCGCTGGCTCTCGGAGCGGGAGAAGCAGGTGTCCGATGGGCCCGCTCGTTTCGTACTGGGTGCGGATTCCGGCAACGATTCGCTTGCGCGGTTTCTCCAGCTGCCTCCAGATTGTTCCATTCCGCAGGGCTTGGCCGTTGACGGCAAAATTTCGCGCCTCTTTGCCGCGTGCGGCGGCCAGAAGCTGCTCGTGCTGGACCCATCCAATGGCCACA
The DNA here is from genome assembly GCA_963830785.1 of uncultured Acidobacteriota bacterium. Taxonomy (GTDB): domain Bacteria; phylum Acidobacteriota; class Terriglobia; order Terriglobales; family Acidobacteriaceae; genus Telmatobacter. The sequence continues at coordinate 1,900 of CAWHNV010000012.1, forward strand.
CGGTGACCACGCTTACCACCGGACCCGGCGACGATGTCATCGGCTACGATCCGGAGCACGAGTTGATCTATTCCGCCAACGGCGGTGGCTACGGCAGCCTCACCATCATTCAGCAGGACGCGAACACTGACTCCTACGCCGTAATCCAGAACCTGCCCACGCTGGCGCGCGCGCGCACGCTTGCGGTCGACCCATCAACCGGCGCAGTCTACCTGGTTACGGACCTGCGCGGCGTTGACCTCACGAAAATGGGTGGCATCGGAACGCTGCACTTCGACCCCATTCAGGGCAGCTTTCAGATGCTCGTTGTCGGGCACTGAAGCTGTCCGATTGCGCTATCCTTCTCCTTCACAGGCAATGCATCCGCGGAGCGCGCCATGTTACCCCGCAGCACGTCAACCAATCCTGTGGTCCTGTCGTACTACACGATGCGGCGGATGGTGGGTTTCATCGCACTCGCGCTGCCTTTTGCGCTGGCTGCCGGTTCGATCCTAATCGCTGTTCTCGGATCCGGTCACCTGCCGCATCCTCTCCTCGAACGCTCCATTAGCGACTACTACTACACCGCGATGCGCGACTACTACGTGGGCAGCCTTTCTGCTATTGCCGCGTTTCTCGCCTGCTCGCGCGGCTACGATCTGCACGATGAGATTACCGGATACCTGGCCGCAGCCTTCGTCCTGGGTGTGGCGTGTTGTCCCCCGTTCAATCCCCACAGCGGCCGGTACACACAAGAGGATTATGTTTTCGGCTTGGTCCATACCGTGTTCGCCGCGCTCATGTATCTGATGCTTGCCTACATTTGCATTTTTCTTTTTCGCAAATCCTCTGCGAAAAAGCCCTTCACGCGCCGCAAGCGGGACAGAAATCGCATCTACGTGGTCTGCGGCCTCATCATGGTTGCCTGCATGATCACCATGGTCGGCCTGACCATGCGGTCTGTTATCGACGGGCGTCACCCCAGCCATTGGCTTTTCTGGTGTGAAGCGTTGGCGAACTGCGCATTCGGTATTGCCTGGCTGACCAAGGGTGAAGGGTTCATGCGCGACAAAAGACACGTGGCCAACCATGAAGATGGGCACCACCGGACAGCCGGATTATCCTGAGGTGCCGGCGGATATGGTACACTTCGTTCGGTAAACGCTTTCTCGATCTCCGCGTATCGGATGCTGCCGCCTTGCGGTGATAGCGAGCCGACGCTGGCTGAAGCAGAATTTTTGCCGCGCACAAGCACGCTTTGCCGCTTGACAGGTGCTTGAGTAAAGCAATTTACTTAGTGCGGACGTCCAAGGCCTCCGCGGACGCATTCTCGTCTTTTTAGGTGACGCTCATGTTCGGTTTGCTCACTGGTTCCATCGCCAAAGTTTCCCCAGGCTCGTTGCCGGCTATGCTCCTGTTCAGCACGGAGCCGTTGGCGCATCTGCGCACGCTCGACGTGGCTGTCATCGTCATCTACTTTGCGATGGTCCTGTGGATCGGCTTCTACCTGAAGGGGTGCTCCAACACCAGCGAAGAGTTCTTTATGGCCGGCCGGGAAATGACCGCGTGGATCGCCGGCCTGAGCTTTGTGAGCGCCAACCTGGGCTCCCTCGAGCTGATGGGCTGGGCTGGGTCGGCCTATCAGTACGGCATTCTGGCCACGCACTGGTATTGGATCGGCGCCATCCCCGCCATGCTCTTCCTGGGCCTGGTGATGATGCCCTTCTATTACGTGTGCAAGACGCATTCGGTGCCCGGCTATCTCGACCTGCGCTATGGCGGAGCGGCGCGCAGTGTGGCCGCCATCTCCTTCGCGACGGAAATGATCCTAATGAGCGGCGTCAACATGTTCGCCATGGCCGTCGTGATGAAGGTCGTGCTCGGCTGGGACATCAGCTTCAGCATCTTTGTTTCGTCCATCGCGGTGGCTGTCTACGTCGGCCTCGGCGGACTGCGCTCGGCCATCTTCAACGAGGTGCTGCAATTCATCCTTATCTGGGGCGGGGCGCTGCTGGTGCCCATTCTCGGCCTGGTGCAGGCGGGCGGGGTCAACGGCTTGAAGACCAAGATTATGGCCAACCTGCAGACTATGAGTTCCACGGTTGCGCCCGACAGTTACTTCCACCTGTGGCGTGACACCGGCAGCTTTGCCGCGAACCCCATGGGCGTCCACTGGACGGGCATCGTCTTCGGCTTGGGTTTTGTGATCAGCTTCGGCTACTGGACCACCGATTTTCTTGTCGTCCAGCGCGTGCTGGCCGCACACAACTTACGCGCCGCGCGCATGGCGCCGATCATCGGCTCGTTCTTCAAGATGGCGGTTCCATTCATCGTGATTCTGCCTGGACTGCTCGGCCTGGTGCTGTTGCAGAATCCCGATGGCAGCCGTCGCCAACTGGTGGGCGAAGACGTGGTGGCCGCATGCACGGCGTCGCATGGGCAGGTTGAAAATGCGCAGGCCTGTTCTGCGGCGATGGCCAAGACCAATCTCTCCGCCGATAATCAGAAGAAAGTGTTGAGCGGCGCGCCCGATGCCGAGCTGCACAGTTACAACCAGGCGCTGCCACTGATGATGGTCCGTTATCTGGGCCCCGGCCTGCTCGGCCTCGGTATCACGGCGCTAATTGCGGGCTTTATGAGCGGCATGGCCGGCAACGTGAGCGCCTTCTCTACCGTGTGGACCTATGACATCTACAAACCGCTCATCAACAAGCGCGGCTCCGACAGCCACTACGTACTGGTGGGGCGGCTCTCTATACTCATTGGCGTCGCAGTCTCCATCGCTGCGGCTTATCTTGTGATGCACGCGCACGGCATCATGGACTACGTGCAGGCGCTGTTCTCGATTTTTGTCGCGCCGCTGCTGGCCACCATTCTGTTTGGTATGTTTTGGACGCGCGCCACAAAGCTGGCCGGCTTCCTCGGCCTGTTGCTTGGTATCGTCTTTTCTGCAAGCTTGTTCATGTGGGTCAAACTGGTTCCTTCTGCACTGGCAAACGTTGCGCTTTCGCCGGACGCCAAGCCGATGGCCGAAAATGTGTTCCGCGCCTTGTGGGCGTTTCTGTTTAGCGCCATCGTGATTGTGGTCGTGAGCCTGTTGACCAAGCCAAGGCCGGTAGCGGAGCTGGATGGTTTGGTCTACGGCGCCACCAAACTGCCGGCCGAAGAGCCGGCGCCGTGGTACAACCGGGAGTGGACGTGGGCGATCGTCGCGGTGGTGATCTTTGCCGCGCTCAACATTATTTTCTGGTAAGCGATCGATTTTGCCGGAGCGCGGAAGACGTGCGCGCATCGAGGGAAGAAGGGACAAGAGATTATGCATGGTTCGGGAATTCCGATTTGGTTTTTCATTGGCGTGCTGCTTGCCATTTACGGCGCCATGATTCTGGGTTACGGCATTGTGGAATGGACTACGGGAAGTTATCCCGCGGGCGTGGAGCTAACCCAGTTACACACGCCGGTGTGGTGGGGCGGCGTGCTTGCCGCGCTCGGCGTGTTGTACATCGTCAAGTTTCGTCCCGGCCGCGCGGGCAAATAAGCGCTTCGCAGGGCGTTGAGTTTTACGCAGCAACAACGATTCAAGGAGCAACAACATGGCAGCGCAACGCAAGATGACATTCGGAATTATCGTAGGCAATCGCGGCTTTTTCCCGCATCACCTCGCCAAGACCGGCAGGGAGGAAATCATCGCAGTACTTGAGGCAGCGGGCGCTGTGCCCATCGTGCTCAGCCCTGAAGAGTCGCATTACGGCGCAGTGGAAACCTACGCCGAAGCGCAATTGTGCGCCGAGCTCTTCAAGAAACACGCCGAAGAGATCGACGGCATCATCATCACGCTGCCTAACTTCGGCGAGGAGCGCGGCATCGTCGACGCCATCCGCCTTTCCGGATTGAAAGTTCCGGTGCTGGTGCAGGCCACGCCCGATCGCGCCGATACCATGACCATTGCCAACCGCCGCGATAGCTTTTGCGGAAAGATGAGCTGTTGTAACAACCTCATGCAGTACGGCATTCCCTACTCGCTCACCACGCTGCACACAGAAACCGTGGGCTCGCCCGAATTCAAGGCCGATCTCGAATGGTTTTCGCAGGTCTGTCGCATCGTGAAGGGCTTGAAAAATCTCCGCATCGGCGCCATCGGCGCGCGGCCCACCGCCTTCAACACCGTGCGCTATTCCGAACGCATCTTCGAAACCAGCGGCATCACCATCGAAACCATCGATCTTTCGGAAATCTTCGGCCGCATCAACCGCATGAAGGACGCCGACGATGCCGCGCAGGCCAAGCTCGCGGCCATCAAGAAATACGTGACCACTTCGGGCATCCCCGATGCCGCGCTGCTCAAGATGGCCAAGCTCGGAGCGGTGATCGACGGCTGGATGAAACAATCGCACATCAACATCAGCGCCGTGCAGTGCTGGACCTCGATGGAAGAGTTCTTCGGCGTGGTGCCGTGCACCATCATGAGCATGATGTCGAACGAGTTGATTCCCTCGGCCTGCGAGGTCGACGTGCCCGGCGTGCTCAGCATGTATATGATGGCGCTGGCTTCGCAAACGCCTTCGGCGCTGCTCGACTGGAATAATAATTACGGCACCGATCCCAACAAGTGCGTCTGCTTCCACTGCTCCAATCTGCCCAAGCACTTCTTCAAGGAAGTGCGCATGGATTACCAGGAGATCATCGCGGGCACGGTGGGCAAGGAAAACACCTTCGGCACCTGCGTGGGCCGCGTGAAATCCGGCACGATGAGCTTTGCGCGCTTCTCCACCGACGACCGGCGCGGCGTGGTGCGCGGCTACACGGGCGCGGGCCGCTTCACCGACGATCCGCTTGAGACTTTCGGCGGCGCGGGCGTGGCCGAGATTCCGCAACTGCAAAAGCTGCTCAGGTACATCTGCCGCGAGGGCTTCGAGCATCACGTGGCCGCGAACTTCAGCGACGTGTCCAAGGCAGTGCACGAATCCGCGCGTTACCTGGGATGGGAGAGCCACTACCACCCGGCGCTGGAAGAATAAGCGATTGATCGGAATCACTTCACCGCAGATCAGGCAAACTAAAATGGCCCCGCGAGGGGCCTTTTTACTGACTCAGCAGATTAGCTGGGGCAGGTTAACCCAGCTCCTCGCCCTCCGCCGGCTCGATCGTGAGCCGTGCGGCCAGCACCACGATCGCGGCCCACAGCACGTCAGCGCCCAGCAGGTGCACGATCTGGAGCCAGACCGGCGCGAGAAATGCCACGTCGAGAATGCCCAGCACATATTGCAGGGCGAGCAGGATCAGCACCAGCGCGGAGAGCGCGCGGTTGTCCCAGTGCGACCGGCGCTGCGCGGCGCGCACCAGCAGCCAGATAAGAAAGACGCTGGCCAGGAAAGCGACGGTGGGATGCGTCCAGCGCCAGCGCACCAGCCAGTCGCTGGTTCGAGAAAAGTCCTGCGCGAATGCCGCGCCCAGCGAACTCGGCGGGAACAAGCGTGTCGCCCAGCGCGGCCAGCGATCCAGTGACGCCGACTACGAGCACCACGATCACCGATGCGATGCCCGCAAACGGCGCGTTGATGCGAACTTTGTCGCGGAGAAAACCGCCGCGGCGGCCGAGAAAGTGCGCGGTGAGCGTGAGCGCAGCCAGTAGCAGCAACGTGTTGGTGAGATGCAGCGCCAGATAGGGCGCGCGCAACGGCGAGCGGCTTTGCGCGGTCAGCCCCAGCTTGACCAGGAAGGCTCCCAGCGCGGCTTCGATCACCGTGAAAGCGACGGCGGCCACGGCTGCCGCACGCGCCAGGTGGCCGCGCACGGTGCCGGCGAAGGTCCACACCAGCAGCGCTACGACAGAGAAAAACGAAATGCCGCTGGTGATGCGATGCGTGAACTCGATCATGGTGTCGATGCGCGGCGAGTGCTGCATCACCGTGCCGTTGCACAGCGGCCAGTGGTTGCCGCAGCCCGCGCCGGAACCAGTGGCGCGCACCAGCCCGCCCCACAGAATGACGGCAATGAAATACACCAGCACGCCCCACGCAAAGCGCTGCAACGCGGGCGAGGGAAGGCGATGGGTGTGCGCAGGAACGGCAGTTGCAGACATAATGAATGACTCCGCAATGAACCCACCAGTGTAGAACAAGGGCACGCTTGCGCCTGTTGGAACCCGGCTAGATCTGGCGTATACTATGTCTTACCTGGAGGTAAGACGTATGGCGCACATGGCGATGGTCAGCTCGAAGGGCCAGTTGGTGATCCCTGCGGAGTTGCGGAAGAAATTGCGAATCAAGGGCGGAACACGGGTCTCGATTCACGAGGCGGACGGAGAAATCCGAATCCGGCCGAATCCATTCGACGCTTTATTGGCTTTGGAGGGGTGCCTAAGCCATGTTGAGGAAGATGTCGAAGGCTGGTGGATGGAAGAGAAGCGCAAAGAGCGCGAAGAAGCAAAGTATCGGGAGATGCTGTGAAAGAGTACGTGTTGGACGCCAATGCACTTATCCGATTCTTTCGCCGCGAGCAGGGTTTTCTTCAGGTACGAGGACTGATTCAGCGAGCAAAAGAGGGTCGAGCGCACCTGACGATCTCGGCCGCGAACCTGGGAGAGACGTTGTATGTGCTCGCGCGGTATTTTGGCGCCGAACAAGCAAGAAAGTGCATTCTGGAGGCACGTAAGGCTGTAACGGTGTCTTCCATCGATGAAGAGGAAGCCATCGGTGCCGCTTTACTGCGGCTTCGTTACAAACTGGGCTTTGCGGATTGCTTTGCCGCGGAATTGGCGATGCGCATGGCCGCTACACTGGTCACTGCCGACCCTGAATTCGCTAAACTCGGCAAACAACTAAAAGTGCTGACGCTGCCTAGGCATGCCCAATGACGTTAGAAGAGCTGGATGGATCTTTGCCAAATGGCCTACACGACGCACGCATTAGGGCGCTATCGCATGACTATGAAAATGCCGTCATCAAGCTAGAGGTCGAGCTATTAATTGGACAGCCAGGCGAACTCCCACATGAAAGGTCCCGTTACCGCAACGGTGAGATTCTGTTTCATCAGGTTCTTTATTGCTCCGTTGAGATACCGGTAAACGAGAGGATTATCGGGCATCCAGGAAGCATTTGGTTCCAGTTCGGGAGAACGGAGCCGGGAGCCTTACCGGAGAAAATCACAGATTCTCTTCCTCTAAAGACACTCTGTTACTCACTTTATATTCTTGAATGGGAGTCCCAAATTCACATTGCCGCTGACAACGTGAGCTTTTCGTGGGCCGAACCCACCGAAGCTACGGCGGCGCGATAACGTATGCGTTCTGGCTGCGAACGAAATGGTTCGCAACCAGAATAATTCGACGGCGGTACTTACAGGCCCAGCAGCCGCACCACGTGATTCACGATGATCAGGTCTTCGAGCGGAGGAAGCACGCGCACCGTCACGCGAGAATTTTCCGCGGAGATGACGGCCGCGCCGCGCACGTTGTTGCGCTCGGCGTCGAGCACAATGCCCAGCGCGCCCAGTCCGGCGCAGATTTCGGCGC
>CAWHNV010000013.1:0-38394 GCA_963830785.1 uncultured Acidobacteriota bacterium
GCTGCTCGTCCACCCCTCGGCTCCCACAATAGCTGGACTCAAACCAGGAGGAGCACATCTTCAATGAAATTGTCGAAATCTCAACACGGCTCAGACAGATCGATCTCACCGTCTACGACATCAGTCCCATCGGAGTGACAGAATCGATCGAGCGCGCCGATGACTACCAGGCGTTCCTCAAGGGCATTACCAGACCGAACCAGGTCGAAGTCGGCAATCTTGGGCTTCAGGTTCTCGCCGTGCAAAGTGGCGGGCTCGCATTCGAGGGAAACAGCGATGTGGACGGCTTGATCCAAAGATGCCTGGCCGATGCGAAATCGTGGTACGAGATTGAGTTCACTCCTCTTCCCGCCGACAAGCCCAACGAGTACCATCACATCGAGATCAAGCTCGATCAGCGTGATCTCGTGGCCCGCACCCGCGACGGATATTACGCCAACCCAACCGTTATCCAGCAACATTAAAGACAGGACGCGTCCGGGGATTTAATACTGGTGATGGTGCATTCTGCGACTTAACTGCCGCTGCGCGATCGGCCGCACCGAGGCCCTGTCTTCATCTCCAGCGGAAGATCCTGAGTGAAACGGCAAACGGCAGCGCAAACCACGCCAGTAGAATCGCCATGGGCATCATCATGTGGCTGAGCTGCGTTCCCTGCAGCATATTGCCGCGCATCGCGTTGATAGCTGCCGTGAGCGGAAGAGCCTGAACGAGCGGCTGCAGGAACAGCGGAAAGCGCGTGGGCGAGAAAAAGACTCCCGACATAATCCACATGGGCATCATGACCACGTTCATCAGGCCGCTGACCGCCTCCATGGTGCGCGCGCGTGAGGCAACAAGAAGGCCTAACGCCGAGAAGGTAAGCGAGGAGAGCACGCAGATGAGCGCCAATTCGGCGAGCGGTCCACGAAAAGGCACGCGAAACACGGCCCACGCAAAGCCCAGCAGCACCACAACCTCAATGGCGAGCATGATAAGACGCGAGAGCAGATAGGCCGCCAGGTATTGCCAGCGCGGCATGGGCGAGGCCACCATGCGCTTCAGCAGCTTCTTGGCGCGCGCGTCGACAATCGCAAATCCCAGGCCCCACATCGCCGAGCCCATCAGGTTCATCCCCAGCAGCCCGGGCACGACAAAGTCGATGTAGCGCGAGCCGGTCTCGTGCACCAGTTGATTCTCGGACCTCGACCGGATCGCGACGCCCCGCTGCGACCTGAATGGCACGGTCTGCGATCATTCGCGCGAGTCCGCGCATCGGGATTCGTGTCGTCGTATTGATACACGACGCCATGTCGCATTTCCAACTGGCCAGCAACAAAATGTTCCCCGTCGCCAAGGCGCGCACCCCTGCAGCTTCATCCATTTCGGTCGCGCGCAGGCCCTTGTCAGCGGCGAGCGCCTGCACTAACTGCGGCGTGGTCGCGCCCACGGGCAGCACATCCGCCGGACGGTTGCGAAATGCGATTCCTAATCCCAGTGCGAGCAGAATGGGAAAAACGAAGATCCAGAAAATCGCCTCCGGCTCGCGCAGCGTCAGCTTGAACCGCGTCACGGTGAGTTGATACAGGCTGCTTAGTTCGAGCCTATTCATCGCGCAGGTTCCTCCCGGTCAGGCGCACAAAGACGTCCTCAAGCGTTGCCGAATGCGTGCGGAATTCGCTCAGATGCAGACCCTGCTGCTCGAGAGCGGCAAAGATGCGCGGTACTGCCGTGTGCAGTTCACTCACCGAAAGCTGGTGCAACGCGCCGTCCATGCGGTGCGATTGAACACCGGGAATTGCCTTCAGAGCCTCGGCAACCGCGTTGCCGGAGGAACCAACTGCAAACTCGACGATGTCCTCGCCGCCCACCGTCGCGATCAGTTCATTGGGCGTGCCGAGCGCAATCACGCGTCCATGATCCATGATCGCTACGCGATCGCACAGCCGCTCCGCTTCTTCCATGTAGTGCGTGGTCAGGATAATGGTTCGACCCGCCTGTTTCAGACGCTCTACCAGATCCCACACATGACGCCGCGCCTGCGGATCAAGCCCCGTGGTCGGCTCGTCGAGGAACAGGAACTCCGGATCGCCGACTAGCGCCGTCGCCATGGCCACGCGCTGCTTTTGGCCGCCGCTCAAGCCGCCGACACGCGCCTGCCGTTTCTCCTCAAGCTGCGCCAGCGCAATGGCCTCATCCAACGTCATGCCGCGCCGGTAAAAGCTGCGAAACAGGCGCAGCACTTCTTCCACTGTCAGCTTCTCGGGAAATTGCGTCTCCTGCAGTTGAATCCCGATCAACTGCCGCAATTCGTCGGCATTCTGTTGCCAGTTCCGCCCTAACAATTCGACGGTGCCTGCATCGGGCGTCGTCAAGCCTTCGCAAATTTCGATGGTCGTGGTCTTCCCTGCACCATTCGGGCCCAGCAACCCAAAGCACTCGCCCGGACCAACCTCGAGATCAATTCCGTCGACTGCGCGCACTTCGCCAAAGGCCTTATGCAGGCCACGAATGCACAGGCCACGGCTGTCAGAGGCTTGGCCGTGCGAAGTGTCGACCATTAACTGGTTTTCTTTTGCCCGCACCGAGTTAGAGTAACTTACTGGCCGCGCGTCGCAAATCCGATTCCAGAAATCCGAAGCGGCAGGTGTCACCGCTTAAACGATGTGCAGATCAGTAGACCCGCGATTACTTGATCCCCACCACCATCGAATCCGGCCCTACCAGGTGCTCCACGCGCGTCTCTTTGAATCCTGCATCGCGCATCCATCCCCGGCAATCCGCGCCGGTATAGTCAAATCCGCCATGAGTTTCAATCATCATGTGCAGACTCATCATCAGGCCAAAAGCATTCTTCCAGCGGTCGTCGTCAATCATTCATCGAACGGCTGCATCCCATGTCGTTAACAAATTTTGTGTTGGCTTGCTTTCGGAGCCTGAGCGATCACTCCGTCGCGGGCAACAGTCCTCGAAAGCTATGATGAATTGCGGCAACCTTCAGCATCGGATTTCCCAATGAAGATCACCAGGCTCGAGCCCTTCATCCTTCACGCGCCCGTCACGCGCGGCGGAATCGCCGACAGCACGCACGCGCTTACGCATTGGGGCGCGCCCGGCGTGGCTATTCACACCGATACAGGCCTCATCGGCTACGGTTTTTCCGGCACGCACGCGCATCTGGCCACGGACCGGCTCATCACCGACTGCATCGTGCATAGTTACGGTCCGTTGCTCATTGGTCAGGAACTGGGCCAGGAAATCGGCGAGGACATCGGAAGTGCTCGGCGCGAAATCGGCACCCTGTGGGAGAAGCTGCACAAGTATCCTCCGATTTATTGGGTGGGCCGCGCGGGCATCACGCATCTGGCTCTCGGCGCCATCGACATCGCCCTCTGGGACCTGAGGGCCAAGGCTGCGGGCTTGCCATTGTGGAAACTCCTTGGCGGTTCGGCCACCAAGAAAGTCGAGGCCTACAACACGGATGGCGGCTGGTTGAATTGGCCGCTCGAGACCGTCGTCTCCGATTGCAAGCGCCTGGTGGAAGAGGAAGGCTATCAGGCCGTCAAGCTCAAAGTCGGTGGCCCGAATCCTGACGAAGATTTGCGTCGCGTGGAAGCGGTGCGCACGGCGCTGGGGCCGGAGATTCGCATCATGACCGACGCCAACGGCCGCTGGACGCTTCCGCAGGCCTTCGAGATCGCGGGACGGCTCGGGGATTTCGACGTGGCATGGATCGAGGAGCCGATCTACTTCGACGACGTGCAGGGGCACCGTCGGCTGGCGGAGGCCATTCGCACGCCGATTGCGCTCGGCGAGCAAATCTACACCGCGGCGCATTTCCGCGAGTTCATTCGTGCGGGCGCCGTGCACTACGTGCAGCCGGACGTGGTGCGCGTGGCCGGCATCACAGAGTTTCTCGAAGTGGCCGACATGGCGCACGGCGCCAACCTGCCAGTGGCGCCGCACGTGGGCGATATGGCACAAGTGCATCAGCACCTATGCTTCGCGCATCCCGCGTGCAACCTGCTGGAATACATTCCCTGGCTGCACGACTGGATGGAACACCCGGCCAGAATCCAAAGCGGATACTACGTTGCTCCCGACGTTCCGGGCGCAGGAACGACGCCGAATCAGCGCGCCTTTCAAGAGATCAACAGGCCTTAATTTAACGAGATCAACGAGGATTCATTATTGTAGCGATTTGAGGCTTTCGCGCCCCTCTTCTGCATCGTACGGGTGATGGCATCACCCTTTGGATTGGGCTAATATTCGTAACCAAGGTAACATTCGTCCACGATCCAGAAGGGGCTGAGGTATGCCGAATAAAACACGGGTTGGCATCGCAATGTTTGGCGCAATCGTAGCCTTTCTTGCGCCCGTTCTGGCCTCTGTTTATCTCGCCTGGTGCGAGAGCTACGCGACAGAAAAGACGCTCAGCCTGAACAACGCTCAGGAAATTCTGCGCCGCATTGAAGAGACCTCAAGCCAGTTCAAAGAAGCGGCGCAGAGAGTGGCGGAAGCTGACCTCCCGCCCTGCTCGCCGCAGGACATCAGGCTCATGCGGCAGGTCGACCTTGGGTTCAGCTATATGAAGGCGGTCGGCCGCGTCACACACGACACCCTGCTCTGCACGTCGCAGGGCATCACGAGTCCCATCGCACTTGGCAAGCCGGATCTGATCACTGGCCAGGGGGTCTCGGAGTACTTCAATAAAAATCTGGCAGGGCAACCTTCGCATCCGCTGAACGTGGTCGCGGTGGGCGGGTTCGCGATGATCGTTGACCCTGAGCTGGCGTTCGACGTTTCCACCGAAGGCCAGGACGTGGAGCTTGCCGTATTTGTTCCATCCGCACCCAATCACGATCTTGTGGCCGCCCAGGGCCAGAACTTCCTTTCCGACTGGTTTGAACCGATGGATCAAGGATCGCAGTCGACCATTCTGAACAGTGGATACATGGTCACCCGGATCCGCTCTACGCAGTGGGACCTCGCCGTTGTGGTGGCAACGCCGCAGGGTTACATTTATCGGGGCATTGGCCACTTCGCCGTGTTCTTCATTCCCATCGGAGTTGTCTGCGGCGCTATCTTCTCGCTGATGTTCAGCCTGGTTGCGCGCAGGCATTCCTCGTTCCCCACCATGCTCCGCCGCGCCCTCAAGGACGACAGTTTGTTTGTGCTGTATCAGCCCGTCGTGGAATTGGCGACACGGCGCATCATCGGCGCCGAAGCGCTGGTTCGCTGGAAAAGCAGCTTCGCTGACATGCGGCCCGATTACTTTATCCCTCAGGCTGAAGAATGCGGCTTGATCCAGCTCATTACTGCGCAGGTTCTCGCCATGGTGGCGAGCGATCTGCCGCAGTTCCTGAAGATCGATCCCAAGTTCTGCGTCGCCGTGAACGTTTCCGCGGCAGACCTATGCGACAGCCGCACCATCGATGCCATGGACCAGTTCCTTCGCGTCTCCGGAGCACGTCCTGAAAACATCGAGATCGAAGCCACCGAGCGTGCCTTCCTGCAGGGGCCCGAGACCGCGGAGCTCATCGATGCACTGCGCGCCAAGGGATTCAGCGTGGCCATCGACGACTTCGGCACCGGCTACTCGAGCCTTTCGTGCCTGCAATCTCTCTCGCTCGACACGCTCAAGATCGATCGCGCGTTTGTCGAAACCATCAACACCGACGGCGCCACCAGCCAGGTGGTTCTGCACATCATTGAAATGGCTCATTCGCTGCACCTCGAGATGGTTGCGGAGGGCGTGGAGACCGAACCGCAGGCGCAGTACCTTCAGAAGCGCGGGGTTCGGTATGCGCAGGGATGGCACTTTGGCAGGCCGATGGGTATCGCTCCTCTCTGCGAGCAACTCCGCGTAAGCGCGGACTATGAAGATGCGGGCCAGGTCGGGCCCACACGACAAATGGCCTGAAAAAGCCGTCGCGAAGGCCGTTTCTTTTCTGATATTTGCACGTTCTCAGCACCCAATAGCACTTTAGCCGGTTTTCTCGGGCGTGCCTTCGAGCGCCTGGACCGGCGACCGCGCCTTGCGCTCGATGCGGCTCGGTTGCGGGTACACTAGAAACATGGCGGAGATTCAACGCAGAAAAACCCCCACGGTAAGAATTGGACATGTGCGCGTCGGCTGGGAGGTCCCGGTTGTGGTGCAGTCGATGACCAACACCGACACGGCTGACGTGCAATCAACCATTGAACAGGTTGCGGCCTTGGCTCTTGCCGGCTCTGAGATCGTGCGCGTCACGGTCAACAACGAGGGCGCAGCCGCCGCTGTGCCGTACATCGTGGAAGGTCTGGAGAAGCGCGGTCTGCGCGTGCCTATTGTCGGCGATTTTCACTACAACGGCCACATCCTGCTGAAGAAGTATCCCGCTACGGCGCGCGCGCTGGCCAAGTACCGCATCAATCCTGGCAATGTTTCCATCGGGCGCAAGGACGACGACAATTTTCGCATCATGGTGGAGTGCGCGGTCGAGAATCACAAGCCCGTGCGCATCGGCGTGAATTGGGGCTCACTCGATCAGTCGCTGCTGACGCGCATGATGGACGAGAACAGCAAAAAAGCCGAACCGCTGCCCGCGCGCGACGTGATGATCGAAGCCATGATCGCGAGCGCGCTCGATTCCGCTGCGGCCGCAGAGCGTCACGGCCTGGGCCACGACATGATCATTCTCTCGGCCAAGGTGAGCGGCGTGCGCGATCTGCTCGATGTCTATGCGAAGCTGGCCGCGCGCTGCGATTACCCGCTCCACCTCGGCCTGACCGAAGCCGGAATGGGCTCGAAGGGGCTGATCGCCTCGACCGCGGCCCTGGCGCCGCTGCTGCTCGCGGGCATCGGCGATACGATTCGCGTGAGCCTGACGCCCAAGCCCAACGGCGACCGCACGGAAGAGGTGCTGGCTGCGCAACAGATCCTGCAATCGCTCTCAATCCGCAGCTTCATGCCGCAGGTGACGAGCTGCCCTGGCTGCGGCCGAACGACGAGCACCTATTTTCAAGAGCTGGCCGAGCAGATTCAGAGCTACCTGCGCACCTCGATGCCTGAGTGGCGCAAAAAGTATCCAGGCGTTGAGGAGCTGAAGCTCGCCGTGATGGGCTGCGTGGTCAACGGCCCCGGCGAATCGAAACACGCGAACCTCGGGATCAGTCTGCCCGGAACATTCGAGGATCCGGTCGCGCCTGTCTACGTTGATGGCAAGCTAGCAACCACGCTACGCGGCGATACCATCGTTGCCGAGTTCAAGCAGATCCTGGACAACTACGTGGAGAGCCACTACGGACAAGGTGCGAAGAGCGGCGAGCTCGTTGGCGCGCGGTAAGCGGTAATCAGAGAGTTCCTGAACTTAGAAATGGATTTTCGATTCGCACGCCTTCGATCAGCTGTCCGTGCTGCATATCTTCGCTGTAAAGGATGTCGCAACCAGCTTCGAGGGCCGCGGCAATGATAAGCGAATCGTAAATGCGCAGCTCGTGCCGGATTGATATTTCCAGCGCTGACCGATGCACCTCATACGACACCGGAATCGCGGAATAGCACAGTTCCTCGATCACTTCCAAATATCCCTTGATCTCATTCCACGTGAGCTTGACTTTACGCCGGCATACATCGACGAATTCGTTTAGAACCTGAACGCTTACGCAGGGTTTGCCGAGGAGCAGTTCCTGCGCGCGGTCCCTGCGCGGATCTTGGCCTGCGGCGACGCGTGAACCAAACACATAAACCAGGAGATTCGTGTCGACGAAATATCTAGCTGTCATAGATTTCGTCGCGATCGAATTTATAGTCCTCAGGCAGGACAAAGCGCATCGCACGCATTTTCTCAATCGCCTGCTGTCTTCTCAAGTTCCGAACCACCTCAAACGAATTTTCACCGGTGACACTAATTTCTGCCTCGTCGTCAGCTTTCAGCCGAAGCTTCTCGACGACTTCCGCAGGTATACGAATCGCGAGACTATTGCCCCATCTCGACACGCGCATGGCCATGTGCCTCCAGATATCCATGACTATTGTATATCATATTCATAGGATATCAAATAAATCTTGTGTCCTCAGAGCGGCGCTTCCCTTTACTGCAAATTCGCGCTACGCTTATCGCAATTCTCAGCGGAGCTCTTTCGATGCGCTTCAACCTCTCCCGCGCGCTGGCGGTTATCGCCGTTTGCGTGCCGACGCTGGCGTTTGCCGCCAAACCCAAGCCATGCGTGACGTCCGGGCAGGCCGCGCAAATGCTCAACAAGGACGTTTGCGTTTCGGCGCATGTCTATGATGTAGTGCAACTTCCAGATGGGACTCGATTCCTGGACGTGTGTTCGCCGCAGACCACGGATGATCAATGCCGATTCACGATCGTTAGCTACGTCGACGATTCGAATGAAGTGGGCGAACTGAAGAAGTATCGCGACATGGATGTCGAGATTCGCGGCATCGTGCAGCCCATGCACGGCCGGGCAGGGATGGTCCTGAGCCATGCGAGGCAATTCTACGGAGGTCCGCCGAAGTTCAAGCCGAACCCGGTGCTGGCGCGCGGCTTCAACGCGGAGCAGGAACGGCCGCCGGTGAACGATCCCAACCTGCGCGGCCAAGCCGGCCGACGGGCCTTCATGAATACTAAGGACCAGGAGACGCTGCCGGGGAAGTAGGACGCGTCTTTGGAGTTGCATCCCGGTCTCACTTGCTCATACCCCGAGGTGGGGCTTCGTAGAGGGACGGCGAGGACATTTAACCGGGAGTACTCTTAAATCGACATCCGGGCCAGTTCAACATGGGCGCGGGGAATGTGGCCCGCGAACCGGGAGTAGGAGGGTGCAATGCCGGGCTCTCGCTGGAATCGCCGGGAAACTAACGTGGCGCAAGCCGGATTCTTTACCGTCCTGAGGTCCTCGGGGTGGTTTTCCGCATTGAGCCGTCTGCCGGGCGGCTACCGTTATGTTGTGAAGGGACCGGCAACGCCCGATGTGCTGGTGAAGCCCGAAGGGGCGGGAGCAGCGGCGCTTAAAAACCATGACGTGGGCCAGGAAACGGCTCCGGCGTTTGAGATGTTAGTTCCGAAAACAAGTGGCGTCCGTGTGCTGCGGCTGGCCTTGATCGCTTTGGTAGCGGCAGGGCTCACGGCGCTGTTCTTTCTGCTGCTGCGCTTGGACTCGCCGGGCGGTTAGAGGCCGCGCCTATTGTCTGCTGGGGCGGTTTTATGTCGCCCGCTGAAGCGGGCTGGCGGTTGGATTCGGTGCTTTCTTCCCCCCAGGCTCACGCCTGGGGCTAGCGTCTGCCGCCTGCTCCGCAGGCTCGTGAAACGAGCATCGTCCCTACGGGACTCCCATCTGTACCAAACATCTTCTCCCCACTCTGAAGAGCGGGGCCAATGATCGCTGCAACTCCGGCGCGGGGATTGAGGGCTCTCTCCGGATTGGGTTCGCTGCGGCTGCGTCCGCCAGAGACTGGGCCGCCAGGTTATATCGACGTTTTGGATCTGTGAAGAACATCTGGCATTGTGGTCTTAATTCAGGGCGCCGACGAAAGGCAACCACAGGTTTTTCGACTCCGTTGGGAGCGAAGAACGCTCCCAACTCCGCTCAGGATGACAATTTCATCATGTGTCAGGCATTTGCCATTAGCCTAAACGTCGATACGGCCTGGTGTGGCGTCTTAGAAATTCGATGCGGAGCTCGGCATCCCGAAATGCAGGTCCTTCGACTCCATTTGGCCCAAAAGGGCCAAACATCGCTCAGGATGACCGCAGCGTTTATGTTGCGAGCTTCAGGAACGGGACGCTAGTAAAGGGCTTGATCATGACTTGCTTTCTCTCCCCGCTCGGCTACGGCAACTGGGCTTCGTAGTAGGGAGGAGCGAAACGGGCGCCGTACCAGAGGATCCAGCAGGCGATGAAGAGCGAAACCAGGGTCGCGCCGAGACCGATGCTCAGGGTGGAGTGGTCGCTGATGGCGCCGATGATTTGCGGGGAGAAGGTGTCGCCGAACGCGTGGATGCAGAAGAGATTGATGGAAATGGCTGTGGCGCGCACGGCTCCCTGCACCGAGTTCACGATGGCGGCGTTGAGTGGGCCGGTATTGAGGAAGATGAAGAACTCGGCGAGAAAGAGGGCGGGAATGGTGGTCGAGTGCGGTCCAAAGAAAACCAGAATGCCGAAGGGGATGGTGAAAACGACGCTCCAGAAAGAGATGAGGTAGAGGGCGCGATGGTCGGTGCGCTGCCAGCGGTGTGCGATCCAACCGCCGACGATGGTGCCGCCGATGCCGTCAACGACAGTGATGGCGCCGACGACGAGGCTGGCATTGGCCACGGAAAGGCCGTTGACGCGGTGCAGAAACGTGGGAATCCAGGCCGAGATACCGCCGAGCGCAAAGGTGATGGCGGCCAGACCAAAGGTCGAGGTGAGGAACGCCGGATTCTTGAAGATGCGCGAGACGCGGGCCGCGCGAAACGGATGCTGCCGAAGGTGAAGGTGATCAGTGCCAATCCGCACGCCGTGAGAAACGCGCCCATCGTGAAGAGACGCAGCCGTCCGCTTGACGATCCGTTCGAGCGCATCCCAGGAGTCGGCGCGCTTTGGCGCAGGCCGGATACGATCTTTAGCGCCACGTTCCGGCTCGCGTCCCCAAACGCCGTAGAGCGCGGCGATCAGCAGCCCGGGAACCGCGCAGATGAGATACGGCGCGCGCCAGCCCCACAAGCTGCCCAGTTCTCCGCCCGCAAGATACCCAAGCGCCGCGCCCACGGGAATGGCGAGATAAAAGATGGAGAGGATGCGGTTGCGGTCGCGCTCGGGGTAGAAGTCGGCAAGCACGGCCGGAGCGTAGATGCCGAAGGTGGCCTCGCCAACTCCCACCAGCGCGCGGCGCGTATAGAGACTCCCAGTAGCGTGTGCACAAAGGCGGTGCCGAGCGTGGCCAGGCTCCAGAGAATCGCACCGGTGATGATGAGCGGCTTGCGGCGAAACCAGTCGCCCAGCCAGCCGCTGAGCGGCGCAAAGATCATGTAGGTGAGAAAAAACGCCGTGGTGAGCGCGCCCATCTGCTGATCGGTGGCGTGGAATTCCTTCTGGACGAGAGGCTGCGCGCCGTGCAGGATGTAGCGATCGAGGTAATTGAGCAGGTTGAGCGCGAGGAGCAGCAGAACCGTACCCAGTGCGGGGCTTGATTGCGGGGACGCAGCTTTCGGAGAGAAGTTGGCAAGCGGCTACGGTCCAGTGGAAAGCGTCGCGAAGACCAAGGAATATCACAGAGACAGGGGCCAAGGGAACAAGGGACCAGGGAGACGCAGACGGGGAGCCTGTCGAGAAATCCTGAGGGCCGGGAGGCCCTGGAAATAGCAGCGCGGTCGTGGAGACCGGCGCTACGTTCTTATCAGGGACGCGGCCAACGCGCTTCGACGGTGGTGCCGATGCCTCCGCGCGGGCGGAATTCGCCTTTCACCACGGCCCACACGGGATCGCAGGCCTTCACAATGTCTTCAAGAACCTGGTTGACGATGTTCTCCTGAAAGATGCCCAGATTACGGTAGCTGAACAGATACTCCTTGAGCGACTTCAGTTCGAGACAGCGATCTTTGGGCATGTAGCGAATGGTGAGCACGCCAAAGTCGGGCAAACCGGTTTTGGGGCAGACGGAAGTGAGCTCGGGATCGTCGATTTGAATCTCGTAGCCGGGAAACTGGTTTTGCCAGGTCTCGATGGGGGGGAAGTTGAAGTCGAGGCCGGCTTTTGCGTGCTCGTCGGTGTAACGGGGAGCGGTCATGGATTTATTTTCGCAGGTTGGCGTCGCCTTGCGACGTGGCAAGTTCGCGAGTTCGCTACAACTGCCGCGATCGCTTTGATTTGTCTGAATCGCAATTTCAACGATTCGAGTCTTATATACTGACTCTGGTTAAAGGCATGGCTGAAGCAAGAACGCAAATGAGCCGCAAATGGCTTTGGATCGGTGCGGCAGTCGATTCTGATTGCCGTGTTTCTCGACGGCGCGGTTCTTTCTGCGGGACCGGTTGCCGGTGCGTGTGGCGCGGGTGGAGCACCAGTCGCTGTCGAACACCGTAAGCACCAACGGCAAAGTCGAGCCGATTGCGAATTATCCAGTTCTACAGTCCGCTTGCCACCACGGTGAAGGGCGTGTATGCGCAGGAGGGCGACCTGGTGCACAGCGGCAAGCTGATTCTGACATTGGATGACGTGGCGGCGCGCGCCCAGGTGGCGAGTGCGGAGAGCGCGGTGAAGACGGCGCAGGCCTCGCTGGACGCGGCGACGCATAACGGCACGCAAGCCGAGCAGCAGGCGTCCGCTGCGGAGTGGAGCAGGACCGGCTGGCGCGCGACCAGGCGCAACACGATTTGGACGCGCTGACCAAGCTGGCGGCGACAGGAGCCGCGTCGCCGAGTGAAGTGACGGCCGCGCGAGAGCGCCTGGAAACCGCGCAGGCCAGCCTGAATGCCGCGCGAACAAAGTGCGCAACATCGCTACTCGCCCGCAGAGATTGCCCGCGCGCAGGCGGCACTGAACGACGCCGAGGCAGCATTGGCGGCGGCGCGGCATGTCGAGGCGCAGACCGCTTTTTATGCGCCGGTGACGGGCACCATCTACACGCTGGACGCCGCGCCCTCGGAGATTTTGCCGAAGCTGGAAAGCTGCTGGTGGAGATGGCCGACCTGCACCAGGAGCGTGTGCGTGCCTACTTTGACGAGCCCGATCTGGGCCGGCTGGCGTTGGGGCAGGCAGTGTCGATCCGTTGGGACGCGAAGCCGAACCGCGAATGGCACGGCCACGTCGTGCGGCTTCCGGTGACCGTGGTTACCTACACCACACGCAACGTGGGCGAGGTGCTGGTGGATTTGGACGGCGATGAAGACGATCTGCTGCCCGATACCAACGTGACCGTGACTGTGACGATTTCAAGCGAACCGAATGCGCTGAGCATGCCGCGCGAAGCGCTGCACGAACAGAACGGGAAATATTTTGTCTTCAAGGTCGTGGGCGATCAATTGAAGCGCGTCGCGGTGACTATCGGAGCTCCGACCGTGACTCAGGTGCCGATTCTCTCGGGGCTTGAGGAGGGCGACATGGTCGCCACCGGGACCACTAACGGGCAGCCTTTGCAGGACGGCGTACCGATCAAGGAAGTCCGGTGAGACGGATTTCGAGAGCGGTTGCGGTGCCGTTGGTGTGCCTGGCGATTGCCGGGGCGGCGATTGCTTGCGCGCAGATTTCCGCAACGACACTGACACAGGCGAACACTTATTTGAAGAATGGGCAGGCCGATCAAGCTCTGGCCCTGCTTACGCCGTTGCCCGCGAGCGGTGCCGGAGCGGACGAGGCCCAGAATCTACTGTGCCGCGTGCGGTTCGAGTTGCAACAGTGGAGCCAGGCAGTGGCCGAGTGCCAGCAGGCGGTCAATCTGAACAACAAGAACTCCGACTATTTCATGTGGTTGGGGCGTGCGTTAGGGCAGCAAGCCAGTCACGCCTCCTTTCTCTCTGCCTACGGCGATGCCAAAAAATCTCTCGCGGCGATGCAGACCGCGGTGCAATTGAATCCGCAGAACGGGCCGGCGCTCTCTGACTTGGGCGATTACTATGCGCAGGCGCCGGGCATTGCGGGCGGCGGGACGAGCAAGGCGCAACAGATTGCCTCGCAGCTCGACAAGGTGGACGCAGGCAGAGCGGCGCAATTGCGAGGCGACATCGCGATGGCGGCGAAGGATTACACGACCGCAGAAACCCAATACAAACTGGCGGCTACGTCGAGTCCTCATCCGGCTGATAAATGGACGGTTTTGGCGGATTTCTATCGTGGCCGCCAGCGCTGGTCCGATCTGGATACGGCGATCAACAACTGCGTGAGCGCCGCGGCGCGCGACAAGCACCCAGGCATCGGACTGTACGATGGGGCCGGCGTGCTGATCGCGGCCAACCGCAATCCGCAACTGGCGGCGACGATGCTGGAAGATTATCTTGCGGGCTCGTCGAAGAGCGAAGAGGGTCCCGCATTCGTCGCATATGCGCGGCTTGGGCAGCTGAAGCAGCAACTCGGCGATGCCGCCGGAGCACAGCAGGCGTTTGCCGCGGCTACGGCGCTGGCGCGCGAATATAACCCCGGACAGGATTCGAAACATTGAAACATGCATCAACTGTGAGACGCTGTCGAGGAAAGTGCCTTGATCGAGGCGAACCGAGGGCTGTGGTTTCCCACCCTTTCACAAAGAACGCGAAAGGATGGGGCACGGAGCTTCGGTGGGTGTTGGCCGGGGCGGTTCTTGCTGCGGCTGCGGCCGCGGCGCAGGCACAGGTTTCGCTGACAACCGTGGTGGAGCTGGCACAGAAGAACAGCGTGACGGTGCAACTTGCACAGGCCGACGTGCAGAAGGCGACCGCGGAACTGGCGCAGACCCGCGATGCTTTTATTCCGTCGCTTACGTTTGACTCCGGGCTGCCCGCCTTTCCTGAGGTGGGTTTCACGGGTTCCCTGCCCACCATATGGGGCGGCACAGTTCAGTCGCTGGTCTTCAGCCTGCCGGGGTTCCAGTACATTCATGCGGCACAGGCTGGTGTGCATGCGGCGCAATTGGCATTGAAAGATGCGCGCGAGCAGGCTGCGCTCGATGCTTCGGCGGATTATATCGAGCTGGATGCGGTGAATCGCGAACTCGAAGCCGCGCGCGAACAGGAGCAGGATGCGGCGCATCTGGTGGAGATCGAGCAGCAGCGCGCCGAGGCAGGCGTTGATCCGCTCATCACGTTCTTGCAGGCGCAACTCACCGCAAAGCAACTCAAGCAGAACCGGTTGCATCTTGAAACGCGCGCAGCAACCCTAGCGAAGCAACTGGCCGCGCTCACCGGATTGCCCGTAGGCTCGATTACTCCCGACCACACGAGCATTCCCGAGATTCCGGCGGTCACAGGCGATTTGAAGCCGACACCGACGGCTGGTATTGAATCGGCGCAGCAACTGGCGGTCTCAAGGCAACACCAGGCACAAGGCGATAAAGAACACCTGTGGGTGCTGCCCGAAGTGGGCTTTGGCCTTCAATACAATCGCAGCACCACCTTGTTAAACGACATCAACCTCTATTACGCGCATCCGCTTCCGCCGAACAACTTCAGCACCGGCTTTTCCATCAAGATTCCGGTTTTTGATCCTGGCCTTCACGCCAAGTTGCGCGAATCCGCTGCCGAAGCGCTGCGCGCGCGAGTGGAGGCCGAACAGGCGCAGCAGCAGAACGATGTGCAGATCGCGCAGTTGAGCGCGAGCCTGCGCGAACTGGAAACGCAGGCCGAGATTGCCAGCTTGCAGCAGCAGATTGCCGGCGAGAAGTTGAAGAGCGTTCAGGCGCAGTTGGAGACGGGCAACGGCGCGGGCGACGGGCCGGGCGCGACGCCGCAGCTTTCGCCCACTGCCGAGCAGCAGGCGCGCATCGACGAGCGGCAGAATTACGTGGACGCGCTCGACGCCGGGCTGAATCTAAGCAAGGCGCGCTTGAACCTGCTGCGAGCCCTCGGCCACATGCAGGACTGGCTCGACGAACTGCATACGAAGCCTTGAGAGGTTTCAGGGGTCAGGTTTCAGGGCCAGGGTGCCATAAGTGCAAACCTGGCGGAGTGCACGTTGATTCTGTGAGGGTTATGGACTGAGGGAGCCCTGAGCTTCTGGGCGAAGAAATGCGCCGAACCGGGGCCGAATCCGTCTAAAGAATCATCGTGAATGGTAGAATTGAGTTGATGCCCATGCCCCTGAAAACAATCTTCCTCAACCCTCCCTCCTTTAAGAACTTCGACGGCGGCGCCAGCTCGCGCTGGCCGGCCACGCGCGAGATCGAATCCTACTGGTACCCGGTTTGGCTTACCTATCCGGCCGGCTTACTAGAGGGTTCGCGGGTGCTCGACGCGCCGCCTCACCACGTCTCCGCCGAAGAGACCATCAACATCTGCAAGGAATACGAATTCCTTGTGCTGTTCACTTCCACGGTGGGATGGGAGGGCGACCAGCGACTGGCCGAAGCGATCAAGGCGGCGAATCCGTCGATTCGTATTGCCTTTGTGGGACCGCCTGTGACGACCGACCCTGACCGCGCGTTGAATGAATGTTCGGCGCTGGATTTTATTTGCCGGCGCGAGTTTGATTATTCCGTCGTGGAGTACGCGAACGGCAAACCGCTCAACGAGATTCTCGGCATCAGCTACAAGAAAGACGGCAAGGTGCTGCACAATCCCGACCGGCCGCAGATTGAAGACCTGGATGCCATGCCGTGGGCGACGAAGATCTACAAGCGCGACATGGATGTGACGCGCTACAACGTGCCGTTCCTGCTGCATCCTTACATCGCGCTGTATTCGACGCGCGGCTGCCCGGCGCAGTGCACCTTCTGCCTGTGGCCGCAAACGCTCTCGGGCCACGCCTGGCGCAAGCGGTCGACGGACGACGTTGCCGCGGAGATGAAGTGGGCCAAGGAGAACTTCCCCGAAGTGAAGGAGTTCTTCTTCGACGACGACACGTTCAACATCCAGAAGGTGCGGACCATTGAGCTTTGCGAGAAGCTGAAGCCGCTGGGCATTACCTGGAGCTGCACGTCGCGCGTGACCACGGATTACGACACGCTGAAAGCCATGCGCGAAGCCGGTTGCAGGCTGCTGATCGTCGGCTTCGAGTCGGGCGATCCGCAGATTCTCAAGAACATCAAGAAGGGCGCGACGGTGGAGCGGGCGAGGGATTTCGCGCGCGACTGTCACTCGCTTGGATTGACGATTCACGCTGACTTTATTCTCGGCCTGCCCGGCGAGACGAAGCAGTCGATCCGCAACACCATCAACTTTGCCAAGACGCTGGATTGCGAAACCATTCAGGTGTCGATTGCGCACGCGTATCCCGGAACTGAATTCTACGAGTACGCTGCGAAGAATGGCTTCATCACCAACGAGAAGATGCAGGACGGCGGCGGGCACCAGATGGCGCACATCGAGTACCCCGGCCTGCCCACTGACTACGTGATGGAGATGGTGCACCGTTTCTACGACGAGTACTACTTCCGTCCCAAGGCTGCGTTTCGCGTGGTGTGGAAGGCCATCGTCAATCGCGATCTGCCGCGGCTTTACGTTGAGGCCAAGTCGTTCCTGAAGCTGCGCGCGCAACGCAACCGGCAGGTGAAGGAATCGCGCAAACAGCAGGCGCAGCCTCCGGCGGCAGCTGGCGCGGGCGCTTAAGCCACTGCAACAGCCCCAGAGGGCGGCGCAGATCTCTGACCGCGTGAAGTTGCGCTCCATCATTGATGTATCCCAGGTCTCAAAATCGAGACCTGGGGCACCCCTGGATGATGCAAGATCAAGCGATCAGAAACGTGGCGCACGCCCTCTTTTTTCGCCAGGCAACGGATGAACTGAACGAGCATGGTGCATCACTCACTGTCGCCGCGCCAATACTTGATTCTGGGTTTGGTTGCCATTTCTGCCCCGCTGGGCGATAGTTGCCTGTCGCGCGGCATGGCAGCGATGCCGGCGATTACGCTGGCGCATCCGGCGTCTCTGATCGCGGCAGTCTTCACGCCCTGGATCGCCGTGGGGATTGCGCTGCTGATTGGCTTTTTCGCCAGCTATCTTACAGCGCTCTCGTGGGCCGATCTGACGTTCGTGCTGCCGGCAACGGCCTTCGGCTACGTGATCATTGCGCTGCTGGCGCGTTTCTGGTTGCACGAGGCGATCTCGCTCGAGCGCTGGGCGGGCATTGTGCTCATCGCGCTCGGCGTGGGATTTGTGGCGCATGGGCCTTCCCTCACCGAGCATCCCGCTCCCGCTCTCGAGAAATCTGAGGCACGGGAGGTGGTAGAACCCGGGGTCGAGACGCGATGACGATTTCCCTCCCCTCCGTGCCTCTGCCTGCAACCATCGATCCATGGGTTGCAGCGGCGATGATTGCAGCGGTGGTGCTGACTTCGACAACTGGCGAAGTGCTGACGGCAGCGGCGATGAAATCGATCGGCGACCTGGATGCGATTCGCGCGCATTCGGGCTTGAAAGGCGCGATCCGGGCCGTGCTTACCTGCCCATTGTTTTTCGCCGGAGTCTTCTTTCTGGCGCTGGCGTTTTTCTCGCTGCTGTTCGCGTTGAATCACCTGAACCTGAGCCTGGTCGGACCTGCCTCGGCCTCGCTTACGCTTGTCACCAACGCCGTCGCCGGCAAGATCTTCCTCAAGGAAAATGTCGACCGGCGCAGATGGGCGGCGGCGGTGCTGGTGTGCGTGGGGGTTTATTTATTGGCACACTGAAAAATACAGGGAACAGGCAACAGGGGCTGAGATGATTGCGAACCTTGGGCACCGTCCCTACAGGACTGTCTCCTTCTGACGGATCCCGCTCCCCACGCTGAAGCGCGGGGCTAACAAACCTGGCGCCTCCGGCGCAGGGCATCATTGCTCGCCGCTTTCCGTGCGCTTGTTCCCTATTGCCTATTGCCTATGGCCTGTTCCCTGTTCCCTATTGCCTGCTCCTTAATCCTTGTTGCCTGTGCCTACGAATCGCATGAACCCGCGCGGCTTCAGGTCTGGTTTCAGAATTTTGCGGCTGTCGCCGAGGGCGGCGCATACCGCTTCCGCGGCTAAATGTCCGCTGCGGGCGGCGCTTTCCATGGTGGAGGGCCAGCCGGTTGAGATCCAATCGCCGGCAAGAACGCAGTTCGGCCACGGTGAGATGCTCGCAGGGCGGAACGCATCGATCCCTGGCGGCACGGTGAATGTGGCGCGGACCTCCTTGACCAGCACGGCTTTCTCGAGCCTGGCTGTTTTGACGGCGGGGAAAAACTCCTGGAGTTCGCGCACGGCCAGATCGATTGCCTCTTCGCGGGTGAGCGCAGCAAACTCGTGCGAGGCGCTGACGACCAGCTCGAGATAACTTCCTTTCCCGTTGCGGCCGGGCTGCAGAAGGCTCTTGTTGTACATCCAGTGAATTTCGCGGTCGAGCAAAACGGCGTGTTCGAGATCTGTAATTTCGCGATCGAACCAGAGATGCACACTGCAAATCGGTCCGTGCTCCTGACGATTGATCTGCGCGGCGAGGGATTCGACGCCGTCGGCGGCGGGCATCTTCGGCAGTAATTTCGCCATCGCCTCGAAAGGAAGAGCCAGCACCAGGTAATCTGCGGCAAGCACACCGGCGCGCGTCGGCAGCGTCCAAAGTGAGGTCTCCTCGTCCCACTCCGCGCTCTCGACGCCGGCGTTGAAGACGACTTCGCTGCCGCGCTCGCGCAGGAATTGCTCGGCACCGGCGTAAAGCTCGCTCAACGGAACTGAGCTCATGCCCATGGCGCCTGCCTGGGCCGAGTTCAAAAACAATTCGCGAATCACCTTCGCCGCGTAGGGCAACCCAATCTCGTCAACATCGGCATTAAGGGCGCTGGCAATCACCAGGCGCCAGAAGCGATCGATCGCGCCCTGGGTCTGCCCGTTCTGCCGCAGCCATGTGCCCAGCGACCACTGCGCGGGGCAGGTCTTTGGATTGAGTCCGAGGATGGCGCGAAAGGCGCGCATCAGAGCTTTCTTGTCTTGGCGCGTGAAAGCTTTGGCCCTGAACAGACTGGGCAAACCATGCAGCGGAGCGGGCAACCAGCTGGGCCCGAGGACGGAGCGCTGCCCGCCCGGCTCGATCATGGCCATGGTGCGCGTCCAGTGAATGCGATTGGCCACGCCGATGCGCTGGTAAAAGCCGATCAGATTGGTGCAGCAGCCGAAGAGCACGTGCTGGCAGTTGTCGATGATTTCGTCCACGCCAGGATGGCGATAGGAGCTGGCCCGGCCGCCGAGATAGCTTCTTCTTTCAGCGAGGGTCACCTTGAGTCCGGCGTCTGCAAGAGCACAGGCTGCACTCATGCCGGCTACGCCTCCGCCGACAACGATCACCGATTTTTCCGTGCCGGGCGGCAAGTGGTTCCCTTTCGTGTTCGTTCCTGGCGCATGCCTTTTCTATCATCGCCGATGGCCGCGAGTTGCCGCAGCTCGAGGAGCCTGGCAAAGAAAACTTTGGACCCCTATTTCTGGTGCGTGACCGATCCGGGAATGGCACAAATCCCAAAAACACAATTGCGTTACAAATGTCATATTCTCCTTTTGCTACTTCCCCGCGTTACGTGCTTGGGTTTCTTGCTTACACCCTGTTTATGCCCAATCAGTTTTAAGTTAACTGTTTGATTTTTCGCGGTTTAGTGGACGGCCAGCCCTTTTGCGCCAGCCGTTCTCGTTTGGAGTGACCAAAATCACAACGAGCGGCAAGCACCGTGTGTTTAATTATCTGTAGTCATTAGTTTAATTATCTGCAGTCATCGGAACATTGCTGGTCATGGTCTATATCACTTCAGTCTGGCTCGAGAGCAGACTCTCCCTGAAAATCTAGCGCAAGTTTCCTGTTTCGATCCCATGCCGAAATGCCGGCCCGATCGCGGACCAGCGATCTCAAGAACGCCGCGGTGTTCGGAGTGGAGAACCGGAAAAGTCATTACGCTTGAACGACGGAGTGAATACATGCACGAGAGTCCGTGGCAGGTTCTACATGTGATTGCGAACCACGAAAAGAGCGTCGCGCAGCATCTCTTTGTGCGCTCTGTTGAACACTACCTGCCGCTCTACACGGAGCGGTCAAAATGGACGGACCGTTCCGTCGTCCTGGAACGCCCGCTTTTTACCGGGTATGTATTTGCCCGTTTCTCGCCTCTTGCCAGGCTCTGCGTGGTCTCGACGCCCGGTGTGATACGCCTGCTTGGCGATACCGAGAGCGATGCGGTGAGCACCGAGGAGATCGACAAAATCCGCAATGGGCTGGCGAGCGGCTGCCTGTTACGGCCTCATTCACACGTTTCTGTCGGAACTCCGGTGCGCGTGCGCAGCGGAGTTTTTGAGGGAGCAGAGGGCATCGTGACGGAGTTCCGCCATCAGTGCCGCGTGATCATTTCCCTTTCCGCGGTGAAACAGAGCTTTTCTTTAGAGCTGCAACTTGAAGACATTCAGGTTCTGTATAAAAAGCCTGTGAGGAGCGCGTCGGCTTTACCGGGGACTAATCAGAATCTCAATTTTGCATTCGCGGAAAACTCGACCCGGTAGCGGGCTGTGGAATCCATCAGCTCTCCCACAAAGAACAGGGATTGCGGCGGGGTGCTCGCAGAATTTTCCGCGGTCAAGCGGCGGGAAGAATGCGAACATAAATTAGCTTATTGATTTTACTGGTGGGCAGTGAGGGACTCGAACCCCCGACTTCCTGCTTGTAAGGCAGGCGCTCTAACCAACTGAGCTAACCGCCCACTCCGCGTGCTTACAGTCATGATAACAGTGTGTTCACCATGCGGAAGGCGCTGGGGAGCGAGTTGATAAACTCACGGAGTGCGCCGTCTCATCGTGAACGCCGACGATTTTGGACTGACCCCGGGCGTGAACCGAGCCATCATCGAGTTGCACGCGGCGGGCCTGGTCACAAGCACCTCCCTCATGGCGCGGGCCGGGGCGACAGACGACGCCATCGAACTGGCCCGCGCGACACCGTCACTCGGGGTCGGCTGCCATGTGCTTCTTGTCGATGGCCAGCCGGTGCTTCCGCCGGAAAAGGTTCCCTCGCTCGTGGATGCGCGGACCGGGTATTTTCCGAATTCGCTCACGACATTTCTGCTGCGCCTTTTCACGGGCCGCATCCGCACCAGCGAAATCGAGGCCGAGGCCGCCGCGCAAATTTCTCTTTTGCAGCAACGCGGAGTGCGCCTGACGCACATCGATACGCACAAGCACGCGCACATTTTCTCCGCGGTGCTTCGCCCCCTGCTGCGCGCCGCCCGCGCCGCCGGCATTCGCGCGGTGCGTCATCCCTTCGAGCCGGAATGGGCCGTCCGCGCTGCGTTTGGCGCTCCGTTGGCACGCGTGGTGCAGATTGCCGCCCTACGCCCTCTTGCCCCGCGCTCAAATCGGATTCTTGCGCAGGAAGGGTTTACCACGACCGACGGAACCATTGCCGTGGCTGGCACGGGCACACTCGATGCAGCCGCGCTACGCAGCCTGCTCGAACAGCTTCCTGCCGGCACATGGGAGCTGGTGACGCACCCTGGCTACAACGATGCGGACCTTGCGCGCGTGCGCACACGCCTTCACGAATCGCGCGAGGTTGAACGCGTGGCCCTGGCCGTAGTCCCGGAGGTCCATGGCATCGAGCTCATTTCCTTTGCCGAGCTCGAGATTTCTGCTCAGACCGTGCCATTGCGGACTCACTCGCCGACTGGATGACTCGCTGTTTCTTTGCATCCTGCGAGGGGTTACAAACGCCCGGTGACGTTATTGGCATTGCGCCGCACAGCTAAAGCCGTGCCCTTTCACAACTGAACATCACGCACAATTTTGCTGTTATATCCGGTCAGATGGTCTTGACAGGATTTGCCATCACTTTACGTCGGGACGAATCCACCGCGCGATCATGTCACGCATGACAACAAGCCTTTCTTGCAACATCCGGCGCGAATTGAGATCGCTCTTGAAAACCGTTGACATGGTGTGGCGATTCATCAGGTAGAAGAATCCCAGGGAAGCAATATTGATGCTTAGTTGCAGTGGATCCAGATCGCTGCGAACCACTTTCTCTCTCTGTCCTCGTTGAATCAAGGCACGATAGAGCTTCAAGTGATGGGAATTGATCTTCAGGATGCGCCGCGACGCCTTGAGATGCCGCGCATGCATCTGGTTCTCGCTGTTCAGGAGGCGGATGAAGTCGGGATGATCCAGGTAATACTGCCAGGTGAAATCCACAAGCGCGAGAATGGCCTTGTCTGCCGGTAGGCCGTCGAGGTTCAGGGCTAATTCCTGTTCGCGGAGCTGCTGGTAGACGCGCTCCAGGACCTGAGTGAAAAGTGCGTCTTTGTTTCCGAAATAGTGATAAAGCAGCTGTTTGTTGATGCGCGCTGCGCGGGCAATCACATCCACGCGCGAGGCATCAAATCCCAACTCGCCGAAATGCCGGGTGGCCGCGTCGAGAATGCGCAGCCGGCTTGCGGCGGGGTCGCGCTTTCGGGATGCCGGCAGGATCTTCATCGCTCAAATTGCCAATCATGGATACGCGCGAGTATACTAACCAACCAGTTGGTTATAACATGAATGGACAACAGTTCTCAAATCCCTGCCCACCCGGTAGCGCGCCAGAGGCCGGTCGCGCTGGTGACCGGAGCCATGCGGGGGATCGGCCGAGCGTGCGCCATCGCGCTCGCCCGTTGCGGATTCGATCTCGCCCAGAATGACCTTGAGAGTGAAGAACGTGGTATCGATCACGCGCGGCGAGTATTGCGTTTCGAAAGCGGGCTCGTCCATGACCACCAAGTTGTTTGCCGCGCGCCTGGCCGAGCACGGAATCGGCGTTTACGAAGTTCGTCCCGGCATCATTGCCACCGACATGACGAAGCCCGCCAAATCCCAGTATGACGCAATGATCGGCGCGCGCCTGGTTCCTGCCGAACGATGGGGATACCCGGAAGACGTGGCATCGACCGTGGTGTGCATGGCGGAGGGTCGGCTGCGTTACACGGTAGGCGAGGCTGTCACAGTCGATGGCGGATTAACGATGGCAAGATTCTGAAGGGCTGCCGAGGGGGCAAATGAGCGTGGAATCCGAAGTTCTCTATCAAGAGCGGGAGCGCGACGGGGCGGTATGGGCCGAGATCACATTAAACCGGCCCAGCAAAGGCAATGCTCTCACCTTGCTGATGCTCGATGAAATCGAACGCATGGTCAGGATCGTCGCATCGTCACCACAAATCAGGGCGCTCGTGCTGCGAGGAAATGGGCGATTTTTCTCTACCGGAGGCGACATTGAAGCATGGGGCAGCCTTACTCCGGAAGTGATGGCGAACCGATGGATCCTCCGCGGCATCGAGGTGTTTGAGTCGATTGCTCAGTTGCCTCAGCCCGTGATCGCCGCAATCTCGGGTCATGCATTAGGGGGTGGGCTCGAATTTGCTCTCATGGCCGACCTGCGCGTTGCGATCGCAGAAGCCAAACTGGGAACGCCCGAAGTGGGTTTGGGCATGATTGCCGGCTGGAGCGGAATCCGGCGCATCGCGGAAATCGCAGGAGTGGTTCATGCCCGCGAACTCACTTTGCTCGGCTCGCCGATCTCCGCGGAGAAGGCGCTCACCTGGGGTCTTGTGAATGCCGTTGCGGCCGATCGAGAGGCAATGGAGTTGCAGGTTGAAGCATGGCTCGCCAAGCTGCTCGGCAATGCGCCCATTGCCATGGCGCTGACCAAGAAACTGCTCCAGACCATGCACGCAGAGATGAGCCACGATCACGCACAGGCCGTGGCCCAGGCGCGTGCAACCGAGGACTGTGATGAGGGTATTGCGGCATTTCGCGAGAAGCGGAAGCCGGTATTTCGCAATCGCTAGGGAAAAAGAATGAATCGGACAAAGTTTCTAAGTGCGGCAGACGCGGCGCGGTTGGTGAAGAGCGGCGACACCGTTGCGGTCAGCGGCAACGGCGCAGGCATGACGTCCGCGGAAGCCATTCTGGCTGCCATCGAAGCCCGTTTTCTCGAGACCGGAGAACCTCGCGATCTTACGCTGGTTCATTCGCTGGGATTGGGGGACCGCGATCAACTGGGAACGAATCGCTTTGCGCACGAGGGAATGTTGCGCAAGATCATCGCTTCGCACTTTACCTGGTCGGCGCGCATGCAACAGCTAATTCGCGACGAGAAGATTGATGCCTACTGCTTCCCTGCCGGCGTGGTGCAGCAATTGCTACGCGAGATTGGCGCCGGCCGGCCCGGACTTATCACCCATTCCGGTCTGGGTACTTTCGTTGATCCCCGCCAGGACGCGGGGCGCTGCAATCGGAGGAGCACGGAGACGCTGGTCGAACTTCTGCACCTCGATGGCCGCGAACTTCTCCGCTACAAGCCGTTCAAGGTGGACGTCGCCATCATCCGCGGCACCTATGCCGACGCGCGAGGCAATATCAGCCCTGAAGAAGAGGCAATGGATCTCGACATTCACACCATGGCTCTGGCAGCGCACAACAGCGGCGGCATCGTACTGGCCCAGGTTCGGGAGGTGCTCGAGCCGGGCGCATTGAAAGCAAGAAGCATACGCGTGCCCGGGATCATGGTGGACGCAGTGGTGGAGGATCGCCGGCAGGAGCTTTTTTATGGTGTGCCTTACGATCCCGCCATCAGCGGATCGCGAAGGGGGAATCTCGACCGGCTCTCGACCGAATTGCCAAAGAAGCTGGAACGCCGGATTATCGCGCGGCGTGCCGCCATGGAACTGATGCGCAATGCTTCTTTGAATTTTGGCTTCGGCATTCCAGGCGGCATCTTCGGCGTCATTGCCGAGCAGAACATCGGCGACGATCTTTGGATGAGTGTCGAGCAGGGCGCACACAACGGCTGCATGCTCGACGATCGTTTGTTCGGAGCCGCGCGGAATCCCGAGGTGATCGTTCCCTCCATCGAGCAATTCGATTACTACAGCGGCGGAGGCATCGATCAAACATTCCTCGGCATGGGCGAGGCAGACGCACAGGGGAATGTGAATGTTTCGCACCTTGCGGGAAATCTGGTGGGGCCCGGCGGCTTCATCGAGATTGCGCAAAACGCAAAGAAGGTGGTTTTCTGCGGTACGTTCGATGCGCAGGGCAGCGAAGTGACATTTGAGGGAGACCGGCTGCGCATCGTAAGGCCTGGGAAGATCCAGAAATTTGTGAAGGCTGTCGAGCGAATCACCTTTTCTGCCGATTATTCGAGGCAGCGCGGCCAGGAGGTTCTTTATGTCACCGAGCGCTGCGTATTCCAGCTTGTCCCAGAGGGACTCCAACTGATCGAAATTGCGCCTGGAATCGAGATCGAACGGGACATTCTGCCTTTCATGGCGTTCCGGCCCACGATTCACGATCCTAAATGCATGGACGTCTCAGTTTTTGCGTAACGATGTTACGTATGCGCCAAAATCTCCATCGTTGTGTAAGTGCCAAAACAACCAAAAGTTTGCCGCTCCAAGCAAAACTTTGCCGCACTAAAACTCTCGGGCATGTCCTCAGGGTGTTCGCGGATAGGCGTTACTATCACGGACCGGTTGCGGGCATCGCCTGTTGCGGGTGTCCCCATGGAACCCATGCCAGGTCGCCGCTGAGAACGTAAATGCAGATTGCCGCAATCATCAAGACTGCGCCTATCCAGAAGCGCCAGTCACGATGCATTCGCTTCCAGTAAGGGCCGGGCCCGGGTTCACCGCTGTCGCCACTGTTGCCTTCATGGTTGTGTTTGCTTCCGGTCATCTGTTCTCCGTTGCCGCGTTGTATTCGCCGCGGCGTGCCGCCTGATTGCAGAGCGCGGTAATACAACGCTTCCTCGACTGCCGGCGCAGGATCAGGGCCGATTCTGCATTGCGCTGCGTTCTCTTTGATCGCTGGTTCCTCGCCGATTCGCATGGTCAGGCAGGGATGGGAGTGTCATTTCGAAATGATTGGGTGATCTGCGTCGTATCGTTGAACCGTTTTTGTGGACTTCTCCGCCGCTTGCTCGGCCACGCTTTCAATCCTCTTCTCTGCCGCTACCGCTACCTTTGATACCGTCTCGTCCGCCATTCTCTTCGATTCTTGATCCTCAATTTGTTCCGGCATGATTCATCTCTCCTACTGTCACTATCGCTCCTCTTTCCATGAAGTTCTGGTCACTATTGCTCCCTGCTCGAACCGGCGAGAATGCAAGGGAGGCGTGCCGGGAAATCGACGAGACGACACTCTCAAAATCGTGGACGAGCCAGGAATCATCCGGACCTTACCGGTGTTCGGATTGAGATGCTGATCAAGAGCAATCCCCAGCCGCAAACGCGCTGCAATGGCGGAAGGCTTCCCTTCCAAGTTTCTCGACATTCTTCTCAATTCCGCAGTGAGCAATTGTGGTCAGCATTCACGAGCATGGCCGCCCACAATGGATTCTGCGTAGGTTTCTTTTCCGCCCGCAGAGGCCCTCCCCCTCACTCTTTGCGGCCGAGGAAATCCCGCTGAGGAGAAAACAATGTTTCATCAACTCACGAATGCCCAGCTTTTCATTGCTTTGGCTGTACTCGTCGTTGTGGTCATCGTCGTTGGCGATTATTTTAGACGCCGCAAAGCCAGGACTGCGGCCTTCCGCAAGCGCTTTGGATCGGAGTACGATCGCGCCGTCCTGGAGCATGGCTCTTTGAATACGGCCGAGGGAAAACTGGCCGATCGTGAAGCCCGCGTGCACGCACTAAAGATTCGCGATCTCGGCGCCAATGAACAGGCGCGATTCGCCGCCGAGTGGCAAACCGTGCAATCCCGCTTCCTCGATCACCCGGAGGCCGCGGTCACTGAAGCCGACGACCTGATCGCTGCACTCCTCGAAGCCCGCGGCTATCCCAAGGACAGTTTTGAACAGCGCGCCGCGGATGTCTCCGTCCTTTACCCCGGCCTGATGGATAGCTACCGCGCGGCGCATGACATCGCGGTGCTGCCCTACCGAGGCGAAGCAAGCACTGAAAAGCTCCGCACCGCAATGATCCAATACCGTGCCATCTTCGATGCGATTGCTCAGGACCAAAGCCCACAAGAGAAGAAATCCGCCGCATAATGCGAAGTCTTTGAGCGCGAATGGCGTCTGGATAAGGTGGGCATTTGGGGGGCGTAACATGAGATGACTCACAAGCAGTCCCAGGTCGCTGGTCAACGTTATCGATTCAAATTGGGCTCCTGCGTTAGCTAGCCGCGAGCTTCCCGATTCAACGGGCCCATATACGCTGTCTTCGCTGCCAAAATCTGGCGGACAGCGGCGTGCATCGTCGAGCGCGAAACGCGCGGCGCAATCGAACGAAAGTTACAACCCGGGATGCCCGGAGTAAAGGGGACGCGAAATGCTGATCATTCTCATTATTGTTCTGGTGCTGCTTTTCGGCGGGGGCGGAGGATACTACGGCTACAGCCGGTGGGGCAGAGGCGGAGGCGCAGGCATAGGGCTTGGCACAGTGCTTGTAATTCTGCTGGTGTGCTACCTGTTGGGACTGTTCCGATAGAGCAATCTGCGGCAAGCTCGCTTCACCGTTCGAAAATTGGCGGTGGAGTGGAAATCACTGTTCAGGCCACGGGATGTGAGCAATGCAACTGCTATGCGGAGGAAAGCCATGCATATCGCAATGAACAATGCGCTGGCACTGATGAGTTGGCACGAGCTTAAGTTCTTGCATGGCTATTTCACGGACAGTGTCTCGGTCTGGCTGCTGATTGGGTTTTTATTGGCCATCGTAGTGATCTCCGTTCTTGCAGCGCAGGCGGGGCTGGTCTTGCATGCTCCGTATCGACGCCGGTCTCGCGCCAGCTGGCTCGCAGACGTCTCCGAACCGCCGGTCCCGGGGTCGCCGGGCCAGGCGAACCTGGATAGTTCTGATACTCCTGCATAAAGCAAATCTCTGCGGAATGACTGGAGGCATGCGAAGGAATCGACGATTCATTTTGCACTGCGCGAGTCAAGCGTCCGCGCAGTGACGGGTGTTGTCCCGGGAATCCGGAGTCCCTGCCAGAGTGTGCAATTGTGAACAGACCCACGCCGTCGGTAAGGCTTTAGATGATTCCGTGGGAAATCCGCGTTGGACGTCCCGCTTAAGTCCCTCAATCGGAAGTTACTACTGGAGCAGAAATGAAAAAGATCTTGGTCTTGTTATTTGCCGCGCTGTTTGTGATCTTCGCGGCCACCCCTGCTTATGCCAACCACCACCGGCGGCACCACAGGTACCACCAGGGTCGCCCGATCGTCATAATTCCGCTTTAAACGATGCGGTGATTCCTGGGCGCGGTTGACTCCTTTGTCGGGAGACAGACGCGTTCTGGGCCGAATGCCGCCACGCGGAGGGCAGTCTCTCACCATGAAAACGCCCTCGGATCTGGGTCCGTCCGGATGATGCGGTATCCGCAGTTTTCGATCCTTTCCTCTTCCACAATTCGCCTTCTGGCCCCCGGGGAGGTGGGCAGACATGAAGAAATGGTTTTGTTCCGTCGCCGGATTATCCTTTGCACTGGCAGGCTGCTCAGCCGCGTTCGCGCAAACTGCGGCAGTACTTCCACCCAACATTCTCAACATCGAAACCATCAACATCAAACCCTACGCGGATGGACCCTACGACAAAGTTGCATCTGAATACCCTGCTCTGTCGCAGCAACTCAAGGACCCGCTGCACTTCCTGGCGATGGAGGCCTTGACGGGCGCGCCTCGAGCGATTTACCTATCCGGCTTCGACTCTTTCGAGGCGCTTCAAAAGAACGAGGAGTGGGTCCCCAGAGACGCGACGGCCGACACCAGGATCGATGCGCTGGATGCGCGCCAGGCCGATTCCATTTCCGAAGTTCACCACACGCTGTGGCATTACCGCCCAGACCTCAGCAACAATGTTGCCGCAGCGGACATACCGCACTCCCATTACTGGGAGGTGATCGTTTTCCATATGAGACCCGGTCATG
Source organism: uncultured Acidobacteriota bacterium (assembly GCA_963830785.1). GTDB lineage: Bacteria > Acidobacteriota > Terriglobia > Terriglobales > Acidobacteriaceae > Telmatobacter. Next base: position 29,455 of record CAWHNV010000013.1, read on the forward strand.
GCGACAAGTTCGTGGAATTGACGAAGCTTTATCGCGACGCATACCTCAAGAGCGGACAAAATCTCCCCTGGTCGACCTACGAAGGCATGATGGGCGTGACGGACTCCTATCTCGTCCTGGTGCCGATGACATCCCTCAAGGATGAGGATGCCGGTCTGGCGCACCAGAAGGATTTCGCCGAGGCGCTAGGGGACGAAGGCAAGAGCCGGATGAACAAGATATCAGAAGAGAACGTAGCCAGCGTGGAGGACAACCTCTTCATGGTCAATCCGGAATGGAGCTTCGTGGAGCAATCCTGGATCGACGCCGATCCTCAATACTGGGGCGGCGGACCGGCCACAAAACCCGCGCATAAGACCGTTGCGGCCGCTACGCCTGAGCCAAGAGTTTCGCCCACGCACTAAAACAAGACCATTTTGAAGCACGAAAGGCGCCGCTTCGCAACGGCGCCCTTCGTGTTTTCATTTTCAGAGGCGAACTTCCTTTCGGCGCAAGAACAGCTGGCATCACTGGCCGGTTCCGTCTCCGGCGCTGGAATTCGCGTAGAGCCATGTGAGAAGACAACGAATGCTACCCGTGGCTAAAGCTACGCTGGAATCGGCTGCTCCGTAATAGAGGTTGATGGTATCGCCATCCGCGCCGATGGTTTGGCCGCAAGGAAACACGACGTCACGAACATCTCCAACGCGCTCGTAGGGAGCGTCCGGGCCAAAAATCCATGAGTTCCCACGTTTGAGGCAGATCTCAGGATGTTCCAGATCGAAGAGGGCCAGGCCCAGGCGATAGATGCTTCCCGAGGCCGTTACCCGCACGCCGTGGTAGATCATCAGCCAGCCCTTCGGCGTTTCGATGGGCGGAGAGCACAGGCCAATCTTGTTCGCATCCCACCATCCCCCGCGCCGCGCTTCAAGAATGACTTTATGGCTGCCCCAATGCCGCAGGTCGGGAGAGTAGGAGATCCACATATGAGCGCCGGTCGCCGTCATGGGCCGGTGGATCAAGGCCCAGCGGCCGTTGATTCTTCGCGGCAGCAGCGCGGCATCCTTATCTTCGGGCGGCATGATCACGCCGTAGCGCTCGAAGCTTCGGAAATCTCTGGTGAGCGCCAGAGAAACCCCGGGACCGCCGCGCGCAAAGGAAGTGTACGCCACCGCATATTGCTCGAGCTCCGGGACGTAGGTGATGCGCGGATCTTCGATGCCCCAGATTTCTTCAGGGTAGTCGCGCGGATTGGCCATCAGCGTGGGCTCGGCATCAATACGCCATCCGTTGATTCCATTCTCTGAACGTGCCGCGCACAAATGCGACAGGCCGCTGCGGTCTTCCACGCGGCAAAGCAATAACGTGTCTCCGTCGGGCAGCAGCACGGCGGCTGCGTTGAAGACGCTGTTCACGGCATAGGGCCAATCGTGCCCGCTAAGGATCGGATTGTCGGAGTAGCGCGTGAGCAGAGGAAGGTCAGTGCATGGTTCCGGTGCCGTCTGTTCCAAGGCACGGGCCTCCGGCAGAGCCGCTGAATCAATCAGTGGATTCAAAGGGAGATACTCATTTCCTGGTGCGTTTTTTCTGCGTGGGTCAGCTTTCGCTCGCTGCATTTCCAGGAGCGCCATCAGGAACGAAAGCGTTGATTCCGCTCCCTGATTTTCATTGACGCGGTCGGGATGAAGTCCATCTTTGCATCCGCCGGTTGTGGCATCGTAGAGCGGTACCTGCAGATCGTTCTTGCCCAGGAACCACCGGAAGACGCAATGGGCTTCCTCGCTCCAGCGCTCTTCGCGCGTGAGCCTGTATGCCTCAAGACAAGCAGAGATCGTGGCACAGGCTTCGACGGGCTGCTGATCGAAGCGGGGTTTCTCCGCGCCCTCGGTGAAGCATCGGCTGGAGCCGATGGGCACAAAGATCTCCGGGTCACCGCAGTGCTGAGCAGCGACAAGCCATTCGAGCGACTCGATTCCCGCCGCGATCATCTTCTTGTTATTGCTGCGCCCACCGGCCAGGATGAGCGCCTGCGGCAGCCGCGCATTGGAGTACGCAAGACTCTTCTCGAACCAATGCCAGGTCTCGGAGTGGCTGCGCTCGTAAATATCCAGCAGGCGATTGGCGAGCGTGTTGCGAATGCCCTGGATGGCCCTGTCGCCGGGGAACCAGTCGAGATAGGCCTGCAATCCGAGAACGCTGAATGCCCACGCCCGCGGGCTGCTGAAGGATAAAACTGCCGGCACGGCAGCCTCAAAGAGTCTTCCTGCCGCTCCCCGCAATCCCGCATTCTGCGATTGACCGAGCACCGATCCCAAGGCCCACAATGCGCGCCCATGGCTGTCTTCCGATCCGATGTCTTCTAGCCATGTGCGGTCGTAGCCAAGGAAATTCCTGAACCGTCCGGTATCGGAATGAAATGCAAGCCAGAGAAAAGCCAGGTAGCGGCGAGAGAGGTTGAGATGGTCCTCGCCGTGCTCAGCACCTGCACTCTTATCCAGAAGAGTGGACACGATGAGCGCCCGTGCGTTGTCGTCGGTGGTATAGCCCTCGCGTGTGTTGGGCACGGAGAAGATGGCGTGCTGCAACATGCCGGTGTCGTCGGTCATGGCGCACAGATGAGCGGTGTTCAGAGCCGGCAGGTGTTCGATCGGGTCGATCAAACTGGGAGAGGCATCGTCCGGTTGGGCGGCCCGTGGCTGCAACGAACGCTCGAAGCGCGCGCGCTGAAAGGTCGCCATGTAGGCCCGCGCCGTCTTCGGCCATGTGGTTCCGCGGGAGTGCAGATAAGCGCGCTTGCGCATGGCATGGCGCTCCGCGTCGTTCTCCAGCAGTGCGAGCACCGCTTCCGCGATGGCGTCTGGATTGTCAAACGGGACAATCACGCCTCTCTTTTCCGCGAGCAACTCCTTGGCGTGCCAGTAAGGCGTGGAGATGATTGCCTTGCCGGCTCCAAGCGCGATGGCCAGCGTGCCGGAGACAACCTGCGCCTCCTGCCGGTAGGGCGTGATGTAAATGTCGGCCGCGCCTACGTGCTCCACAAGTTCTTCCGCACTCACAAAGCGATTGTTCAGAATCAAATGAGAAGAAACACCAAGCTCGGCCGGCCAGCGCCTGCAACTCTTCGCGGTAGCGCTCGCCTTCGCGCCGCCGAATATGAGGATGCGTCACTCCGGAGACGATATAGATGACGTTCGGATGCCGCGCCAGAATCGCCGGCAGTGCGCGAATCACGTTTTCAATGCCCTTGTTTGGAGAGAGCAAGCCGAATGTAAGCAGAACGGATTTGCCTTCGGTGCCAAATTTGTCCTTGAAGAAATTCGGGTCCATGAAAGGCATGTCGGGCACGCCGTGCGGGATCACGTCGATTTTTCCCGCGGGGACCGCATATACCTCGCGCAGCAGTTGTGCCGCAAGTTCGCTCATCACTACCAAGCGATCGGAGAGCTCAGCGATCTCTTCGAGCACGATGCGTTGATTTGCGTCCGGTTGGCGCAGAACCGTGTGCAGCGTAGTGACCAGTGGCATTTTCAATCTGCGCAGCAAAACCAGAATGTTGCGGCCCGCGGCGCCGCCGTAGATTCCGTATTCATGTTGCAGGCAAACCAGGTCGTTGCTATTGAAGTTAAGAAAATCGGCGGCCCGCTCATAGGAGGTAATGTCCTCCTGCGTCAGTTCCAGGCGCACTTGCTGCGGATAATCGTAGCTTGAATCGGGATCGTTGACGGGGATGGCGAACAGGCGTCCTTCTCCGTATTCGGCTGCGAGCGCTGTGCACAGGTCCGTTGTGAAAGTGGCAATGCCGCACTCGCGCGGTAGATAATTCCCCACAAACGCAATGCGCGTGGGCAAAGGCAGGCGGCTGGCTTCCAACGCGGCGAGCAAAGAATCTGACGCACCGGTATTTCGAGCCGGTGCCTCGGAAGATTTCATTTCAGGGAAGGGCAACTTAACCTCTTTTCACTCAGGATTCGATCGATGCTCGAGGTACGCCGCATCCGTGTTGGTAGGGGCGCCTGCGCGAAGCACCGGGTTGAAGGCGCTCACGGGACAGGGAGAATCGCGGGCTTTTCCGCATTCTGGTCGGGGAGTTGATCGAGCAGAACCACATTGAGCAGGGACTTATGTACCTGGATGCGGCCGTTGTAGCTGATAAAACCGAGAGCGCGAAAACGATTCATAAAGAAGCTGACGCGGGACCGGGTAGTGCCGATCATATCTGCCAGCGTTTCTTGAGTAATGGGCGGGATGAAGGTTTCCGGTTCGCCCGGTTTGCCGAATTCGGCCATCAACAGGAGAATCCGCGCCAAACGCTTCTCGCTGGAGTTAAACAACTGATCGACAAGATCGGCCTGCGTGCGCATGCTGCGGGCCAGCAGGAACTTGAGAAAAATGTCGGCAAATGCAGGCTCGTCATGCATCACGCGAATCATTTCGCTTCTGGTAATCTTAAGCGCGGTACAGGTATTCACGGCCGTTGCAGTAGACAGCCGCAAGCCGCCGATCACAGCCAGAGACGACTCTCCAACAAAATCGCCATCAGATAGAAGGGTAATCGTGGCTTCTTTACCCGTCTGCGAAACAACTGTGACTCTGGCGCGGCCTTTTTGCAGGTAAAACACAGCATCCGCCGTGTCTCCCTGGCAATAGAACGTCTGCTGTGGCTTCAGCTCGATGATCGTTCGGCCCAGCCCCGCGTTGGCAAGAAAGGCCGCGGAGTCGAACTCGGTCGCGCTTATAGTCGTCAAAATGCTACTCCGTTTCAGTCCGTTCGTTTGACGGCTTCTTCACGCCAGGAAGGCTTCGCCACAATGTGCCGTGCTTAGGGGTTTGTGGCAAACGGACCAGGAACCGCGGGCGCGACTTGGGAGCAGTCTGCCGTAGGATCAATCGCATTTGCAATCAATCTCTGTCCATCATCGCCCGGACGCAGAATTCGCGTATGGTCAATATTGCTCACTGAGGCAAATGCGATGGAGGCCGGCGGCGGTGAATATTGCGAATCGGGGTTCTACGTTTCGCTACCACCATACCGTGGATTGCCTGCTGCGTTGCAGCCGTCGCGGAAGTAAGCGACCTGCGATGGCGTGCAAATATGACCATCCTTGAAGGCCTCCACTCTGCAAACATCTCTTTGGGCGTAACTATACGATGCGGCAGTTTGTCCCCCGCGCATTCTGCGACTGAAACGGCAGCGCTTATCAAAGGAGAGACAATGCGGTCATTCATGCTTCTCGTGTTGGTCACTGCGCCTCTGGCCGCAATGCCGCCGCCGGCAACATCGCAATCGCTTGCCTCCCCTGGAGAGTCCTCTGTAACTTCAGGAATAACTGGCTCGTCGACACTGGATCTGACTTATGTGCGGCCCACCGAAAAAACAAAGGTGAGTAACTACGCTTTCGATACATTCGGCCCCTATCCGATTGCCGTCTCCGCGTTCGCCGCGGGAGTCAACCAGTGGACCAATTCCCCACCGGAATGGGGCCAGGGGGCCCAGGGATTCGGCAAGCGACTTGGATCCGACTTTGGGATTGCGGCGATTGGAACCACCACGCGTTATGGGCTGGCAGAAGCCTTCAGGGAAGATACTTTGTACTATCGCTGCGAATGCAGCGGCCCATTTCCGCGGCTGCGCCACGCCGTGATCTCCACGTTTACAGGACGTCGCGGCGCAGATGGTCATCGTGTCTTCTCTATCTCCGCGCTTGCTGCGCCCTATGCGGGTTCTATGATTGCGGTTCACCTGTGGTATCCAGACCGCTTCGACGCAAAGGATGCGTTCCGGATGGGCAACTACAGCCTGCTCGGATATGTGGGCGGCAACATTGCTCTGGAGTTCTTCTATAGCGGACCTCACGCCTTGATTTCGCGAATGCATCTGAACAACGCACACGGCTCACCGGTTCAGGGCCCGAACTAATGAGCGACCGCGGATTGGCAACAGTCGCGGGCCTCAACCCGCCTCTTCCGGTGCGGCGAACCGGCTTCGTGTCCTCCGTCGCAGGCTCTGCAGGAAGCCTGTTCAACGGGTTCTTCGAATGGTTCGGGGAACTGGGAATCTTTTCCTGGCGAGTCCTGACAGCCGCAGTAACGCCCCCGTACGAGTGGCGCGAGCTGATTCGGCAGCTCGACGAAGTTGGATCGAAGTCTCTGCCGCTGGTGGCCATGGCCGGCGCCGCAATTGGCGTCATCATCTCGCTGGAGGCCCGCTACAGTCTCAGTCGATTTGGCGCCAAATCGATGTTTCCTGCCACTCTCGTGTACTCCGTCGTTCAGGTCATGGGACCTGTCATTACCGGCCTGGTCGTAAGTGGGCGCGTGGGCGCGGGCATGGGCGCGGAGCTTGCATCGATGAAAGTGACCGAGCAGATCGACGCCATCGAGGCATCCGCAATCAACCCTTACAGGCTGCTGGCGGCGACGCGCATACTGGCCTGCATCCTGATGCTGCCGCTGCTGACGCTCGCCACCGACGCATGCGGCTTGCTGACGGGCTGGTTTGCGCAGGCCTTGGTTGAACCGCTTTCGTTCCATCAGTTCATCTCCAGCGGCTTTAATGGCGCCACCTTCAATGCATTTCTGCCACAGACATTCAAGACCGCCGTCTATGGCCTGATTATCGGGCTCATTGCGTGCTTTCAGGGAATGCGCACGCGCGGCGGCGCTGCGGGCGTGGGCCGCGCGGCCACCAACTCAGTCGTGCTGGCCTCGCTCTTTCTCATCCTGGCCGATGTTGTCCTGGTGAAATTCATTCTCGTCTTCTTTTCCTAACCGTCGTCTGCAGCACGCGTGAAAAAGTATGGCAACAACGTATGACATTGCGACGAAGCAAGCGGAAACCGAGCAAAGCGGTCCGGTGCCCGTTGTCGCCGTCGAGAACGTATTCAAAACCTTCGCAGGCCACAAGGTCTTGAATGGAATCAATCTGCGCGTGAACCGCGGAGAAACGCTGGCCGTGCTGGGACGCAGCGGCACGGGCAAGAGCGTGTTGCTGAGGCTCATCATCGGTCTTGATACGCCAGACTCCGGCTCGATTTGCATTCACGGCCAGAATATTGCCGGTCTGGCTCTCGACCGTATGGGCGAAATCCGGAAGAAGATGGGCTTCCTGTTTCAGCAGGCGGCGCTTTACGATTCGCTCACGATCCGGGAGAACGTGGCCTTCCCCCTTGAACATCATCGCAGAGACCTGTCCAAATCCGAACGGGACGGTCGTGTCAGGCAGTTGCTGGCCGAGGTGGGTTTGGACGGCGACCTCGATAAGATGCCGTCCGATATTTCAGGCGGGATGCAGAAGCGCGTGGGCCTGGCGCGCGCGCTGGCTCTGGAGCCGGAGATTCTGCTGCTCGACGAGCCCACGGCCGGCCTCGACCCCATCAGCTCCGGCGAGATCGACGAATTGATTCTCAAGCTTCAGCGGGAACGTCAGATGGCATCAATCGTCGTGACGCACGATCTGCATAGCGCCAAAACGATTGCCGACCGCCTCGCCCTGCTGAATCAGGGCGACGTGGTGATCGAGGGTACGTTTGAAGACCTTCAACAGAGCGACATCGGTTTTGTGAAGGAATTTCTACAGCAGTCGTAGGAGGATTTATGTCGAGAGTGGCAAGGTTGGGAGCATTTATCGTGGTGACGCTGGCAGTTCTGGCTGCCGGTGTCTTCATCATTGGGAGCCAGGAGTATCTGTTTCGCTCCACTTACCAACTGAAGACGCAATTCGACAACGTTGCGGGCCTGGCTGTAGGAGCTGATGTGGAAGTGGGCGGTGTGCACAGCGGAGATGTGCATAGCATCACGCTGCCACACAAACCAGGGGATAAGGTCATCGTCGTCATGGAACTCGACAAGACGACAAAGGAGATCATCAAGCGTGACTCTGTAGCTTCAATCGAGACCGAGGGAGTCCTGGGCAATCAGTTCGTGGCTATTTCGTTTGGATCTGCGGGACAAGCCGAGGTAACGGATGGCGAGACCATCCAGAGTGTACCGCCGCTGGAGTTGGGGGCAATGCTTGCAAAAGCAAACGCGATTCTCGATAGCAGTCAACAGGCCATCGACAACACAACTGAAGCGACGGCCCATCTGAACTCGGTAAGCGCCAAGATCGATTCGGGCCAGGGAACCGTGGGAGCTCTGGTGAACGACAAGCAACTCTACAACAACCTGGAACAGACCACGACGACACTGCATGCGACGATGCTCCAGGCTCAGGCCGGGGTCACGGACTTTCAGGCGAATATGGAGGCACTGAAGCACAACTTCTTACTGCGCGGGTATTTCAAGAAGCGCGGATACGAAGACGCCTCCGATCTGGGAGCGAACAAGATTGGCGGACTGCCGCAGGGTTCACCGGTCAAGGCGTTTACATTCACAGCCAGGCAGCTCTTCGATGATCGAGACACTGCCAAACTGAAGAACCAGAAATCTCTGGATGCCGCCGGCGATTTCCTGGCACAGACTCCATTCGGGGTTGCGGTCATCGTGGTCTCAACGGGTATGGATGGCGATACTCAGAAGGATCTCGTCCTCACCGAGGCCAGGGCGATGGTCATTCGAGAGTATCTGGTGGAGAACTTTGGATTTGATGATAGCCAGCTCAAGACATTGGGAATGGGCAAACAGGAAGGTGCGCATCTCGATGCAGATTGGGGTTCGATCCAGATCCTTATTTATCCCGCAGGAACTGAGATACCCGCCGATAAGCCAGCGCCGGTGATTAGCTCATCCACGCCTGACGCGGACAAGCCGGTGCAGATCACTACCGCGGCAACTCCAAAACCATAGTCGTGTGCGCTGAGGGCAAGCAGCTATTACTCGCGCAGATCGTCTGCTCGCGGCTCGTGTACTGGATTGATCAGCATTCCAGCAGCGAAGATGGAACACTTACTTAGAAAGCGCGAAGTATTTCCACTGCGGAATACTCGTGCATTCCAAGCGGAACTAACGCTGGCTTGCCGACAT
>CAWHNV010000014.1:0-177927 GCA_963830785.1 uncultured Acidobacteriota bacterium
CCCTTCACGCTCGCGTCCTACCTGGTGGAGGGCGGGCCGTCCAAGAACCACGACAAGACCAAGGCACTGATGTACGGCAACCCGGAGCTGTGGCACGCGCTGCTTGGCCGGGTGCTGGCCGACATCACCATCTCGTTCCTGCAGATCCAGGTGGCGGCGGGTGCCTCGGCCGTTCAGCTCTTCGACTCGTGGGTGGGCGCGGTAGGCCCTGACGACTACCGGCACGCGATCCTGCCGCATACCAGCCGGATCTTCGCCGCGCTCGGAGAGAAGGGGGGAGGGGAAGCGGGTGGGGTGCCGCGCATCCACTTCGGGGTCGGAACGGGTGAGCTGCTCGGGCTGATGGGGGAGGCCGGCGCTGACGTGGTTGGGATCGACTGGCGCATCCCGCTCGACGAGGCCGTCCGGCGGGTGGAGCCGGGAAAGGCACTGCAGGGCAACCTCGACCCGGCGATCCTGCTCGCGCCGTGGGAGGTCATCGAGGAGCGAGCCAGGGATGTGCTGACCCGGGGCCGCACGGCCGAGGGACACGTGTTCAACCTGGGCCATGGCGTGCTGCCGGATACCGACCCCAGCGTGCTGGCCAGGCTCACCGATTTCGTGCACGCCGAGTCGGTCCACGCCTCCGTCTGAGCCCCGCCCTACGAGCCGATGCCGTCAGCTTTCCGGCGAGGCGGACTGTGTGCCCGGCCTGCGACGGACCAGCCAGCGGCGGCCGCGGTAGATCACGTATCCGCCGATGGCCGCGATGGCGGCGAACGGTGCTACTGCACCGAGAAAGGCGAGCGTCCAGGACACCGTGATCCGCAATGCGCGCCAGCCGGCACCGAGGCCTCCCGCCAGGGTGGGCGGGGCCTTCGGGCGATGAACCAGCGGCTTGGCCTTCGGGCCGAGGAGGGTGAGCGTCACCGTCGCGTAGATGGTCTCATGGGACAGGGCACGCTGCTGGGCCTGCATGGACTCCAGGCTGGATTCCTCGTCGTTGATCTGGTTCTGGACGCTGAGCAGGTCGCCGACCGAGCCCGCGTGCGACAGCAGGGCGCGGAGTTGGGCGATGGCCGCCTCATCCGAGGTGACCTGGCTGTTCACGTCGGCCACCTGCTGGGTGACGTCCTGAGCCTGCTGCTGCAGGGAAAGCTGGGTGCCAAGGCGGCTGGTCAGCTGGCCGAGCGTGGCCCGGTATGACGCGACCGGGATCTTCAGCTGCACGCTGGCGGTGGCCTCGGACGGGTGGTCGGGATCGGCCGAAGCGATCTCGCTCGACACGTAACCGCCCACGCCTTCGGCGATCTGAGCGGCCTGATCGGCGGCCGAACTCACGTTGTCCGCCCGCACGGTCAGCTGCGCGGTGTAGATAATGCTGCTGGCCGGGGCCAGCAGTGCTGTGGTGCCCGTGCCGCCCGGGGCGCTCCGGGCGGCGCCGCTGCCGGCCGGGGGCAGCGCGGGTGCGGGGACAGCTTGGCCGGACGCCGCCTTCGCGTCCGACGAGCTGGTACTGCCCGAGTTAGCACTGCCCGAGTTAGCACTGCCCGAGTTAGCACTGCCCGAGTTAGCACTGCCCGAGTTAGCACTGCCCGAGTAGCACTGCCCGAGTTAGCACTGCCCGAGCTGGCGGCTGAGCATCCTGCGAGGAACATGCCGCCGCCGAGCAGGACGCTGCCGATCGTGAGGCCGGCGACAACGCCGTGCCTAGTGCGCCCGGTCCGCATACGGCGGTGGGTCAAGCTCCGTGTGTTCAGCATGTCGTTGTGACGGCGGGCGGGAACTGCGCGGTTCCGCCGTGCCGGTCACGGGATCGACGCTTCGGCCCGGCCGCGTCCAGATCACGACCGGGGAGAAGTGCCGGTCCGGGCGCAGGGCCCTGTCCGGGGGTACGACGTCGCTCAGGAGCGGACGAGGCGCGCGATCGCATCGGCCGCTTCGTGCAGCTTGGCGTCGGCTTCGGGACCGCCCCGGGCGGCCGCTTCTCGCACGCAGTGCGATAGGTGATCTTCGAGCAGCCCCAGCGCCACAGCCTGGAGGGCCTTGGTAGCTGCCGACACCTGGGTGAGAATGTCGATGCAGTAGCTGTCCTCGTCGACCATGCGGGCAATGCCCCGGACCTGGCCTTCGATGCGCTTCAGGCGCTTGTGGTAGGCGTCCTTGTCGCCGGCGTAGCCCCGGGCCGCCGCTGTCGTGGTGATGGATTCAGGCATCGTGGTGTCCTTCGCGGGTGCGCGCCGCCGCCAAGCCGCGGCCGGGATCCGCGCTGAGGTCGGCCGCGAGAGTGGGGTCAGGCCTGGAGTAATGATCCCGGCAGTGCTCAGAGCAGAAGTAGGTCGTGTGCCCGTCGGTCCGCAGCACCGCGCCGGGATGTTGCTTGTCGACCTGCATGCCGCAGACCGGGTCGCGGGCGACGTCTCGGCCGCCGCCAAAGCGCTCCTGGCTGCGGTGCAGCCAGTAGATGGCGGCCAGGACAAACAGGAACACGATGTTCAAGATCGTGGTGTAGTTCCAGCTCAGGTGCTCCGGAGCGATGCTGGCCGGCCGGGTCTGGGAATGATGCCGGCGGCATTGGCGATCAGTTCCGTGAGCAGGCCGGCGATGCTCATGACCAGCCAGAAGACGCCGAGGAGCCTGAGCGTGAGCTGCCGCCGTACAGCTTGCGGCTCGGTCTAGCAAAAGCTGAACGATCCGGAGCGCGGGTCGGGAGACCCGTGCTACAGCCGGCCGGGAGGCAGGCGCTACACAAAGCTCCAGATAAAAATGAATGGCCTGTGCGATTGCACAGGCCGTTGTTGTTTGAGACGCAGAATCCAGCGGCTGTGTCGGCGGCGTTGATCCCGTATGACTGGTGTGTGGGTCTGGAGACCCACACTATAGCCGGTCAGGAGACGGGCGGTACACACGCTCTGGCTTATTTGTATTCCTGCGCTGAAGGATAGTAGCCGGGCTTGGCGGTAACCACCACATTGGGCCGATTCACGCGCACATCGATGTTGCGGTAGCGGTCGTCGTAGATGGATAAATGACTGGCGTAGACCAGCGTGTACTGGTTACGCGCTTCATCGGCGATCTTGGCGTAGCTCTTCTCGATGTTGTTCACGCCGCGCTCTGAGAACATGTCACCGCCGGTTGCCGTCACGTATTTGTAGAGGATGTTGTCGTAGGCCTCGAAGGGAACATGGAAGCGGTCAAGCCAGCCTTCACCCCAACGGGCCGACTCGCCCACCAACGTGGCATAAACGGCAATATTGTTGGTCTGGAGATATTTGACCACTTCTTTCCAGGTGGCCTTGCTGCCGTATTCCTTGCCGTCTGAGATCACGTAGATGATGCGCAGCCGATCTTTGGGGCGCGTGGAAAGTTCCTTGGCCGCAAGGAGGATCGCGTCATTGAGGGTGTGAATCTCCTTGGGAACGGTGAGACCGGAGATCCCCTGAGTTGACTTCTCGGGCTGCAGGTTCGGGTCGGCGCAGTTGCCGTTCTGATAGAGGGGGCACGCCTCAGACATGGGACTGCCACCCACATTCGGCACCATAGGGTCGGTGCCCGTGGACTGTGCCAGCGAGAGCACCGCAGGCAGGCGATTGCCCTGCGCGCCGGTAAAGCCTGTCCACTCCCTGGCGCCATTGGTGTAGGTGAAAACTGCGGCCTCGTCGTAGGGTGTGAGCGCGCCCTGGATCGCGTTCATCGACTCGTTGACCTCGCGCATGTAATTCGAGGGCAGGGTCTGGTCGATGACAAACGCAACCGATATTGGCCTTGGATCGACGCTGAAGACGCGCAACGGCTCGCGGACGTTGTTCTCGTAGACCGTGAAATCCCGCCAGGTGAGGCCAGCGACTGGGTTTCCCTTGGGGTCCTTCACTGTAACCGGAACCACGACTTCGTTTACCTGCGCATGAATCACCGTGTTCAGGGCGCTAACACCTTCCTCCGGCGCGGTATCCTGCGCGTTCGGCTGTGGCGCGGTCGCGGCGGGTGGTTGGCTCGGAGGCGGCGGAGGGGGCTGCTCCGGCTGAGACGGGCTCGGGTTGGACGAAGATCCGCTGCTGGACGGCGTTTCTCCGGCGCCGATTCCAGGCGTGATGGGCCCTTGAACACCGGGCAGCGCGGTGGGCGCTTGCGGGGTGGGCGCGTCGGGCACGGGGGTCTGCTGTTGAGCCAGAACCCCGGATGCCGATCCGATAATCGCTGCCAGCGCAATGGCCCTTCCTGGAAAATTCACGCCTTTTCTTCCTCCGTCAAACCTGTCTGGACACGCGTCAAAACGTATCTGGCCGCGCCAAAAACTATGAAACTCACAGCAACTGACAGAGTATCAGACGCAGCGGGAGCGCATGGGTTGCCTGCCGGAGGCGAAACAACCGTGCCAGCCGAGAAAGAACCCGTGTATGCTTCCCCTTGAGGTCCCGTTTTCGTCTAACAGATCAGGATGCGTTTCTGCAGGGTCATCGTCGCCATGGTTATTGGTCTGCCGGCATTCGCCGTGGCAGGTTGGGCTCAGCTTGCGCCATCACCCGATGCAGCTCCGGTGAGCACCGCTCCTGCCCCGACGCCTGACGAAACGCCCGTAGCCACCTTTAAGCAGAGCGTGAACCTGGTGGACCTGTTTTTTACCGTGAAGGATAAGAACGGGAACCTGGTGCCGCACCTTACCCAGCAGAACTGCAAGGTGGACGAAAACAAAGACCCGCAGACACTCAAGAGCTTTGTGGCCGAGACGAACGAGCCGCTCACCCTGGGCATTCTGCTCGATACCTCGGGCAGCCAGCAGCGCTTGTTGCCGATGGAAGTGGACGCAGCCAGCCAGTTCATCCAGCAGGTTCTGCGCTCCAAGGATGAGGCTTTCGCGGTCAACTTCGATGTGAATGTAGACCTGCTGCAGGACTACACCAACAGCCCGCGGTTGCTGACGCACGCCTTGAGCAAGGCACAAATCAATACTGCCGGTGGAAATGGATCGGGGATCCCCGGCCTGGGCGGAGGCACGGTGCCGACGGTCGGCGATCCCAAGGGCACGCTGCTTTACGACGCCATTTACCTGGCCGCGAACGAAAAAATGAACCAGGAGACGGGCCGCAAGGCCATCATCATCCTGACCGACGGCGAGGATGAGGGCAGCCGCGAGAAGATCGCCGACGCCATTGGCGCGGCCAATCGGAACAACGTCATCATTTACATTATTCTGTGCGCGGACCGCGCTCTCTATTGGAGCCAGGGTGAGGGCTACTACGGCTACGGGTACGCGAAGCGCATCGCGGACGAGACTGGCGGGCGGCTGATCGATGTGGGCAACAATGGAAACAAATTGCAGGCCGCGTTCCAGCAGATCCAGGACGAGTTGCGCACCCAGTATGTGGCCAGCTACACGCCGAGCAATTCCAAGGCGGACGGGACTTTCCGAAAAGTCTCAGTGGATTGCCACGGCGACCAAGGCCAGGACCTGAAGGTTCAGGTGCGCAAAGGCTACTACGCGCCGTCGCCGGGAAATTAGACCGGAATTCTTCTTTCGCATCGCGATGGAGGATTTCAAGATGAAAATATCCAGGCTCTTCGCGATGGCCATGCTCGCCGCGGTGAGCATTCCCCTTCTGGCACAGCAGCCGGGCGAAGATGGCTCACAAAAGGCTGTTTACGCGCCGCAGGGCCCGATGGGCTTTGGGGATGCGTCTGCATCGCACTCCTGGGAGATGAGCTCGGTGACCGGCGAGCTCGAGGGCAAGCTAGATTCGAAGACCGCCAAAGTGGGGGACCGTGTGGTGCTGAAGACCACTGAGAAGGTGGTGACGGCTGACGGCACGTTGATTCCCAGGGGAACGCGGCTGGTGGGGCACATTACCCAGGTCCAGGCGAGCGATTCATCCCACCCCGTTTCGCAGATGGGCATTGCGTTTGATCATGCGGAACTGAAGAACGGGCAAAGCATCGCGATTTTTACGCTGATCCGCGGCGTGAATCATAGCCCGGGGGTGATGGCTATGAATTCCATGAATGGCGACAGGCCGATGGGCGGGATGGGCGATTCAACGAACGGAAGCGTCATGGCGGGCGGAGACGCCACGACCGGCGCCAGCAGGGGCGGCCGCAGTGGTGGTGGGCAGTCCGGAATCCCGGGCGGCGGCGTGCAGAGCACCTCTGCAATCACAACGCCAGTAGGAGACCGTGCGGGCGCCGATACAGATCCGAATTCGCCGGGAACTGTGCAGCTCGCCGGACATGGCGATGTGAATGAAAACATCGGCGCGCACCAGGCTGCAGCCGCGCGCGCGATTCCGCGCCCCACAGCGATTCCAGGCGTGATGCTCGCGGGCAACAGTTCCGCATCCGGTGTGTTCCTGGCGTCTATGAAGGATATTCAATTTGGAAGCGGAACCCAGATGCAGCTGGGAATTGTGGCGGATCGGTAAGACAGTTGTCAGTTGTCAGTTGTCAGTGGTCAGTTGTTAGTTGTTAGTGGTTCGTGGTTAGTGGTTAGTGGGTTCCGCGGGTAGTAGGTCAGTTTGAAAAATCCATTTCTCACGGGCTAAAGCCCATCTCTATTTTGGGGCGTTGCGTCACGACTGAAGTCGTGCCCTTTCGCGACGAATTCAAACTGTGCCGCCACTGTTCCGCGCCATTTCCATGGTGAGCATGAATAGCGGTGGCATTGAAGTTTGGGGTGGCGAGCCCATGCACTCATTAATAGCTACGGATTACTGTCTCGTTTTCGGACACTTCGTTACTGAAGTTGCGGGAAATCGTAATCTGGCGCGAAGTAGCGGCTTTCGTTAGCATCGGCAGTAATGAGGGAAACTTGAGGCTGCAGCGAGGAATATTTCGAGAAGAATTTGCAGCTTCAGATTACCCTGCTCCGAGGAGCCTGCCATGACTTCGAATTGCGCCGCCCAGGAAGGGTTTGAGATCAGCCCGCGGTTCCGTCAAACTGTCGAAGAGAGAATTGCGCGCCTGGAGCGGGACGCGACGTACGATGAAGCTCAACTGGACCGGCTCGACGACATCGATCACGTCCGCAGGCAGATGCGGCTGGTGGCGGCCGAACGCGCCGAGGCCCTGCGCATGAGGATCTTTCTGGATCGCGCCAGGCCGCGGCTGCCGCGGCCGCTGATCGAAATTTAGCGCGGGCTCTAGTGGTCAGTTCCGTCCCGGTGGAATCATCATGCTCCATGCTGGCTGTGGGAAGCCTCACGACGCGCGGATGCGCGCAGGGCAATCGCATGAATGATGAAGAATGCGGAGTGCTGGCGATTCGGCCGCCCCTCCGGGGCGGTCGCGATCCGTTTGCTCGTTCTCCCAGGGCTGCGCTGCGCTGCGCTTGCCCTGGGCTATTTTCCTCCGTCCCTCCGGGACGAAGTGCTAAATTCCTTCGATCTGATTCCTTCGATCAGACCTCGAAAGCGAATCTGCTCCGGCCTCGAAAACCGTTCGTGCGACTGCTCTGCGGATGCGCGTTTCCACAACTTCATCGCACGGATTTTCCTTACACTAGTGACAGGAACAGTGCCGTGCGATGACGAAACCTCCCACCAGTCTCGACTACTTCACCGTGGATGTTTTTACCGAGACGCCGCTGGCCGGCAATCCACTGGCGGTGGTCGAGAATACGTGCGGCCTGACGACGGAGCGGATGCAGGCCATCGCGCGCGAATTCAACCTGTCTGAGACCACATTCATCGAGCGCCGCTCCGCTGAAGTTGAGCGCGCGGAAGGTGTGCGCGTGCGCATCTTTACGACCCAGGAAGAGCTGCCCTTTGCAGGCCATCCCACCCTGGGGACGGCTAGCGTGCTCAAGATGATTGCGCCGGAGACGCTTGAGGGTGACACCGTGAAGCTCGCGCTTAAGGTGGGGCCGGTGCCGGTTCGCTTTGCGTCGAGTGCCGAGAATGCGGGCGCGATCTTTGGTGAAATGACGCAGAGAGAGCCGGAGTTTGGCGCGGAACTGGACGGGATGGACGTGGCTCCGCTTCTGGGTCTCGCCTTCGAGGACATGGACCCGGCGCTGCCGCCGCAGATTGTTTCCACGGGAAACCCGTTTGCGATTGTCGCGCTGCGCTCGATCGACGCGTTAGCGCGGCTCAAGGTGAATCAGGATACGGCGACGGCGTGGCTGCGGGAACGCGGTGCGCGGTGGTTCTATGTCTTAGCACCAGATCCGGTCCAAGACCAAAACGGTGCGAAGCACCAAAACCAGAACCCCACGAAGTGGCGGGCGAGGATGCAGTTTTATGGCGGTGAAGATCCGGCCACGGGTTCGGCGGCCGGCTGCGCCATCAGCTACCTGGTAGAGCGCGGCGCGGTAGCGTCCGGTGCGCGCATGCACGTTCGCCAGGGCGTGGAAATCGGCCGCGCCAGCGACCTATTTCTTTCCGCAAGAAAAGATTTGGCGAGGGTCACGGATGTGCGTGTTGGGGGCAGCACCATTCTTGTGGCAAAAGGACAGCTTTTCCTGCCGTGATGCACATGCTTTCAACAGAAATTCATCAACGCAAGTTGCAGCGTGTGTTGGTTCTAACGAATTCACCCTTGTTTCAAATAAATTTTCACTCATATCTTCGCTTGCCTTTCCCTCTTCCCACGAACGTCCGGGGCTCGTACCTTCACATTCATTGAGGACAATTCAATGGCGCGTTTTCTAGAGTAACTGGACGCGTCCAACACGCTGAGCGTAAGACCGCGAAGCCAGGCTGACCCGCAGAGGAACGCGAGCAGGCTGCCCCGTAGCGCACATGAACGCACCTCCAGGGTTGCGGTCCAGGCGCGGGGCAAGCCACGAACGAACGATCCGAAGCACTCTTGTCTGCCCCAATCACGGCCATCGATTTAATCTGTGGCAACATCGAGCCGCAATTTGAGCGGCAGAGAATTTTGTTGTCCCTAGTAACCTTGGAAGATTGCTGTGAGGAGCAGACCCCCATACTATGCGTCCGAAGAAGGTGATTCTGTGTGCAGACGACAATGAACAAGAGCTCTCGGTGCTCAAGTTCATGCTTGCGACCAACGGTTATCGCGTGCTGACGGCCTCAAACGGCCAGGAGGCGATCGCGGTTTTTGCCACCGCGCCGCAAATTGACCTGGTGCTGGCCGATACCACCATGCCGCAAATGAGCGGAGGCCAGCTTGTGGAGCGGCTGAAACGCATGAGAGGCCACGTGCCCATGATTCTGCTCGGGGATGCCCAGGCGGCGAACGGCGAGCTTCACGTGGCAGATGCCGTGCTGGTGAAGAAGAACTGCTCCACGCAGGAACTGCTGGAGCGCATCAAGGTGATGAGTACGCGCAAACGCGGCCCGCGCAAGGGCGCGCAACGCTTCATGCCGGTGAACGAGCTGGCCGCGGCGTCGTGAGAACAGGGAGTAGCCAGTAGCCAATAGCCAGTAGGGAATAGAGGACCACGGCCAATGGCCAGCAGGGCGGGCGCCCCTAAATTCCCGAATCCCAATTTCTACACCCTGCTTCCTGCCACCTACTGGCTATTGGCTACTGGCTGATCCCTGCTCTTCGTCTTTCCCCCTTGACGATGGTGCATAAGTTTGCTCATACTCGCGTTCATGTCATAGGGCCGTCGGTGAAGGACTGCCTGCGGTTGAAAGTAGGCCCTTATGGACCTGGTGGTTTTACGTCTTCTTTTTGTCATTCTGTTTGCCACGGTTTGTTATTTCCTCCGCCCGTTCGGCATCCAGACAGGTTGGGAAGGCGCAGCAGTTGGCGGGGCAGCGGCATGCGCGGTCATCGTCTTTGAACTGCGCGTGCGCGCGCTCACGCTGCGACGGCTGATTGGCGCCGTGGTTGGCAGTGTTCTCGGTATCATTGGCGCGGCGCTGTTTTGCCTGGTGTTGCGTTCGGCGCCGCTGCCCGGAAGCAACTCCGCCGTGCTGCAGATCTTCGTGCTTCTGCTGATGACCTACGTGGGTCTGCTGGTGGGCGCGAGCAAGGGCGATCTGCTGAACCCGACGGCGCTGGGCACGGTATTCTCCAGCGACAAGCCCTCACGCCGCAGCGCCAAGGTGCTGGATACGAGCGTCATCATCGATGGCCGCATCGCCGACATCGCAGAGGCCGGCTTTATTGACGGCATGCTGGTGGTGCCCGAGTTTGTACTGCGCGAACTGCAGGTGGTGGCCGATTCGACCGACGGGTCAAAGCGGCAAAGAGGCCGCCGCGGCCTGGATATGCTGCAGCGGATGCAGTCCAACGAAAAGATCCTGGTGCAGATTGTGCCGGACGATTTTCCTTCCATTCGCGAAGTGGACTTGAAGCTGCTCGAGCTGGCCAAGAAGTGGGAGGCCAAGGTTGTGACCAACGACTTCAACCTGAACAAGGTGGCTCACCTGCATCACGTGGATGTGCTCAACATCAACGATTTGGCCAACGCTCTGAAGCCCGTGGTGCTGCCCGGCGAGCGCATGAACGTGCTGATCCTGAAAGAAGGCAAGGAGTACAACCAGGGGGTCGGGTACCTGGACGACGGCACCATGGTGGTGGTGGACCATGCGCGCAAGCTGATTGGACGAACGGTTGCGATCTCCGTGACCAGCGTGTTGCAAACCGCCAGCGGCAAAATGATCTTCGGCAAAATGGACGAAAACGGCAAGCAGGCCGAAGCGTCATGAGCGGCCGAGCGCCAGTGTTTGCCATTGTGAGCCACAAGCCTAAAGTGTGCACGTGCCCCAAACTGGACTGTCTCCGGCATGGCGACTGCCAGCCGTGCAGGACTTATCACCTGAATGACAAACACCCGCGGCCACCGTACTGCGAGCGCAAGCCGGGCTGGCTGAAGAGGATCTTCGGCTTGGGATCGTGATGGGTTTCAGGTGTCAGGTTTCAGGTGCGGTGGGCAAGCGCTTTTCTGACGCTTGGCGCTCGTTTACGCGCGGTTGAGCCGTTGCTCGAGTTTGTGCTTTGCGGCGGGCCACTCCGCCGCAATGATCGCGTAACGATACGAATCGCGCGGCGTAAAGTCCGACGGCCATGCGGTGCGCCCGCAATACGCCTTCAAATTTTCCGCCGATGCGTTCAATCGCCGCTTGCGAGTGCTGGTTGCGCGCGTCGGTGTGCAGGCAGACGCGCAGCATCTGCCAGACCTCGAAGGCGTGCGAGAGCATCAGCAGCTTGGACTCTGTGTTGGCAGCGGTGCGGATGGCGTCGCGCGTGAGCCACGTGTAGCCGATCTCGCACACGTCGGGAAACTGGCGACCGTGGCGCGCGTGTCCCGCGGGCCACGCCCAGCTTTCGATATCGAAGAAGCGCGTCGACCCCAGAACCGCGCGGTCTGCAACGCGAACCGTCGCAAAGGGCACGGCCTTGCCGGCTTCCCGCCAGGCGAGCGCTGTCTCAATGTAGCGGGCAACCGCTTCGCGGCCCACCGGGACGGCGCTCCATTGGTAGAGCGCGGGATCGACGGCGGCGGCGGTCACCAGGCCGTCCAAATGAGCCATCGCCAGCGGCTCAAGGCGAACCGTCGTGCCGGTGAGAGTGGGAGATTCGAGGGCCATGTTCGCTTTCAGTTTATCGGGCCGCAGGCGCAACCTGGACGGAGTTGAGAATGTTATTCAGGCTGGCGTGGATGAGATCCGTTTCGTGCGTGGTCAGCTCGCGGGGAAGACCGTGGTGGGGTACGTGCGAGGTGGCGACGGCAAGGTCGAAGCGCAGGCACGCGCTGGACGCCGCGACGAACGTGGCGTAAATGTCCTCTTCGATTTCGGTGCTCAGGCCGGTGCCGGTCGCGGTTCCGTGCCACCAGGTCACACCATTGAGCGTCACGGGCGTGGCTTCGACCTCCCAGTTGTCGCGTGCCAGGCGTTGGCAAGCATTGGCTGATGCTGCGGAGCGCGCATCGTACGCAAATTCGACGCTGCTGAAGACCGTCTTCGGCCAGGAGTGGATGCCGGGGAGGGTCTCGTTGGTGATGAGACAGCGCAGGCCGGTAGAGACGCTGCGGCCGTCCATGTAGGCAATGGCGAGAGAGGGGTTTTGACTCTCGGCCTCGACCCGCGTGAAGCTCCAGCCGCTGGGAAAACGGAAGCTGACGCCGAAGGCCGGGTCGCTGAAGAGCATTTGAGAACTGGAAACCGGCGTGACCGATTGCGCAAGCGAAGGCAAAGCGGCAGCGAAAAAAATCAGATCGACAGAAAAACGCAGGAACGAGTGGCCCGTCACCCCTCCATTATGCTCTCGACGCAGCGCTGGCAATCAGATAGTGGCACACGAGGAAAAGCGAACGGCCCCGTGTATGCGAAGCCGCTCGCGTGAAACGCCGGTTGGATTCAGCAAAAAATTACGGCGTGGGCTTCTTGGGCGCCATCGCAGCCGGTTTGGCCGCGGGCATCGCTGCCTTCGGTCTCCAGAACTCGGGATCGGCCTTGATCCAGTCGTCGCTCACGTAGCTCTGTTTGGGATTCACGGTGAAAAGCTCGCTGTGCGAGGACTCGACGGCTTCGCCGAACAACTGATCGAGCTTGCGCATGCCCTCGTCGCCGCCCATGGCTTCACGGAATTTCTTGTCCTCAGAGTAGCCCAGGTCGATGGCCGACATGGAAGGATCGCCGGTGAGTGCGATGTAGGTGCCGTCCGGATCTCCGAAGGCGACCTCATACATGCCCCAGTGGTTGCTGGTTCCGGCCTTATCATTTGCATCCTTGACCATTTTCACCACGTCGTGCCATTCCTGCCGTTTGCCTGGACGCACATGAAAGACAGAGATCTGGTAAACGCGATGCTTACCCATGTCGGTGTGCGGGTGATAGCTCAGGTCTTCGTCGTAGGTGAAAACCAACTGGTCGACCTCATCGAGCAGCTCGCCGTCGGCCAGGCCTGCGCGCTCGAAACCGGCCGCAAGGGTGGGATTGTTGTCGACGAGCTTGTTGTCCTTTTCCCATTGCTCGAAGGAGTCGTAGTGGGTCATGAAGATGGCGCGCGATTTGCCGGACTGGGAATTCATGGCCACGTAGTAGACGGGGAATTTGGCCTTTTCTTCCGCAGCGATAAAGGCGCTCTCCGTCTTGTCGTGCGCGGCGCCGCCTTTATAGGGCTTGGTGTATTCAACCGTGATTTGCAGAATCTTGGGCAGGGTCGAGGTGGATGATGCGTCTTGCGCCGCGGTGAATGTGCTGCCGGCAACCGCGAGAGACAGTCCCAGCAATACGGGGCTGATGCTTTTCATGTGCAGGAATCCTCCTTGATTTTCCCGGAGAAACATCGCGATGGCAACTAGGGAGGAGGATGGGAAGCGCAAGTTCTCCGTGGCACAGTGATTATGTGGGCCGAAGCCTCTCGATGTAAAGAAGTTTCTATTGCTGCATGATATCGGGACGCGAGAATTCACGCCAACGCAACCGGCCGGCGCTCATTGCGGGTACGGCGACTCGGCGCCGAATTGGGAGCTGTGTTCGGTCACATGGGAAATTGCGCGTGCGGCGCGGGTGTGCGAGATTGGAGAGAGCAAACATCCTCTGCCACCACGTTTTTTTGAGACTGGAACGCCTTCATGAAACGCAAATTTGGCCATCCCTCCTTTAATCAGACGCTGGAGCTGCTGCGCGCCCATGGCTTCGACGCGGTTCCCTATGCCGAGCTTGCGGGAGGCACTCTGGTGAGCAAGGACTGCGTGGGCGCCGTGCTGGTGCCTGCTCCCGAAAGCAAGAATATAGAGGGTCCGGCAGTTGCCCTGGCCATACACCCCGGAGTGCTGGTGAGGGGCGAGGTGGCGCGGCTGCTTGACCGCGGCTACCAGAAATTTATTAAGACTTCCCAATATGAGCTTCCAGCTTCGGCCAGCCAATTGCAGGCGATTCATGCGTTCAGCGAAGAGCTGAAGCAGCTGACTGGCGCCATCAGCCTATACAACGAGTCGCTGGGTACGACCAGCGATGTCTATCGCTACGACCGGCTGGTGGGCCGTGAAGATGCGCAGCCGGCGCCCGCACAGCCATGGAAATTGGCCGACGGGCACTGATCCGCGCTCGACAGTGCTGTGGAGCAGGCGATGGACGGGAATGAACGCGGGGAGAGTCGAACGGTCCAGGGCCAGGAAGGCCGCGCTTATCCGCGCTTTCCTGTCGACGAAGATTCCGTGCTTGTGCTGGTGGCTCATGGCATGCCTGTAAAGGCACGCATCGTGGATCTAAGCCTTTCGGGCTGCCGCGTCCACGCTTACGATCGATTCTCCAGCAAGGCGGGGCGTTCGATTGAAATCACATTCAAAGCCAATGGCGTTGCCTTCCGGTTCAGCGGCGTCGTGCAGTGGAGCGACGAGCACAATGATCTCGGCATCCGCTTTGTGGATATGGCCGACCGGCGGAAGAAAGACCTGGCAGACGTAATTGAGGAGATGTCGGCGGCCGCGGCGGCGCGCGCTGCAGCTCTCAACAAGATGCTCCCCCAATTGCAGGCTGCCTGCGACAGCGCGGAAGAGACGAACGAAAAGCAACCTTTCGATGTTGACGCGGAGCATCGCGGGAAACTCGCCGTAGAGACGCAATCTTACGCGCAGGCAGCGGCCGACCTGCCCGTCGTACCTACCAGGGCGCCTAGCGAGCTCCGTGGACAGCGCCGCAAGGGGACACACAAATTCGCAACCCTCATTCAGGTCAAGGACGGCTCCAGGTTCCGTGGCCGCATCCTCCACTTGAGCCTGAACAATTGCCGCATTCGCAGTGACGAGCGCATCCCGGTGGGTATCTATAGTCGCGTGGAGACAGAGTTTGAACTGCGGGGATTTCCATTCCGGTTGAGCGGCGTCATTGAGACCCTGCACGATCGCTACACCGCGGGCATTCATTTTCTCGATCTCAGCGAACACAAACGGCAGCAGGTTCTGGAGTTGATGGACGAGCTTGAAAAGGTCCCCGCGCCGATGGCGCAACCTGGAGCCGCCGCGACTGAAAGGTGAGATCTGTCAGACAGCCGCTGAACCGTTGTGCGTTATCCGCTGAGATGCGTGCGGAAGAAGTGCAGCGCCCAATTCGCGCCAGGCTCATCGGCGCGGTGTCGCCGCGGGTTCAATCTCGATGTAATCGAGCGCCGCGGGATCGCTCGCGTCGGGGGTGCCGTCGATCCGCAACACGTCGCCGGGTTTCAAATCGATGCCTCGTCGATCGGGGCCACCCACATTGAAGCGCGTTGAGTTGTCGCCATTGGGGCGCCGCGAGGGCAGCTTGGCATCGGCGGCCCAGGTGGCAATCGCCTTTTGATTTACATCGAGCGCGAAGTGCGCGACGCCGCCTTGCAGATCGAAGTACTGAACCGCGATGTTGAAGCGGCCCGCGTTGCCTTCGTAGGTCCACTCCGCCGAACAGCCTTTGGCTGCAGAGCTGGCATCGCAGATGACAGCTTTGCCGCCCGACGCATCCTCCCACGGAGTTACATCGATGACCTTGTAGCCGGTGAGGCGCGCGTCTTCGGCTTCGAGGCGGCCGGGGTAATGGCCGGCGCGGCCCTTGTCATCGGGGATTCCGCTCTGCTTCAGGAAATACTGCACGATGGCGTCGCGCCAGACGATGGCGTGGCCGGCCTGGTATTCGAGGCGCGCACGCACGTCGTTCGTAGAGTTCTGGGTCGATCTTGCCTTCGAGCGTTGCCCACTCGTCGCACGAGTCGCGCGGCCTCTTCTGCGCCCTCGTAGTGGCTGTCGTAGATGTACTGGATGACGGTCTTGCCGTCGTGCAGCTTGTAGGTGTACGGCACGTGATGGAAGAAGAGCAGCAGATTGTCGGGCGTGGTGGCGAGCGACTCGTAGATCTTCGCCACCTCGGGCGGGTACTGGCCGACGAAGCCGGTGCCGGTGGCGACGGTGCGGTCCATGCCGACGCCCACGTGGTCGTCGCGGTGCCACTGGCCCCAGCCGTTGTGTTCGCTGGACTCGATGTTCGGGCCGTAGTGGCTGCCGGTGATGTCGGTGAGCGTCTGCGTGCCGAGCGGGCCGGTGTAGTTCTCATAGGCGGGCCAGGACTGCATCAGCATTTTGATCGACGGTGCGCAACGACCTGAGGATCGTTGCTGATGGTCTGCCGCGTCCACTCTGCGGCGATCTGCTCCGGCTGAAAGATTCGGATTCCACGCCAGGCGGCCGAAGGCGTAGAGATTGGCCAGCGCCAGCGGCGAGCCGAGCCAGCCGTCGCGGCCCACGCAGGCGACGCCGATCATTCCGCCAAGCGGCCGATGGAAGCTCTTGCCTTCGATGATTTCCTTCACCGGCGTGGAGCGATTTTCCGCGCGCAGATCGAAGTCGAGCACCTGCTTCCACATGGGCGCGAGGTAGACCAGGTGGCGCTGCTGGCCGGTGTACTCCTGCGTGATCTGCAGTTCCATGGCTGGTTGGTTTTCTCGAGGCCGGCAAAGAGCGGCGAGACCGGCTCGCGCGCCTGGAAGTCGATGGGGCCGTATTTGATCTGCACGACGACATTCGGGGCGAACTTGCCGTCCAGAGGATGAAAGATGTCGTAGGCGGCGCGCGCGCGGTCGGCCTTCGGGTCGTTGTAGTCGAGGTGATTGTTGTAGACGAAGGCGCGATAGAGCACCACGCCGCCATGCGGCGCGAGGGCGTTGGCCAGCAGGTTGGCCGCATCGGCGGGACTGCGGCCGTAGCTTGCCGGGCCGGCTTGGCCCTCCGAGTCGGCCTTTACTGTGAAACCTGCAAGGTCGGGAATCTGCGCGTAAATTTCGTCGACCTTTGCGGCCCACCAGGCCTGCACGGCGGGATCGAGTGGGTCAAATGTCTTGAGGCCGCCGATCTTTTGCGGACTGGCGATGTCGACACTGATGGCCAGCCGCACACCCCATGGGCGCATGGCATCGGCAATTCTCGCCAAGCCGCGGATCCAGTCCGAAGTCAAAAAGAGCGAAGCTCCATTTACGTTGTTCACGTTGCAGCCGTTGATGCCGACGGAGGCGAGCAGGCGCGCGTATTCGCTGACGGCGCTGAGATCGTCGCGAACTTTGCCATTCTCAAAAAAAATCGACCGGCCGCCGTAGCCGCGTTCGACGGTGCCGTTGGCGTTGTCCCACTCGTCGGTCCAGCGGATGGGCATGGCGGGTACTTCACGGATCGGTGCTTTGGGAACGCCGTTGCTCTCCGCGAAGATGCGCAACAGGGCGAATGCTCCATAGAGTGCACCGCGTTCGTCGCCGCCTGCAACGATGATCAGCGTGCCGTGCCTTGGATGGGTTGTATTGATCCAATAGGATTCACCAGAGAGTTTCTCTGGCACTGCGATCTGCGGATACGCTTTGCGGACTTCGGCTGCGGTGCCGAGCACGATCCGATTGGTGAAGTCGTCGATGTCGGGATCCGGAGAGCCGTTCAGGCCGCGATTTAGCTCCTTGGCTGCTGTCCGCACCATGAGGCTTTGATCGAGAGCGCTCACAAGAAACATGGTGGGTTCGGAACCGCGCCGGGTAGGGCGGCCAAGCCACGTCTGATCGGCCGTCTGGGCGCATGCGGCAAATCCCGCGGCAAAGAGCACAGTGCAGGCAATCGCCTTGGAAAAATCGATTTTCTCCGCTTTCAGAGGCCGTCGGTTTCGCATGGAATCCACTCCCCCAGAAGTTTTACCACCTCAAGGGTGAAGTCGGCTAAATCAGTGAGAATCGATTGGCGCGGCTGCGGCGGATTACCACACGATGGTGACGCGCCGCAGGCCGCGCACGGCGTTGGCGATATAAAGTGCACTCGCGTGGCGCAGATCGTTGAGAAACAGCACGCGCTCTTCGATCTCGGGGCGAGTTGCGAGCAGATGGCGCCGGAAAACTCCGGCCAAGAGACCGCATGTGACCGGCGGCGTCGACCAGCGGCCGTCTTTCTCTACAAAAATATTGCTGATGGCGCCTTCCGTCACTTCGCCGCGCAGGTTCTGGAACAGCACATCGTCGAAACCGCGGCGCTGTGCTTCGAGATATTCGAGTGCGTAGATCGGGCGCTGAGTCGTCTTGTGATACAGCGTCGGATCGGCGGGATCGGTGCGGCGCGGCGAGATGCATACGCGTGCAACGCGATTTGGATCGGGGTTCGGCGGCAGCAATTCACTGCAGATCCCCACGTTCCCTTCGGGATCGATCATGAGAAGACGCACTTTTCGCGGGGCGTTCTCTGCGAACTGTTGAGCGTGCTGTTCGAGCGCGGTCCGGATCGCGGCGCGGTCGCAGGCAAAGCCGAAATAGACGGCTGAATCAGCGAGCCGGTCGAGATGCATTTCGATGAAAGGGTAGACGCCGTTCCAGAGCAGAGTTTCGATCAGGAAGAACTTGTCGGGCTGGCTTGTGATAGAGGAATTTGTCGTGCGATGCGCAGGTCCGGTAAGGAAAGATGCCTTGAGCAGGCACTCGCGATACTCTTCCGCCGGGTCGGAGTCGATGACGATGCCGCTGCCTGCGCCCATCGCGCCGCGCCCATCTTCGAGCTCCAGCGTGCGAATGGCTACATTGAAGATCGTCTGCTGCGGAGAAAAGTAACCGATGGCACCGGTGTACACGCCGCGCGGCGCGTCTTCCAGCTGGGCGAGCAGTTGCATGGCACGCACTTTGGGCGCGCCGGTAACGGAGCCTGAGGGAAAAAGCGCGCGGAAAAGCTCGTAGAAGCCCACGTCCGGCCTCAACTCCGCGCTCACTGTCGAAGTCATCTGCCAGAGCGTGGCGTAGCGTTCCACGTCGAAGAGCCGGTCGGCATGCACCGTGCCGGTTTGCGCGACGCGGCCCAGGTCGTTGCGCAGCAGGTCGACAATCATGACGTTTTCGCTACGGTTTTTGGGGTCGTTGCGCAGCCATTCGGCAATTTCGCGGTCTTCGCGCGTGGTGCGACCGCGGCGCGCGGTGCCTTTCATGGGCCGCGTGACGATGCGGAGCGTCGGGCCTCGGTTTTCGATGCGGAAAAATAGTTCCGGCGAGAAGGACAGGATGTGACGGCCCCGCTGCCAATGCAAGAATGCGCCGTACTCGACCGGTTGCCGCGCGCGCAGCCGCGCGTAGTGGGCCGCGATGCTGCCTTGCGCCTCGATGTGAAACGGCGCTGTGAAATTTAGTTGATAGACGTCGCCGGCGCCAATCAGTTCGTGAATTGCGGCGATGCGCTGGGCGTATTCGGCTTCAGTGAGCGCGAATTCAGCGGCGATTTCGGGCGCCGGTTCCGGTTGGGACGTTCCCTCTTCGGCGCCTGCTCTGCCGCCGCGGAACCGCTCCAGTTCCGGCGGCTCGCCGTCCAGAAATGCTCCGGCTTCGTGATCGAAGGCGTGGCCGCGCTCGTAGATTCCGAACCATGCCAACGGCTGGCCCTCGTGGCTGGGGTGCATCGCGGCCTTCGGCTCAAAGCAGTTGCCGCACTCGTAGCTGAAGAATCCCGCCGCGCTTAACCCCGTGGCCACCGCGCTTTCCAACTCCCGAAAGAGCGCGGGAATCTCTGCCGCCTGCCACGCCGCGCACACATGCACGGGAGCCGTGAAGAGTTGCGTCCAAGGCTGAGCGATTTCTGATTTTTCAGGGTCTGGTTTTTCGCTGTCTTTTGAGTATTCGGGTTTTCCGCCTTCGAGCAGGACCGTGGCTGGCGTGTGTTCCACCAGCGCGTAGACCTCGGCGGGAAGGGGATGCCGGCGCTTCATGCTGACAGTGTAGGGCCTGGTGTCGGGCTGCGAGGAATCGGGAGGCGGCAAGTATGGCACGATTCAACGAGCCGCGGAAAAGGGCGTCTTCGCAAGGGGAAGATCGTGCAGGGACTATTGATCCCTGTATAAGAAATGTATTTGCGCCGTCCCTATGGGACTCCGGGGTTCGTCTGGGCGATCCGCTTTCCCCACGCTGAAGCGCGGGGCTAACAAACGCTGCGCCTCCGGCGCGCTCGACGGGACATTGCTTATGCAGCCATCAATAAAGCCCGTATGCATTTTTGCGGCGTTTGCGGCCCGACTCAAGTCGGGCCCTGTTACAAAGCTCCGCACCAAGCGCGTTTTCTGGAGCCTGTCTGGACAGGTTCTTACTGCACGATGAACTGGAACGTAGTGGTATTGGTGACGGCGTTCACTCCGTTGCTCGACTGCCCCGCGACTGTCACGGTGTACGTGCCGGAGGGAGTTGCGGGCGGATCGCCTGGACCGTGGTTGTAGTAGTAATAGCGCGGATTGCAGCCCGTGGTTCCCAGGGCGGTAACGAGACCCACAAGCGCCAACAGAGAAAGCCGTTGTAACCAGCGGCGGCGGCGTGCTCCCCACGCCAACCCGCCCAGGCCCAGCATGCCGGGCACGAGAATTGCCCACGCAACTGGATCGTTGTGCCCGCGCTGCGCGGGCGGCACGGCGCCTGCGGTCTGGGCTTGTGTCTGAATCAGCATGGTGCTGTTGACGCCCGCATCCTGGCCCGGCAGAAGCTCCAGGCTCTCGGGCGTGAACGTGCAGGATGAGAGAGTGGGCAGACCCGAGCAGGAAACTGTGACAAATGACGGGGCCCCGGAGTCATTGAGCGAGGCAACATATACCTGCGATGGCGTGACCGTGACGACGGCGGTTCCGGATTGACCTGCCGTGAGCGTCATTGTGCCAGACGTGGACGGCGAGACATTGGACACCGAGACCGCAAAATCCGCTGTGCACTGTGCGCTGATGGATGCCGACGCGTATGTGGAACCGGAGGTTGCGTAGGTCGCGCTGCCGGCGTAGACGGCCTGAAGCGTGTGCGAGCCGTTGTTGAGGTAAAGTGAAACCGTGGCCTGGCCCGTAGCGCTAAGCGTGGCGCTCGCAATCTGCACAGGAGAGGCGCTCGCGTTGTCGAATATATTCACCGTTCCTGAGGGCACGCCGCCCGCACCGGTCACGGTGATCGTCAGCGTGGTCAAGGTGGTAGTAAGCCCTGATGTTGGACAGGCTTGCGTGGTCGACTGCGTCGACAGCGTGGTGGAGGTCGCGGTCAGGCCGAAAGCGCGCACGGCCGGAAACAGCGCTAGTGCGATGCCGAGTCCCGCAACCCAATGAAGCCGCAATTTGCGGCAGTTTATCCCTATCACGTGCACCTGCTCCAAACTCATTAAAGATCGGGCTCTTCAGAAAGAGAGCGTATCGCCCTGCGGCGCTTCGCCGGTTTCCCTTCGCGTAAACCCCTATTGTATCCGCCGGGGGCGCTGCTGGGCCAACCCTCGTTGCCTGCCCCTGCTGCCCGCGCCGGCCCTTTGCCCGCGTCAGCCCTATATTGGACGCGCCAGCCGCCGGAACGCCATCCGGCCCCCGGCGCTATGCTTTCTGTTTGAGGTTGATTTCGATGACCCAGTCTACGCCCCGCCCTCAACTCGCCCATCTGACGGCCGTTCTTAACGATCTCCGCGCCAAGGGCACGCACTTCAGGCTGCGCGTGCTCGATGACCAGCAGGCGCCCGTGTGCCATTACGACGGGCGCGAGGTGATCAACCTGGCCAGCAATAATTATCTCGGCCTCGCTAACCACCCCAAGCTCATTGAAGCCGCCGTCGCTGCGACCTACGCGTTTGGAGTTGGCTCGGGCGCCGTCCGCACCATCGCCGGAACCATGCGCATCCACATGGAGCTGGAGGAGAGGATTGCGCGCTTCAAGAATGTCGAGGCTTGCGTGGTTTTTCAGAGCGGATTCGCGGCCAACGCGGGAACCGTGAGCGCCATCCTCGGCAAGGAAGACTTCATCCTCTCCGACGAGCTCAACCACGCTTCGATTATCGATGGCGCGCGGCTTTCAAGGGCCACCATCAAAGTCTTCCGCCACAAAGACGTGGCCCACTGCGAACAACTGCTGCAGGAGTTGGAAGGCACTCCCGGCCACAAGCTGGTAATTACGGACGGCGTCTTCTCAATGGATGGCGACATTGGCCCGGTAGACAAGTTGGCCGCGCTGGCCGAGAAGTACGCCGCCATCATGATGGTCGACGATGCGCATGCCTCGGGCGTGCTGGGCCGCGATGGGCGGGGGTCGGTCGATCACTTCAAGATGCATGGAAAAGTTGACGTGCAGGTGGGCACGCTTTCGAAGGCCATCGGCGCACTGGGCGGCTACGTTTGCGGGACGCGCGATCTGATTGACTACCTCTATCACCGCGCGCGGCCGTTTCTCTTCTCCACTTCGCATCCGCCGTCGGTCGCGGCTACGTGTATTGAGGCATTCAATATTCTGGAGCGGGAGCCAGAGCGCATCGAGCGCCTCTGGGCCAACACGCGGCACTTTCAGGGCGAGCTTAAGCGGTTTGGCTTTAACATCGGCGGCGTGACGACACCAGCTACTGAGACGCCTATCACGCCGATTATTGTGGGCGAGGGCCGCACCGCCATGGAATTCTCGCGGGCACTCTTCGACGAGGGCGTGATGGCGACGGGCATCGCGTTTCCCACCGTGCCCGAAGGCAAGGCCCGGATCCGCGCTATCGTTACCAGCGAACACACCCGCGCCCAGCTCGATCAGGCGCTCGAAACCATGGAGCGTGTGGCGAAGCGGATGGGGATCTTACAATAGGACCCAATGATCGCTCACCTGCGCGGCAAGCTCATCTTCAAACAGCCCGGCCAGGCCATCGTCGAGGCCGGGGGCGTTGGCTACGACGTCGCCATCTCCGTGCCCACGTTCACGGCGCTGCCTTCGGTGGGCGCCGAGGCCTCGCTGCATATTCATACTCAAGTTTCGGACGACCAGATCGCCCTCTTCGGGTTTTTGGAGAGCGACGAGAAGCGGCTGTTCGAGCGGCTTATCACGGTGGGCGGCGTAGGGCCGAAGCTCGCCATCAAAATGCTGAGCGGGCTCTCGCCGGAGCGTACCGTCCAGGCAATCCGCGGGCAGGACCACGCGCAACTCACGCGCATCCCGGGAGTGGGCAAAAAGCTGGCCGAACGCCTGGTGGTCGAGCTCAAAGACAAGCTCGACGATTTTGCCGTGGCGCCTGCGCCGCACGCCGTGCAGGGGCCGGCGGTGGACGATGTGCTCTCGGCGCTCGTGAATCTCGGCTACCAGCGCGTGGCCTCGGAGAAGGCGATCGAGCAGGCGATCGCGAAGGAAAAGGCGCTAGCGGCGGATTTTGATGGATTGTTCCGCGGGGCGCTGAAGGGGATTCGCTAGCGACGAAAGCGTCTGCCGAAGCATCTTTCAACTGAAGGAGCCAGTGATGCCTGTGATAAGAAATTGTCCATCTTGCGGCAAGCAGAATCGAATCCCATCCAAACATCTTGCCGACACCGGCCGTTGCGGGGCTTGCAAATCTCCATTGCCGCCCATTGCAGAACCCATCGCGGCAGGCCCCGCGGAGTTCGACGAGATCGTCAGCCAAAGCAAAGTTCCAGTGCTGGTGGATTTCTGGGCCGAGTGGTGCGGCCCCTGCCGCATGGCAGCGCCTCATGTTGCACAGGTGGCGAACGACCTTGCCGGTCGCGCAGTCGTGCTCAAGGTCGATACGGAAAAGTATCCACAACTCGCGGCGCGCTACAAGGTGCAGGGCATCCCAAACTTCGCGGTATTCGCCAATGGAGAACTCAAGTTCCAGCAGGCCGGTCTCGTGGATGCGAACACGATGAAGGGCTGGCTCGCCCGCGCCGCGTGAATCGCGTGCGCCAATTCGCCGAATTGATTGATAACATCCAATCCGCCGGTTGCTCAGTATCGATCACAGTTAACGAGTGATAGCGTTCGAGCCCGTCAATTAAACTAATTCAGAACATGCCGCGTTCTCCGCAATCAAATCCGCCTACCGCTCTTCCTTACTTCCACCCGGAAGCGCTCACCTTCCTGCGCAACCTGAAACGGCACAACGACCGCGCGTGGTTTCAGCCGCGCAAGGCGCAGTTCGAGGCGGAGCTGAAAGAGCCGATGCTGGCCGTGGTGCGCAAAATTACTGATGCCATGGTGGACTTTGCGCCGAATCATGTGCGTCCGGCGGAGAAATCGGTTTTTCGCATCTATCGCGATACGCGCTTCAGCTCCGACAAGCGGCCCTACAAAACGCATGTGGCGGCGTGGTGGTCGCACCAGGGTTTCGAAAAGACTTCGGGCGCAGGCTACTACTTTCACGTGAGCCCTAAGGAAGTGATCGTCGCCGCCGGCTCCTACATGCCCGACAAGGATCAGCTCGCCGCTATTCGGCATTGGCTGCTCGGGCACCACGCTGAGTTTCGCAAGCTCCTGCGCAACCCGAAGGTACGGAGGCACTTCACCGAATTTGAAGGCAATGCGCTCACGCGCCCGCCCAAAGGTTTTCCGTGCGAGCATCCGGGCATGGATCTGATCCGGTGCCGCCAATGGGGGCTGAGTGCGGAGCTGCCTGCGAAGGCCGCGCTTCAAAAAAACCTCGCCGAGGTGATCATTCGCTACTTCAAAGTGGCTGCGCCCGTGGTCGACGCGCTTAACACACCGCTTGCCGCCGCGTTCGTGCCCAAGAAACGCGTCCTCTTTGGCCTGCGGTAGGGTTTGAGCCGCTGGCTTTCAGTGTTCTACTGACGGGATCGGACTTTCCGCTCATTCTTAAAGGTTTGCGCCCACAAAAATCCGTTCCTAGGCCTGGCTGCGGGAACACACTACGCCGATTAAAAAGCGCCCCTCAGGGGCTAAAGCCCGCTGTTTATGCGGCTTTCATGGCACGGCTGAAGTCGTGCCCTTTCAAGACCGGATTTATGCAACCAGTTCTAGTGTGGGTGAGTCTGAAACTCGTTGACAAATAAATGCAAGCCCTTTCGACTCCGTTAGCCGCACAAAACGCGCCAAACTGCGCTCAGGATGACCGATCATTGTGATGCGAACTTTAGACTCGGGACACTAGACCCTGGTTCCTTGTTCCCTGTTTTCCCTGATGCCGATGTGAGCTAAATCACATCCCCGCTCCTGCCCAACGGTTGACCATGGTGATGCAGCCCCGTATCGTTAAAAGAGGTCATTATGAAGGTTTCTCCCAACAGTCTGCGCATCAGTATCGCCATCGCCGTCATTCTCGGCACCATCGGCTGGCTGGCTTATACCGGCTATGGGTCCAGCAAGAGCTATTACGTCACCATCGCCCAGTTGGGCGGAATGGGCGATAAGGCGTATCACAGCAATCTGCGCGTGGAGGGATTCGTCGAGCCCGGCTCCATCGAGCGCAAGGGCCCGCACGTCGAATTCGTACTGAACGAATACGAAAGCCACTCGCCCAAAGCCGCTTCCGGACGCCTCCTGAAGGTGAGCTACAAGGGATCGGAACCGCCGCCTGACACATTCAAGGACGACTCGCAGGCGCTGGCCATGGGGACGTACGGCCGGGACGGCGTTTTTCATGCCACGGTGCTTCAGGCCAAGTGCGCCAGCAAATACGCACCGGCGCAACCGGGCGCCCAGCCGCCGGTTCCAGCCTCGACCAAGCCGGCCAGCGCATCGAATGCTGCGCCTGCTCCTGCCTCCTCAACGCAAACCGCAACAAACTGAGCGCATGACGGCGAACGCATGATGACCGCGAACGCATCGGGCGCTGAACCCACAAAGCATTGCGTTCAGCTTAATCAGGTGTCAAAGCTGTTTGGCGCTTTTGCCGCGCTGCGCCAGGTTACGGTCGATCTGGAACCCGGCCGCTGCTATGTGCTGCTGGGCGAAAACGGCGCAGGCAAATCCACGCTGCTGCGCATTCTGGCTGGATTGCTGCGCCCAAGCTACGGTACCGTCCGCGTCTTTGGTGATTCGGAACCGCAGCAGGAGCGGGCTCGGATCGGCTACATGAGCCATGCGCCGATGCTCTACGACGAGTTGACGGCCGAGGAAAACCTGCGCTACTTTGCCAGTTTGTATCCGGGGCGCAACTGCCTCGCGCCTGCTGATGCGCTGCGCCAGGTGGGCCTCGATCCTGAGTTGAACCGGCCCTTCGGCCAATATTCACAGGGCATGCGGCAGCGCACTTCGCTCGCGCGTGTGCTCGTGCCCTCGCCGGAACTTCTGCTGCTCGACGAGCCTTTCTCCAACATGGACGTGGAGAGCGCGCGGCAGATGGTCGAACTGCTGGCGCGATTTCGGCAGAGCGATCGCACCATCGTGCTCACCACGCACCAGCGCGAACTGGCCGCGCCCATCGCCGACTGGGTGCTCACGCTGCGCGCCGGCCGCGTGGCATCCTTCGAGCCTGGGAGGCCGACGCTGTGAAGACCAATGGCGCACGCTTCCTTGAATCGCTCGGCATCGCGTTCGAACTGCGCGAATACGAGGTCGATCCCAACGATCTGACGGCGATTACGGTCGCCAAGAAAATTGGCATGCCGGCCGAACAGGTTTTCAAAACTTTGCTGACGACAACCGGCGCGGGCGATTTTGTTTTCGCTGTGATTCCCGGCGACGCTGAACTGGACTTCAAGAAACTTGCGCGCGTGGCTGGCTGGCATAAAGCGGAGATGGCTCCGCTCAAAGATGTGCAACCGCTCACCGGCTACATACGCGGCGGCGTCACTGTGTTCGGCGCGAAAAAACCTTATCCGATTTTTGTCGATGAAACGATCATCCTTTTCGATCGCATCAGCGTTTCTGCGGGAACTCGCGGCACGCAGTTGATCCTCGCGCCCGACGACTACCTGCGTGCCGCAGCCGCCATCGGCGAACCGGTCGAGACTGTCGATTTGACGAAAGATACGAAGCCTCAGGCCTCGGAGGGCCACGCATGACGCGCGCGCTCTGGACGCATCTTGCCAAGGATCTTCGCATCGAGTGGCGCTCGCTCGACGCCATGATCTCCATGCTGTTTTTCTCGGGGCTGGTAGTCGTACTCTTCTCCATCGCCTTTGATCCGCGCGGCGAATTCGCGCAGCAGATCGCGGGCGGCGTGCTCTGCGTGGCCACCATGTTCGCTTCGGTCAGCGCGCTCAATCAGGCGTGGGCGCGCGAAATCCGCCATCAGGTGATGGACGCGCAGCGCATGGTTCCCGCGCCGGGAGCAGAACTTTTTCTGGCCAAGGCCATCGCCAACTTTCTCTTCGTCACCATCGTGCAGATCATTCTGGCGCCGTTCTTTTTCATCTTTTACAACCTGCACATCGCGGGCAACGCGTGGCTGCTGGCGCTGGTGCTGCCGCTCGGCACGTGGGCGCTGGTGGGCAACGGAGTTTTCTTTGCGGCGCTCTCGATGAGCAGCCGCAACCGCGAGCTGCTGCTCTCGCTCATTCTCTTTCCCATCTTCATTCCCGCGTTGCTGGCCATGGTGCAATCCACCACCGCCATCTTCACCGGCGACAGCGATCCGACGCTTTGGATCAAGATGCTGCTCGGCTACGACATCATCTTTACAACTGCGAGTTTGTTGCTCTTCGACGTGATCTTCCACGCGGAGTAAGAAGGCAGCTCTCAGCTCTCGGCGATGCAGTAAGCAGGGTGCGCTCCGCCGCCCGCGTGGAAGTGCGATCCCCGGCCCATCTCCTCGACCTCCCCGGTCCCCAAAAGCGAGGGACCGCGGGCACCCTTGACTGGATGAAATTCCTATTGAGGCCGGGGCTGCCCGCCGTGGCGCGGCGCCGCGGTCATATTGTCGGATTGCCGGCAGAGCGCGGTTGATTAGAAGCAACCGCAGATCCTTCGGCCGCGCCTCAGGATGACAGGACTGTGGAGGAATGAGCTCGCGCTATTTGCTGCTTGCGGCCCAGCGAGCGGCCCGGCCAATAATCTTGGCACCGTTCTTTGAATGCGCTTGACAATCGCTTTCGGGGCGGAGAATCTTTCCCTGTCGGGCCTTCTTCCCTTACTGAGATAACTTGCGAACTTCCTCGTGCGCGTGATCCCCGCTTTGGCGTGGGCTCGGCGGCGCTTTCACGGTTTCGTTGGAGGCTAAAAAATGAACATCGGATCACTGCGAAACATGATGGTTGCGCTGGCTGTGGTCGCGGCTGGTTCGGCAGGCGTGCGGGCGGCGGCGCAGGATATCCGGCTCAACGTGACTTATGTCTGCAACGGAGAGCGCGTCGTGATCGATAGCTGCAACATCCGCGATACTTCGGACACTTCAACGTGCATGGTGGGGCACCCGGATACGGTTTTGCCGAATGGGTTGATGAAGTATACGTATGAAACGCGCGGGAATTTGAAGAAGCTGCTGCCCACATGCAAACAGCCCAGCGCACAGGAAATTGCACGGGAAGAAGCTTTCAAGAAGAAGCAGCAGGAGATTTACGACGCCAACGCAGCGAGGGCCAACCCTCAGGCCGCCGCGCAGAACTCGCGGGGCGGTTCGGGGAATCAGGCGGGCACGAATCCTGCCGCGATTCCGCCGCCGAAAAACGCTGAGGAGCGCGCCATGCGGCGCTGCGTTTCTTCAGGCAGGCTTGCGGCCACCTGCATGGGCAACGGGCTGCTGGGCGCGTTCACGCAGATGGTTTCGCAGGTGCTTCCCGGGGCGGAGAAGAGGCCCGAACAGCCTGGGCCCAACATGGCGGGTGTGTTTGTGGGCGCGGGCGGATGGCGGCTGGACTTTATTGACGAGGGTGTGCTGGTGAACTGCGAAGGCCTCTCGCCGAACCAGGAGAGCTACACGCTCGACCTGAAGAACGGCCATGCCACGCTCACCATCGCCACAACGCCGAGGCCGCTGGTGCTGGCCGTGCATAACGAGGGGACCATCAGCGGGCCGCCGGGGCCTGTGACAATCGACGGCGTAATTGCCGCGGGCTATGTGAGCGGCGCCGCGGGAACGGGCGCTACGCAGAAGGATCAATACGGCAACCTTTACGATGCGGCCGGCAACCGCGTGCCGGGAAACGCAAACAACGGCTATACGCGGTTCGCGCCCAAACGCGTGACGTGCCCCGCCATCAATCTTTCTTCAAAGGGGGCGGGCGTGGGCGTGCAGACCATGGAAACCGATTTGCTCAAATCCATGGTCGGCGGCGACAAGGGGCCTCCTACGCCGCCCGGGATTCGCATCCACGGCATCTTTGCCGCGTCTACCGGATTCAGCGTGCAGTTTTTTCCTGAATCGGTGATCCTGGGCTGCGGACCGGACGCGGCACGCGCTTATCCCTACACGGTGGAGGTGGGCGGAACGGGCGCGGTGGTGAAGATTGCCGCGACGGATCACCCGCTGACGCTGGCTTTCAGACCCGACGGATCGCTCGACCCTGGCTCGACCGGCCCCTACCAGGTGCATGGGCGCATCGTGACCGGGCAGGACGATAACGACGACTTCACTTTCGCTCCCATGGAGATGACCTGCAACCTTGGAGTTCTAGCGCCGAGTGAGCAAATTCCCGCGAGCGGCGGAGGGCCGGCGATGATGAACGCTGCGGCAGGCAGTTCAGGTCCAGCCAGCGGCGGTGGGCTTTCCACTCCCGCGGCGCCATTGGGAAATGCTGTCTTGTCGGTGATCCCGGGACTGGCCGCGCAGCCGGGTGCTCCTAATCCCCTGGCCGGACATACTTATGTGCTGCTGCGCACGAGTTTCGCCGACGCAATTGCAAATGCCGGCGTGTCTGTGCCGCCCGGAGTTTCGCCCTATATGTATATGGGCACTGCCTGCGGCAATCGTACGCCTGATTGTCAAAAAATCATCAATGCCATTAATACAAACGCTGCCTCCGGAGTGCGGGCCGACGCTAACGGCAGAGGCACTTTGCCCGGCCTACCCCCGGGCGTTTATTACCTGATGGTCAACGCGCGCTACAACAACCAGGCGCTTGCGTGGGGCCAGGCCGTGCAGCTCAAGGCCGGAGCGAATTCTGTGACGCTCGACCTGAGCAACGCAACTGCGATCAAGTGAGGCGAGTGTGAGTGTGAGTGCGAGTGTCACTTGGCTTTTCGCTGGAAATTGCCGCTCTTGCCGCCGGATTTTGTCTCGAGGCGAATCTCGCGGATGACGATGGCTTTGTCGAGCGCCTTGGTCATGTCGTAGACCGTGAGGGCGGCGACGGCAGCGGCGGTGAGGGCTTCCATTTCGACGCCGGTTGGTCCGACCGTGGCCGCGGTGGCCGTGATGTGCACGCCGTCGGCGACGAGACCCGTTTCGACATCGACGTTCGTGAGCGCCAGCGGATGGCACATGGGAATGAGCTCCGCGGTGCGCTTGGCGGCCTGGATGCCGGCGATGCGCGCGACTTCAAGCGGATTGCCTTTGGGGTTCCTGGGCAACGCAGAGATGACGGCGGCGGAGAGCGCTACGAAGGCTGAAGCGGTTGCGGTGCGGCGCGTGGGTTGCTTGCTGCCGACGTCGACCATGGCGGCGCGGCCGGATGCGTCGAAATGGGAAAGGCGTGGGTGCGAAAGTTTTGCGGGTTTGGGTTTGGACCTGGACATGAGAGTCCTCTCTCGAAAATCTTCT
Organism: uncultured Acidobacteriota bacterium; assembly: GCA_963830785.1. Taxonomy (GTDB): domain Bacteria; phylum Acidobacteriota; class Terriglobia; order Terriglobales; family Acidobacteriaceae; genus Telmatobacter. The sequence goes on from CAWHNV010000014.1 coordinate 30,203, forward strand.
CAAAAATTCGTCCGGCCCTCCGGGGCGGAGCGGTTGGGGGCTTGCGGTCCCAGGGTTTCGTCCGCCACCCGCGGACTCCACCCTGGGCTATTCTCGCTCGCTCCTCCGGAGCGGAAGGCCGGGTCAAGGCAGAAGAATGTTGACGGTTGCGCCGGCTTCGAGCGAGTCGGAGTCGTCGGGCACGACCAGGTAGCAATTCGCGAGCGCCATGGCGGCGAGATCGCCGGAACCTTGCCAAGCTACGAGCTTCACCTCGGGCACGGGGCCCGAGAAAGTGCACGCGGCGGGTAGAAAGCGGGTGAGGCCGGGTTTGGTTTTGACGTCTGCGGCGAGATGCGCGAGGGCGAAGCGGGGCCCGAAATCGATGCGGCCGGCGAGCGCGGCCAAAACCGGCGCGGCGAAGAGCAGAAAGGTGACGGCAGACGAGATGGGATTACCCGGTAATCCGAAGCACTTCGTGCCGTTCTGGTTTTGGACGGGGTTCCTGCGGCGGGGCAGCTCTGCAAACACCAGCGGCTTGCCTGGCTGCATGCGCACGCCGGTGAAGTGGAAGCGGGCTCCCAGGCAAGCGAGGGCGGGCTCGACGAGGTCGAATTTACCTGCAGAAACGCCGCCCGTGATGAGCAGAAGATCGGCCGCGGCGGCGCGGGCCAGCGCGTGGTCGAGAGATTTGGCGGTGTCGCGCGCGATGGGCAGGATCCACGGGTTGCCGCCGGCTGAGGTGACCATTGCGGCCAGCATGGCGGCGCTGGAATTGCGAATCTGGCCGGGCTTGGGCTTGGCGGCGATGCGCACGAGTTCGTCGCCCGTTGAGAGAATAGCCACGCGCGGCTTTGCGTAGACCGTGAGTTCCGTGCAGCCGCAGGAGGCGGCTAGAGCAATCTGCGCGGCACCGATCAGGGTTCCGGCGGGGAGCAACGCGTCGCCTTTGTGCGCCTGCGCGCCACGGGGCACGATGTTCTCGCCTTGCTTGATGGTGCGGGGCGGCAAAAGGCGGACGGTTGGCGACGCGGGCGATGCGGCAGTCTCGACGCGGGCGGATTCAACGTGTTCGAGCATGATGACTGCGTCGGCGCCGCGAGGAACCGGGGCGCCGGTCATGATTTCCCAAACCGCGCCGCGGGGGAGCGGCCCCGATGGAGGGTCGCCGGCGCGAGTTGAGCCTGCTACTGCGAGCGGCCGATGGGCAGAGGCTTCCGCGGCACGGCAGGCAAAACCGTCGCGCGTGGATCGAGCGAATGGGGGCTGGGCGGTGTCGGCGTGGAGGGTTTCGGCGAGCACACGTCCGGCGGACACGGTCAGTTTTATGCGCTCCATCGCGGGCTTGCTGCGTGCGAGACGCGCGGCGAGTTTGGCCACGAAGGCTGCGGCTTCGGCGTAACTGAGCAGAGCGTCAGTCATGACATGGATTGTAGATGGGGGGACGGAGTGGATGGGGCGCGCGGGCTGTGTGCTGGGTTGAAGAAGGCTGGTTGGGGTTCGTGCTAACCCACATCTCAAAATCGAGATGTGGGGCACCCGGCAATGTGCGGGTTTGGAGGCCGGTGCTACATTTTGTTGGCGGAGCCGGTGCCGTTTCCCATGTTCTGCGGGTTGGTGTTCTGGGGGGCCGCGTTCTCGAGGTCGGCGTTCTTGAGAATGGTCGTGACTTGCGCGGCGTATTCGCCGGTGGGAGCGAGGCCAAGGTACTCTCTGAACGCGACCAGGCACTCCGGAGACAGTTTGATTTTATTGGTGTCGGGATCGAGGGGCGCGTTCACTGCGAGTCCCTGGGCCTTGATGAAATAGAGGATGGCGTCCTTCGGGTTGGCTTTGATGGCCTCGTCGGCGGCATCGATTTGCGCGGAGATGTTCTTCTCCTGGAAGTAGATGACTGCCAGATTTCGGAGGTACGTGGCAGCATGGGCGGGATCGGCTTTGACGGCCTCGGCGACGGACGCATTGGCTTCATCGACCATGCGGGTGCGGGCGTAGACTTCGCCGAGGCCGGCGTGGGCCGCGGCGACGAGTTGCGGGTCGATATTGGTGGCCTGCGGGCTGGGATTTCCGGTTTGTGAAGTGAGATCGAGGGCTTTCTTGAAGCTGGTCTCGGCGTCAAGATAATTTTTGAGTCCCAACTGGGCGCGCCCGAGATCGATCCACAGGCTCGCCTCGTTCGGCATCTCGGCGGTCGCCTTGCCCATCAGCGATTCGATCTCGGTGTACTTCGAGAAGCGAATTTCGCCGGCCTGGGCGTCCACATCGAATGCGGAGGCTGCGGAACCCAGGGTTTGGATTGCCGTGGCGCGCGCATTCGCCGCATCCAGGAAGTCCCGGTTTGCCGTCTCGAGATCGGCGTTGACGGAGGCAATCATTTTGTTGGTGGCCGCGAGACTATCGTTCGACTCTTTCATGTGCCGCAACTTGTCTTGTTGCTCGGGCGAGAGCCGATCATAGTACTCCTGGCGCGTCATATCGACATCCTGCGCCGTGCCTTTTCCAGGCAGGATGACGACGCCATGGATGAAATCGGTGACTTTGCCTTCAGGGGTATCGGGCGCACGGTAAACCAGGGTGTACTCGCCAAGCGGCACTCTGCCGGTGTAATCGCCCTTGGGGGAAACCGTAATGTTGTAGCGCAACGTGACGCCGCCGTCGGTGGAGAGGCTCACGGTGCCGCCATGCTGGGGCGCGCCTGTGGGACCGGTCACGACGCCGTAAATCCAGCCGATATCGCGTTCGTCGTCTGGTTGACCGGACTGATCGGATTGTTGATCGGACTGTTGGGGAGGGGCGGCCGCGTCCTGCTGCGCAACAGTGCGGGCAGGCGCCAAGGCGACAATCGTTATAGCGACTAGGCCGATTGCAACTTGGAGGCTGGCCGCGCCGCGCGAATGCAGACGCAAGGTGAAACCCATGCAATGCATTGTACGGCGATTCCCGGCCAAGCCGGTTTCGGGATTGGCGGGGCCGGTCTTTTTGCTTTTCCAACCTTTTCGCAAAAAGCGCGAAAAGGATGGGGCACGGAATGCTTGTACTGAATTGAAAGAGATGAGTGGGGGGTCGTGATTTCCCACATCTCAGAATCGAGATGAGGGGCACCCGTTCACAGAGGGGATTGGTACCCCACAAAAGAGGGCGTCCGCTGCTGCGGACGCCCTTCGATCGATTCAGACAATCGCCACGCTGTTTCTCAAGCGATGGCCGGGTTACTTCGACTTGGCTCCGGACGCCTGCTGGAGGATGCCTGTGACGTCTGCAGCGAACTGGCCATGTGGCGCCAGTTGCAGATATTTCTGGTAGGCTGCCGCGCAATCCGGAGGCAGAACGTAGTGGCCCTTGGCGTCGACGGTAGCGTTCATAATCAACCCCTGGCCCTTGATGTAGTAGAGGATGGCGAGGTTGGGATCGTTCGGGTTCGGATCCGCCTTGATGGCGTCATCTGCCGCGGCAGCCTGGGCTGCGGAATTGCCTTCCTGGAAGAAGATGATCGCCTGATTCTTAAGATAAAGCTGACCGTTCGCGGGATCGGCCTTGGCGGCAGCGTCAAAGGCGGCATTGGCTTCAGGAACTTTGCCAGTGCGCGCGTAGCACTCACCCAAGCCGGCCTGGGCCTGCCCGATTACAGGCATGCGCGGCTTTTTGGAAGCAGTCTCGAGATCGATGGCCTTCTTGTAGGAGGTGATGGCGTCGTCGTAGTGCTTGAGTCCGGCTTGTCCGTAGCCCAACTGGTTCCACAACAAGGCTTCGTCCGGCTTGAGGCCAGTGTCCTTGGTCGCAAGGCTCACGATATCGGTGTACTTGGCGGTTCTGATCTCGTTGGTTTTGCTGACGAGATCGGTCTTGGAAGCGTTGCTGCCCAGGGCCTGTTGTGCGAGCGCTTGGGCGTTATCGATATCTTTCTTGTCCTGGTTGACGACCTTCAGATCGGCGTTGAGCTGGTTGATGAGGACATTGGCCTGCAGGGCCTGGGCGTTCGCCTTCTTCAAATCCTCCAACTGCTTTTTCTCTTCCGGCGTCATCTTGTCGATGTATTCCTGTCGCGACATGTCGACGTCCTGGGCAATGTCTTCGCCGGCGACGATTTTGACGCCTCGGATGGAATCGACCATCTTGCCGGCCGGCGTATCAGCCGCGCGGTAGACGACCATGTAGGTACCCGCAGGCGCTTCTCCGGTGTAATTGCCGGAGTCATCGACGGGGAAGTTGTACTTGAGAGTCACGCCGCCATCGGTGGAGAGGCTCACCGTGCCGCCGCCCTGGGGTTGTCCAGTGGGATTGATGACGCGGCCGTGAATTTTGCCCGTATTTGCAGCGGGCGCTTGTTGTGCGTGCCCGGGCGCGAGAGCCAAAGCCAGAAGTCCCGCGGCAGCCAGGCCCAGCCAACGTGAAAGAGTGCGATTCATGTTTTCTCCTTGAGAGCGGCGGGAAACCTACATCCCACGGGCTCAAAAAATTCAAAATCTCAGGCGCGGCGGAAGAGACTCATCCTGTAGCGCGCACTTGTGAGCAAAACCCAAGTTAAATCCAATGCAGTGCCCAGCACAAGTGGGCTGCGTGTGAACTCTGGTCCAGCGCGTCGGGCCTTGCAGCGCCAGCCCATTCGTCTTGATGAAAAGGGTCGGCCACAAGTTGCCCTTTGCGCCGCGCAGTCTTTACGCGCCGTGCCGATTGCGATTCTCATGGTAGTAGTAGAGGTCCGAGTGGGCGTGTGGCCTGTATCACAGTGGAAAGACGGCGGGGGTTGGCGAGGTTGGCGGTTGGTCGATCCCCGCATTGCGGGGGTCGGGAGACCCCCTCTACAGCCGGTCTGGAGACCGGCGCTACGTCTTCATGCGATGCACGAAATTTTGGTTAGAGACAGGCCCTAGAATCAAGGTATGGGAACGGTGATTCGGAGTGCTACGGCGACAGATGTCGCACAGATTCTTGCTTTTATTCGCGCCCTGGCGGCCTTTGAGCGAGCGCCGGACGCGGTAGTTGCGACCGAGGAGGGCCTTCTGCGCGATGGATTCGGCCCCAATCCGTACTATTCCTGCCTGATTGCCGATCATGATGGCCAGCCAGCCGGCTTCGCCCTGTTTTTCTACAACTACTCGACGTGGATGGGCCGGCCGGGCATCTATCTTGAGGACCTGTTCGTGCTGCCGGAGTTTCGCGGGCTCGGGATCGGTAAGGCGCTGTTGCAACGTGTGGCTGCCGTCGCCGTGGAAAAGGGCTGCGAACGCTTGCAGTGGGAGGTTCTGGACTGGAATACGCCGGCCATTGATTTCTATTCCGCCATGGGCGCTGAGTTTCTGGATGAATGGCGCAATGTGCGGCTGAGCGGCGAGGCGATCAAGCGGCTGGCGGGAACCCCACCCATTTCTCCGCCGCGGCGGACGGAAAAGGATGGGGTACGGCAATTTGGACTCGGTTAAATGAGGGGAGTCGGGGTTCGTGCTTTCCCATATCTCATCCGCCGCGGCGGACGAGATGTGGGGCACCCTGGCGTCCAGGGGGAGAGCGCGCGGTGAGGATTCGCGTGATTGGCGGCGGGCTGGCTGGGCCAGAGGCGGCGCTGACGGCTGCGCGGCTGGGCTGCGAGGTGGATCTCTACGAGATGCGCGCGGTGGTGGATGGAAAGCCGCGACTGACACCGGCTCACCAGACGACAGATTTCGGCGAGTTGGTTTGCTCGAATTCGCTGAAGAGCGAATCGGAGTGGACCGCGCCGTGGCTGCTGAAACAGGAGATGCGGCGCGGGGACTCCGTGCTTTTATCTCTTGCGGATGAATGCGCGGTACCGGCGGGCCACGCTCTGGCGGTCGATCGCGTGGAGTTTTCGCGGCGTATTTCGGGGGCGATTGAAGAGGAGCCCCGCGTTCGCGTGATTCGCGAAGAGGTGACGAGCCTGGAAACGCCGAATGATGAAACGGCTCTCACGATTGTTGCGACGGGGCCGCTGACGTCGGACGCGCTGGGCAAGGAGATCGAGCGGCTGACCGGCGCGGGGCATCTGGCGTTTCACGATTCGATTTCGCCGATTGTGGATGCCGAGTCGATTGACATGAGCCGCGTGTATTTTGCCGCGCGCTGGGACAAGGGAACGGCCGACTACATTAACTGCCCCATGGACCGTGCGGAGTACGACCGCTTTTACGATGCGCTGGTGGCCGCGGAAGCTGCCGAGAGCAAAGAGTGGGAGAAGCTCGATTATTTCGAAGGCTGTTTGCCGATCGAAGTGCTGGCTACGCGGGGGCGCGATACGCTGCGCTTCGGTCCGATGAAGCCGGTTGGTCTGCGCGATCCGCGGACGGGGAAAAATCCGTGGGCCGTGGTGCAGTTGCGCAAAGAGAATCTGCGCGCGGACAGCTACAACCTCGTCGGATTTCAGAATCATCTGAAATTCGGCGAGCAGGCGCGGGTTCTGCGGCTGATTCCGGGGCTGGAGAATGCACGCTTCCTGCGCTACGGGCAGATTCACCGCAACACGTACATCTGCGCGCCGGTGCTGCTGGATGAATGCCTGCGGCTGAGGGCGGATTCTTCGCCGATGCGATTGGAGTCTCCTACCCATTCGCCCGAAAGCCGGCGAATGGATGGGGCACCAATGATCTTTTTTGCGGGGCAGGTTTGCGGCGTGGAGGGTTATACGGAGTCGATTGCGACTGGGATGCTGGCAGGGATTTACGCTGCCGCGATGGCGCGCGGCGAGGAGCCGGCGCCAGTTCCGCGCTCGACGGCGCTGGGTTCGCTGGTGCATTACATCACGCACGCGGACGCGAAGAACTTCCAACCGGCGAATATCACCTTCGACCTGCTGGAGCCGCTGGAAGAAGAGGTGCGGAAAAAGATCCGCGATAAGAAAGAACGGCATCGGCTGGTTTGCGAACGGGCGCTGGCGGCGTTTGATGCGTGGTGGAGTGCGATGCCGCATCCGGTTGCGGAACTTCGCACATGATAGATGCGTAGTTCTGTGGTACGCTGTGCCTTCCCCGGAAAGGATTCGCATGTTCCCCATCTCCGCCGCAGATTGCGTTTCGCCTGCTATTCAACGCACTAAGGAATTCCTCTTCAGGCCGTTCAGTTGGGGAACTTATTTGAAGCTCGGCCTGGTCGCGATCATCACGGAAGGGATCGGGAATAATTTTCGGTCCTCGGAGCACGGTGGTCACCCGGCGGGCAATGGGCCGATCATCTCTTCGCCGTTCCACCTCCCGCCGGAATGGATTGAGGTGATTGTGGCGGCGGCGCTGGTGGCGATTGTGGTGGCGCTGTTTGTGCTCTATTTGATCACGCGGCTGCGGTTTACGTTTTTTCATTGCCTGATCCACAACGTGAGGCAACTGCGGCCGGGCTGGCAGATCTATCGAGCACAGGCGCGGCGCTTTTTCTGGCTGAACGTGGTGGTGGGACTTGGCTTTATGCTGCTGGCGGCGTTGATTGCGATTCCGTTCGCGGCGGGGTTCTGGCGGTTGTTTCAGGAGATTCAACACGGAGTCCATCTCGACGTTGGGTTGGTACTGGCTCTGGTTTTGCCTCTGATTCCTATCATCCTGCTGCTGGTGCTGGCTGGAGTTTTGGCCGACTTGATTCTGCGCGATGGGATGCTGCCACACTTCGCTCTGGATAATGCTACGGCGGGCGAAGCGTGGGCACGGGTGCGATCTCACATCAAGGCCGAGAAGAGACAGTTTTTTGTTTATGCGCTTCTGAGAGTGATTCTGCCCGTCATTGCGATGATCGGCTTGTTCTTCCTGTTGCTGCTTCCGGGACTTGGGCTGGCGGCGGCGCTTGCGTCGGTCGAATACGCATTTCACTCGATCTTCGCAGACGCGACGGGCGCATCTGTGATTGTCGGCGTTCTTCTGAAGATCTTTTTCGGCGTGGTGGCACTTGTCTTCGCGGTGCTGGCCAGCATCTGCATTGGCGGCCCTGTGAGCACAGCAATCCGCGAGTATGCGTTAATTTTCTACGGCGGCCGGTACCAGGCGCTGGGAGACATACTTTACCCGCCGACTTCGCCTCCGGCGAGCGCCGTGGCTTCACAGTAGCCGTATGCTTAGGCCAGGAACCCGGCTGTGGCAAGCTTGCGTCGCAACATCGTCGTCTCTGTATTGTTCGCGATTTTTGGCGGGCCCGGGATCGTGTTGGTCTACCTGCCGTTCTGGATCACGCGTTTGCGCGTTCCGGGCGGCGAACCGTGGTGGCAGATTGCGCTCGCTGGAGTGCTGATTGCCGTTGGCCTTGCGCCCCTAGTCGAGTCGGCACGACGTTTTGTTTACGCTGGGCGGGGAACACTTGCGCCCACGACGCCGACGGAGCACCTCGTGGTGAGCGGCTTCTACCGATTTGTGCGCAATCCGATGTATGTGGGCGTGTTGATCGCGCTGGCTGGCGAGGCTGTGCTCTTCGAGCGGCGCGGCCTGATTCTGTATCTCGCCATCGTGTGGCTGGCAACGTACCTGTTCGTGTGCCTCTACGAGGAGCCGACGCTTGGACGGCGCTATGGCGAGGAGTATCTGCGCTTCAAGCAGAATGTGCCGCGCTGGCTGCCGCGGTTGAAACCGTGGCGAGGCGCGGACCAATAGCCACCGGGAACCTTTCTGCATTCTTCTGTGTCCAACAGAGTGGGCTTGGCGTGGCGACGGCGATGTGCGGGTCTGGAGAGGCTGCGGAAGAAGGCCGACTGAAAAACGAATTCAGCAAAAGGTGGATTGGCAGGGGCTGAAGCCCGACTCATTCTGCTGACCTTATCGGCCCGGCTGAAGCCGTGCCCTTGTTACAAAGCCCCATGAGCCGAGTTTTTCCGCAGCCACCAGAGGCTGGCGCTGCAGTCTCGGGGCGCGGCTGCGGCGTAGCGCGACCGTGTACCCTGAAGAATGGGACGACGCATGCAACGGGGCGCTGCGCGGGTCCGAGGGAAGTGAGAAGTTCTTGATGCGATGGTTGGCAATTGTGGCAGGTGTGGCGGCGCTCTGCGGCGGCGCGGCACTTGCGTGCGCGCAGGGCGAGCAGCCTACCGCGGCGGAGAAGAAATCTGCCACCGTGCTCACACTTCCACCCTCGCCCAAGGCGCTTTTGCCCGATGCGTTCGACGGCTGGGTTACGGCGGAGCCATCGCAAGCGGTGACCGATCCAGCGCAGGCCGATCCGGCCAATGCGGCGGCGCTGAAGGAATACGGGTTCAACGCGGCGGTGCTCGCCAACTACAAGCGCGAGGGAGAAACGCTGAGCGTGCGCGCACTGCGTTTCGACGACGCGAGCGGGGCCTACGGAGCCTACAGCTACTACCGACAGAATGGCTGGCCGAAGGAAGCTATCGGGACCGGCGCGGCTTCGGACAACAATCGCGTTCTGTTTTGGGTGGGAACTACGGTGGTGGATGCAACGTTTTCGCACGTGGGGCCGATGTCGGCTGGTGAAATGCGCGAGATTGCGCGCCAGTTGCCGCAGCCGACTGGAAACCGCGCGCTGGCGCCACCCATCCTGGCCAGCCTGCCGCAGGCCAAGCTGGACCCGCAGACCACACACTATGCGGTGGGTCCGGCCGGTTACGCGGGCGCGGGCGGGGTTTTGCCGCCGTCGCTGGTCAAATTTGAAATGGGAGCCGAAACGGTCACGGCGAATTACTCTCTGACCTCAGGCGAGGCCACTCTGACGCTCATCGATTACCCCACGCCGCAGATTGCCCATGCACAGGTGGATGCGATTCGCGCGTATCTGAAGGCTGGCAGCCAGGCGCAGCCACCCTGGCCGAAACCGCTGAATGATTCCGACGTGGCTTCGCTCGAGGTGCGGGATAGCGGGCCCCTGGTGGCGATTGTGAGCGGTGACGCCGTACCCGACGATAGCCACCGACTGCTCGAGTCCGTGCATTACGAAGCCGATATGACGGCGATTCCGCAGCCGACGGAGTCGGATATTGAGAAGACCAGCAAGCTGCTGCTGGGGATTGCTTTCCTGAGCCTGATCGGCGCGGCGGCGGCTCTTTTGCTGGGAGGATTTCTAGGCGGGGGCAGGGCGCTATACCGGATCGCTACGGGCAAACCGGCCTCTTCGATGTACGACGTGGAGTTCATTCGTCTCGATCTGCGGGAAAAATGGGTCGACGAGCGGGCGGAATCGGTGGAAGAAATCGAGGCAATCGAAAGGCCGCATCCGAAGGGTTAATGTCGTACTGATACTGTGGAAAAATGGCCAGAAACCCGAAAAAACTGGGCCAAATCACGGGAAATCACGAAGATAGGCAGGCGAACGATCGGCGAAGAAAATCGCATTCTTTATCGCCCTATTGAATTGTTAAATTATTGAAATAAAGCCAGTTATTTTCTCCCACATTTTCTCTTGACACTGCTTCCCCCCGAACCTACTATGCAGCCAGAAAGTTCTATCGGGTTTGCCTCCGTTGGAACTATTCTCCCTAAGGGAAGAGCTGCCCCGTTGCCGGGCGGCTCTTTCCGTTTTAGAGCGTTTTTTCACCCTTTGGACTTGTTCCTTCGACGGCCGGCAAGGATTCCGTCCATTGCGCGTCGCATTGCTCGCAGTGCCAGGTGTTTGCGGGGTCGACGCCTTCGAGAACCACGCCATCCGATCCGCACTTGGGACACTTGGGCTCGACAAACTCGGGGACTTCCTCTTTTTCGTCCTCAACAACCTGCTGCGGATTGGTTTGGGCGGCGATGGCGCGCGCCTGATCGAGCTGATCGGCAGCAACCATCACGCGCGCATCGCGGCGTCCGAATTCGCTTGCCTGCTGAATCCAACTATCGATGCGCGCCTGGCGTAACACTCGCGCGAGCTGCTGTGCTTCCTCGTTGGTGTCGCAATCACAAAGAGGTGTCTTCCAGGTGTATTCGTGCGGGCCGTCGTCTTTGTCGTCGGCATCGGGAGTATCGGGGACAAGTCGTGGCATCGTCGCGCCAAGGCCGAGTAAGCCGGCTGCCTGCTGGCCGAGCATCCCGCCTACACTTTCCTCGATGGGATCCGTCGTCGGCCGCGAAGGGAGGCTCATATCCCGGATTTCGCTTACCGCGCCCGCACTGGGATTCGCAGGGTCGCCCAAGCCGCGGCTGCGCATCTCGGCGCGTAAGGCCTGCTGCGCGGATTCGGTCAGATCGGCATAGTCGCGGGCGAGTTCGAGCAGTTCACCGTCGTACTTCTCGCGGTACTCCGTGGTCAGTCGCTGCCATTCTTGAACTGGATCGATTTGCATGGGCAGAAGTATAGCGCCGGACGCTTTCTCGGTGGTGTATCAGTTTGAAGGAGAAGCATCCCTCGGGGGCTAAAGCCCCGCATATCGGTTGTCGAAATTCCTTGGCACGATTGAAGTCGTACCCTTTCAAAGCGGATCCAACCCCAGACGCGAGGCGCGTTGTGCGCAACTTTACCTTCCTCCGATGCGACGATACAATCGAAGAGCAGGCCGACGTAGCTCAGTTGGTAGAGCAGCTGATTCGTAATCAGCAGGTCGTCAGTTCAAGTCTGACCGTCGGCTCCAGAATCCGGATGAAGGCGTGGCCTCTCGAGTGCGAGAGGTCATTTTTATTGGGCTCATTGCGCTTGAGCCTGCACGTAGACCGCGACGCTGGGTGACGAAATCCGCCGGAGGAAACACGGGCGCTTTGCCTTTCGGCGTGGGCGGCAGTTTCACACCTGGCTTTAGCTCGATGGCGACGAACTTGTGCGGTCCCCACTGGATCATGGGCATGGTGAAGCTGGCCCGGAAGTTGCCGAGCGGACCCACGGGTGCCGTGCCGGCCTTCGTCCCCTGCACACTATCCACCCAGATCCACACCGAGCCGCCGGGGGCAAACTTTGAGCCGCGCAAGACTACCGGCGGTCCTACGCTGACCATCGAGCCCGGCGGAGAGACGGTGTTGTTCGACGGGTTGAACACTGCGACTGAAGGCCCGCAGCCACCTACCTGGCAGACCGTGATGGAGACAGTTGCAGGCTGGCCGCCGGGAGCGCCGGTATGGAGCTGATGCGCGCCCGACGTGGTGGTGGCCGGGATGAGCACGTTGGTGAGGAACTGCCCGCCGCCTGACGCGCCTACGGTGTTGTGCCCAATGATTTGGCCGGTGTTCGAGTCGAGCCAGAAATAGACATCGTTGCCGCCGGTGGCCTCGGTGGCTGTGGTGAGCACATCGCTCAGCGGCGCGCAGGTGATTCCATCGCATTCATGTACCTGGAACGTGTATTGCGTCGCGGGCTTGAGATTGGTGGCATCGAAGGTGATCGCAGGTGTGGTGATGGACACTTTCGGTGGACCCCACACGAGCGAAGATTTCGTGTCTCCAAGCACGGTCTTGTTCCAGGCAATGTTGAGCGCATTCACATAAGCGCCGCGGAAATACTGCGCCGTAACGGGAAGCACGTGGCTGGCCACGACCTCGGGCTGCGAGACAGAGATGGTTTGCGAAAAGAGACTGCCCTTGTTATTTGCCGCGGTGGTGTTTTGGATTTGCGGTTTGGCCGGAAGCGGATAGACGAGGCCGAAATCGAGATCGAGCTTGGGACTGATGGCGACGACAAATGGGTGCAAGCCGTTCAAGGTAGCGAAGTAAAGATTCTGGAAGAGGGCGTTGAAATCGTTGCTCACGTTGGTGGAATTGGAATCGAGGGTGGGCGAATTCACGAACCCTACGATATAGGACGAAACCTGGTCGCGCAGGTGGGCATCGGTGTCAGCCGCGATAAGAGTGCCGAGGCCTTGAACGGCGAGATTGAGGGCGCCACCGATGGTTTCAACGCGTGGCGAGTGAACGGCCTGAGGGCGTTGACAGGAATTGGCCAGAGGCCGGGGAAGGGGGAATGCATGGGCTCAATCTCCTCGAAAAAAATGATTGCCAGAAGGAGGAAACGGGGAAATGAGGGCCTGAGTATAGCGGAGGAACGCAACGATTGGCGCAGAGATTTTTGCGAAAACTTACACCGCTGTAACGTACGGCGATTCAGGATTTTGTCGCTCCGCGGCAAAGATTTCTGAAGGAGAATGAGACCTGTCCAGTAACTATGATCGGTTACCGGCGCGCCGCAAAAGAGCACTTACCGGGCAGGGCGCGCGTGCAGCAAAAGCCGCATTGCACATGTTGATTCCTTGCTTCAGACTCTGCATTCAAGAGGAAGTAAAGGAGGGATATCAAATGCGCGACAGTCTTCTCATGTTGTATGTGAAATTCCAAATGCTGGCGAGCGGCGAAGAGGGTCAGGATCTGGTTGAATATGCCTTGGTCATCTGCCTGATTGCCCTCGCCATGATCACGGGCGTTAACTATGTTACGACCGCGGTAACGACGGTCTTCAGCAATATCAGCAGTTCGCTGGCGTAACCAATCGATTGCAGGCGAGCATGCAGTTTCCCCTACAGAAGATCGCCCACACATTGAAGCTCATGGGTGGGCGAAGTATTCTGCGATCTTGTTCAATGCCCGCGACTGCGCCGTAACCGTTTGACTGGCGTGGACGCAACGGCCGGCTTGGGGAGCGTTATTTTCGCGTGACTTCCACGCTCACAGACGGCATAATTACCCTTATTCGGCGGGAAGCGGAAGTCCGCGATGCCACGAAACCCTATTCACGTCTTTATTGAAATGCAAGCCACGTTCTAAGGGGTCACGGAGCGCCCGTTGAACATTGTGGGCCTTCGCAGCGCGGAGAAGAAGACACCGTGTCGAAGCAGCCAATCCGCAAAGCCCGCGCCTCAGCCAAAGTGCTCTGGCTGCCGGCTCTGCTTGCGATCGCGCTTTGCGTCTTCGCCTTCGCACTGCGGGCGCGGTCGGCGCCCATGCTCCCCTTTTCAATTCTAGGTGCAGCAGCAGCACTTCTGATTTACGCTGCCGTGGTCAGGCGACAGGCGGTTGCTGCCGGCCGCGTCCTGACACTCGAGTTCGTTCCCAAGGCCGCGCATTGGGTGCAGCTCATCATGCATAGCTGCATCTACGCCTATTGGGGCTGGTATTGGCCTCAAGTCTATGATGAGATCCCGCTGATCGTTGCCCAAATCGTGTTTGTTTATGCGCTCGACATGCTGGTCTGCTGGTCGCGGCGCGATAAGTGGCTGCTTGGTTTCGGCCCTATTCCCATCATCTTGAGCACGAACCTGTTTTTATGGTTCCGAGACGATTGGTTCTTCCTGCAATTTGTGATGATCTCGATCGGAGTGGTCGCGAAAGAGTACGTGCATTGGAAGAGGGATGGCCGGAGCACGCATATATTTAACCCCTCAGCGGTGGGGCTATTTCTTTTTTCCGTTATCTTGATTGCCACGCACAGCACACACATCACCTGGGGTGAAGAGATCGCGCTCAACCTGCACCTGCCACCCAATATCTATCTGGAGATTTTTTTGCTGGGGCTGGTGGTGCAAGCTTTGTTCTCCGTAACCCTGGTGACGCTGGCAGCGGCGGTAGCACTGGTCGTTGGCAATCTTATCTATACGCGCGTGACCGGTGTTTACATGTTTATCGATTCGAATATTCCGGTATCGGTTTTTATCGGACTGCACCTGCTGGTGACGGATCCTGCAACGTCGCCCAAAAGCAATAGCGGCAGGGTGATCTTCGGCGGATTGTACGGCGCCTCCGTCTTCGGGCTCTACGGCTTTCTGTCGATGATCGGCGCTCCGCGGTTTTACGACAAGCTCTTATGCGTTCCGCCTCTCAATCTCATGGTCCGGGTTTTGGATAAGGTGGGCTACCGGATGGATGCGTCGGTGGCGCGGATTTTCAAGAGCATCCATGCGCCGCGATTCCTGTGGGCTGGCTCGCCGCAACAATTAAATATGGCGTTCATATCCATCTGGGTGGTTATTTTCGGATGGATGATGATATCTGGGTTTGTGACCACGGAGATTGTTGGCATCCCGCACCCGGGAAGGGATCCAGCCTTTTGGGAACAGGCTTGCAATGCTCATCGCCACAAAGCGTGCACCGTGTGGGTAGGTTTTTTAAACACGGAATGCGAGCGGGGCTCGGCAGATTCGTGCTTGAAGATGGGCACGGTCACCAACCTTGGCGTATTGGTGCCGCGTGAGCCGCGGGCGGCTGGACGTGGGTTCGGCCGCGCTTGCGATCTGGGCGAGCGGGGGGCGTGCGTTCAGTTCATCGATTTTGTAAAGGACGGCGGCGACCGGGTTCTTCAAGCTTCCTGCGACAAGGGCGATGCCTTCAATTGTTTCTACCTAGCCACTGCGCTGCATGCCGGCAAAGGCGTGGGTCAGGACGATTCCCGGGCCCTCTCGTTGTTTGAATTTTCCTGCAAGGAAGGCTACGTGCGCGGTTGTGGCGTAGCAGGCGAGATGGTTTTGAACGGCCAGGGCGCCGCGGCCGATACGGCGAGGGCTTTGGAGAATCTGGAAAAATCATGTGCCGGTGGCTGGGCGCAGAGTTGCGTGGAAGCTGCAACGGTATATCGCCGCCAGGCAGCCGGACCGCAGACTGAAGAGCTTGCGGAACAGCGATTGCAGCAAGGCTGCGACCTGGGCGATCAGGTGGCGTGCAGGATGTTAGCGGATCCTGCGATGCTGGCGCCGCCATATCACTAACGGTCTGCTAGCTCACCAAACTTCTTTCGCGAGCACCTTTGGAGCACCAGTGGAACCGTTGATCACTTCTGTGGTGATAACGACTTCGAAGTTGCCGCCGCTCGGCTTTCCGAGCGAATCCCCGAGCGCGTTCTTTAATTGCGCGTCATCTGTGATGAATTCACTCGCTGCCTTTGTGCCGTTCTCGCCCATTCCCGCGATAATCAGCGTTGGTTGCTGGGTACCCGGGTCGCGGAAGAGAGCGATGACCGCATAGTCTGTGGTGACTTTGGAATACGGCCGATTGAAATCAACAGACCACTTTCTTGTGCCGGGATCGTGAGAATCGGTGATCCAGTCTACCCCATTTCCATCCGACTGCAGCCCGAAGCGCAGGTTCTGTTGGGCGCGCATCGTCCACGGATTGTCGAGTCCGCCGAGCAGAATCGCTGGGCCCTCCCGCAAATCTGCGAAAGTGGTGCTGCTTGCGGACTGTACACGGTAAGCGATGCCTTTATGATCCAGCAATGTGACGATGCGAAGCAGGGCCTGAAGATCTGAAAGCGACACATGGTCGTTGCGCAGATGCTGTCGGGCACTCGGCTCATCCGTCGTGTTTTCCGCAGGATACAAGGGGCCTGGCACGCCTACCGCAATGACAGACGGGGATTGAGTCGAAACCAGATTTCCCCACACGCGATCGAGAGGCGAAGTATGGCGAGCGCCAAATTTCCAAACCAGGCCCGCGGAAGCCAGCACTGCGAAAACAACGAGGGCGGCGGTGAGCCGTATCCTCGGCGCGCGCGCACGCTCAACAGACTCAACCACGGGCACGACAGGAACGAACTCGTGGGAAATTGCCGGTTCGGTTTCAATGACGGGGATCTCGTGGGCCGCCCCATTTTCCTCATGCACCCGAAGAGGGCGAAACTGAGCCACGTAGGTTCCCGTTGGGAGGTCAATCCAAAGCTCGTCCTGGTGAGCCGAATCGTGGTAGTACTGAGCAATGCGCTTGCGCACTTCACCTGCGGTTACGCGGACGATCGGGTCATTGTTGCTGTCGTAGTCGGTTGCCCGGCCGAAGACATCGACTCCGAGGAGCCGTTCTTTAAGAGAATCTTCTTGTCCTTCTAATGTCTTGTGGACGACGTGCCGGAGGAATGGGGCGTATCGTTTGCTCTGGCTGAAGAGCGGACTCGCCAGCATCCTCTCCAGTTGATTTATAACCAGAGCGCGCTCCTCCGCACTCAGGGGCACTTGCGCGGTCGCGTGATCTTTAGTCGTCGTCATCGAAGTGCGTTCTTTGAGCGAAACACCCCTCTCGCTGGCCGCTAAAAGTTGGTAGGCAGAACGATAAAGGGTTTAAAGCCGAATTAGGCCATTCGATTCAACGTATCATACGCTGCTCGATACCTAAGCGCAAGTTGTTGACTTGTAAGGCATCGAGCAATTTAATACCCCTTCTACCGGTGTGTATGTACCGTATGAAACTTGTCAGGCGTTTGTCACAGTCACTACAGTACGCTCCGTTCCTCGGCCACCATAATTTCCCCGGCCACCATAAAATAGTTCGTTCCCCAGGAATCTCGCAGAATCTTTTGGAGGTTAGGATCATGACGCATGTCGCACCAAGAACAAAGAAGCTGAACGCAAAAATCCGCCGATTTTCGTGGATCATACTCGGTCCAATCGTAGCCTGGTCGCTCTTCGCGACGCCAGCATTCGCGCAGTTTCGCGGCTCCATCCAGGGCACGGTGACGGATCCGCAGGGGGCGGTCATCCCCGGCGCGACGCTTACGCTCACCGATCTGAGCAACAATCACAAGTGGACGGCGAAGAGCGACGGGCAGGGCATTTACTATCTCGAAGCACTGCCGGCAGACACCTTCAGCCTGGACGTGAGCGCTCCAGGTTTTTCGAGCAAGACTTTGACCGGCGTCACGATCATTCCCGAGCAGCCCAACACCATGAACGTACAACTGGCACTGGGCACAACAAGCACGACGGTTTCGGTGAATGCCGGCACCGTACCGGCGCTGGATACGACGACGGCCAACATCAGCGGGACCATTACCAGCGATCAGATTCAGCACATGCCGTCGTTCAATCGCGACGTGTTCGAGCTGGCCTCGCTGGCCCCAGGGATGTTTGGCGACAATTCGCAGGCCTCCAGCGGCAACGAGAACAACTTGCCGGCCGAACAGAATGGCGGCGAAAGCGCCGGCCAGGGCATTTTCACAAAAGGCGAGCTGACTCCGCAGGTCGAGGGCAATGGCGGCGAGAACAATACAACCCTTTATGAGATCGATGGCATTCCCACCGCCAGCGCGAGCTGGGCCGGATCGACGGTGATCATCCCGCAGGAGGACTCGGTACAAAATCTGAAAGTCACCGCCAACGATTACGATGCCGAGTTCGGACGCTTCAGCGGCGCGGTCGTCCAGTTGACCTCCAACACCGGCACCAACGCGTATCACGGCAGCCTGTTCTTGAAGGGTGACCGTCCGGGCTTGAATGCGTTCCAGCGCTGGAACGGCCAGAACTCGGTCGGGCCGGCCACTGCCGGCGAGACGCCAACTGGCCGCGGTCTGAGCAAAGATACGCAACGCTACAATCAGTTCGGTGGCAGCGTCGGCGGCCCTATCCTGCACAACCGGCTCTTCGCCTTCTTTGCTTACGAGACGCTCCGCAACAGCACGACCACCACGGGTACAGGGTTGTTTGAGACGCCTTACATCGACGGCATCGCTCCGACGGGAAGCATCGCCGCAAAGTTCCTTACGTTGCCGGGCGACCCGCCCGCTGCGACCAGCTCCAGCGGCGGCACCTGCTCGAGCACGCTTGGCTTGCCGGAGGCGACGCTGAACTCCAATGGGACCTACACGGGTTACTGCCATACAGTCAGCTCAGCCAACGGTCTATTCAATATTGGATCTCCGCTTACGACCCCGCTCGGCACGCACGATACAACCTGGGTCAGCAGCAGCAAGCCCGGTGTTGGAAACGGTCTCGGGACCGCCACGAACGCCGACCTCGAGGAGGTGGCCACGGCCTACCCCAGCACCTTTATCGGCTCGCAATATAACGGACGCATGGACGCCGACGTAACCAAGAGGGATCGGTTGAGCTTCATCATCTACTGGGCGCCGAATCTGACCACCAGCCTGAACGGGGCGGCGCGGGACTCCGACTTCCAAAATGCCCCTGACATCAACAATGCTTTTACCGCGCTGTGGAACCATACTTTCTCTCCGACGTT
Source organism: uncultured Acidobacteriota bacterium (assembly GCA_963830785.1). Taxonomy (GTDB): domain Bacteria; phylum Acidobacteriota; class Terriglobia; order Terriglobales; family Acidobacteriaceae; genus Telmatobacter. Next base: position 48,949 of record CAWHNV010000014.1, read on the forward strand.
GCTCAACGAGGCACGCGCTAGCGCCGGCGGGTATCGCTATAATCTGATCGCGGCGAATCCCCAGGCCACTTTCGGCCTGCCTACGGACACCTTTAGTGGCGTTTCTCCCAGCGCGGAGCCTGCGCAGTTTGGCGAGAGCTTCCCAGGGGTGTTCGACCAATGGACCTACACATACCAGGACATTGTTACCAAGAACCTGAACCGTCACAGCCTCAAAGCGGGATTCCAACTGAGTCACGTCGAGTTCAAGGATCAACCTTCCACGGCCGCACATCCGTCTTTCACGTTCGAGAGCTTCTGGGACTTCCTCAATGACGCTCCGGCCACTGAATCCGGCACGTTCAACGCGGTCACCGGCGTACCGGAACTTCTGCGGGACGACGACCGCCAGAATATTGCCGGCGTCTTCGTGCAGGACGACTACCAGGTGAGCCCGACTTTCACAGTGAACCTGGGGCTGCGCTGGAACTACCTTGGCAGCATGGGCGATAAGCAGAACAACCTATCCGTCTTTACTCCCGGTGCGGGTGCGGCGATGCTCACCGGCGCCACCATGGCTCAGACCGGTTCTCTGGCGTCCGTCCAGCCGAGCAACTTCGGGCCGCAGCTCGGCTTTGCGTGGAGCCCCAATTACTATAAACAGACTCTGGTTTTGCGTGGTGGCGTCGGCATCAACTACGAAGAGAACCAGATTGCCATCCTCCGTTCCGGAGACGCGAACGTACCGAACGCAATCTCCTTTGGACCCACGTCGACCTTCAGTCCGCAGATTGAGTACAACACCGCCCCGAACATCAACTCTCCGTTCGGGTATCCGGCCAATACTAACGCCGAAACCACCTTCAACTCCAGCAACATCCCCACCGCTACCGTCGTAACGGTCGATGCCTTCGATACCAATCCGAAGACGGCTACCGTATATCACTACTCACTAGACACCGAGATGCAGTTGCCCGCCAACTTCGTCGCCACGCTGGGATACCAGGGCAGTTCGGGCCACCATCTCTTCTACGAAGTTGACCTGAACGCGGTTGCGGCTGTTAAGGGCTATGCGCTGAATCCCCATTTGAGTCAGGTCATTGCCTGGAGCAACGGCGAAAACTCAAACTACAACGCCATGCTGGCCAGCCTGAAGCACAACTTCAGCCACAGTTTCCAGGTCGAGACCGATTACACCTGGTCCAAGAGCATGGATGAGGGATCATCTTCCTACAACCGGGACTCTTACGCTCCCATCAGCATCCACGATGTCTACGGGCGCTCGGACTACAACTTCGGGAATAACATGCGCATCTTTGGGCTCTACCAGCCGAACTTCTTCCACGGCAAGCTGCTGCACGGCGTCGTTGACGGCTGGTCGCTGGGCGGCACATACGAGTACCACAGCGGCTTCCCGTGGACTCCGGCCTATACGGTGACGGAAAACGCCCTGATCACCGGAACAGCGGGAAGTCTCTACTATGCGGGCAGCCCGTACACCAGCATTCGCCCGGCCTCCTACACCGGAGGAGCGATCAATCAGAGTACGGCAGCGTTCGAATCCGGAGCCTCGACCAGCTTCCCGACCGCCAAAAACGTCAATTTTCCCACCGGTACGGGTGGTGAAAACTACTTCACCGAGCCCGCCTACACCGCTGTCAGTAAAACCTTCAATGCGACAACCTTTGCTCCGCCGCCCGGGCCAGCCATGGAGAGAAACTCCTTTACGGGACCGTCGTATCAGGGCGTCAATGTCAGTCTGGCCAAAGGCTTCAACATTCCTGAGATGCGGGTGATCGGCGACCATGCAAGCCTCGAGTTCCGCGCGGACGCTTACAATCTGTTTAACTTCCAGGAACTTTCCGGCACTCCGACCACCAGCATCACGTCCACGACCTTCGGCGAGAACACGGGAGCGCTCGCTGGGAGAATCATCGAGTTGCAAAGCCGTTTCTCGTTCTAGCCCATCGAAGAAAAACCCTATGACATCACGCCGAACTTTCCTCACAGGGGCCGCTGCTACGGCGGCCCTTGCGCACTCACCGGCAACGCTTTTGTGCGAGGCCGCGGCGAATCCGTCTGACCTTGCCCTCGCTGCGGATTTCAGCAAACCGCTTGCGACCATGCCGCAGGACTTTACAGGGTTGAGCTACGAGTCGGCGCAACTCGGGCATCCCGATTTCTTTTCGAGCTCGAACCGCGGGCTCATCGCGTTATTCCGCTGCTTGAATCCGCGCGGCGTGCTGCGCATTGGCGGCAATACGGCGGAGTACACGCGTTGGAGCAGCGACGACGCCGACGCCGCGAAAAACGATACCCCGCACGCCATCGGCCCCGATGCGGGCACCGCTGCGAAGACAGCGTCGATTCTGACGCCCGTGGCCATCCGCAATCTGAAAGACTTCATTACACAAGCTGGAGAATGGCGGGTCATCTATGGCCTGAATCTTTGGCACGGCACGCCCGAGAATGCCGCCGCGGAAGCAGCGTATGTCTTCGAGACCCTGGGACCGCGTCTCATCTGCTTCCAGATCGGCAACGAGCCGGATATGGATCACGATCCGGGCTCGAAGACGCGTTGGACGTTCGATCATTACTGGGAGAGGTGGCCACTCACCCGCGACGCCGTGAAAAAGGCTGTTCCCGGCGCACGGTTTGCCGGTCCCGACATCGCCAAGGAGTACGACTGGATCACCGAGATGGCGGATAAGCATCCCGACCTCGAATTCCTGAGCGGCCACTACTACGCTGAAGGCCCTCCGGCCGATCCGAAGATGACGCTGGAGTTCCTGCTGAAACGCGGCAAGGATCCTGCAAGCAGCGAAATCGAGATCGTGCACGCAGCGGTGAAAGCGCTCGGCAAGCCATATCGCGTGACGGAAGGAAACTCCTGCTTCCATGGAGGCAAGCCGATGGTGAGCAACACCTTTGCCTCTGCGCTGTGGAGTGGGGACTACATGCTCCAGGTGGCGCAAGCCGGCTACATCGGCGTGAACCTGCACGGCGGCGGCAATGGACTCTATACACCGATCGCCGGCGACACACCGCTGGGATTCGTCGCCCGGCCGGTGTTTTACGGCATGATGCTCGCTCAACAATTTGCGGGCAGCACTTTTGTTGAAGCGAGTCTCTCCGCGCAAAACAACACGCAAAATGTGACGGCCTTCGCGGCAAAGAACAGCTCGCACGGGCTCAAGCTGGCCATTTTCAATAAGGCTGCTGCTTCCGTCAGAATCAATCTGAAAGGCCTTCCAGATGCGCGGCATGCGCGGGTCTGGTGGCTCAAGGCGCCCGCTATCGACAGCCTCGACGGCGTCACTTTCGGAGGAAGCCGCATCGGCACAGACGGCGCGTTCCATCCGCGAACGGAAGCGCAATTGAAAATCGTGGGAGGCCGCGGATCGCTCGACTTGCCTGGCTACACCGCGGCGTACATTGAAGCCTGATGGCTACGGAATGATTCACAAAAGTATGCGGAAGTTTAACTCCCGCACATCGAACCAAAAGGACAATTGCATGGAATCCGCTTCACTTACACCCATCCGCCGCCGCGCTTTCATTCAGCTTGCCACTGCCGCGGGCTTTGGGCTTGCGTCGGGAATCGGAGGGAGCCGCGCGTTCGGCATCGTCAAGCGCCATCATGACGATGCGCTGCTCGACGATCTTTCCCAGCGCTGCTTCCAATACTTTGCCGACGCCATGGATCCCGAAACCGGAATCTGCATGGACCTTATCCACGGGGACCCTGCGGACAACGTGAAGAAGGGCGATCAGTCGCGCGGCAGCACCGGCGTGACCGGCTTTGCGCTCACCGCCATGTGCATCGGCGCCGAGCGCGGCTGGATTCCGCGCGAGAAGGCCAAGGATCTGGTGCGCCGCTGCTTGCAGAGCTACACCAACGGCAAGGTCCCGCCGGAGCACGGGTGGTTCTATCACTTTCTCGATGTGCACACCGGTCAGCGCTGGAAAGAGGTGGAGATATCGACCAGTGACTGCATCTGGCTGCTGGCCGGCTCTCTCACATGCCGCCAATTCTTTCACGAGGATCACGAGATCGGCGATCTCGCCACGCTCCTTTATAGCCGCTACGATTTCCTCTGGATGACAAATGGAGATGGCAAGCTGCTTTCGCACGGCTGGAAGCCGGAAGGGTTTCTCAAGGCCCGTTACGAAAAATACTGCCAGCTCGCCGCCATGTATCTGCTGGGCATCGGTTCGCCGACGCTTCCTCTGCCACCAGACGCTTGGTACGCCTGGGGTCGCGACCCGAACAGCTATGGCGAGTACAACTACATCGGAACCTCGCTGCTCTGGACCTATCAATATCCCTTCGCGTGGTTCGATTTTCGCGGCAAGCGCGAGACCCGCGGCACGAAGATCGACTGGTGGGAAAATTGCCAGACCGCTACGCGGGCCCATCGCGAGTGGTGCTATACCGACCTCGCCAAGGAGTTTCCTGACTACACTCAGGAGATCTGGGGCATCACCAGCTCCTCGAGCCCAAAGGGCTACAAGGCATGGGGCGGTCCGCCCAAGCACTCACAGATCGACGGCTCTGTCGTGCCGTGCGCAGCCGGCGGTTCGCTCATGATTACGCCGGATATCTGCATTCCCGGCGATGCACGCCATGAAGGATAAGTATCGGCGACAAGATCTGGGGCAAGTACGGCCTCGCCGATGCATTCAATCCGCTCACCGGCTGGGTTTCGACCGATACGATGGGGCTCGACGTCGGCATGATCCTGCTCAGTGCGGAAAACCTTCGCAGCGGCAATGTTTGGAAGTGGTTCATGGCCAATCCTGAGCCGCGCCGCGCGATGGAACTCGCCGGCATTGAGAAGGCTTGAGACCATAGCCATCAGGGGATGGACCGCAATTACCAGGAATTGAGAGATGAAAAGGCCCAATCTCCGGCACACGAAAATCCTGCTTTCCCTCCTCGTGGGGTTGACGCCCGCCATGGCGCAAAAGCCCGCCTCACCTCCCGGGAGGATTCCGCCATCGAACCCGCAGCTTGTCTCGCCCGAGATCGAGCGGCGCGTGGATGCGCTGCTTTCCAAAATGACGCTCCAGGAAAAACTTGGCCAACTGGTGCAGTACAACGCTACCGGCGCTGCCTCTGCAAACGTGACCGCACAACAGCAGCCCAACCTGGCGGCCAATCCTGAAGTCGGCTATCACATTGACGCCATGCAACTGGCTGTGAGCGGAGAGTTGGGCTCCATGCTCAACGTTCCCGCCGCGCGCATTCACGCCTATCAGCAAGCCGCGGTGGAAAAGAGCCGTCTGCACATCCCGCTGCTCTTCGGCGCCGATGTCATCCACGGTTACCGCACGGTCTATCCGGTTCCACTCGCGCTCGCCGCCAGCTTCGACCCCGATCTTGTCACGCAGGTAGCGCGCATGGCGGCAGGAGAAGCAAGTTCAGCCGGCATCCGCTGGTTCTATTCGCCCATGGTTGATATCTCGCGCGATGCCCGCTGGGGCCGATCGGTCGAGGGCGCGGGAGAAGACGCTTTTCTGGGCGCGGCGATGGCGGGTGCTTACGTCCGCGGTTACCAGAACGATCGGCTCTCTCAACCCGACGGCGTGGCCGCAACCATCAAGCACTTTGCCGCTTACGGCGCTGCCGAGGCCGGCCGCGAATACAACACCACCGATATGAGCACGAGCCGCCTCTTTCAGGACTATCTTCCGCCCTACAAATCCGGCGTCGATGCAGGGGCCGCCAGCGTGATGAGCGCCTTCAACGCTCTCAACGGTGTTCCCAGCACGGCCAATCCCTATTTACTCAATACGATTTTGCGCGGGCAATGGGGATTCGACGGGGTCGTCGTCAGCGATTACACGGCCATCATGGAGCTGATCAATCATGGCGTCGCGCTCGACGCCGCCACGGCCACCGAAAAAGCCTTCCATGCCGGCGTCGACATAGACATGATGTCGCACTTCTACGACACGCAATTGCCGGCGTTGATCCGCTCAGGGCGCGTCTCCATGGCGGAGGTGGACGAAGCCGTGCGCCGCGTGCTGCGCCTCAAATTTGCGCTGGGCCTCTTCGGTCATCCCTATCCAACGCAGCCCGAAGTAGCTGCAGTGACGCCGGAACGCAGAGCGCTGGCGCTCCGCGCTGCCGAGGAATCCATTGTCTTGCTGCAGAACAAATCGGTTGCGAACACGCCATTGCTTCCTCTCGGTCCGGGCACGAAGATTGCGCTCATCGGGCCGCTCGCGGATGATCCGCGCGATATGGTGGGCTCGTCAAGCGGCGTGCATCGCGACTCTGAGGTCATCACCGTGCGAGCCGCGCTCGAAGCGCATGCGTCCGCGGCCGGAGGCTCGGTCCTCTACGCGCAGGGCACCAAGATTCTCTCGGACTCCGATGCCGGTTTTGCCGCGGCGGAACAAATCGCCCGCCAGTCCGACGTGATCGTTCTCGCGCTCGGCGAATCCGCTTCCATGAGCGGCGAAGCTGGCGCGCGCGCGGAGCTCGATCTGCCCGGCAACCAACTGGAACTGCTCGAAAGAATTGCGGCTGCAGGCAAGCCCATCGTGCTCCTTGTTTTCTCAGGCCGTCCGCTGGTGCTTACTGCCGCGGCGCAGCACACGCAGGCCGTCCTCGAGGTATGGTTCCCCGGCATTGAAGCCGGCGACGCAATCGCCCGTCTGCTTTACGGCGATGCGTCGCCAATGGGCAAACTGCCCATGAGCTTTCCAGTGACGGTCGGGCAGGAGCCGCTCTACTACAACCAGTTCCCCACCGGACGGCCCCCGAACAACGCGGACCTAAACAAACCGCCGGGAGCGGATTCCCGATTTATTTCGCGCTATATCGATGCTCCCAACGCCGCGTTGTTCCCCTTTGGTTTTGGCCTCTCCTACACGACATTCGGTTACTCCGCTGTTGCCGTTTCGCGCTCTTCTATCCCGTTGCGCACAGCGCGTCCCGGAGCTTCATCTCTCATTACGGCAACGGCAACGGTGACGAACACCGGAACCCGCGCTGCGACCGAGGTGGTGCAGTGCTACGTGAGAAACCGCGGCGCCAGTCTGGAACAGCCGGTGCGCAGCCTTCAGGGTTTCCAGCGTGTCACGCTCGCGGCCGGAGAGTCCAAGCAGGTGAGCTTCGCGCTCGGGTTCAACGAATTATCGTTTTTCGATAATACGGGGAAGCAGGTGATTGAACCCACGCAATATACAGTTTGGATCGGTGGCGATTCGCTGGCTTCGAATGCGGCAGAGTTCAGCATCGAGCGCTAGCGCGTGATGACAGCGCGCTGCGGTACGATCCCGTCATAGATTGGCAATGCAGGGGCAGGCCATGCAGGCAAAGTTCATGCCGCGATCTCGCAGAGGATGGATCGGAGTGTTCCTCGCAGCAGCCTTGTTGGCGTCAGCCGTTGCCCTGCTGGCGGTGTTTCGTCATCGCTCGAGCGGATCTCCACAGCCGGGGACGCAGGCTTCCCAGTCGGACTATGTGGACAGCGCGATGTGCGCGACCTGCCACCAAGGTATCGCCGAGACCTACCGCAAAACCGGCATGGGCCGTTCCTTCTTCGTTCCCACCACAGGCAATGTGGTCGAAGACTACGCGCACGCGAACACCGTCTTCCATCAGCCCTCCGGTCTGCACTACACCATGATCGAGCGCAATGGTGAATTCTTTGAGCGGCGGTCAGAGGCTGGATTCGAAGGCAAAGAGACCAACGTGATGGAAGAGCGGATCGACTATGTGATCGGCTCGGGCAATCACTCGCGCAGCTACTTGCATCGCGCGCCAGACGGGCAGCTGATCGAGCTTCCCGTGAGCTGGTACTCGGAGGGCTCCGGCTATTGGGCGATGAGTCCAGGCTATGACTGGAAGGGCCAGGAGGATTTTCGTCGCGCCATCACCGGGGAGTGCATGTTCTGCCACAACGGATATCCGCAGGGCGATGCTGGACTAGAAAGATCGATCTTCCCCGAGAAGTTGCCACAGGGCATCGATTGCCAGCGCTGTCACGGGCCGGGGCGCGCCCATGTGGAAGCGGCCATGTCCGGCCACGCCTCGCCGGAGCTGGTGCGGTCATCGATCGTGAATCCCGGCCGGCTCGATCGCGAGCGACAGCTTGAGGTGTGCATGGAGTGTCATCTCAAGACCAGTTTCCACGAGCCGAACGAGGAGCGCGCCTTCGATCGCGCGGTCTTTTCGTATCGCCCAGGCCAGCCGCTGGAGGACTTCAAGCTCTACTTCGAGCCCGTCGGCCACGAAAACGACGACAACTTCGAGATCGATCACGCAGCTTACAGGTTGCGTATGTCCGCATGCTTTCGCAACAGCCAGATGACGTGCCTTACCTGCCACGATCCGCACGACATTCCGCGGGGGCAGGAGGCGGTCGAGCATTACACAGAGGTATGTCTCGGCTGCCACAAGGGCGTTGCGCACACCGTGGCATTGCCGCCCACCAGCACGTGTCTCACTTGCCATATGCCCAAGCGGCGGACCGATGACGCGGTGCACGTGGTGATGACCGATCACTTCATCCGCCGCACCCAGCCCCGGCGCGATCTGCTCGCGCCCGTTGCAGAAGCCGTCGCTCCCGAGGGCAGCTTTACAAAGGTGGCGCTCTACTATCCGGCGAAAGCGCCCGCCACGGTCGAGGCGGAGATTTCGATGGCCGAGGCGCAGGTGAATGACAGCGGTATTCCACGGCTCCAAGCGCTGCTGGAGCGTTACCGGCCGAATTCGCCGGAGCCATACATGGTGCTTGTGGACGCCTACGACCTTGCAGGCAACAACGAAGAGGTCGTACGCTGGTCGCGGCAGGCGCTGGCGAAGCATGAAAACTTTCGCCCTGCGGTTGTGAAGCTGACGCCGGCTCTTTTCGCCCTCCACCAAGACGCAGAGGCGACCAAAGTGCTCGAAGCGGCGGTGCAACAGTATCCAACCGACGACCTGCTCCTGAGCGATCTTGGCAATGCCTATCTGAGACAGGGAGAAATCGCTCAGGCCTCCGCGGCACTCGAGCGAGCCTTCGAGGCCAATCCTGAGCGTTCGGAGACGCACAATCTTTTGGGTGTTGTCGCCGTCAAACGCGGCGACAGAGCGGCCGGCGAGCATGAGTTCCGCGAGGCCTTGCGCTGCCAGCCTGACTTCCCCGAGGCCAGGGACAATCTGGGTAATTTGCTGGCGGACGAGCATAGCTACGCGGAAGCCGAGTTTCAGTTTGAGAAGGCCATTGAGGCCGATGCCGGTTTCGCGGAGGCGCATCATCACCTGGGCCGGCTGCTGGTGCTGATGGATCAAGTGCCTCGTGCGGTAAGTGAATTGCGCGAAGCGGCGCAACTTGAGCCCGACGATCCTGAAGTGCATGAGGACCTGGCGGACGTGCTCGCCGCGAGCGGCCACGCGGTTGAGGCGATTCCTGAATATCAGCGGGTGCTGGCGATCCGGCCGGATCAGCCGCAGGCGCATCTCGGATTGGGGATGGTGCTGCTTAGTCAGGGCCGCGCAGCCGAGGCGCGGTCACATCTCGAGGCTGCGGCCAACAGCTCCGATCCAGAGATCGCGCAGACGGCCAGACGCCTACTTGCACAGTAGTGAATATTTTCGCGCGATTCTTGACGTTACGCTTCCATCGCGTTGACGTTAGAGAGGGCAAAAATGAGATTCCGGTTTGCAGCACTCTTGCTCCTGTTCCCCACCTTGGTCCAAGCTTGGGCGCAGGACCGTACTCCGTGGCCACAAGCAAACAAGGTCAGGAATGCGAGGTCGAGCATTGCAGCGAAACGGGTATTCATGCGCCGGATTGTCCCACTGGCAGCGCGTCACGTCAAAGGCGTATGAATCCATCAAGCACAAGGGCGCGGAGATCTCATCGGCGTGAAATTCGGCGTCTCCGAGGATCAAGATGTTGACCCATGGATGTTGCCAGCGTCACGATTGCGAGCGGACCGTCCTATTCCCGGGCCATTGCCGGAGCAGGTTCAAGTCGTTCGGTCAAATCTTGCCTACATCGAAAAGAACGGCTTACCTTCGGCTATGTTGAACCGGCTGCTTCGTCTGGCTGCTTTTCAGAATCCGGAGTTTTATAAGGCCCAGGCCATGAGGCTTCCCACGTTCAATAAGCCGCGAGTCATTGCCTGCGGCGAAGATCTCGCAAGCTACATCGCATTACCGAGAGGGAACTTCGCCGAAGCAGTTCAGTTACTTGAAACGCACCACATTAAGACGGTGATTCGCGATGAGCGATTTGCGGGCCGTGCAATTAAGGTGGAATTCTCGGGGCAACTGAGACCGGCACAAGTCGATGCCGCCGCCATGATAGCCGAACACGACGACGGGATTCTGTGTGCCCCTACCGCATTTGGAAAGACTGCGTTGGCCGCTTGGATGATCGCATCCAGGAAGGTAAATACCCTCGTGCTGGTCCATCGTCAGCAATTGCTCGATCAATGGCACGCAAGGCTCGCTATGTTCCTGAATCTCCCGGCCGAATCAATTGGACAGGTAGGCGGTGGCAAGAGTGACCGCAGTGGCTGCGTCGATATTGCCATCATCCAAAGCACTCACGATAAAGCAGGGGTGAAAGACCTCGTCGCGGACTACGGTCAGGTCATCATTGATGAATGCCACCACCTGTCAGCGTTTACCTTTGAACAGGTAATGAAGCAAGTGAAGGCGAAATATGTTCTCGGCCTGACGGCAACGCCGGAGCGCAAAGACGGCCACCACCCCATCCTCTATATGCAGTGCGGCCCTATCCGATACAAGATGAGCGCGCGCACGATGACCGCAGCCTCCCCGTTTGAACATGAGGTCATCCCACGATTGACAGAATTCCAAATGCCAATCGAACAGACTGAGACGACAATTCAGGAAATCTATGGTGCGCTGGCAATAGATGATACTCGTAACGAACTGATTGTTGGCGATCTGCTGAGTACCGTCCGGGATGGACGTTCACCGCTGCTCCTTACTGCCAGGACGGAACATCTGAAATATTTCGAGGTTGCGCTTGCCAGAGAAGTGGAAAACGTGTTTGTCCTGAAGGGAGGCATGGGGAAAAAGCAGCGCCGGTCGATAACAGAGGCAATTGCACTTGTTCCAGAGGCCGCGCCAAGAGTAATTCTGGCCACGGGAAGTTATATTGGCGAGGGATTTGATGATGCGCGCCTGGACACGCTGTTCCTGGCAATGCCAATTTCATGGAAGGGAACCTTGCAGCAGTACGTTGGACGTCTTCACCGGCTTCACGATGCGAAACGCGTTGTTAGGGTCTATGACTACGTCGATTCCAAAGTCCTCATGCTGGTGAGAATGTACGCGCGCCGGTTGAAAGGCTATAGCGCTATCGGTTACCGGATAGGTGATGGGGCAGTCGGGGGACCTGGGAAGGAACGACACGCGTCCGGCCTTGGAAAGGCGGAAGCGGCGATGCTCGGAGAAGGCGCAGGGCATGGTGGAGAAGCAAATCAAGGCAGCGGCGGCTCAAAGAGAGTCTCGCAACGTGAAACCTGAACCAAGAATCAGGTCTTCGTCGTTGGACAGGGCCATCTTGGAAACACTGATTGAAGAAGCCGTGGTAGATGCTTAAGGTGAACCGCGATGTTGAACCGGACTGAAACGTTCTGCAAGGACATGACCGGTGGCCACACTGACTAACGCGAGGCCGTCCCTCTGCATGGTCGAATGCAGGGAAACGCGCGAATCCCAAATCGAGAATTTTCGGCGCGACAGCCCGGCTCAGAATTCGCATCCGCTCTGCCCACTTCTCTTTTTGCAGACATTAACGCATTGCCGCAACGCCTGGCAACCCAGGCGAATTGCAAACAGCGCTGTGCATTGGAGCTTCTCCGAGCACAAGCCCCGAGGCAGACTCGCAAAATCCACATCGCTGCGCTCCTAAATCGGTTGCGTCGAACAGAATTAGTTGCGAGAACTGCCGGAGGCCTTCGCGGCGCCTCCAAATGCGTTCAGAAGAGCAGACAACGCGCCGGATACTCGCTCTTGTGTGACCGACTCCGGCAAGGGGATGGACAGAACCGGGCGGTTGGTTCTGGCATCCCGCGTGAACAGTCCCGCCAGCGGCTGATCAAACCGGCTGCTGAGTGCGACCTCGGAGTCCCCGGCACCTTGGCCCGCAGTGATCGTCTCAATGAACTTGAGCCCCGCTTCGATGAACGATGCCGCTGCCGTCTGGATACCACTGAGTTCCGATCCATATCCAGGTGCGGGTGGTCCGCTGATGGAAGCGACAACCTCCGTACTCATCGGGGCGGGCACAGGCTTCCGCGCACTGACGGCCGCCGGTGCGGGCACGACTGGACCGGCAGGAGTGCCGTCGATGACTGGCTTCGGCCTGGCTGGCTGCTCCGCGAAGATCTCCTTCACTGCCTGGAAAACCGTCTTGCGGCCCAGTTTCGCGAAGCTCACCTCACCCGTGGGAGAATCGAAAACTCCGGAGAAGAGCGACTTCTTCAGGCTCAGCGTCTCCCAAACACGCTCCTCGATGCTCTCGCTCGTCAGCATATGAACCACATGCACCGGGCGAGACTGGCCCAGCCGGTGTACGCGTCCTATCCGCTGCTCCAGCCGGGCCGGATTCCACGGGGGCTCGAAATTCACCACCACGGAAGCGGCCTGCAGATTCAGACCCACACCTCCTGCGTCGGTCGAAAGGAAGACCTTGCATTCCGGATCGTTGTGGAACTTTTCGATGAGGGCCCCGCGCTTGCGGGAGGGAACTCCCCCATGGAGCGACACAAATCCGATTCCCAGCTTGCGCAGCTCTTCGCCCGCCAGATAGGTCATCCGCTCATACTCGCTGAAAACCACTACTTTGCGGTTTTCCTCGATGGCGAGTTCGATGAGAATCTCGCGAAACTCCTGGAGCTTAGGCGAATGGTGGGTCTGCTTATCGAAGAGAAAAGTCGAATTGCACAACATGCGCATGTTTTGGATGCAGCACAGAATCCGCTTCTGATCGATCTCCGAAAGCCAACCTTGCCTCTCCCATTTGCGCATTAGCGCCGCCAGGATGTCGCTTTGCTCGAAATAGGGTTCTGCCTGCTCGCTCGTCAACGGCACACGGAATACCTGGTCTGTCCGTTCCGGCAACTCCTTCAGTACTTCTTGACGTGTGCGTCGAAGCAGGATCGGAGCCAACTGCTGGTGAATGGTGTCCAAACCGCGATAGCCCTGCAGACGGCCGTGCTCGTCCACCACGCGGTGTTCGTGCACAAAGCGGAAGGCGGGTCCCAGTCTGCGCCCGTCAACGAACTCGACAACTGAAAAAAGCTCTTCCAGTTTGTTTTCGAGCGGGGTTCCTGTAAGCACAAGTGCGTAGCGGCTCTTCAGTTGCTTGATGGTGCGCGCTGTTGCCGTGGTCCAGTTGCGGATCCGTTGCGCCTCGTCCAGAATGATCAGGTCCGGCTTCAGCTCGTGCATATATCGGATGTCCTTGAGCACAAGTTCATAGCTGGTCAGATTGAAGAATGTGGGGGCGGCGTACAGGTTCTTCCGCCGCGGCAACAGCCCGTCAATCACCTGCGCCGAATGGTCTGTAAACTTCTCGATCTCGGTCTTCCACTGGTACTTGACTGAGGCGGGCGCAATCACCAGCACTCTCTCGATTCCCTTTTGCCGGCGTAGAAGTTCGGCCGCGGCCAGCGCCTGAACTGTCTTGCCCAAGCCCATGTCGTCGGCCAGAACCACGCGCCCCCGGCAAGCCGCGAACACAGCGCCGCGGGCCTGGTAAGGCAGAAGCTTTGCTTTCAGGACGCCCGCCACAGGGTCCTGGCCACGTTTGAGTTTCGCCAGCAGCTTGCGCTCCAGTTCCAGGCCATCGGTCAACTCGTTCTCCCGGTCGATGTAATCCAGAACGTCGCTATAAATAACCGCCTGGCCGTCCGCCTTCCGAAGGGCTTCCAGCACTTCGGCGAGCCGTCCATAATCCTGAGGTCGCAGCAGGCCGGCGCTGTCAAAGTACTCCGCTGCGATCGATCGCAAGGCGGGCGAGGCTGGGACCGGCATGCGCAGCCGCACTTCGATCGAATCCCCATACTGAAGCGAAATGGAGGCGCGCATGCGCTTGTACTCCGCAGTCTCTAACTTCTTTTTGTGACGATGTCGCAAACTCAGCAGGATTGCTTCGATATGCTTGCAGGTTCCTAGCGTGTTGACCGCGAAGTCGGGACACGAGCAATAGTTTTCGAAAAGACCTGAACCGCGAACTGCAACCCGATAGGTTTTCCCGCTGGCAGACTTCACGGTGTAATCCCCGAAGAGACCACTTTCAGGCCGTTTCAAAACCTTGAGGGGCGTTGCCTTGGCCCTGTCCTGGCGTTCGGCGATCTGCTGTTCGACTAGCATGGAAAATCCTCTCAGTATTCGAGCTTATAGTTTTACTGGGCGGTGCTGACCAATGGAAGGAGCTATCGGATCACCTTGCAACCGGCGCGGAAGGCCAAAGCGTAACGGCATTACTTTCGCCACCTCGACAGAATCTCTTCGACCCTGTCTGCGATCCGCCCGCGGGCGGCAACGCGATCCACCCCACTGGCCAACAACTCGTCGTACTCGGTGTGTCTGTGGCGAATTGCCGCAACAACCGCTAAAGTCAGGGCACGTTCCTCGAGATTCCGTCCGGCCTCTGTGCGCCCGACCCGGCCGCTTCCCCGTTGGGCGGTGTGTTCGGCGATGTCTGCAACCTCGCTCGCCGGACACCTAGGGAACAACATGGCGATCCGCTTCACCATTTGAGAGGCCAATTCGGCGTCCTGTCTTTGCCGCCGCTCGGCTCCTCGCGCCCGCGCCAGAGCGCGTTCGTCGGCGTCCTCAAGGCATTCCCGCTCAGCCTTCTCAAGACCTGCTGTTTCCACCAGGATGCCCTGTCTCTCGTAACGCCCCCTTGACCGGCTGAAGCGGACGACCACGGCTACTCGTACGCTGTACTTCGAAGCGCGCCGCGTCAACGCCGTGTCGCCCGATGGAAGAAACTCGAGATCGTCGAGATGCGCGCACTGAAGGCAGAGTGGCTGTTCCAGTTCCATCGAAAGAAAAGAATCCCGCTCAATCACCGCGCCGCACTCCGAACATTGGGCCTCGCGCAGGTTCTGGAACACGACAGGCTTCGGAGACTGGTTGAGCTTCTCTTCAAGCCGCCGTTGCTTCTTTTCCGAGAGCGCCGGCGATACGAAGTGCGTTCGGTAGCTCTTCTCAAGCTCCGGGGCTCCGCTCGCCGTGAATTGCAAGGCCGCTGTCCCGGTTCGCGAGCTGCGCGTGTATTGGGTTTCGCTGGGCTTGAGGCCCTTCTTGCTTGCCCAGTGGCGAAAGATAGCCATGGAATCGGAAATCTTGCTGAGACTTCCTTGAATCACCTGCTCCAGAAAATCGATCCGCCCTTTCCGCCAGGAGTCGACCTGCGCAGAGGTCAACAGGCCCATCCCACAGAGCACGTCAATTGGGCTGACATATTGTTGACGGGTCAAAGCGGCTTCCGCAGCGCGATGAACCCGGCCTTCCAGCTTCGATTGATTCGGGTGCATACCTCTGACCTGGCGCAGGGATCGAGAACCACTCTCAAGCGCATTTCGCCCAGGCGAACTTAGGGTGCTCGAATCCGGGTGAGTTCTGTCTATCCCAAGATAAACGATGCCTGGTCAGGTAGTGCCTCTCCGTTGGGGGCATTGCTGATTGCGGTCTTGGCCTCACATGGCTAGTTGCGGGCGGATGACAGCAGTCGGGAATTAGCAGCTATTTCGTAATTGGGCTCTGGTTTTCGAGGATTCCCAGGCCACTGCCTGCGCAAAGCGACAATCTCCGGCGGATTTGGGAAGAAGAAGCTTGATTCCGCGCCCAGAATCTATTGTTCGGGAACTTTCTAATCAGTGAGCATTTTCCTGCACGGCAATCGCAGTGCAGGAGGAGAGCATGCAGCGAGGAAGTCTAATCAAAGTCGAGCGAAAACGGGGACGAGCTGTCTGGCAATTCCGCTGGTCAGACAAGGGCTCTGAGGGACAGCGCATTTATCGAAAACGAGTGATCGGCACAGTTGACGAGTATGAGGATGCTGAAGCCGCTCGCCGTTTCGTTAAGGGCTTAATTGCGGAGCTCGCCAATAGCGAGTTGCGGGCAAAGCCCGTTGCGATGACAGTAGCCGCACTCTGCAAACATTTCCAGCAACGGGAACTGGCAAAGGATGACAGTTGGCGCAGCTATTCAACCAGGAGAAACTATTGTTTTTGTCTGAAACGGTGGATCATTCCTCTATGGGGAAAGTACGAACTCGGTGAGGTACGGACGGTTGAAGTGGAATCCTGGCTGCGCAGCTTGCCATTGGCCAGGAGCACTTGCGCCAAAATCCGTAACCTGATGTCCGTGCTCTTCAATCACGCCTGGCGGCACGAACTATTTGATCGAAATCCCATTCGTCTCGTCCGTCAGAGTGCGAAACGAAGGACCGCTCCAAATGTGCTTACGCCCGCTGAAATCAAGACTCTGGCCGACCATCTGGATTTTCGGGAGCGAACGCTCGTTCTGCTGGCAGCCTCCACAGGATTGCGGCAGAGCGAGTTGTTCGGGCTGAAATGGGGCGACATCGATATTGTGCATGAGACGATGACGGTGACGCGTTCGATTGCATATGGAGTTGTGGGGCGATGCAAAACCGAGTCGTCGCAAAAGCCTGTGCCCCTGCATCCAATTCTGGCTGATGCTCTTTTGCAATGGAGGGAGCGCTGCTCCTACCGGAAGCCTGACGACTGGATATTTGCCAGCAAGCACAGGAAGGTCGGAAGCCTTATTGGGGACAAGCGATCTTGCGCAGACTTATCCGGCCGGCCGCACAACAACTCGGCATCCAGAAGCGATTTGGCTGGCACACATTCGACACGCATTTTCGACGCTGTTGCGAAGCGTTGGAACGGAATTCAAGGTCATGCAAGAGCTGATGCGCCATTCCTCACTGCGATCCACTTTAGATATTTACACGCAAGCTGTTACGCCGGCCAAGGTCGAAGCGCAGGCGGCGGTGCTGTCCCTCGTTTTCTCCCGTGACGAAGGGACTGAGGTTGCCGCCTCTGGGCGAGAGACCAGCACGAGATGAGCCTGGGCATAATCAGGGTGCAAAAAGGGCACGGAAGTGTGCCCTTTTGCACCCGCGAAAGGATGGCGAACATTGTGTAACTTGTTGATTAGATTTGGCGTCCCCGACGGGATTTGAACCCGTGTTATCGCCGTGAAAGGGCGGCGAAGTGCATCGGAACTCATCGCAACGACCCTAACAAACGGTTTTGTGGTCTCGAAGTGGTCCCGGAATTCCCGTCGGTTTAGGGCGCGGAGCAATCGGAGATTGGTCGAATCGGACTCGATTACGTCTCCCCCGGCACCAATGCAGCAGTGGGCCAGCGAACGCTGGAATACCCCTAGACGGCACGGAGTGCCTGCTGGTTACAACGAATCGCCGCCGACCGTCAACGTTGTGTCGCAGCCCGCAGCCGGTCAATGGTCAGTTGCTCACCCTGAAGTTCTCCTCTCCCACGTATTGCCGTAGCGCTAGGCTTCCTCATGGCCGGTCTCCTTGTCTCGTGCGCTTAGAGCGCGTCGATAACTTGGGAGCATAACGCATCCCGTCGGAGACCGGCCTTCTCATCCCATCTGTTAGCGTCAACTGACGATCGTACCCAGGCAGATCGAGCCTACACTACGCGACTTTTGGAACTAGAATTTCCAGGCGAGATCGAAGAGCTGTATTTCCTCGGGAAAACTATGAGTTTATTCTTGCTTCTGCCCGTCGCCTTGGAGGATTTCAAAAGACTTCAGCCATTCTCTTATAGGCTTCGCCAGGAACTTGGTTGATCATGGACTTGTCATGTTGAGAGTGGGAGATCGCTTCTCTTCCTTCTGAAGTCGATCTTCGCTTCTTTGAGTATCCCAGGTGGGAAAGACAGCGCCCACATGAGCAGACCGGTTGGTGAATTGTCGGCGTCTCCCACTGGCCCTCATCTGAGGCGTGTCCTCTCTCTTCGCGATCTTTTCTTCTATGGAATCGTTGCCGTAACGCCGAGCGCGCCAGCGACGGTCTTCGGGCTTGCGGACGTCCAGTCGCGTGGCCACGTTGTCGTAACGATTCTCGCCGCCATGGCAGCCATGGTTCTCACTGCCGTCAGTTACGGCCGGCTCGCATCGATCTATCCATCGGCGGGATCCGCATACACCTACGTGAGTAACGGCATTCATCCGCTTCTCGGATTCGTGGCCGGCTGGGCCATGCTTTTGGACTACATTGTGATTCCGGTGTTTTGCGTTCTTTATGGAACTCTTTCGCTGCAACGGGCCCTACCCTGGATGCCCCTTTGGGCGGGAGCGGCATTGTTTGCCGGCGCAATCACTTTGCTGAATCTTCGCGGAATCCGATCGACAGCAAGAACGAATGAACTGCTGCTGGCAATGATGTTTATCGTTCTTGGCGCGTTTATTGTGTTCGCGGTGCGTTATATCTGCTTGCGGCAAGGATTCGCCGGGCTCTTCTCCATCCGCCCGTTCTACAACCCCGACACTTTCAGCGTGCGAAAGATCGGTGCGGCCACTTCGTTTGCCGCTCTCACTTACCTTGGATTCGACGCCGTCACGACGCTGGCCGAGGAGGTTGAAAATCCGCGTAGAAACGTCCTGCTGGCCTCAGTCGGTGTTTGTCTCTTCACGGGATTTTTCGGTGGGTTGCTGGTTTATCTGGGCCAGCTCGCATGGCCAGACTACATGTCATTTCAGAACGTTGATACCGCATTTATCGACGTGACAGGCCGCGTGGGCGGCATCCCGCTGCTCGAAGCAACGGCGATCATGCTGGTGGTCGCAAACGTCGGCGCCGGACTGACGGCCCAGGTGGGCGCTGCGCGATTGTTGTTTGGGATGGGCCGCGAAAACGTGATCCCAGAGAAAATCTTCGGACGCCTTCACCCTGTTCATAAGACTCCAGATGTGAACGTGATTTTGATCGGTGTCCTGGCCTACCTGGGCGCGCAGTTTATGAGTTATGAGCTGACCGCGGAGATCCTCAACTTTGGCGCCTTTCTCGGCTTCATGTGCGTCAACCTTGCGGCGTTCTGGAAGTTCGGCGTGCAACAACGCCACCGGCATTGGCAAATGGTCCTGGTTGACGCCGCGTTACCGTTGCTGGGTTTTCTTTTTTGCGCGGTCATCTGGTGGGGGCTGGCAGCACCGGCAAAGATCACGGGAAGCATCTGGCTGCTCGCCGGAGTGGTAGTGCTCGGCGTTCGCTCAAATTGGTTTCGCGAGCCGCTGCGTCTTCCCAATCCGGCGCTCTACGAATAAATCCGGACGATAGCGAACACGGGCCGCTGGAGCCGATGTCGCGCCGTGCCCGGATCGATCGGCAATTCTGAAAAACCATGATCACGAGGAATGGATGAAGGCTCTCGTTCTAGCAGATTACAAGCGTCTTGAATATGTCGAAGCAGCCCAACCCGTTCCCGCGGAAGACGAATTGCTGATCCGCGTGGCTGCGTGCGGAATTTGCGGAAGCGACGTGCACGGATACGACGGAAGCACAGGCAGGCGGCTTCCGCCCATCATCATGGGTCACGAAGCCTCTGGAATCGTGGAAGAAGTAGGAAGTGCTGTTACGCGTTTTTGCCGCGGCGATCGCGTGACATTCGACTCGACCGTCTCCTGTGGTAAGTATTTCTTCTGTTCGCGCGGCCAGATCAATCTGTGCGATCGGCGCGAAGTGATCGGTGTTTCAACGCCGGAGTTCCGGCGCATGGGCGCGTTTGCAGACTTTGTCACTGTGCCGGAGCGGGTCGCGTACCACTTGCCCGCAACCATGCCGTTCGAACACGCGGCATTGATCTAGGCGGTTTCCGTGGCAGTTCATGCGGTATCGCTCACAACCATCGCCTGCGGAGATCGAGTAGCCGTTGTCGGCGCGGGCATGATTGGGCTGCTTACTCTTCAGGCTGCCCGGCACGCCGCAGCGTCCGAAGTCACGGTCTTTGATATCGACGACACGCGGCTCGCGATGGCGTCCGCGCTCGGCGCAACTCGAACTCTCAATTCGCGGGATGCAAATTGCATTCAAGAGATGCTCGAGAATACAAGCGGCCATGGCGCCGATGCTGTGTTGGAATGTGTGGGCACATCCGCTACCGTCAAGCTCGCTGTGGATGTTGTTCGCAAAGGCGGCCAGGTTACGCTCGTAGGCAACATCGCTCCCACGATTGAGGTGAACCTGCAATCGATCGTCACGCGCCAGATTCGCCTGCAGGGCTCAAGCGCCTCGTCGGGTGAATACGAGCAATGTATCTCTCTCATGGCAGAAGGCGCCATTCAAGTCGAACCACTCATTAGCGCCGTTGCTCCGCTGAAGGATGGTGCTGCCTGGTTCGAGCGTCTCTATGAGCGCGCCCCCGGATTGTTGAAGGTTGTACTTCAGCCGTAGTGTGACTGGGAAGGAAGCATCTTCAGCGTAAACGGAATCGCCTCGCCGGCAGGCCGCACACGTGAGTTTGCAGAGCGAACACACTACCTGAGTATTGCTCGGCCGCCCGTGCGCTTGTGATGTAGAGAGTCTGAAGGCCGTCCCCTCCAAATGCGCAGGTCGTCGGCCGCGATACCGGCAAGTTCACCGTTCGCTCGACGCGGCCATCGGGAGCAATCCTGATCACGCAGCCGCCTCCATACCGCGCGTTCCAAAGGAATCCTTCGGCGTCCATCGCCGAGCCGTCGGGAAGTCCAATTTCATAACCGTTGAGAAGAGGCTGCTCATTTGAAATAGCGCCGGTCGTCTCGTCGTAGACAAACTGGTTCACGATATTCGCGCTGGAGTCTCCGAAGTAAAATCGCTTGCGGTCCGGGCTCCAGGCGACCGTGTTGGAGAGGCCGATGCCGTTTTTCCATTCCGTTGCAGTCCCGTCCGGATCAATCCGAAGAAGCACGCCATTCGAAAAACTGATACCCAGGTCTTCTCCATGCGGGCCGACGTTATTCCGCATGGTGCCCGCCCAAAGTGAGCCGCGCGGATCGACTCCGGCATCATTGAAGCGCATCTCAGGCGCGGCGGGAAGACTGTGGATTGTGTCGACCCGGGGATGATTGCGCGGAGACCACAGTCCAATTTGAGACGCGAAAACGAGCAGGAGCACGTCGCTGTCTTCTGTCAGGTTCACTGAGGTCACGGGCTCATCGAAAATCCAGGTGCTCGCAGACGATGTAGCCGGCGTGAACCGATGCACCAGAAACCGATTGATGTCTGCCCAGTACAAGGCAGACTGCACCGGGTGCCACACGGCGCCCTCTCCGCAGATATCGCCGGTTGGGACTGCGCATCGGATTTCATTCGCGATTTGGGCGCTCATTGCCGAACTCACACCGTGCTGAGAATACCTTAGAAGAAAACAATGTTCAGCACCACAAACAATCCCAGCACGATTGCAGCAAAGAACCACGGCTGCTTGAACCACGCGAGATTCGGCCCGCTTACGGCGACAACTTGGCCGCGCACAGCAACCAGGCCTTTCAAACTCGCAGCGTCCGGAGGTTGCGTGAAAAAGGAAAGAGTGACCATCACGACCACGCCGCCGCAAAGACCCCACACGGCCGACCACAGGTTCGCCGCCATCGGCGATG
Organism: uncultured Acidobacteriota bacterium; assembly: GCA_963830785.1. Lineage (GTDB taxonomy): Bacteria > Acidobacteriota > Terriglobia > Terriglobales > Acidobacteriaceae > Telmatobacter. Next base: position 70,559 of record CAWHNV010000014.1, read on the forward strand.
CGAAATGAAGAATGCCGCACCAGTAAAGGACATACTCGCAGGCCGCCGCGCTCAGCCCTCCCAACATACCGAAGAATCCGGCGGTTGCGGAAGGCCGCGCCCAGAGCATTCCGATCAGAAAGATGGCAAAGAATGGAGAGATGAACAGACTTGCGACCAGTGTCATATAGTCCATCAGGTTATTGAAGTGAGCCACGATGAGCGACGAGCCGCACGCCATGAGCGTGCCGATGACCGTGGCTGCTTTTCCAGCGAACAGGTAGTGTTTGTCAGATTTCCTTGTGGCGATATAGGTTTGGTAGATGTCGTACGTGAAGACCGTATTGAATGCGGTGATGTTGCCGGCCATCCCCGACATGAAACTTGCGAGGAGCGCAGTGATGCCTAAACCCAGCATGCCGTGGCCATAGAAGGTCGATAACATGACAGGCAAAGCAAGGTTGTAATTGTGTTGAACAATTGCCGGAGCTATCGCGAGCGCAATCATTCCCTGCACAGTGACGATGAAAGGGAAGAACATCTTGGGAAATGCGGCGACCAAAGGCGTTTTGCGCGCAGACGGTAAATCGCGCGCTGCCATCGCGCGTTGCACCAGCAGAAAGTCAGTACACCAATAGGCTGGAGCTGCGCAGAGCCCTTCGCCGATGATCATCACCCACCAGGGCACGCCCAGCGGATCGCCGGGACCGCTCATACCCGCCCAGGTATGGATATATCCGGCGGGCAGCTTTGCGAGCAGAGCGTGCCAGCCCCCTACCGCATGCAATCCGATAAACGTAAGCGGCAGGAACCCGGCGATAATCAGAAAGAATTGGATGCATTCGTTGTAGATGGACGAGGAGAGCCCTCCCCAGAAGACAAACAACAGAACCACCGATCCCGCCAGGCAAATGCTTACAGCAAAAGGCCAGTTGAGCATGCTCTGAAAAATGACAGCGAACGCGAACATGTCAATTCCGGCCATCAGCACCGTGACCACGGCAAAGCTAAGTGCGCTGAGCAAATGGGCGCGATGATCGAAACGCATCCGCAGATACTCCGGTACGCTGCGAATGCCATTGACATAGTAAAAGCGCACCATGAACAGGCCCAGGAAAACCATCGCTGGAATCGCGCCGATCCAGTACCAGTGATTGGTGCGCATGCCATATTTCGCGCCGTTCGCGACCATCCCCATCACTTCAAGCGCGCCGAGATTGGCCGACATGAATGCAATGCCGGTAATCCAGTGGGAAAAATTGCGACGGGAAAGAAGAAAGTCCGAGGAGGATTTCATCTTCCCTTTGAGCGAAAAACCGACGCCGAGAACTACCGCGAAGTAACAAGCAATGATGGCAAGATCGGCGATTGCGAGGTGCACATGCATCGGCTTACTGGGATTTCGCAGCTTTCAGCAGAAGTACCCAGTCGCTGTCACGCGCATGGTTTTGCTTCGGCGGTGTAAATTCCCGCGAGCCGGAATTGGGGAAGGGTTCTCCAACAACTAATTTGTGCTCGCCATTCGTAGGGTCGAACCATTCGGCGCTTGCCGGCCCCCGCAGGCGCGTCATATCGACTGTCACAGTGCGCGACGTCGGCATATAGATGACGGCGAACGCGCCGTCCGGCGTCCTGGCGGCAGTAGCGTAGTCACTTTGGCTCACCCTTAGCGTGTAACTCGCATCGAGACCTTCTTTGTCGAAGTGAACTTCATCGCTCCCAAACGTTCCGTAGCCGGCAGTAAGGGTTGTGTGTTGTTGATCGGGAACGAGGTCCTGCCACGGCAAGGACACAAAGAAGTCCTTCCAGATTTCCAGCTGTTTCACGCCCAGCGTATCCAGGTAAGAATCCCATCCCGGCGTAAGGCTCCACGTGTAGCGGTTGCCGTAGAACTGGCCTGTTCCTCCGCTCAGCATCGTCCAATACTCCTGACGTCGAAGAACCTCAGGTGTTCCGTAGTCGGTCGGCGTACCCACCTCTTCCAGGTCGTAGTGCGCCTCCAGGAGATATGCAGGCATTGCCGGCGTCTGGTTATAACTGTGCAGCATTTGAATGTAGGTCGCCGCATAAGTGTAGGTACCGTTCAGAGAGATAATCGGGGCCCACGCTTGGTCGTCGAGTGAGGAGCTGGTGTTGTAGTTGATCTCGACGGTTTGCAATTGCTGTGGGGCAACGGACTGAATGCCTTTGGCGACGGCAAGAGGAAGCGCGTCGTCTGCCGGAATTCGCCAACGGATAAAATCGTTGCCGCTCAGCCATCCCACGTTGGTGTATTTTCCATAGCGCCGCCCTAGATATTGGCCGAAAGCATAGGATGCGTCGAGACCGTTGTTGCGTAGCGCCGCCAGCCACCCGATGGTCTCTGCCGGATCGATGAAGACGAAGATGCCATGCCTTGCCGCGCTCTCGATCGCCTGATTGAGGCGTGCAAAGTACGCTTCGTTGGGTTTCGAGAGATCGTAGTGCGCGAAGTCGGTGCCGCCTGCCACATACCCCGTGAAGGGAAGAATTCCGTCGTAGGTGCCCGCGGTAGTGTTGTCTGGGAAGTCTCTCCCTGCGCAAAGCGTATCGACCCACCCTGCGGTGTTGAAGCCGTGCGCCTGCCGGTCAGCGAAGTACTTCTCCACTTCATCGGGGCTCAATCTTCCCATCAGCCCCTGCGGCGAGTCGCCCACGATCAGGAAGGGCTTATTATTCTGGTCGACGAGATAGCGGCGATTCGCACTGAGCTTCAGAGGAAATGCCGGCATGGAATGAACAGCGGTTGCCGCGGGTGCGGAGCCTCGCCGCGTCTTTGCGGCCGATGTTTGAGCGCCTGCAGTCGCAACCAGTCCTGCACACAAGCTCGAAAGCAAAAGACTGCTGATCATCCTGATCTTCAATTCTTCCCTCGCAGACGCAGACATGAATGTCCGGCTTGGTCTACGTCTGATCCTTAAAGTACGTGCGGAACGTTCCCACTACCCCGGCCAGCGCAGATGCTTCTTCAAGAACTTGAATGTGCCATTGCCATGAATCTCGTGCGGCCCGTTGAAGAATTCAATCTCCGTTCGATCGCCGATGTTCATCTGGTCGTAGAATTCGCGCACCTTGGCATATTCGAATGCAACTTCGCTATCGACGCTGACAGGGTCGTCGTGTCCGCGCTCGACCATGAAAGGCCGTGGCGCCATCAGGTTCGCCAGATCGGAGTAATTCACGATGTTGGCAAGATTGAACTCGTACATGTCGTATTCCTTGGTCAGCAAGTAACTCTGCGGATCCAGTACGCTCGTAGTCTTCCAAACCCACTCGTTGAAATCGCCCGAACAGATGGAAAGAGCGTATCCATCGAGGAGTGGCGGCACACGCACAGCTGTTTTTCCGCCATACGAGAGTCCGTAGAAACCGATACGTTTGGGATCAACAAAGGGCTGCGCCGACAGCCATTTCAATGTCTGTTCATGCTGACCGAGAATGTACGAAAAGAGAGAAAGCTTTAGCGGATGGCCCATGCGCTGAATAATTCGGAACTTATCCTCGCCGATGTAGGGATTTTGCGGAGCGTAGACGATAAAGCCTTCATCGGCCAATGTAGCGCCGAAGTGGTGATAGAAGTGACTGTCGACTTTTGGATCCGCGACATCCGTAGGCCGGCCCTCCAATCCGTGCTGGCAGACAACCGCGGGCCGGCGCTCGCCGGGCTTCAAGTCTTTGGGAAGCAGCAGGATTCCGTAGGCGAATACATCAGGCCACACATCCAACATGACTTCGTATCCTCTGAATCGCGGCGTGTTCAGGATGAGACGCGTCCGCGGGTTGGGAGGCGCGCTTGACGACGGAAGACGCCCGATCATTTCAGTCCAGATGTATTCGCGATAATACTTCGTCGAATCTCTCCAATTCTCGATTGACGAAGCATCGGCCTTGCTCCAGAATTCTTTCCTGATGCCGGGCGACTTGCGGATCAGCGCCTGAGTGAAGTCGACGAGCTCATTGAACTGCGTTCGCATGTTTGAAGATGGGTCGTAGCCAGGAGCTGTACTCGCCGGGGCTTCTGCGAGCGAAAGGTGAAGATCTCCCGCGTCGAGCGCCGAGAGAAATGCGCGTAGTGCCGGTTCCGAACCTGGAAGTCCGGAACCATCTGTGCTGACAACGAGTTGTAATGCTCCCTCCGTGCGAAGGCTATTGAAGATAGGCCGTGCCCGTTCAATTTCGGCCTTCACATTCTCGAGAGGCGGCGTTTTGAGTGTGCCGTTCGGGCAGGCATATGGCAGATGGCCGTCCGTTGCCGAGGGTGGGCCCGTGACCTGCGGTCCTTGACTCGCTTCGACAATCAGCGTTCGAGGCGCGACCAAACCCGCCAGCTCTGCGTCGCCGAATTCCTTTACCAGCCCCCACACATCACGATAGATCGGTTCCTGCCAGACGTTTTCACGCGGCTGGAAGTAGCCGCTGACCACCGCCGCCTTGATACGTGTGTCGATCGCTGTGCTGTAGAGGGCGAGCAGTCCGCCTTCTCCGTAGCCCATTACGCCGATCGGAAGCTGCCGCGTCGCGTTCTCGCGCTCAAACCAGTCAACCGCAGCCAGGATCGACTGCACTTCAAGGCCGATGATGTGCCTGCCCGCTTCAAAGGCCATGCGATAGATCCATTCGCGATGCGGCATGTTCGTCATGCCAATGCCGGGGATGCCTGAGAAGCTATCGTCGCGATTGATGATCAGCGGCACGATAACCTGAATGCCGCACTCGGCAAGTGTCCGGGCAAACTGTGCCTGCGCCGGTATTCCAGGCTCGATCCCCACAAGCATTTCGGGCGTGCAGTTGGCATCTGGAATGGCAACCACGCGTGCCACGGGTGGATCTTTCGGCTGAAGCAGCAGGCCCGTGGCATTCATCCCGCCGGAATCGCTGGTCACCGGCCCAAAAACTCGCCATTGGATTGCGTAGATTGTGTAATGAGAGCTCCGGACAATTTCTGTCTGCGATGCGAACGCCACCTCGAGTTCGAGAGCTAGGGCTGCAGCACGCTGGTCGACCACTCCAATGATGCGGCGAAAGCGCTCCCGATTGGCTGCGACGGATTGTTCATAGTTGGCCGCCGAGCTGAAGTCGCGACTCCACAATCGCGACCGCTCGTCTGCCTGCTGCCCGGTTTGCGCGAGCAGGTGACGATGGATGCCATCGACCATCTGCATGGCAAGGTCACCCTGCGCGATCAATGGTGACGTGCCTGGCAGTGGGTGAACAGACTGGTTCGGCGCAGAAGTCTGGAGTCCCGGAAGGACGCCTGAAATCGCCCCATTCGGGATGGGCGCTCCATGAAGCGAGCGCTGGATTCCAACGGCAATCGCCGCGCTTGCCGATTGCCTCAAGAATTCGCGTCGCCTCACTGCTCATCTCCAACCTGGCAGATCTTCTGTCTCGCACTGCGTTCCGTGGTTGCGTACTCTTCCATATGAGCCGGGCGGTTTGGTTTGTGGAGCCGGACGGCGGCGACCCGGGACAATTTAAAGGCACGCGACGGGATTTCGCGTTGCTACCCGAATCCCGCCTCGGCGACTCAATAAACCACTCCAATATACCGCTGCGCGTTCGTTGCCTGGATCACTCTCAGGTCGACGGGCTCATTGCGAGCAAGCGGCATTTTGACCGTATCCGCTTCGCTCCGTGCGCTGAGCCCGCCACCCTTCGTCCGGCTACCAGTAGATTTTCGCCGCGAATTGGATCTGCCGCGCGATGTCTGCATAGACGACCGAACCAGCGCTCCCGGTGTTGACTGTTACATTGGTCGGGGGACCGAGGTTGACGTGGTTGAAAGCGTTGAAGAATTCCGCGCGGAATTGCATGCGCAATGAATCGGTCAGGTTTGTCCACTTCGAAAGAGAGATGTCCGAGTCGTAATAGGGAGGCCTGCGGAGGTTTGAGAAATACCGCGGCGCGTTGCCGAAGGTGCCGGGAGCGGCCGCCACGAATGCGCATGGGTTGTACCAGTCCGTGATGTTCCTGAGCTTTGGTGGGCGCATTGCAGCTCGAGTTCGCCGAGACGGGTCCCGGGACAGTGGGATTCCCGACGACGTTAGCATGCTGTGCGCCACCGTACACGCTGGCTGCGTTCAGGTTTCCGTTGATTCCCATTGGCTCACCTTCTTCGAAGGAACTGTCTCCGGCAACCTGCCAGCCGCCGAACGCCGCGTCAGTTTTCTTGCCCCAGCTTGAGCCGATCAACTTGCCTCTGCCCACGGGAAGCGAATAGATGTAGCTGACGACTACGGAATTTGGAGTATCGGCGTAAGCCACGGACTTTTCCTGGGCAAGGTTATAGTTATTGCGAACAACTTCGCTGTAGAACAGCTCAAATGCGGAGCCGCCGATAGTATCATCCAACGCCTTTCCGTGCGTGTATGTGCCCAAAATGGTGAGGTCGTTGCTCAGGCGATGCTGATACTTCACATTGAGCGCATCGTAGAACGAAAAACCGATATCGTCTTTCGCGTTTGTGACTGAATCGCAAAATTCCGGCATCGGCAACATAAGCTGATAAGCGGGAACCGTTGCGCCAGCCAGGCCGCAACCGCTGCCTTGAACTGGGCCTAAACCGAAGAATGGGTTGGTGGTAGCCGCGGTAAGTGCGCTTCCCAAGGCAAGATCCGCGGGAGGAAGCTGGTTCACGTTCAAACCGCTGATCACGAATTTAAGAGCATGACTACCCACATAGTCGGCTTCGATCATGTCCCTCGGCGTGATCGAGTATTGCAGGCCGAACATCCACTGCTCAACGTAAGACATGGGCCTTGGGAAAAAGCCTGTGCTAAGAGACTGGCCCACGTCCGTCAGACCGCCCTCTGTATTTCCTACATCTGGAAGAATCCCTTGCGGGAACGGATTGCTCAGAGTCGACGAAGGATTGAGTCCTCCGTTCAACGAAGATACAAGGCTCGTTGTCTGCGCGTATCCGGGCATGGTCGGATCCCCGGCCCACTCATCCGGGAAGAACAGTGCGCCGCCTCCGCGCACTAAAAGTTTCTTGGTCGCCATGTAAGAGAATCCAAAGCGTGGCGAGAAATTGGTGAAGGAGTTTTGATAGAAGCCCCTGTTGCCCGGACTGTTGTAAACGAGTTGCCCATAATACGGGCCGCCGCTTGCAAACGAACTGATCGGATTGACTTGGTTTGGCTGGAAATACGCCTGCCGGTTGTGCCTCTCTGTGGGAGCGAGCTGGAAATCGTAGCGAATGCCAAGATTAAGTGTCAGACTCTTCGTTGCCTTCCAGTCATCCTGCAAATACCATCCGGAGTATTTTTTGCTGAGCGCGGGGTATTGATAAATTCCCGTTGATCCGCTCGCTGCCGCGCCCATCAAGAATGAGCCGAAGGCATTTCCCGTCCCAGCCGTCGGGCTCTGCGGATTTGGGCCAGCTGAGAATGCCGAAGTGAAGCTGAACGTGGTATGGGCCGGGGCGCCGCCGAGAACCATGCCCAAGATGCCCATGTATCCGAACGTGAATGTGTGGCTCCCCTTCACCTTGACAACATCAGCGCTAATCGTTCCTTCGTCAAGCGCAGTCGCCTCGGTTGTCGCATTGCCTAAGCTGACGTACCCCGAGATATTCACGAGTGGGAAGAACGGTGAGGCCGTGGTGAGCGACCCGGGCAATCCGAGCTTCGTCACATCAAACCCGGCCCCCTGCCCGACATTGCCTTCGACCCAGCGGTTATACCCAAAATTGATGCTCAACGTGAGGGTCGGGCTCAGTACCTGGCTGTACCCTGAAGCCACACTATAGCGGTTGTTCGGGTTTATCTGCCCGGGCCCGGCGGGATTCGAGGCGCCGAAAAAAGGCGCCGATTGTGCCTTCTCTTCCCACTTTCTGGAGTATCTGGCATAGAACCGTGAATTATCCGTCAGGATCTGGTCGATGCGAACATTCATCTCGTTTGAGGTGGTTGGAACGCTCGCATCGGCGAAAAAGTTGCTGGATAAACTCGAGTTCGTTGGGGCCGGGAAGTAGGTCACCATAGCCTTGGCAACCGGGTCCTCCAAGCCAGACACACCGGCAATGTTGTTGCCAGGAACCGGATCGCGAATCTCGACCGTTTGGCCGGCTGAGTTATTCGCGGTGGCGCAAGTTGCAGTGACGGAGCGGGTGCTGAACGGATTGTAGATCTGCCCCACATAAATTGGACGGCAAAGCGCATCGATCCCACTTGAGCCAGACAGCTGCGCACCCAGAAACGGCGATAGATTTCCAGATACCATCCCCGAAGTCGGTACCGTGGTGTTCAAAGATGAAACAGCGCCCAGGCGGAGCCCTTCATACCCTCCGAAGAAAAACGTCTTGTGCGTCCTGTGCATCAGGCCCGGAATATACAACGGGCCACCCTCGGTCGCACCAAACTGATTCATGCGCGTCGTCGGTCTCGGCTGATTGGAGATCTTGTTGAAAATAAGGTTGGCGTCCAGGGCGTAGTTTCGCAAAAACTCGTACATGTCGCCGTGGAATTGCTCCGTGCCGCCTTTTGTAACCACGCTGATGACGTTGCCCTCACTCATCGCATATTGCGCGGAAAAGGTGTTCGTCGACATTTTGAATTCCTGCACCGTGTCGATCGACGGCACATACATGGCGCCGTTATAGGCAATCATGCCATTCCACGTACCATCCAGCAGGAAGGAGTTGCTTGCAAATAACTGCCCGCCAACCGCCATCAGCGAATAATCCTGGTCTGCTGTGTCAACCGTGTTACCCAGAGCTCCCTGATCGAACCATCTGTTCTGAGAATCGAGGAAAACCAGGGCCAATGAACTGCGGAAGTTCAATGGCATCTCAAGCATCTGCTTCCCCGTGACTTCATCTCCGAGATCGGGAGTATCCGTTGTAAGCAACGGCGCCTCGCCCGAGACCACCACCTGAGACGATGCGCTTCCCACAGCGAGTGTCAGGTTCAACTCCACGGCCTGGTCAACCGCAAGAACGATACCATCCTGTTCAAATGGGGCAAATCCGGCGCCGACAATTTTCAGTTTGTAGGTGGCCGGCGGCAGCAGGCTAAACGAATAGGTCCCCGTCGAAGTTGTGGTGAACTTGCGCGTGATCCCCTGGTCCTGGCTAGAGAGCGTAAGCTCGGCCCCGGCCACGCGTGCGCCTTGCGGATCGGTCACGATTCCGGACACAGACGCGGTTGATGCCATGTTCTGGCCCAAGAGCGGTGAAGTGAGCTGGGCGAGAAACGCCGCGGCGACAAACAACAGCGCCACATGCAGAGCGGGTCGGGAAAGGAAGAACCTGTGCACGATACGGCCTCCTAGGTGTTGATTGCTTGGCAAGCGTCCAAATCTGTCAAAACTGACATTGCAGTTGTGAGAAGCGTAGCTAGAGACTAGCAAAGGGGTCTATGAGATTCTTTGTTTTTTTTGTTGTTTTTTCAAACTGCTCATTTTGATGTGGTTGGTCAATTAATTCGAGCGGAAATGGGCCTTTTTGCTTACATTTGCAGGGCTTTGATTTCTGGTTCCCTGACGCGTCAGGTTGCCATTTTAGGCCCCTGTTAATCAAATATTGACATCGCAAAAGAAACAGGGTTGAATGGCTAGGATGGCAAATGGGAGTGAACAAGACGCACAAAGAGGGTTTTCCCCTTCTTTGTGGAACAAAGCTTATTACAAGATTCGCGAGCGGATCTTGCGCGGGGATTTGAGTCCTGGCGAGGCGTTGTCGGCTCGGCGTCTGGCTGAGGAATTTGGCATGAGCCTGTTGCCGATCTCGCAGGCCTTTCGGCAACTGGAAAACGACCGGCTCCTGGAGAGCCGCCCGCGGGCTGGAACCCGCGTTCGCATTCCCCAACCCGAAGAGATTCGCGGACGCTGTATTGTTCGCGAAGCCCTTGAGGCGCAGTCTGCGCGCCTTTGTTCCTTGAACGCCACGATGAAGGAGCGCGTGGAACTCATGCGTCTGGCTGAGCAGCTTGACACCCTCTACAACCGATTCGGCCAGGACGGAGACTCGGAAATGCAGTACGCGGTTCACGCCCTTCATTTCGAACTTCACATGCGTATCGCCGAGTACTCTGGCTGCCACGAGCTGAAGGAAGCAATTGAAATGAACCAGGTGCTCATCTACAACTGGTTCTTTGACGTTGCCACGAATCGCCGCACACTGCCCCCAGGATTTCACGTCAAGTTGCTCGAAGTGGTCACCGGATCGGATCCGATTGCCGCCGATGAGGCCATGCGCAAACATGTGCAATACGGCGTCATGGAATCGCTTATTCAGGCTGTGCCCCCCGTCTCAACCGACTGGAGACAAAGACGACCACAGTCGAATGAAAAGGAAAATGGTCAGGGGCCGGAGAAGACATAGCGGCGACTCTTTCTGCCGGCCGCCGTACCCTTGCGTCATCCCGGCTTTCGCTTTTCGAAGATGACCGCTGCCAACTCAAATGGTCCGAGAGGTATTGAGTCAACCAGAAAATTCCCCTTCCTAGCTGGTAACTTCACTTCGTTCATCCCAGTTGAAGAGATCATGGAATAGGACGCCTGTTCAATGCCGAAGCGGGATCCCTCGAGATAAAATTGGAAAATCGATCCCTCCTCGGTCAAATTGGCCGCCATGATTGCGACGCGCTGGTCCGTCTGGTAGACCTTTGCGAACGCTCCGGACGCCTTTATTCCAATGTCGTCCTGGAATGATCCTTCGACCCAGAAGCTTTCCGTTTTCTTTCTGAAATCGCTCAAGCGCCGGATATGTGCGGCAAATTCGGGAAAGTCGCTGAGATTCTTGCCGTTTTCCAACCCGCCAGCAACGATCGCTAATCGCAATCCGAGAATTACGTATTTGTTGGCCAGTCCCATGTCGATGGGCACAGCACATGTGTTGATCACCCACGGCAATGTGTATTGCAGCACTTCAGGATTCGGGGGCGTCCGCCACACCCAACCGGAGTCGAGAAATTGGCTGGCCAGGATTTCCCAGCCTTCACCAATCAAGACTGCATCCGCGTTGTCGCTCTTCATCCCCGCGCGCAACTCCTCCGCGAAACCGGGTGTCGCAATGGACGGCGCACTCACATCCACATGATCGTGCTTCGCGCTGAAACAAAGGTTGCCCTCGACCACCTGGTCGTAAAACATTATGGAGTAGCCGGCCTGCTGCAACACCCCGCGCACGTTGCGCGCAGCGAACTCGCGATACCCGTCGACCGCGCTGCACATCACATAATCCATCTGGCCGAACGATTGTTGGCGATTGCTCCACCGCGCCGCGCCAAAGTGCTGGTGATCCCAGGACTCCCAGATGGGATCGCCAGATTCCCTTCGAATCGCCCAGTCTTCCGCAAGGCTGTGCAGCTTGGGTGTGAGCGTGGCTTTATTCCACAAGCGCTGGGAAAAAATAATGCCGGTGCTGACGCCCAACTCACAGGCCTTCTGATTGGCCGCCTGGAGCCTCGCTGGTCCTCCCCACTGCGCGGCAAACTGTCCTAGCCGCGGCGGATCAACGGAAAGATCGTCCGGCTCCAGGACTTTGGGATAATAATCGCCAAAGTTCCACATGACCAGGTGTTGGATGCCGTACTTGCGAATGTCCTCGGCCAGCTCCGCAATCTGCATGAAATCGCGCTGAGTGAAGAAGCTATTGAATGTCCCCAGTGCGCGCCGGAATTCAAGCGGAGTATCTGCCTTCTGGTACCAACCCTCGAGGCTTGCGCGATACTTATCCGCAGCCGCGTGCCAGTCGCCCTGGTGCAGGCTCACAACCAACTCCGGAGAGCGCCACGTTTTGTCAGGGCCGATGTACGATTCAAAGGCCCATGCAAACGAAAGAATCGGATGGTCCACGGCGCCGTAATCCTGAATCATGAGCCCGTGCTGGATTCCGGTGCGAACGAGGCTTGCAAGGTAAAGCCCCTCCGACTCGCCGCCGTAATGCATCCACGGCATGGCCAGGCTGTAGCCATCAGGCCACTTTGGTGTGTCCAGAAGAAATGGATACTCTTCCCAATTGGCCTCCGCATTGAAATGATTGCGAAGATCGGCTCCGCGATAGATCATGCTCGGTGCAACAAAGGTGCCACTGGCGTGATTTTCAACCTCGCCGACTCCCGAGATCCACGGAAAGAAAACCTCCCTAATCGTGTGCTCGGACCGGTTCTCGATCTGCAGCTGAAGTTTTGCTTCGTCTGACCCGTCGTCGAGACGAATCGTGTAGATCATTCCGATTGGGAAAGTTCCCGCCTCTGACTTCAGCGCCGGATAGCTGATCCTGAGGCTCTGGCCTTTAGCGTCACGTCCGCGCGTAATGGCGCAATTGCTCTGCTGCCAGGAATCAAAAGCGTTCGCGGAGTAATCGGCATTGAGGCCGGTGATCCGCCCGGGGAGAGGCACATTCAGCCGGAAGACCTTAGTCCATTCTGTGGCTGCGATGTATTCCCGGCCACTGCGTTTGTTGCGCAACCCGATGATATCTCCGCTGCGTGAGTCTACCGAAATGGAGACGAGCTCATTCTCAATCGTTGCAGCGTGTGTGAAGTCTCTCTCTCCATGAGCGCGATCGCTCTCGCCATTTTGTGCAGCCATAGCGGGCAACGCCGCTCCTGAAGCAAGCAGCGATGCGCTTCCGATCACGGAACTCCTGATGAACTGGCGCCTGTTAAGTTTTCGAATCATAAACACCAATTCCTCTGAAGCCCGTTCCTTCTCACCCTGGCCGGAGTTCGGAGTTGCAACATCGGGTGGTCGAATACGTCGCTGAATTGGTACTAACGAAACAGCAGTGGAGCAAAACTCGCCAGGTTGCGGCGCCACACCATCCACGTGTGATTGCCTGGGGTTTCAACCGAGGTGTGGGTGATGTCTTCATCGGTCATCCACTTGCTAAAGTCGCGATTGATGCCGAGCAATCCGTCGTCTGTGCCGCACGCTACCCAGAGGAGATGCAATTGCGAGTTTGCCGAGGCTTTCAGGCCGGGAAACTCCTGGTCGAAATTCTCGCGCAGCCCGCCGGAGCTGAAGGAGCCGACCCAGCTGAATTTATCCCGGTTGTTCAGCCCGATCAGAAGCGATTCTGCGCCGCCCATCGACAGCCCGGCTAGGGCCCGGGCATCGCGGCCGGGATCGACCCTGTACTCTTTTTCCACCTGCGGGATCACTTCGTCGAAGAGAGATTTCGCAAATTGATCGAAGTTGTGTGTCCGAATGACGTCATTCCAATACGCGCCATGGGCAAGGATTTCATCGCCGCCATACGCGTCCGGCATGACAACAATCATGGGCCGAGCCTTGCCCTCATCAATCATATGATCCAGGATGCGATTCGCGAATCCGACGTCCAGCCAGCTTCGCGTCACTTGTCCGAAGCCGTGAAGCAGATAGAGCACCGGATATTTGGCATTGCTGTCCGCTTCATATCCCGGCGGAGTGTAAACATAGAAATCGCGATCATCTCCAATCACTTTCGAATGGAAAAAATGATGACTCACAGTTCCGTGAGGTCCATCGCCGATCTCCCACGGCAACGACGACGGCCCGGGAACATGAACCATGTTTTCTGTCTGCAAAAGGTTGGGCAGGATCAGCGGATTCAATGGGTCGATCACTGGGCGGCCGGTATCCTGGAAGATATATCCGTAGTAATCCGGCGCCAGCGGTTTTGTTGTAAGGCTCCATACGCCCAGGTCGTCCTTCTGCATGATGACCTGCTTCTCGCCCTCGAGCTGAACAAAGACTTCGAGCGAGGCGGGCGCAAGGACGCGAAACGTAACGCGGCCGTCCGGATGAACTTCGGGCGATACGAGAGGCCCGGGAATCGAAGGCAGATCGGGATGATCGCCTTCTGCAACGGTCGCAAACCACCGGCCCGATGGATTGTGGTTGTTCCAATGCCCCGGCCAGGACCACGTTCCGATGCCGGTGATGCGGTGGCCGCGCAATCTGCCGGTATAAAGAGCCGTCAAGCCTGCCGACACGCTGTCGGGGAGTTCTGTACGGCGCATTACGATTCCATCGGTATCAAACTTTTGCACTTCGAGTTTGTAGTGCGCACCATTGCGGCAGCGCGCTTCACCCTGCCGTTCATTGAAGGTCCAGAGGCACCCACCCTCCCGGCCCGGCGCGCACTGATCCGCTTCGCATTCGGTCAATGCGGCAGGAATCTTGATCGCCTCGGCTGGGGGCGAGGACGCAGATTTGTCTATCACTGCAGACCAATGTCCGATCGGGTGTTCGTCATTCCAATGACCGTTCCAGGACCAAACCACGTCGCCTTCGATTCGATCTCCGTGCACTGTTCCTGTGTAAACCGCGGTCTGGCCATAGGAAGAACTGTTGGGCAGGTCAATGCGGCGAATGTCGACGCCACCCTCATCGAAGCGTTCGACGACCACCCTCGCCTCGGCGCCACTGTTCCAGTCCGCTGTACCCAGCACTCCGTTGAAATTCCATGTGCCGCTGATCTTCGCATCGGGAACACACTCGCTCCCCATGCATTCCATCTCGGTGATCACGGCCGGAACCGCAAGTGCGGCAGGTGTCTTCGGTTGCGCTGCTTGGCTCTGGGCAAACACCGGCGCAAGCGAGACCAATAGGATCGGCATTGGAGCAAGCTTGACGGTCGCTTTACAAAAATCGAGAAAACTCTTGAACATCATGGGCGCTCTACAAAATGCTAGGGCGTTGAGCCTGTTCCGCAATAGTGAATTTCCATAATTGTCTCTTGGAAAGACACGGGCGACTGTCATCCTGGTTCGCAGCTAGCGGCCAGTTCCACCGTAAGCGTGAACCTTCTGGCAAATGAGCCGCAGCTTCGACTCAACATCGCCCGAGGCGGTCTTGAACGCTTCGGCATCAATAGTCAGTGGAGCGCCGAGCACAACCAGCGGTGCGCCGTACTCGGGAGTTCGCACCGCCTGCTCAACAGTGAGTCCGCCCACGGCCTGGACGGGCGCCTTCACGGCGGCGACAACTTCCCGCAGTTGATCGAGAGGGCTGGGACATGGGAGACCCGACGCAACCAGCCCGCGCCGCTCGTCGTACCCGATGTGGTGAATCACAAAGTCGCACCCGAAATCCTCAAGCCGTTTGGCCGCTGCGACTTTGTCATGGGCGCCAAGGTTGTCACCCATCACTTTTACACCAAAATCTTTCCCTGCGCGCACCACCATCTTCACAGTTTCGGGATGCGCACGCTCCATGACAACAACGTGAGTGGCGCCTGCTCGCGCCATCAACTCCGCCTCAAGCCAGCCGCCATCCATCGTCTTCAGGTCGGCGACGATGGGCGTCTCCGGGAACTCTGCGCGGAGCGCCATGACGCCGTTCATTCCTTCGGCGATGATGAGCGGTGTTCCCGCCTCCAGCCAGTCCACACCCGCTCGCATCGCCATGCGCGCAGTATCCAGAGCCTCGGGAATCGAAGTAACATCGAGCGAAATCTGAACAATGGTATTCATCATGAATTTGCCTCAACGCCAAAGTGGAGTTTGATCTTAGCTTTGAGGAAGCGCACGGATTCGCGCAAATCGTCCATTCCATCCATGCCGTCTTCGATCGAGATCCAGGAGTCGAACCCTACGGAACGCAACGTTAAGAAGATCCGGTCGTAATCATTCAGCCCTCTGCCGATGACGCCATGTGCCAGCCGGTTTGCGTAGCCGACCGATGACTCCTCATTGCGCAGATCTTCGATGGTTCCTGATTTCAAGTAACGATCGCTTGCATGCATTGTCACCACCCGCTCTTTCACGCGCTCCAGCAGCGCAAGCGGATCTTCGCCGGCCAGGATTGCGTTCGAAGGATCGTAGTTGACGCCGAACCACGGCGAGACGATTCGGTCCAAAATCTCGACGAACACATCCATCTTCTGGGCGAACTCCGGATATTCCCAGTAGTTGTCCTTGTAGTGGTTCTCCATGGTGAGAATCACGCCGTGCTCCTCGGCAAACGGCAACAATGATTTCAGCACTCGCACGACCTGCGCCACTCCATCGCTCCGCTCCAGTCCCGGCCGCCGCTGACCAGACAACACGCGGCAATAGCGGCCTCCGAGGAGCGCCGTCATCCGGATCATTTGTTTTTCCCGCTCCACTTCCCTTTCGAGAAGCAGCGGGTCCGGCTCGGTGAAATCGGGCGAACAGCACAGCATCGGCATCGCAAGTATGTGCTGATCAAGGGCAGCTTTCACCTCACTCAGAAATGCTTCGTCGTCGCGTAAGAATCCGGAATAAAATTCCAGACCGTCAACATCTAGAGTGGCCGCAAGCTCAATCCACTCGAAAACAGTCATGGTGCGGTGAATGCACAGTTCGTCCATAAAGCATTTGGGGAAGGCAGCAAGGCGAGGCTTCATCGCGCGACTTCCTTAGGCGGGTTTCGCCCGATCACCGGGTATTGCTCCAGGTCAAGCACTGTGCCATTGATAAGCGCCGATTCGTCGGAAAGAAAATAGACGGCTGCCCACGCAATGTCCTCGGGCGAAAGCAGGCGTCCGGAAGGCGCAAAGGCGCGTGGCAAGCGCGATGGCCAATCTTCGGGCAGGCCTTCTTTGGTCTTCAAGGCTCGCTCGTTTGGCGTCAGCGTCCAACCGACGTTCAACTGGTTTACGCGGATTCCTTCCGCGGCGTGCGCATCCGCCACGTTGCGCGTGAGCGTCATCAGCGCGCCTTTGCACGCCGAGTAAATGCATAGGTTCTTCTCGCCGCAATAGGCATTGACGGAGCCAATGTTGAGGATGCTGCCACCGCCTTGGCGGCGAAAGTGCGGCAGCACAGAGCGAATCAAAAAGAACGGCGCCTTCAAATTGACCGCGACAGTTCGGTCGAATGCCTCGAAATCCGTCTCTTCGATTGTGCCGTGCGTGATCACCGCCGCGTTGTTCACGAGACCATCGATTCTTCCAAAATGAGCCACGGTCGTTTCAATTAGCGCCGCGGAAACCTCGGAATCCTCGAGCGCGCCCACGGCAAACGACACCTTTTCTCCGATTTCTTCCGCGAGTTTTTGCGCCTGATCGCGGCGCCGTCCGTGAATCATCACCCGCGCGCCCTCACGCGCAAACACGCGCGCCATCCCTTCGCCGATCCCGGTGGTCGACCCGGTCACCAGGATGACTTTATCTTTGAGACGCGCGCTCGCCAATTGCACTGATTCGCTCACGGCTGCAGGACCCCTTTCACATTCGATCCCGAATGCATCGCCTCAAATGACGAGCGCCACTCGTTGAGGGGTGCAACACGATTGAGGATTGGGCCCAAGTCGATCTTTCCTGACGCCATCAGGATCAGCACGCTTTCCCACATCGCCCAGTTGTGCGAAAAGCTGCCCTGCAGCGTGACGGCTTTCTGAACCAGTGGATCAAGCGAGAAGTTGAGCGGTTGCGGCCCCCACCCGACTTTGGTGATTTGTCCCGCCGGCCGGACAATGTCGAGAGCCAACTTCAATGTGGCTGAAACACCCGCGGCATCGATGACCAAGTCGACCCCATAACCGTCGCCATGGTCTCTCACCCATTCCGCAACATCTTCCCCATGCGAACCGAGGACTGTATCCGCGCCGATCTGGCGCGCAACGTCGAGTCGCTTCGCGTCGGTGGCCGTTCCGATCACGATCAAGTGCCCCGCCCCCGACAGCTTTGCCATAGTTGCGCACAACAACCCGATCGGTCCCGGCCCGATGACTGCAACCGTGTCGCCGGGGCGCACGCGCGAATTGGAGCAAACTGCGTTGTAGGCCACGCAGCAGGGCTCAGTGAGCGCAGCGCTTTCAAGCGGCAACGACGCCGGAACATGATGAAGGCATCGCGCCGGGACCTTTACGAATGGCGCCATTGCTCCATCTACTCCATAACCAAAGCCGAGGCGTCCCGGCTCAAGGTTGTAAAGGCCGCGGCGAATCAGCGCTGAATCCCTGGGCAGAACCGCCGCGGTCTCGCTCACCACGCGATCACCTTCTTTGAATTCAAAAACGCGTCCCCCGGACTTCGCAATGACACCCGCGAACTCATGCCCCAGAACTACGGGATAATTCACTCGCCAGCTTTGACTGCCGTGAAACTGATGCAGATCGCTTCCGCAGATCCCCACGGAATGCACGCTCAACAGGACATCGTCTTCGCCGATTTCCGGGACGGGCAATTCTCGAAGCTCCACCGAGCCTGGATCCTTCGCGTAATTGACCAGCCCAATCATCGATCCATTGGTTGGCATCGTGAAATCCTCCAGTATCAGCCTCGGCTAAAGTCCACTTCAATTTCAGTGACTCGCTCGCTATGTTCGACCTGGCGCGATGGCAAGCGAATCACCAGCCGGTTTCCTGCCGTGTCGACATTCCAGCCAATCGGCATCGAGTCAGGATCGGCGTCCATCACCTTGGGCAGTGCTTTGCCATCCACTTTTATGTTGGCAGCGGCAGCTGTGCCATAAATCAGCACGTATCTCATCTCGGGAAGGTTCTCAAGCGTCCATCCGCAACCGCCAGCCTTGGATTGGACAGCCACTTTGGCAACTTCGCCCCGCGCGTTGAGCAGGGTTGCTTTCTCATTTTCAACTGGACGAGTAACAACCAGAGCATCGCAGCGGCCCCTGGTCATACTCTTGCCGAGTTGCAATTCCCGATTGAGTTCGACCGGCACAAAAGCGCCTGGCTTTAAATAGACGGGGATCGTATCCAAAGGCGCGTCCACCTTGAGCGATGACTGGTCCGGAAACCGTTTTGCCATCCCACAAGTTCGTCCAAACTCCAGATGGAAACACAACAGTTCTAAATTCGTCTTCGTTGACTACCGGCGCAACCAGTAAGTCGGGCCCGAACATATATTGATCGGAGACGGCTGCCATTTGCTTTTCATGGGGAAAGGCCACCGGCATGGAACGCATGATGGAAATACCGGTTTCATGCGCAATCGCAGCAGCATTGTAGGTGTAATTCACCAAATTCTCGCGCGTCCAGGCCAGGAATTTATAGTTCGTCACCGCCGCTTCGCCGAAATACCATGGGTCGCGTGGCGCAGTGCCATGAGGCCGCATCAAAGGGCTGAAGCATCCGAATTGGAACCAGCGCATATACACGGCTGGTTGCGGAAAACCAAAATATCCGCCGAGATCGCTGCCCCAATTCGAATAACCGCACGCGCACAAGTTCAGAGCTCCGGTCAGGACGTGCTTGAGTCCGTTAAAGTTTGCCGGGTGATCGCCGGCAAATTGGCCGACCCATCTTTGCGTGCCGGGCGCTGCCCCTCGGGCATACAAAATGAAATCGTCCCCACGCTTTTCGCGGAATATCTCGCTGATCGTGCGCTGATAGTCGTAGTAGTAGACGTTGTGCATCTCGGCACCGCGCCGGCAATCGTAAAAGACGGCGTCATCCGGCACCAAATCGCCGAAGTCCACCATGCTTCCGGCTTCGCCAAGATCCAGGACCGGACTCAACGCCCGGCGGCAGAGTTCCTTTGCGTTCGGGTTGGTGAAATCAATGTAAGTGTGATGGGGGTCGGGAGCGATTTCCCCGTTTGCAAAGCGCAGAAAGGGAAGTTCGGACTGGTTTCAGTTCCGGCATGAGCGTTTGCTGCCGGGCGAGCGGAATCACGGGATAAAAGTAGCCCAACACCCTGATCCCGCGTTCCGCCATGAACTGATTCACGATTGGCGAACGAGCAGTTGCGCCTTCGGCATAAATCGCGGAATGAGGGATGTCCAACTCCGCAAATCGCTTGACCACGCTTTCTTCTTCTGCAACCGGGTCGTGCAGCGCTCCGCTAGCCCAGGCGCCTTCGCCTCTACCCATCCACGGTTCAAAAGCCCATTTGGGCGGCAACGGAGGCCTTCCGGTGAGGGCCGTATAGGATTGCAATCTCTTCTCGGGCGAGCCGATCCAAAAGTAAAAGTCGAAGATTGGGCCATGTTGCGTGATGCGATATTGGTTTGGCTCCGTCTTCCCGATGTCCGCCCTCAAACGATAGGACGAGTTGTCAAAGACCATATAGCCCTTGGAACTGTGAAAGATTGGCAAAGGTTTGTAGGTGGTATTCGCCAGGCCCTCCCCGTTACCAACCCAGTCATCCGTTCCCCAAAGCGTCAACACGTTTCCATTTTGATTAAAGCGATCGTATTTCTCTCCGAAGCCATAAATCACCTCGTTCGGGTCAAGATGATTTCTGAAATCTATCGCGAGTATCTTGCCATCCGACCCAAATCGGAAAGCCAGATTCATCGCGCCGATTTGAGTCACTTCGTTTCCAGCAGCATCATGGAAAGAAATCGAAAACGGTTTTTTGCGGATCACAATCCTGCCATCGGCGGTTTCGATGGAACATGAGCCTGAGGTCTGGTTAGCTTTTAAGGACAACAAACCATCCGGCCTCCAGTACCCTTCATCATTGCCGTAGATTCTTATGCCGCCTGTTGCCGGCAGGGCGAGGCGCAGCTCAACTTCATGGCCGCCCGCAGCGCACCGCATCAGCAGCGCGTTGCCCTGCACTTCCAGACTTTCCGCAATTGTAATCGGCTTCCATTCATCCTTCAGTATGTCGCCGGGGGACTCATCGGCATACCACCAGCGAGACATCTTATCCAATTGGCTCAGGTAGGTGTCCAGCAACTGACACGCCCCCACCAGATCTTTCTTCTGAAGAGCGGCATTCACTTTTTGCCGGATGAAGGCGAGCGTCAAGTCAACGGGCACATTCCCCCATGCTCGCGGAAGCGGCGTAAAGCCTTCCTGCATCATCAAGTCCATCCAGCGTTGCGTGAGGTAAAGTCGTTGTGCCAATTTCTTCTCATCCGTCGGTGCGGGCAACGATGATTGCATCTGCCAGATTTGCCGTTGCGTCTCGATATCG
This sequence comes from uncultured Acidobacteriota bacterium, assembly GCA_963830785.1. Lineage (GTDB taxonomy): Bacteria > Acidobacteriota > Terriglobia > Terriglobales > Acidobacteriaceae > Telmatobacter. Next base: position 91,344 of record CAWHNV010000014.1, read on the forward strand.
GGATAAGTCACCACCGCCGGCCTTTGCCAGCGCAATGCGCCGGAAGGCAACTCGCACAGACTACCGTGAGAGTCCCCGACCCGTACAGTGTCCGAAGTGTAGGTTTCGATCAGCAGGTCAATCGGTGAAGATTCATTTAGATCAATTGCCACCGGGCTGCTGAACTGGCCATCGCGCCACCGGGTCCGCATGGGTAGAAATCCAAAATGCGACTTCTTTTCTCCTCCCAGCGTTTGCCAGGGGATTTGGAAGTAGGCCAACCATTCGCCGGCTCTTCTGGTAACACTCGCTTCAAAAGCTTCTACCTTGTTCACGGGGCCCGAAGAATCCTCCCCGACTGCAGCCTCATCGGGGGACGCACCAGCGTTGGCAATTAGCAACCGATTACATCCAAATTTCAAACCCTGTGACGTCGCCGCAAATTGGTAATAGGAGGGAATGCTTGTATCGGGTTGGATCAAGAAATCTACTTCATCGGGATTGGGCGGCCAGTTGTTACTTGCGGAGGGCAACCCATGCAGCGAATACCAATCCGCCGACGACCACAAATTCTTATCCAGATTTGCGTAAGGGAACGACATGTCGCTTTCTTCGCATCGAAACAGAATAAGAAGTGCATCGCTGCTCAAAGCAATGCGACACTCGGTCGGCGTTGCCGGACGATCTTCACCCGCGACGCGATAAAATCGATTCAGCGCAAGAGTGTGCTCGCTGTCTGCCAGCATTTCATCGACAGAAGGGGTCTTGCTCCAGGGCGACTTGAGAATGACTGCGTTGGTTCCCCACGCGACCCGGCCCTCTTCTCCAATCCCGGCGAGACCATTTCCATTCGATTGCGCGGTGTCGACAGAGTGCTGATCGCTACTGACTTCCTCGGCTTTCAAGACACCGCCGTAAAATCCGGCCAGAGCTCCGATTCCAATCGTGGACTTCTTTAAGAAAGTGCGTCTTAGCATTGCGTCTCCGCTTTGGAATCAAGCCTGGAAAGTTGACGACTGCATTCTTCCCCGCGGTTGGGGCCATCACTTCGCATTCGGAATCATCGACATCGGTGGATTGCGATCTACGCCCCATCCCGCGGCCGCGCGCTGGTGCCAATAGGGATAAACCAGCGTCTGTTCACTCGCGCTATCGAGCCTCGCAATCTGCGCCGGCGTCAACTTCCAGCCGGCGGCGTCCAGGTTCTCCTTGAGCTGCTCTTCATTGCGCGCGCCCAGAATCACGCTCGCAACCGTGGGCCGCTGCAAAAGCCAGTTCAGCGAAAGCTGCGCGACCGTCTTGCCGGTTTCCCGCGCAAGTTCCTCAAGCGCGTCCACCACGCGGTAGAGGTACTCGCTGTCGACCGGAGGCCCGGCCTCTGCCGTTTTATGAAGCCTGCTGGTTTCCGGCAGCGGATGTCCGCGGCGAATTCTGCCGGTCAGGCGTCCCCATCCCAGAGGGCTCCAGACCAGCGCGCCTACTCCCTGATCGGCTCCTAGCGGCATCAGCTCCCATTCGTATTCGCGGCCAATCAGCGAGTAGTACACCTGGTGCGCTACATAGCGCGCCCATCCAAGGCGGTCTGAAACCGCAAGCGACTTCATCAAATGCCACCCGGAAAAATTCGAACAGGCAATGTAGCGGACCTTGCCCGCGTGAACCAGCGTGTTCAGGGTGTCCAGTGTCTCTTCGACTGGCGCAATTGCGTCGAATCCGTGAATGTGATAGACGTCAATGTGATCCGTGCCCAGCCTGCGAAGGCTTCCATCGCATTGCTCCATCAGGTGAACCCGCGAGGCTCCCTGATCGTTGGGGCCATCACCCATCGGAAAGAATGCCTTGGTCGAAATGTAGACGCGGTTTCGCTTTTCCTTGAGTACCTTGCCAAGAACCTCTTCGGCAAGTCCGTTCGAGTAGTTGTTCGACACGTCGACGAGATTGATGCCGGCTTCGAGAGACATGTCGAGCATGCGTTTCCCTGCGTCCACTCCGACCTGTCCCCAGGCGCGAAAGAACTCGCCGCCCCCGCCAAATGTAGCCGTCCCCAGGCTCAACGCCGAGACCTTCAGGCCTGACCGGCCAAGAAACCTGTATTCCATTTCGAACCTCCTTGCGCGTTGAATCCGGACTGGTGCGGACTCGTGGGGAAAGAAAGCGCTATCCGTTTTCCGTCTCAATCTTCAGCGTCCATGCGTGTTCGCATGGCCGGTTGGCGGCCGATTGCAGGTTTTGGGGGAGGGTGATAATGGTGCCTCGGCTCGAGTCGAACCGCCATTCGATTGCCGCATCCGATCCCAGCAGCGCCACCCGAGATCTCTGCTTCGGCCGCACGGATTTGATCGCGAGTTCCGTCCCGGGCCATTCCGTCAGAATGACAAAGACAGTGCGCCGGTCTTTGGAACGCGTGAAGCGGACCGTGTCTCCTTCAGCCCATCGCCCACCGTCACGCGGGCGCGTTGCGTAAATTGCCTCGCCATTCACCTTCAGCCAGGCGCCGGCTGCCTTCATCTGCCGTATCAGCTTCGGGATGAAACTCGCCGAGCGCACTGGGGCCGACGCCGACCATCAGGCCCCCACCTTTGGCAACCGTGTCGATCAGCGTGCGCACAATCCAGCCGGTGCCTTTGTAATTCGCGGCATTCGGATCATAGGAGAAATCTGTGCCCAGTGGGTTGATCGCGAACCACGGCTTGTCCGACCCGATCATCGACTCAGGAACGACGCGCTCGGGAGTGAAGTAGTCGCCGTAGTTCCCGATGCCGCGGTTGCGCAGCATCACGTCGGGTTGAATCTCGCGCAGTTTCATCACCGTCTCGCGCAGCTCAGGCCATACCTTAGCGCCCAGCCACATGTCCAGGCAGATCATGTCGATCCTGCCGTAGTTGGTCAGCAATTCGACGAGTTGCTCGCGATGGCGCCCCATCATGCGCGCCACTTCGGCGTCGGTCGGATCGGGAACAATGACAGGGTTCCCGTGGTAGGTGCGTTGCGTTCTTTCCCAATCGACCGGCGCCAGCAGAGATCGAGAAGAAGGAATCTGCAGCGGATGCACCACATAGGGGCGAAAGTCCGCGTCGTACCAATCCGGATGCGAGAAATAGAGATCGATCTTGATGTCCCGCTTGTGCGCCGCATCGCAAAGCTCTTTCACCACGTCGCGTCGAAACGGCGTCTCCATGATGGAGTACGCCAGGTCGCACGACTCGATCTTGGGACCGCCCGCGGCCGTCCAGTTGGCGCGGTTCTTTACCCTCGTCCGCGTGTCGAACATGGAAAAGCCTTCGTGGTGCTTCGTGGTGAAGGCAAACATCTTCATGCCGCTTTCCGCGAAAATGTCCATCCACCGATCGGCATCAAAACCAATGGGATTCCAGGTCTTGTAGAGGTCGTTGTACTGTTGCCGCTCATCGAACGACATGTCCAGGAAAGGCCAGGACTCGGCGCCCCTGCTCCAGATTGAGTAGATTCCCCAGTGAATCCGAATCCCGAACTTCATGTCCTGGAAGGCTTCGTAGGCGCTGGCGGGAGCCGTCTCGTATCCGGCAATCGGCGTGGTTTCGATGTACGGCGTGTCCTGCAACTGAGATTCCGGGAACCCATGAACCCGCTCCGGTGCCGGCGCAAGGCCCCGGCTGGTGCAGGCACAGGAGACAGCCGCTGCGGTTGTGGCGAGAAACTCTCTTCGATTCATATTCCTTTGTTCCTGGCCCCCACCGGCCCGTCCGTGCTCGCTTCCCCAGGACGAGAGTCCGGCATGCCCCTTAATCCACAAAAGTAATATGTCAGAAAGCATCCTGTCCACGCAAGTAATTTTATATTTGCTATTATTTTCATATAGTTCTTGCTTTGATCGTTATTTTTTGCTATGTCAGTAGTTGGCCAAACGGCCTCACTCATCACTTCGCGAGGATTAATGGATCTACACGGCAAGGTTTGTCTGGTAACTGGAGGGAGCAGCGGAATTGGCGCCTCGACCGCTTTACGGCTTGCACGCAAAGGCGCTCATGTGGTCTCGGCTTCAAGGCAAGGTTCGTCCGGGGACCGAAGCCTCCAGGACGGTACCAATGGTCTCGACATCCATTTTGTGAAGGCAGACCTGAGCGATCCCGAAGCCTGCCGGAGCTGTGTCGATCAGGTTGTCCGGGATTTTGGCCGCCTCGACGTCCTGGTCCACTCGGCGGGGGGTCCGGTGCCCGGTGGCCTCTACGAGGTCTCCGATGAAAGCTGGATGAGCGCTTTTGCCGTCCATGTGCATGCGATTTTTCACCTTTCTCGAGCGGCCGCGCCCCACATGGCAAAGCAAGGCGAGGGGGCCATCATCCTGCTCGGTTCGGCGGCGGGGCTTCGCGGCTGCCTGGGCGCGCTAGCCTACGGGGTAGTAAAGGGCGCATTGCCTCAATTTGCCCGCGCACTGGCCCGGGAACTCGCCGATCAGAATATTCGCGTGAATTGCGTCTCTCCTGGAATCATTCGGACTCCTTTTCAGAATCATCTGACGCCGGAGCAAGCTTCCAATAATATTCACAACCGCATTCCCCTGCACAGAGAAGGTCAGCCCGATGAGGTCGCGCATCTGATCGAATCTCTCATTGAAAATGACTTCATTACGGGGGAGAACATTGCGATCGATGGCGGCATGAGTATGCGGATTGTCTAACCTTCCGGCGCAAACACAAGATCCTGAGGCGTCTGTCGCGGCAACTTCCAAACAATCCACGCGGAGATCGCCGGAAGGATTCCGAATAAGACGAACGTGGGATGAAAAGAATAGTGGTCCACCAGCCAGCCCGTAAGCAGTGAAAACACCATGGCGCCAATTCCGGAGCCCATACTGGCAAAACCCCAAATGGACGCAACAACGTCGCTGGGAAACGCATCCCCGGGAATGGCCAGCAGGTTGGCCAGTGCACCTGCGTAGCCAAAGGTGGCAATCGAAATCAACCCGATGCACTCGGACGCACTTAGGTTTCCACTCAGCAATACGGCAGGAATCATGAGCGCGGAAAACAGCAACACCGCGATCCGCCGCGTGGTTGCCGCCCCGCGTGCCACGTGGTTGAGTGCGCTGAAGGCGGCTCCGCCCGCAATGTTTCCCAGGGCTGCCGCGAAGAAGGGAATCCAGCCGGTCTCACCGATCTGGCGCAAAGAGAATCCGTGCACGACTTTCAGGTACTGAGGAAACCAGAACGTGTAGAAGTACCACACGGGATCGCTGAAGACCTTGGAAAGCGTAAACTGCCAAAGAAACCTGGACCGCAGCAGCAGCCTGAGAGGAACCTGCTTCGCCGTTTTTCTCGCCGCCGGCTCCCTGTAGAACACCATCCACGCGGCGAGCCACACAAATCCTGATGCGCCGATCACGAGAAACGCCATGCGCCAGCCTGTGCTCAGCACAATCCACGCAAGCAACGGAGGTGCCAGTATTGCCCCGATCGACGCGCCGCTATTGAAGATACCCGAGGCAAGAGAGCGCTCCTCGGGCGGAAACCACTCCGCGATTACCTTCACTCCCGCGGGATAGTTGCCTGCTTCGCCGAGGCCCAGAAGAAATCGGAACCCGCCCAGACTGAGCGCTCCGGCGGTCAACGCGTGAAGCATTTCGGCAGCCGACCACAAGGCCATGGTCAGGGCATATCCCGCTTTGCTTCCCATCCAATCCAGGAGCCTGCCCGACACTCCGTTCATCAACGTGTAGGCGAGCATGAAGACAAAGATGATCTGCGAATAGGTCTCGGCTGATATGTGAAACTCCGCGAGAAGGATGGGCGCCATCACCGAGAGGGTCTGGCGATCGAGGTAATTGATTACGGTTGCCGCGAAGGCGAAGGCGAGAGCTACCCATCGGGCTCGAGTTGAAAAGGCAATCGACACTGTCACCTATGCGCATTCCAACCCAAGACTGGCAATGATAATCAAGTGCCGTCGCCCTCGAATCCGATGCGGCTGGCAGAGATTCGCCGTCTCCGGCCGGCGGGGATCGTAACTCTCTCCGTACTCGGGCTTCTAGTGCCCGAATCTCGCTGAGTTTCTCATCGATGAGGCAAGGACCTCGCCATCGATTGCTGGACGCGTATGATCTGCGCATCCTTGGCTTGTGCATGGTTTGGGAACGAACACGCCTGCGATAGGCAGCTGGAGTCATGCCGGCAATTTTACGAAACACTGTGCCAAAGTAGCTCTGATCGCAAAAGCCCACTTGTTGGCTTATGCCGACCATTGATTCATCCGTTTGCGCCAGCAATAACTGAGCCTGCTCCACGCGGAAATGATTCAGGTAGGCGACAAAGGACAGGCCGGTTACCTGTTTGAAGAAATTCATAAAATACGATTCGCTCATTCCGCACATGCGCGCGGCCTGGCGCACCTGGACACTGCTGCCGAGATTGTCTCCGATGTACCTGAAGAGGGGACGCAACCGGTCGAGCGCGCGCTCCTGGCGCTGGTAATGTCTCAATCTTGCCTGCGTAGGCAGCGTACTGATTGACGAGCAGCATGAGCACCATCTTCAGGTAGGTCTTCACGGCCAGCCGTGCGCGCGGTGTTGATGCGGGCAATTCCGACTGAATTTGAAGCATCAGGTCGAGCACTTTTCGCGGTATTCCGCTTTTAGCCGGCAAAACGTGAGGAAACTCGGCGTCCTGCAACAGGAAAGGAGTCAGGTATCCTGCGCTGTCGTTCGCTCCATCACAGCAGATGAACTCGGGTTCAAAGAAAAGCGCTGCGATGGTCAACGGAGACTCCGATTGGCACTCAATGCGGTGATAAAGCGTGCTGCCGATCACGGCCAGATCGCCTTCCTGAAACGGCAGGAGTCGATCCTGGATGTGACATGCGCCATGGCCAGAACAGAGATAAAGAATCTCGAAGTAGCCGTGACGGTTCATCCGCACGCGTTGACGGTCATGCGTGGTCATAAAAAGGACGTCGACCGGGCACGATTTATTAAATGGCCAAACGTGCACGCCTTCAGCGTTGATCTGGGGTTCGACCAGGCTGAAGGTATCCTTTAACGGTTTGCTCGGTGTTTTCACCCGGGCGGATTCCTCTCTCGATCCAGGCAACAACCGCAGCCAATTCGAGACTTTGCCGCTCTCGGAGTCATTGTTCGATTCGGAAGACTTCTTCGACCTCGCCATTTCTCACTCCATACATTCGCGAATGCAGATTTACTGTTGCATCGCTGTATTGCACCCAAACTTCAAGCTTTTTGCCAACTTCAATACTCGGTGATGAATCCCCATGAATGTGAACGAGTGCGTGTTCAGCGTGCAGCGCGGTCAGCTTCGCGTCTCTTACCTCTTTGAGTTCGGGTAAACCCCGTTCACCACTAATTGCCTTAACTCCGCTATCCAGAACCGCATGCCCAGCGTCCCTTTTGCTGACGACGGTGCCCAGCACAGTGAGCGCGCGGCGAAACGGCGCGCCAAGATTCATGTATCGCGTGTCCATTAACAAGTAGGAGCCGACTTGCACCTCGGTAACGCCCGGGCAATCAGCGGAAATGGAATACGTGCCGGTGCCGCCGGTGGAAACAATTTCGACCGGAATCCCTGAACCTTCAATCAACGCGGCTGAATCAGCAAGTGCTTTGCACCCCCTACGCACCATTGCATCGCGCTCCTCGCTTGGCGGCTCCGACTGCAGATGGCCGTCGTATCCCATGATGCCGCGCACCTTGAATCCCTGCCGCGCCGCGCTTTTCGCCAGCTGAACCGCCGGCTCGCCCGGCGAAACGCCGCAGCGGTCGAGGCCGATGTTGACATCCACCACCACTTCGAACTGCATCTTCTGGTTCCGTTGCACCCTGGCCATATCCGAGAACACGCACTCGTTATCCACTGCTACCATCACCGACGCGCGACGCGAGAGCACTGCGAGGCGGTCGAGTTTGGCTTCGTCCGCAATCTCGTTCGCGATCAGTACGCTCTGCACTCCATGCTCAACCAGTATCTCGGCCTCACGTAGCGTTGCGCATGTCATCCCGACAGCCCCCAAGTCCAACTGTTTGTGTGCCAGCGCCGGCGCTTTGTGATTCTTGAAATGGGGACGCGCCTTGCTTTGCCGGCCTGCAAAATACCCCGCCATTTTCTTAAGGTTGGCTTCCATCGCATCCAGATCGACCAACAGCGCCGGAGTATCGATTTCCTGCACTTTCATGGATGCTCCATGGCTTCTCAAAACAATTGGCCCGAATCGGCTCTGACAGCGCTGTTATGGAAGAACTTCCCAGGACAGCTTGACCTCAAAGTGCTCCACCAGCGCCGGGCGGACATGATCGAAGAAATTGGAAATGTATGAAGTCGCGCAGTGCCGATCGAAAGCATCTCGATCTTTCCACTTCTCGACAAAAGTAATCCGTCGCGGATCGTCGCAGCTCTGATTCAGCTCATACCGGAGGCAGCCCGCTTCCTTATGGGTCGGTTCCATCAGGGAATGAAGCGCGGCCAGCAGTTCCTGCTCCTTACCTTCGAATGCAAGAAATTCCGCAACACAAACCAGCTGGGATGTGTCTTTTCTACACATAACTCTCGCTTTCGTCAACGGGATTGACTTGCCACCTACGCTCCGTCTCGCCGTGCTCAAGGACCGAACTGAATGCAGCGAAAAGAATCGCCACCGAGGTCGCTCCCGGGTCTGCATGTCCTAAACTTCGCTCGCCAAGTGACTTGGCGCGGCCGTGGCGAGCAATCATTTGCTCGGTCGCAATTGCGCCTTGCTCTGCAGCCGCAGCGGCCTTTTTCATTGCAGTTCCGGCTGTCTGGCCCAGCAATGCAGCCTGTTCAAGTGCCTCTACTGCTGGGAAAAGGGCATCCATTATCGTCTTGTCACCCTGTCTGGCCTTGGTATGACGCTGGACTGCTCGTAAACCCGCATGAAAGCTCTCCGCCAAACTTCGACCGTCCAATTCTTCTCCGATCTCCACATCGCCCATGCCTGCCACAAAGGTCCCTAGTATTGCACTGGATGCTCCTCCATCCGCATCCATAGCGTTCCATCCAGCTTCCTTCAGCATCGCGCTTGCACTTTTCTCGTCCGTTGCATCCATGGCTTGCACCAGTTTTTCCGTGAAGCGAACCATCGTGGTGCCGTGATCGCCGTCGCCACCCACTGAATCGAGCTTCGACAACATTGCGCTCCGATCCCGGAATTGTATTGCCGCTGCGGAAAATCTTCGCTTTAGCTCGCTCTTTGAAGGCGAATCCGTCATGATTTTGCGAAATACGGCGCGTCCGCCGGCGCATCCCACAATCGCAATAGCTGTTGGTCCATGCGTGCAATGGTCATTTGAAACCCTGCTTGTTCCTGCGTCGTAATGAACTCCCCGATCAAACTTCGCACGAGGCGGATCTTTTTCGCCTTCAGCAGCTGTGCCACGCATCGAAAAACAATGAAGAGTTCCATATGCGTTGTCGCTCCAGCGCCATTGAGCAGCACCAGCACCTGCTCTCCCTCAGCAACAGCGAGATCAAGGAGCAGATTCTGCAACATGATCTCCGCCGTTTCGTCCGCAGTCTTCAGCGGCATCCGTCCTGTACCGGCTTCCCCGTGCTGGCCCATGCCGATTTCCATCTCGTCTTCGGCCATCTCGAAGATTGCTTGCCCGGTTGTGGGATGCGTAGCGGTCCGAACTGCTACTGCGAGCGTGCGCATGTTCTGTTGCATTCGATCCGCGATTTCGTAGCACGTTTTGAGCGATTCCCCCTGTTCGGCTGCCGCTCCGGCAACTTTATAGACCAGTACGCAACCTGCCAGCCCGCGACGATCGCCCGGCGGTCCGGAAATATCTTCTTCAGTGATAATCATTTCCACTGGAAGGCCCTCATGGCGCGCGGCCTCCATGGCAATGTTGGCGGAGAGGATGTCGCCTGCGTGATTCAGGACAATAAGCAGTGCTCCTGATCCGTTGGCGCATGCGTCGCGGAGTACGCTGAGGCATTTGGGAGCACCCGGAGCCGCGAAGATTTCGCCGGCCACGCTCACATCCAGCATGCCCGTACCAACAAAGCCGCTGAGCCCGGGCTCATGCCCACTGCCCCCCAGCGTGATGAGTCTCACTTTTCCTTCGGCTTTCGGCGCAACGCGGATAACGGTGCTTGTCCCGCGCAAGCACACCTTGTCTGGATAGGCGAGCGTGAATCCCTCCAGGAGTTCCGCGACTAGATGCTTCGGGGCATTCAGGAACTTCTTCATCGGCATCCAGCGCTCCTCCATCATCTTGGCGCGTTCGCGCTCGCGTGTCCGTCCCAAAGTCGAAGCCCATCGCAATCAACAGGGAAAACCTCAACCTGCGCATGCTCATACTCGGTGACGTGTATGCAGTGGCGGCCCGGCAGTGCGAAGGCAAGATTCGTCGGCAACAACCCCTGGGTCGCGATCCGCTTCACCACTTTTCCGTCGAGCCCCAACACGGTCACATCGCCTTGTCCGAAAACCGCAACGTAAAGAAGGCCCCGCTCATCGAACGCCATCCCATCCGGGCCTTTCCAACCCTGTGGCGCATCGGGGCGAATCACGTTCCCGCAAAGCTCTCGCGGAGAAGCAATCTTCCCGCCGCGCCAACCATAGCGGTAGATATTTCCTGTCAGCGTTTCGTTCACATAAAGCCGGTCATCCGGGCCAAATGCGATGCCGTTGGTGAACTTGATTCCGCGATCGATCAGGCTCACGGAGCCGGTTCGCGGCTCCACGCGATAGACCCGCCCGTCGTACTTCACGTCCATGTAATCCGGACGAATTTTTCCATTCGGCGCGAAGCTGTCGATATGAACCCCTGAGTCGGTGAGGTAGAGCGCTCCATCCGGGCCGAAGCAAAGATCGTTCGGAAAAAGAAAGGTCTCTCCGTCGCATTCCGTCGCGACCACCTCGCACTCGCCGTCCATCGTCAGGCGAAGAAGCGACGGCGTCTTCGATTCGGCCACCCAGATCGCTCCGTCTGCATCGACGGTCAAACCGTTCGGCCTTCCCGTCTTCCTGATCGTCCGCCGCGTCTTTCCATCCCTGCTCAAGTGCGTCACGCATCCGCGGTCCGCGCTTCCCTCTACGATGAGCCAGCCTCCGTCAGGCAGGACGACGGGCCCCTCGGGATTCCGGACATCATTGGCGAAGATCATGATCGCGGTCGGATCCTTTGTTTCTTCGCTTAAGGCGGCGAATACTCGCATCGTGAGGCATCGGAGACAAACGCGGCTATAACGATCCCACGAATGACTTTTGAAATTCCCTGGAGGAGCATCTTCGATCAAAAATCCATGAGACGATCTTCGCAGACGAATTCAGGGTCAGATTCGTAGTTGGCGAGAACGGCCACGAAAGGAGCGGACAGATATGCAAAGAACGGCCAGCACCGGAACTGTTGGCATACGCGTGCTGGTTGTGCTGTTGACGATCCACTTGCTCGCAAACGCTGCATTCACTCAAACCGCGCCGGGCCCGACCAACTCCTCGCACGCAGCAGGCCTGGCCGCTTACCCGCTCAAAGTCAGCTCCAATGGCCGCTACCTCGTTGACCAGAACAACGTGCCCTTCTTGATCGTCGGTGATGTTCCCCAGGCCCTCGTCACCAAAGTCTCCACTGCAGACGCCGAGCAGTACTTCGCGAATCGCGAGGCTCACGGCTTCAATGCGCTTTGGATCAACGTCTTGACTGCCGGTCCGTATTACCACAATAGTCCCGATGACGGCAGCACTTATGACGGCATTCGCCCCTTCACAGGCTATGTGGCTGGCGGCTCAGATACCGCACACTACGATCTTTCCAAACCGAACGAAGCCTACTTTGCTCGAGTCGACCAGATGGTCACGCTCGCGGCGAATCACGGGATGGTTGTCTTTCTTGATCCCATTGAAACCGGTCAGTGGTGTCATACATTGCTCAACAACGGTCCATTGGCAGCACACGATTATGGACGCTTTCTGGGAAATCGCTATAGACGCTTCGATAACATCGTCTGGCTCAACGGAAATGACTTCAATCATTGGAAAACGCCTGCTGATGATGAAGTCGTTAAAGCCGTTGCCCTGGGGATTCAATCTGTCGATCCGCGGCACCTGCAAACCATTGAACTGAATGTCGAGACCAGCTCTTCTTCCGATGACCCGGCGTGGTCTTCCATTATTTCCATCAACGGCACCTATACCTACTCGCCCACCTATTTTCAGATGTGGCACAGCTACAATCACTCGCCCGCCATGCCGACATTCTTGCTTGAGGGCCACTACGACATGATGGACTATGGACACCCCGTGGATTACGGAACGCCCTCGGTTCTCCGGCGTCAGGAATACTGGGCAATGCTCAGCGGCGGCAAAGGGCAACTCTACGGAAATGGCTACACCGTCGAATTCCTGTCGGGATGGAAAGACTATGTCGATACGGTTGCAGTCTCGCAGCTAATGATCTGGCACAGTTTATTCACTTCTCTGCCCTGGCAGGACCTTGTACCCGACGAAGATCATGCGGTCGTAACTGCTGGTCTGGGAGATCCCGGCGACATGAACAGCCGCGCGAGCAAAATCGAATTCTGTACAGCTTCAAGCACGCCTGACGGTTCATTTGTGGTCGTTTATCTCCCCACCCCTCGAGAGATCACAGTCAACATGGCATCGATGAAAGGTCCTGCAAACGGGAAGTGGTTTGACCCCACCAACGGTGTCTACGCGCCGATCTCCGGCGGACCCTTTCCGAATACCGGCGAAGGGCGCTTTGCCCCTCCTGCGAAGAATCGCGACAACGCCGATGACGATTGGATCTTATTGCTCGAGGCCTCGCCAACCGCGCAATAAGATTTCATCGCACTCAAAACTGCTCTCCGGCCGCATCGAAGGAATCAGAATCCCATCTATGTTTATTGCGATTCTGCGACGCAGTTGCGCGAGCGAGTTTCATGCGGCTTCAACAAAAACCTGTTTAATCCTCAGAGACTCCCCTCTTCCGGCAGCCTAAGATTCATTGAAAAACCGGTAATCCGGGGCAATTCCGCATTGCCGCTCGAAGATCCAAAAATAACGAGAGAAGGCATAAGGTCGATGAGGCTTCTTGGAAAGGTTGCGGTGGTAACGGGAGCTGCAGTTGGCCTGGGCCGCGCGATTGCCACACGATTCGCGCACGAAGGCGCATCGGTTGTTGCTGTCGACACCAATGTGGCTGAAGGAGAAGACCTGGTTCGGGAACTATCGGATCACGGACGCGACGCGATGTTTGTCGCAGCAGATGTTGCAGACGACGGCGCGGTTCGGGATCTCTTTGCCGCGGTTCGCGCGCGCTATGAACACATCGACATACTTTGCAACAATGCCGCTATTCTCCTCTACGACCGCGACGCCGAAGCCCACGAGCTCAGTCTCGATACTTGGGACAATGTAATGAACGTGAATTTGCGAGGCACGTTTTTGTGCACAAAGCATGCTATTCCGCTCATGTTAAACAATGGTGGCGGATCGATCGTCTACATGGGCTCGCCCACCGGCCTTTACGGCTGTGCGCCGAAACTGACTGCCTATAGCGCCAGTAAGGCCGGTGTGATGGGACTCGCGCGAGTCACGGCTGTTGCCTATGCCCAAAGAAATATTCGCGTGAATGCAATCGTTCCGGGAACAATGGACACACCGATGAATCACAGCGTCTTGTCTGATCAGGAATCACGCGATCAGCTTCGCAGGGCAGTGCCACTTGGTCGCCTGGGACAGCCGGATGACATTGCCGGCCTGGCGGTCTTTCTCGCTTCCGATGAATCGGCATACTGCACGGGCGGCTTTTACATGTGCGACGGCGGATTGACCGCAGTGTAAGCGTCATGTACCGGCCAGGACCCCAGCCAGGCCCGTGCCCAAGTTGAGCGCAACGGTCCCGCCCGGAAGCGTCATCAGCCAGAACCCATCTGGAGGCAGCTGCGAAACGGCAGGCTCCGCAGTCAACCGGGTCGTCTCAATTGGGACTACGCCCTCTGTTTCCCTTCCCGACTTGCGCCTTAAACTTTGACCAGTTGCGCGAAGTGGACCCCCCGCCGAGGAACATAGCCTCGATACAGCAGGGTATTGATGAAGTCCGCAGCGATTGTAAGTTACAGATTTACGCACGGGTGCGTGCGCAGGAACACACTGCATATTTCTCCTTTGAGGAAGGTGATTTGAGTGCGGATTGCAGGGCGAGACGATCCCGTTCCGAGGCGAATTCGGACCAGCAGCCCGCACAAATTGAATTGTCAGAAATGAACGATGGAAGAGGAGAGAACGCGTGGGGCTATTGCAACGATCCGCGGAAACCGCGGCGGCTCAGAGATGTGGGATCTCGCCCTGAGGTTTTCGCGCAGGGCTGATCAGGCCCTGTTGCCGTCCCGGCGGCTGTCGCGGTAAGGATCGGGCTGCAGCCGGCCCGGTTGAGAGCGCTCGACGCCTAACAGATCGAATGGCCCTGACCCAAAGCGATCCAGCGCCGTCATTACACTAGGCTGCGAGTTTTTGCTTGATCTTGCGCAATACTTTTTTGCAATCCGCGATCAGTTTGTCGTCATCGATTTTGATATAACGATAGGTTGTCGCATTGTCCTTATGGCCAAGACGATCCATAAGGTCCTTTTCCGCCATTCCCCCGGCGGCCATCTCCGAGGTGAAAGAATGGCGTAGCCGATGCGGATGACCATTGTCGTCTCCGGCCGCCACCGCCATCGACTTGATCCAGCGCTCAATCGTACGGGTGCATGCGCGCTGATTGGGTCGCGAAGTGAACATCGCGAACTCGGAATCATCCCCCTTTCCGCGAGGTAGTCGGCTATCGCATCCAGTGCGTCACCGCGCATGGGAAGAACGTGAAGGTCGTGCAGGAACTTCTCCGCCACGCAAGTTCGAAGATCACGATGGACATCTACGCGCAGGCACAGATGAAGGACAAGCGGCGCGCGCAATTGCGCATCGTGAAAGGTCTGTGGCAGCACGCGCCGGCGAAGAAGCGCGGGGCCGAAACAACAAAGGCTGGACCACGCCTGGCCGGCAAGAAGACCGCCTAGCGGCGCAACTGGTGACGAACCGCAGCTGTCAATTTGTAAGTTGTTGATTTAATTGGCGTCCCCGACGGGATTTGAACCCGTGTTATCGCCGTGAAAGGGCGGTGTCCTAGGCCGGGCTAGACGACGGGGACGGTTGGGAGAGCAGAGAGCGGCGGGAAGAGCGGACTCAAGCGCCTTTCAAGATGCGTCCATTCAAAGGCTATCAACTCGCGGAAGGGGTGTCAAAACGCCGCGCCGCGGGCAAAGCGCGGTGTCGTGGGATTTTTCGCGGCGCGGCGGGCTGGGGGTTCTGTCGGGCTGGTTCAATTTTCGCCCGCTCCAGTGCCCAGACCGCGTGAATTCGTAATCACCCAACTTATTTGTGCGGGCGTGGACGTCCGCACGACAGCCGCTCTGGAGACCGGCGTTACCTCTGCGCCAAAGGCGCAATCGTGCGGTTTCGGTACAAGCGGCCCTGGCCGGAACCAGAAGCGTCAAGACGGCGTAAACTTGTTGTGAGCTATCCTCAATAAAGGCTGCGGCGTGACCGCGGGCCGCTGTGGCAGGATGCGCCGCGTAGTTTTTTGCATCAATTACCCAGTTCCGCGTATCGCATCATCCAGGTAACGAATTGGGCATGTAACGAATTGGGTGGGCGACGACCGTGACCCATTCTCGCGGAGGGGCGACGTGGCGGTCGGTCGCAGCGGAAAATTGCGCTTGTGGCTGCCGCTCAAAATGATGCGGCGGTACATGATGCGGCGGCATCCCGGCATCACAAGTTCCTTTTGGTGACGGCCATCGCTTCAAGGCCACTGCGCGGTATTCTTGCGCCTCGGGTTGGGCGGGAATCACGTGGCGACGCAGGCGAGATACGCGGGCGCGCGCGGCCACACAGAAAATTCGAACCAGAACACGCAGGGCCCGTACAAATTGAACTTTGGTGGCCAGAGGAAGAATTAAGTGACGCTGAATAGATTCGCAGGAATTTTATTGACGGGCGGTTTGACCCTGACCATGCTGGCGGCGACAGGTTGCCAGAAAAAGCCTGCGGCCGCTACCGGGGGTGGGCCGCAGGGCCTTCCCGTGCAAACGGCAACCGTAACCATGGCGCCGGTGGCGCAGACGAGCGAGTACGTGGCTACGATCAAGTCGCGGCGCTCGACGACATTGATGCCGCAGGTGAGCGGGCTGCTGACGTCGATTCGCGTCCACTCAGGCGACCATGTGAAGACCGGCCAGGTGCTGATGACGATCGACCCGCGGCAACAACAGGCGACGGTCGATTCCGCAACGCGCCACCGAGCGGCAGAAAAAAGCGCTCTACGATTACGACACCATCGAGTTGGATCGCCAGCAGAAGCTGTTCGACGCCGGCGTGACCAGCCGCGACACCTACGAACAGGCGCAGCAGGCCTTTGAGAACGCCAAGGCGGATTACGACTCGGCGGTGGAATCGCGCAAATCGCAGGAACAACTGCTGGACTACTACACCATCCGCGCGCCGTTCGACGGCGTGGTGGGCGATATTCCGGTGCACGTGGGCGACTACGTGTCACCGTCGCGCTCGCCGACGACCGTGCTGACCACGGTGGACGAAAACAACGATCTCGAGGCGTACGTTTACATTCCCACGGAGCGCGCCGCCGAGGTGCACATGGGACTCGGCGTCGATCTGACGGACAACAGCGGCAAGCTGCTCGAGAAGACGCAGGTCGATTTCATCTCGCCCGAAGTGGACAGCACGCTGCAGGGGATTCTGGTGAAGGCCCCGGTGCAATCGCCCGAGATGCTGCGCAATGCCCAGATCGTCAAGGCCGACGTCATCTGGAGCACGAGGCCCATGGCCGTGGTTCCGGTGCTGGCGGTTACGCGGCAGGGCGAGCAGAGCTTTGTCTTCGTGGTGCAAAAGCAGAACGGCATGGCCGTGGCGCACCGCACGCCGGTGGTGCTGGGCGATACCGTGGGCAACAACTACTCCATTGCTTCAGGACTGAGCGCGGGCGACCGCGTGATTGTGCCGGCATACAGTTCCTGGTGGATGGCATGCCGGTGATGCCGATGGGCGGATGAGAGAGCAGCCCAGCTTCCAGCCTCTAGCTTCTAGCTCTTTGCGCCGAATGCGATCGGATTGCTCCATCTAGGAAGAGCTGGAAGCTAAAGGCCGGGCGCTGAATCCAGGAACCAAGATTCACGGAAAGAGAGTTCACTTTGTTTGTTGATTTCTTCATTCATCGCCCGGTATTTGCCACGGTTTGCGCCCTGCTGATCATTCTGGCGGGCGCCATCTGCATTCCCAATCTTCCCGTGGCCATGTATCCGACGCTGGCGCCGCCGGTGGTGGCGGTGACGGCAAGTTATGTGGGCGCCGATGCCGAGACCGTCGAGAAAGCCGTCACCATTCCGCTGGAAGAGGCCATCAATGGCGTGGAGGGCATGCGCTACATCAGTTCCTCCAGTACCAATAGCGGCAGCTCGAGATCGATATCACCTTCCAGACCGGCTACAACCTCGACATCGCGGCCGTGGACGTGCAGAACCGCGTGGCCAGCGTGGAAGGGCGCCTGCCCGGCGAGGTCGTCTCCACTGGCATCAATATTCTGAAGGCCAACTACAACTTCGTTTTCGGTGCGGGATTCTTTACGCGCGACAACCGCTATTCGAACGAATACATCTCCAACTATCTGGACGTTTATGTCAAAGATGCGCTGAAGCGCGTGCCCGGCGTGGGCGATGTGGTCATCTTCGGCGAGCGCAAGTACGCCATGCGCGTTTGGCTCGATCCGGTGCGCCTGGCGGCGCGGAATCTGACCGCGACCGACGTATTGAGCGCGTTGCAGGAGCAAAACGTCGAGGTTCCAGCGGGGCAACTCGGACAGCCGCCATCGGATGCGAAGCAGGCGTTTCAGATTCCTGTGCGCGTTGTGGGGCGACTATCGAGTCCCGAGGAGTTCAACAACATCATCGTCAAGAACTCGCCGAATGGCCTGGTGCAACTGAAGGACGTGGGCCACGCGGAGGTAGGCGCGGAGGACTACAGCACCCTGGTCGAATACGGCGGCCATCAGGCGATGGGCCTTTTTGTGGAGCAACTCTCGAATGCCAATGCGCTCGACGTGGACCGCAAGGCCAAAGTCGCGTTGGCCGCGCTCGCGAAGAACTTTCCGCCCGGCCTGGAGTACGCTATCGCCTTCGACTCCACCACGGCGGTGGGTGAATCGATTCGCGAAGTGCTGGGGACGCTGATTGAAGCCGTCGTCATCGTTATTGCGGTCATCTTTCTCTTCCTGCTCGACTGGCGCGCCACCATCATTCCCGCGGTCACCATTCCGGTGTCGCTTATCGGGACCTTTGCGTTCATTCGGCTCTTCGATTTTTCCATCAACTCGCTTACGCTCTTTGGCATTACGCTGGCCACCGGACTGGTGGTGGACGACGCGATTGTGGTGATCGAGAATGTGCAGCGCCACATTCACATGGAACATTCGAATGCCCGTGAAGCCACTTCGCGCGCCATGGGCGAGGTGACGAGCGCGGTGATTGCGACGTCGCTGGTGCTGATTGCCGTGTTTGTACCGGTCTCGTTTTTTCCCGGGACGACGGGTATTCTCTACCGGCAATTTTCGCTGACGATTGCGTTTTCCATTGCGATTTCAGCGTTCAATGCGCTCACGCTTTCACCGGCGCTCTCTGCGCTGCTGCTGCGCGGCGAAGAGGCCCGTCCGGCCCAACTTGATTTTCTTCACATCGCATTTGTCTCGCGCGCCTTTGCTGCGTTTATTCACGGCGCCGACAACTTTGTGGGCTGGCTGGGTCGCACCTACGCGCGCGTGATTCATGTGGCGTTGCAACTGCGTTACGTGCTGCTGCTGGTCTTCTTCGCTGGACTGGCGGCCACAGCGTGGGTCTACCGCGCGGTTCCAACGGGTTTTATTCCGCAGGAAGACCAGGGCTATTTCATGGTGCTCATCCAGGCGCCGCCGGGTTCTTCAATGGCTTACACTACTTCACTGGCCGAACGGGCAGAAGCGATCGTTGACCAGGAATCTGAAGTGGGTCACCGTCTGTTTTCCGTCGTGGGTTTCAGCTTCGCGGGATCTGCCTCCAATTCCGGCATGATGTTTATCAATACCAGTCCGCCCAGCGATCACCACGGAAAGTGGCCATCGACGGACGAGATTCTCAAAGATGTGGCGCCGAAACTGCAGATGCTGATGTTTGCGCCTAATGGCGGACTGGTTGAGGCCTTCGCGCCGCCGGCTGTCCAGGGCGTGGGCAGCTTGGGCGGATTTCAATTCATGCTCCAGGATCAGGGCGGAAACACCATCAGCGATCTGGACCACGTGGCGCACCAGTTGGTGGCTGCCAGCGCAACGCATAAGGAACTGGCCCAGCTGTTCACGACCTTCTCGGCCAACGACCCGCAGGAATTGGTCACCATCGACCGCGAGAAAGCCAAGGCGATGGGGGTTTCCCTCACGCAGATTACAACCACTCTCAACGTCTTCATGGGCTCGGAGTACATCAACGACTTCGATTACAACAACCGCACCTATCGCGTCTTCGTGCAGGCCGACCAGCCGTTCCGCATGAATGCCGGCGATCTGCACAGTTACTACGTGCGCTCCGATTCCGGCCAGATGATTCCGCTCGACAATCTTGTGACGGTAACAGAGAGCGCGGGCCCACCGGTGATTTCGCATTACAATCTCTTTCGCTCGGTAGAGATCGACGGCTCGGCGGCTCCCGGCTACAGTTCTGGCCAGGCGCTGGCGGCTATGGACAAGCTGGCAGCCGACAACATGATGCGAGGCATGACATATCAGTGGACAGGCTTGACGCTCGACGAACTCGAGTCAAGCGGCAAGGCGCTGCTGATTTTCGGGCTCGGCATTCTCGTGGTTTATCTCACGCTTTCCGCGCAGTACGAGAGCTTCGCGCTGCCATTCATTATTCTGCTGGCGGTGCCGATGGCGGTCTTGGGCGCGCTGGGCCTGATTTCGCTGCGCGGATACGCGAATGACGTTTATTGCCAGATCGGACTGGTGATGCTGATCGGGCTGGCGGCGAAAAACTCGATTCTGATTGTCGAGTTTGCCGAGCAGCTGCGGCGCAAGGGGCGCTCTATTGCGGAAGCTGCGGTTGAGGCGGGCGAGCTGAGATTGCGGCCGATTTTGATGACGTCGTTCGCATTTATTCTGGGCGTTCTGCCGTTGGTGTTTGCAACCGGTGCGGGATCGTTGGGACGGCGCTCGGTGGGAACCACGATTGTCGGCGGCATGTTGCTGTCGACGGTGCTGAACCTGGTGTTTATTCCGGTGTTGTATGTGATTTTGAGCAGGTTGCTGAGGCGCGGGGATGTGACGCATGCGGAGGAAATGTAGCAGATCCGGGACGGACGGCTAGCGGAAAGAGCGGATGGATGGTGTCACACTGCATCTTCATCTGCAGCTTTCCACTGGTCGATGTCGACCACCGGGCGCGGGAGGCGACCCTCTAGCCACTCGGCACAATCTCCCGGTGTGAATTTGCGGTCCCTACATTCGATTACCCACGACAGAAACTCCGGCCCCCCGTTTAGGTAAGGCGGAGGAGAAACGGGCATAAATACTGTAGGAAGTCGTTCCTCCAAAGAGAGGTAATTTAAGACGTGCCCAAACTCCTGCACTACTTGCCATGCCAAAGGATGCCCAATGTCGATGGTGAACTTCACCGACCAATTTCCGTCGTCTAAGTACCCACGGCCGATCGCGCCTAAAATCGCAGGAACCTCGGTAAGATATTTCTGCAACGGTTCGAAATAAGTCTCGTCCGGCATAATTCGTCCACGGCCATGATAGATGCTTCAACCGAGAATCCAATTTCCGCGTGCACGGGCGCCAGGACTTCAAGACACTCAATGCGGCTTGACCACTTGCGGCGGGCCGACTTGCGTCGCGGTTGCCGTGTACAGGCGGCAGTTGTCCGTGACCTCTTTGAAGTGGATGTAGGGATGGAGAAAGAGCGCCTCGCGCATGTCGCCTGAGCCTTCGGCGAAGTCGGTGAGCCAGACGCCGTCGGCCTCGGGGTGGTTGTGGATGTGCAGCCAGAGGCCTTTGTGTACATTCGCGAGCAGGCCCCAGCCGATTTTCCAGTCGGCGACGGATTTTACGTTGATGTCGACGGGTTCGCCGGTTGACTCGTCGATGGAGATCTTGCCTTGCATCACCTGCGCCAGGCGCTGGTCGAGGTTGCGGGCCGCGAAATGCGGATTGGGCAGGATGTCGTAGAAGAGAACGCTGCGGCCACCGCTGCGATCATTGATGAGCTCGCGCCGGCCGTTGGCCAGCATCATCGCCTCCATGAAATCTCCCAGCTCTTGGTTCTGCTTGTTCTCTTCCTTCTGGGCCGTGGCCTGATTTGAGTATTTGAGGGTTTCTTTCATCACGCGGTCGTCTTCTTTTTTGGTTTCTTCGGGCGTGAGGTCTTTGCCGTGTTTCTGTAACGTGCGCTCGATCGCAATGCCATTGACGAAGAACTGGTCCATCACTTCGGTGTTGTTCTTTTTTGTGTTGCCGCGGCTGTCGGTTTCGATGGCAGTGGTGGTGACGCGGCATTCGTAGCGCTCGCGCTCGTCGGCAAGTTTGCGCTCGTTGGCGAGGGCGCGTTGGAGGATCTGGTTGGCGTTGGGGAGCGGGGCGAGGGGAGCGGAATTGGAAGTCTGCGGGGAGACCGGACTAACACACGCAAAGAGAGCGGCGAGAAGGGAGGGGATGAATTTGTGGCGCATGAGGAGCAGTTAAGAACATCCCTCAGGGGCTAAAGCCCGCCTTTATTTTGGAGCCTTTTCGGCACGACTAAAGTCATGCCCTGACACTTCGTGCGCAATGAAACATTTCTCCGCATGCTGTAAAGACATGCCCCTTCAAAGCCGAGTTGGCGCAACCGTTTCTACGCTCCGACGGGGAGCGAGGGCATGGAGCCTTGGTTTTTGGCTTCGGCTACAACGGCGTCGAGGTGATCGAGAACTTCAGGGACGGTCATGGTGTAGATTTCGCGGAGGGAGTCGTAGCCATCTTCGATGAGTAGCTTGAGATAGCGTCCGGCGAGCTGCGCGGCGAGCTGATCGGTGATCACTTTACCGGTGCGCTTTTTCTGCTCGACCCAGGCGGTGCATGGCAGGGCGATCCACATGGGACGGCCGTTTACGTCGAAGCGAATGTCGACGGCGTCGGCGTGGCGTGTGGCGATGGCCACGATGGTGCCCTTCCAGCGGCAGTGCAGATCCTCGCCGCTCCAGCGGTCGGTGACGTGAAAATCGTCGTACATGCCTTAAGCCTATCGTTCCGGGCGCGGCGCGGCAAGCTGGACGCCGGCGAGTTGCAATTGTGACCCTGATGCCGTTGTCATGGAAGGGTTTAAAAGTACTTCTGTTAAGGGTCAATTTTCCGTGCTAGCATGATTTTCGCAGTGCCCTTCGCTGCATCGCGGAGTTGATCCCCGTCCGAGGGTCCCAGGCTCCCGAGTTCGCCATCATCTACAAAGGAGGCGGACATGACTACGATTCCCGCATACATTGCAACAGCTGGTCTTTCGGCTCTGTTGCTCGCCGCAGCCCTCCCCGCACAGACCACCGACGCAACTGCGCCAACAGAAGCCCCGCCGTCTCGCGAGGCTTCGAATGTGCGCATCGTTCGCCTGAGTGAACACAAAGGCACCGTCCTGCTGGATCGCAACACCGGAAACGGTTTTGAGCCTGCCGTGGTGAACATGCCCATCGTGGAAAAGAGCCGGCTGATGACAGGCGATGGGCTCGCGGAAGTCGAGTTCGAAGATAACAGCAGCCTGCGGCTCGGTCCCAATTCGATGGTGGAGTTTCCGCAGCTTGAGCGGCTTGCGGCAGGCACGACGGCCTCTTCAGTGCGCCTGGTGAAAGGCATGGTCTACGTGAGCCTGTTGAAGACCCGAGCGAATGAGTTCACGCTTTTGTTTGGACAGCAGAAGCTCGAATTGCCGCCGGCCAGCCACATTCGGCTGCAGATTGACGGGCCGGAAGCTAAGCTCGCGGTGTTGGACGGCACGTTGCGCATCGATAGTGCTTCGGGCGCGATGGACGTTACTAAGAACAAGACGATTACGTTCAACCTCCAAGGGCAAACTGAAGCGACTGTAGCCAAGAATGTCGAATCCTATGCACAGCTCGACTCCTGGGACAAGAAAGACGCCGAATACCATACGCAGGCCGTGCCCGCGACTGCATTGAATAGCTCGCCCTATGCGTACGGGCTGGACGATATGGGTTACTACGGAAGCTTCATGAATGCAGGCAGCTGCGGCTCCATGTGGCGTCCTTACTTTGCGAGCGCGGCGTGGGATCCGTATTCGAACGGCGCCTGGGCGTGGTACCAGGGCGCGGGCTATTCCTGGGTGTCTCCTTTTCCGTGGGGATGGACTCCTTATCACTACGGAAGCTGGGGCTATTGTCCAGGCGTTGGCTATGGATGGCAGCCCGGAGGCTCATGGAACGGGCTGAACAATGTGGCGACATTTGGACCCGGAAACGGGCCAGTGCACTTTCCGGTTCGACCGGCGAGACCGCCTGTCGCAGGCGAACGCACGCTGACGGTGGTTAACCTGAAGCCCCTGGTCCGTTCTGAAGTAGGTTTAGACGACTCATTTGTGGCGCGCAGGGACTCGGCAGGCTTGGGCATTCCGCGGGAAGGCCTGGGCAATCTGAATAAGTTATCGCAACGCACGCTAAACAAGGGTACGGCGACCACGTTCAATTACATGGGCGGCCCGTTTGCTGAACATGCGGATGGACGACCCGGGGATGCGTACGGCGCTGGAAACTCGAACCGCCAGGAATCGTCGCGATCCTATGAGTCTTCGCGATCCTCTGAATCCGAGCAGCGTTCTACGGCCAACGAGTCTTCGCATATGGGCTCGGGGAGCAGTCCGAGTGCGGGACATCCAGCCAGTTCCGGCCCTGCACCGTCGTCGGCGCCTGCGGCTGGGCGCAGCCATTAGAAATTGGTTGGATAGGTCCTCGGGGCCGATTGAAAAACGTCCCTCAGGGGCTGAAGCCTCCAGTTTTGTGCGCCTTTTGAGGCTCGGCTGAACAACTTGGTGAAAAAGTCCGCGAGATGCGCGAAAGCATCGGAAATGAAAATAGCAGGGGCTGAAGCCCACACTCATTTTGCTAATTTTATTGGCCCGACTGAAGTCGTGCCCTTGTTACAAAGCCTCTTCGATGGCATTTTTCAGCGAGCTGTGAAGTTGTGCCCTTTCAGGACCGGATCAAACTGACCCGCGCCGCGTTTGCGCCTGCACAAACCGCGCTCTGATAAACTAATCGGGTTGCAGAAGCGCTGCCCTCACCTGTTCGGACCCGCCTGCAAGTCAATCAACGAAGGACAAAAGAGACTGTGGATACACGAACCCGTCACGCCCTGAAAAAAGACAAGTTTGCCCAGGCTGCTGCTTCGAGCGCCAGTTGGGTCGGCGAGCACAAGACCAGTGTTGTGCGCTGGGTGATTGCGGCAGGAATGATTCTTGTCCTGGTTGTTGGCGCGTTGGTTTTTTGGATCTTGCGCTCGTCGGCTGCCGACGCTGCGCTGGGCGCGGCGCTCGATGTCTACACTGCGCCGCTGGCGCCTCCGGGAGCTCCACCGGAACCTGGCGTGTACACGACCGCGGCCGACCGCGCCAAAGAGGCCAATCGCGAGTTTGTGGCGGTGGCCCACGATTATAGCTGGCTACCCCAGGGCTCCAAAGCTCACTACTTTGCCGGCGTGACCTATGCGGAGCTGGGCCAGAATGGAAACGCCGAAACGCAGTTGACGGCTGCTTCGAAATGCCTGGGACCGCAATCTTTCAAACCTGGCCAAGCTGGCGCTTGCCGGTCTTTACCACCAGACCTCCCGCGACAACGAAGCCATCGATCTCTATAACCAGATCATCGCCAAGCCTTCGGCTACGGTTTCAGCCGGCGTGGCCGAGCTCGATCTTGCCGATCTCTATGCCTCGGAAGGCAAGCAGGACCAGGCGCGCGCGCTTTGGGCAAAGGTGCGCGATGCGGATAAGGACGGCGCGGCAGGCCAGATCGCGGCGCAGAAACTGGCTGGAAAGTAAGACCGCGCTCCGCGCGAAGGCCGGACCGCAAGACGCGATCGGACATGAGTCTGCGGCACGGGGCAGAACACGCCTCGGGCGTGAGACGGAACGAGCCTGAGCACTTTCTTCGCTGCCTGCGTCTGGTGTGTGATGAGCACCAGCCAGGCCATTTACGCAGGTTGGATGGAGATTCCCACGAGCGCGGTGAATGAGGAAGCGCGCCAGCGCGCGGAGGACGCTCGCGATCTCGGCGCTGGTCGACCAATACGCCGGCAGCCCTCTATCGCGTAGCCTACTCCGTTCTGCGCAATCCCTCCGATGCTGAAGATGCCGTGCAGGAGGCCTTCCTGCGCGTGCTGCGCCATCGGCACACGCTCGACGAAGTGCGCGACCATCGCGTCTGGCTGATCCGCATCGTCTGGAACATCGTGCTCGACCGCAAGCGCCGGGCTGAAAACGCGCCCGGAGACGGACGACGTTGCCGAGCTGGCGCGGGTGCTGCCTTCTACGGGACTTTCTGCCGAGGAGTTGGCGGCTGCGGCGCAACATCATGCCCGCGTGCTGGCGTGCGTGGAGCAATTGCCCGCCAAGGAGCGCGAAGTGCTGCTGCTTTCGGCCTTCGAGGAGCTCTCGAGCGTGGAGATCGCCGCGGTTCTGGAGCATTACCGAATCGAGCGTGCGCTCGCGGCTGTTCCGGGCGCGGAACCTGATGGCTGAGCTGCTCGATCACGAGAGGAGTTTGCGATGAGTTCGAACCCTCACAATCCGATGGATACTGCATCGAAATCGATTGCGGAGAAGACACGCTGCGGCTGATCGCCGGTTTGCCCGCGCCTGCCGGACTGGAAGAGCGCGTGCACAAGGCTCTTGGCGCGGCTCCGTACGAATTACGGGGCAGGGGGCGTGTTCTGGCTTGGCCGGCGAGATTGCGTGCGAGGACTGTGATGGAGAGCAACTGGATGCGCGCGGCTGCGGCTGCGGCGATTGTGTTTGTGGTGGTCGGCGGAGGTTGGGGCGTTTATAGCGCGCGTGCGAGCCAGGACCAGCCGGCAAAGTGATTGTGATGCCGCAGCGGATGCCGAGTTCGGGCGGGTTCTCAGGAGCGGGAGCGATTCGGACGCCGGTGACGATTCCGGGACCTACAGTCAGGGAGCAAGAGACTAAGGGACCGAGGGACAAAGAAAGCGCACCCGCGAAGAAACCGGCAATGCCGAAGAACGCAGCGACAGGTCAGCATCCGGCTAGCGAGCCGACGCCGCTGCCGGCGGTTTCGCAGTAGGTTTCTACCCGTCCTTGACGATCGCTCGGATCAACATTCCTAACAGAGCCAGGACCAATGCGCCCCAGAAGGCTGGGCCCAAGCCACTTACGTGAAATCCGGGCACAACGCTGGAGGCGATGAGGATCATTACGCCGTTGATGACGAGCAGGAAGAGACCCAGGGTGAGAATGCTCAACGGGAACGTGACGATCTTGAGGAGGAGGCCGAGCGTGGCGTTGAGCAGGCCGATGACCAGCGCGGCGATCAACGCGGGAATAAGGCCTGCTACGTGAAATCCGGGGACGAAATGGGAAACGACGAGGAGCGCGATGGCGCTCAGGATCCAGTGGAGTAGAAGCCTCATCCTGGTGATCTCCTGGGAAGCGGCGCGCGGAGATGAGTCTGTTGGGCTAGGCGATAGCTCGCACGCGGCTGTTGCTCTACCCTAACTTGCTGCGATGCGAAGCGCAAGCAGACAGTTGGCACGGGGCGCATGAAGGGCGGCGCGGCGCGGGTCGTTTAGAGTGGAACCATGTTTGCGCGGCGCATCTCTATTTCGCGGTTGGATGCGGCGGGCGCGCGCCACGCGGTCCCGATTCGCCAGATCGACAACTTTGCCATGCGGAACTTTACCATCGATGCGGTTTTCGACGATACGTTTCCAGCGGGCGATGGATTGCTTGAGATTGGCCATCGCGTCCCGCTCGGGCGGCTCAAGGCTGCGATGGAGGACTGGTTTCGGCGCAAAGGATATTTGCAGGCGGATGAGCGGCTCGAGGTTATAGAACAGCAGTCAGCGCGCGGCTGACGGCGAACAGCTTCAGTGGTCAGCCTCCAAGACTTTCGTCGGGGTCTGAAGATTGCATTGATTTTGCTTAGCTTGCGGCACGAGTAAACTCGTGCCGTTTCAAAACACCGACCATTTCCGTGCGTCCTGTAACAAACTTCGCTCAGGGATGTCAAATCATTGCTTCACTTTGGCGGGGATGCGGGCGTTTCGGGTTGCTGATTCTGCGGCCGGCCGGGATTTGTGACTTCCTGATCGCCGTAAAAGACTTTGGAGGTTGAGCCGAAGCGCTTGTAGTCGGAGTATTTGATGGTGTCGCGGATATGCACGTCCTGCGCCATGTAGCCGTAGCCGCCGCTGAAATGCAGATAACCCTCGCCCTTGGTGTAGATGGGAAACCAATAGTGCCCGTCGATCTGTTGCCGCCAGGTCATGAAAGGTGGATGCAGATCCTCGTGATTCTTGCGCGTGTCGTCGGGCACCATGCGCCCATTGGTCACCACAATCTGCAAGTCTGTCGTATCCACCCAGATGCGACCATCCAGGTAGCGCTTGTGCTTCTCAATCGTCTTGGGGCTCACGTCGAAGACGTAGCATTCGATTTCGTCCACTTTCTGCCGGCCCACATACTTGACGTCGTATTGGGGAAGATCTTCCTTGGTGAGCACAAAAGGGTAGCCGTGCTGGATGTCCTGGAGATCGGAAGGCGACATCATGATCCCGGCCTGCTCCAAGGTGCTCTGCGGTGCAAACACCACGTGCTCGGTACGGCGACCGTCGGTGTCGAAAATCACGTCGTCCACCTCGTAATACTCGCCGATGGTTTTGTTGTCGTCGTCCAACACTTGCACGCGCGCGGTGCGGCGATAGGTGTAGTGGTTGAGCGCATCCTGGAATTCGGATTCTTTGGCGGCCAATTTTTGGATGATCTGATCTGGGGGAATGGCGGGGTCGGAGAGGTCCATGCGCCCGAAACCGGAATCGAGCGGCATCGCGGTAAAGCTGTCTTTATCCTGGGCCGCAGCCGCCAGCAATCCCAGCGATGAAGATGTGCTCCCGGGAACCCCGGCGAAAGCACACACGGTGACAGCAGCCGCCGCGATCCATGAATTTAGTTGCACCTTCATTGACCCCCTGTTGCGATTCTCGCGCATTTTCGCGTTCGGCGCATTCGCTCGCCGGTTCTGCAGCTTTAGACGCAATTTGTGGGCTCTTGGAAGGCTACAGTCCCGGGCGGCTAGATCCGGGCCTAAAGGCCCTGCAACCCTTTCAGGGGCCTGAAGGCCCCTGCTCCCTCCCCAATTTCCGATCTGAAACTGTGTACTGGGGGCGGTTTGTGGGGTCGAAAGGGCGCAAAACCGTCTGGAGGGAAAGCTTCCAAGGCAGCGAATCCGTAGAATGGAAGCAGATGGCATTTACCGAACAATACGACGTGGCCGTGGTGGGCGCGGGACATGCCGGCTGCGAGGCTGCGATGGCCGCGGCGCGCATGGGGCTGAAGACCGCGCTCATCACCATGAACCTCGACCTCATCGCGCAGATGAGCTGCAATCCGGCTGTGGGCGGCGTGGCCAAGGGACATCTGGTGCGCGAAGTGGACGCGCTCGGCGGCATTATGGGCGAGGTGGCCGACGCTGTCGGCATCCAGTTCCGGCTGCTCAATTCGTCGCGCGGTCCAGCCGTTTGGAGTCCGCGCGCGCAGTGCGACAAACAGCTTTACCGTGTGAAGATGCGCGAGGTGCTGGAATCGCGGCCTGGGCTGCACATACGGCAGGCCGAGGTCGTGGATCTGATCCTTGAAGAACAGGGAATAGAAGACGAGGGACTTAGGGACTTAGGGGCTAAGGGGCTGGGGATTGAGGGACTGACAGAGATGCCGCGGCCGGCACGGCGAAGCGGACGCGTGCTCGGCCTCAAGCTCCGCGACGGGCGCAATCTTCTCGCCGGCGCGACCATCATTACTACCGGGACGTTCTTGAACGGGCTGATTCATTGCGGCGAGGAACGCTATCCGGCGGGGCGTTCGGGCGAACCTGCGTCGGTTTTGTTGGGCGAGGCGCTGCGCGGGCTCGGTCTTCGGACTTGCCGGCTCAAGACGGGGACGCCGCCACGTCTCGACGGCCGAACGATCGATTGGAAGGTGTTCGAAGAGCAGCCGGGCGACGCCGATCCCACACCCTTCAGCTTCCGGACAAAGAGAATCGTGCAGCCGCAGATCAGCTGCCATATCGCCTTCACCACGCCGGAGACGCTGCGCCTCATTCGCGAGAACGTGCATCGGTCGGCAATGTATTCGGGCCGGATTGAGGGCATCGGCCCGCGCTACTGCCCGTCCATCGAAGACAAAGTCGTCAAGTTCCCTGACAAGACGCAGCACCAGTTCTTCCTCGAGCCCGAAGGCCTGAACACGCACGAGGTCTACGTCAACGGCATGTCCACTTCGCTGCCCATGGAGGTGCAGTGGCAGATCGTCCACTCCATCCCCGGCCTCGATCAGGCTGAGATGCTGCGCCCCGGCTACGCCATCGAATACGACTCCGTCGATCCCACCGAACTCGACCGCTCGCTGCGCGTGAAGGCCTTCACGGGCCTTTATCTTGCCGGGCAGATCAATGGGACAAGTGGATATGAAGAGGCCGCATGCCAGGGCATCATGGCCGGCATCAATGCTGCGCTGTGGCTCAAGGGTGAGGCGGCGTTCACGATGGACCGGACTGAAGGGTACACGGGCATCCTGGTTGACGATCTGATTTCGAAGGGGACGAACGAGCCGTATCGCATGTTCACGTCGCGCGCGGAGTTCCGGCTGCATTTGCGCATCGACAATGCCGATCGCCGGCTGACACCGTATGGCCGACGGCTGGGCCTGATCAACGATGCGGCCTGGGCAGAATACGAGCAGAAGCAGGCGCGGATGGCGGCGCTTGAGAGCTTTTTGACTGCAGGTAAGGTCAACGCGGAAAAGCTGGAACGCGCAGGGTTCGGCGATCTGCCCGCCACTGCCGGGCAAACCTGGGCGCAATTGCTCAAGCGTCCTGAAGTCTCGATTGAATCGCTGCTCACTGTGCTCCGCGAGGACTTGGCTCGCGACCCAAAGCTGGCTGAGTTTGCGGCGGCACGTGAAAGTGCGAGCGGCATTCAGCGGAGTGAGATGCGCAACGAAGCGCGCGCCGTTGAAACCGAGATTAAGTTTGCTGGCTACCTTGAGCAGCAGAAGAAATCCATCGCGCGGCTCAAGGCGGCGGAGTCCGTTACCATCCCGGAGTGGCTGGAGTACGGGGTCATCAGCGGCCTTTCGCGCGAGATGCGCGAAACGCTGGAGCGGGTGCGCCCACAGACCTTGGGCCAGGCTAGCCGCATTCCCGGGGTTACGCCGGCGGCATTGAGCCTGGTTCACGTGTCGATAAGGATTCAAGGCCGGGGTCAGGGCAAGGAGCAGGACGCGGGCCGCCGCGCCACCGCCCAACAGGGCTAGCTCCGCTGTTTGACGCGCGTATTATGGACGCGTATGAATCTCGATCAAATTCAAGCTGCTCTGCGCGACGCCTCTCTTGACGGCTGGCTTTTCTACGATCATCACCATCGCGATCCTATCGCCGCTCGTATTCTCGGGCTTGACGCTCAAGCTCACGTCACGCGGCGGTGGTACTACTTCATTCCCGCGTCGGGCGAGCCGCGCAAGCTGGTGCACCGCATCGAGCAGGGGCGCCTTGATACGCTGCCTGGTGCGAAGACGCAGTACTCAAGTTGGCAGGAGCTTCATGCGGGCATCGAAAATCTTCTCCAGAATCAGAAAAGAATTGCCATGCAGTATTCGCCGTCGAACGACATTATGTATGTATCGATGGTTGATGCGGGAACGGTGGAGTTTCTGCGCGCGCTGGGCAAGGAGATTGTGACTTCTGCCGATCTCGTGAGCCAGTTTGAAGCGGTGCTGAGCGAGGAGCAGATGGCTAGCCACCAGGCGGCGCAGCGCGTAATCGATCCGATTGTGGCCGAAGCGTGGCTTGAGATTGGACGCCGCTTGAGGCCTGCTTCTGGTGGCCGGGGCGGGGGAGTCTCGGAGTTCGATGTCGTCGTCTGGCTCGGCGAGGCTATGCGCCGCGAAGGTTTGGTGTGGGAGAACGGGCCCGATGTGAGCGTGAACGCGAACACTTCCGACTCGCACTACGAACCTACGCGGGAAAGATCGGCGCCGATTCGCGAGGGGGATTTTCTGCTCATCGACATCTGGGGACGCGCAAACAAACCGGGATCGATCTTTTACGACATCACGTGGACCGGCGTGATCGGCCGCGAACCGAGCGCTAAAGAGCAGTTGGTGTTTGAGACTGTGCGCAACGCGCGCGATGCGGCCATCGCTGCATTGGAATCCGCATTTGCGGCGGGGCGCGAGATACGCGGCTTCGAGGCCGACGATGCGGCGCGTGGTGTGATCGGCGCGGCGGGCTTCGGCGAGTTTTTTACGCATCGCACCGGACACAACATCGCGATTGAGCTGCACGGTTCGGGGGCGCATCTGGATAACCTCGAAACCCACGATGTGCGGCGCATTCTGCCGCTCACCTGCTTCTCGGTCGAGCCCGGGATTTATCTGCCCGAGTTCGGCGTGCGCAGCGAGGTGAACATGCTGACTGCGCCGGGAAAAGCTTGGGTGACAGGGAAAATTCAGCGGGAGTTGGTGAGGATCTGATTGGTTTGCCAGCGTTCTTGCTCTTTTGCTCGCTTGTTGCCTCGCTCCCTCGCTCTGTATAGTCAATAAGGAATGTCGACCACGCCGAATAAGCCCGCCACGGCGGGCAAGCCTGTTGCGGGCAAAAAGTCAGAGCAGGGATTCGTTTATCTGCCGCTCATC
Source organism: uncultured Acidobacteriota bacterium (assembly GCA_963830785.1). Lineage (GTDB taxonomy): Bacteria > Acidobacteriota > Terriglobia > Terriglobales > Acidobacteriaceae > Telmatobacter. The sequence continues at coordinate 123,302 of CAWHNV010000014.1, forward strand.
GCCGGATGGCTGGTGCCCGGCGCGGGTCATTTTCTTCAGGGCAAATGGGTGCGCGGGACGCTGCTGGCGGTCTCGATTATCTCGATGTTCGTGCTGGGCCTGGCCATGCAGGGCAAGCTCTACACCAGCGCGCAGGACATTCTGGACATGCTGGGCATGGCCGGCGACCTGGGCAGCGGGTTGCTCTATATCGTGAGCCGCGTGGCGGGCTGGGGCGCGCAACCCATCCAGACCACGGTGGCCGACTACGGCACCAAGTTCATCGTGGTGGCGGGCCTGCTGAACATTATTGCCGCCGTGGACGCGCACAACCTGCGCACGGGGAGGAAGTCGTAGTGTTCCATCCCTCCCACTTCACCGCGGTGCTGCTGTTCGCGCTGTTTGCGTCGACGGTGTTCGGCATTACCATGCGCGACACGCCGCAGCGCATGTTCCGCTACGGCGCCTACTGCTTCATCCTGTTTGTGGGCTCGGCGATTGTGCTGAGCTGGGTGATGTTGCTGATCGCGCGGTAACGCCGGTCGCATAAACAACCTGGGGTGGGGAAGAAGAGGCCATCGGGAGCTTTTTTGCCCTGGAGTAGGAATGTTCCTGCGCCGTCCCTACGGGACTCCAAAGCTAATTGATGCGGCACGCTTCCCCACGCTGAAGCGCGGGGCTAAGCAACTTTGCGCCCACGGCGCGCTGGCGACACTAATTCTGTCTGGCGCATTAGCGGTTGCACAAACCTTGGCGAGCAGCGCAGTGCCGCAGCCGCCCGCGTGGCAAACGGCTGCGGGCGAGCACATGGAGTTCGATGTCGCGTCGATTTATCGATCCGAGCCTGGCGCGTTTCAGCGGCCCAACATGGTGCTGAACGGCGAAGACACACCGGTGCCTCCCGGAGGGCTATTTATTGCGGATTTTCCGTTGCAAATTTTCATTGAATTCGCCTGGAAGATCATGCCCGGCCACGAGCAGGAAGAAGCGATGCTCGCGCATTTGCCGCGATGGGTTGCAACGGATCACTTCGTCATCCGGGCGCAATTTACCGGCAACCCGACGAAGGATCAAATCCGGCTGATGATGCAATCTCTGCTGGCCGATCGGTTCAAGCTGGCGGTCCATTTTGAAAACCGGGATGTGCCAGTTTTCGCGCTGGTGCTCGACAGGCAAGGAAAGTTCGGCCCGCGCATTCGACCGCACGACGAGGGACCGCCGTGCGGGAAGGCGCTTGCTGTTCCCGCAGATCGCACTTCACCATCCGTCGCTCCCGGTGGTTTTTTGCCCTATTGTGGCCGGGTTCAGGCCATCGACGGACCCAACCACACCGGTCTGGTTGGTGCTCGCAACATCACCCTCGATCACCTTGTCGGGTATCTTTCCGATTTTGAAGATTTGGGCCGGCCGATTTTGGATCAGACCGGTCTGAGCGGCGCGTGGGATTTTTCGCTGAACTGGCTGCCCGAACATCGCGCATTCTCATCGGCTGAAGGCGATCAGCCGGCCGATGGTGATGGGCCGTCGATCTTTGAGGCCCTCAAGGAGCAGCTCGGTTTCAAACTCAAACCCACGCGCGCTTCGATTCCGGTGCTGGTGATCGACCGCGTGGAGCAGCCTTCGCCGAATTAAACTCCATCAAGGGAGACGGGCATGAAATCGAGACTCACTGAGATTGCAGGTCAACGGGCTGTATCGGCTATTTCCTCGCTGCTTCTTGCCGCCATCGCCGCGTGCCTCCTCCAGAGCGGGTTCGCCAGAGCTCAAACCTCGGCCCCACTAGTCCCCGACTGGCAAACGGCTGCGGGTGGGCATATGGAGTTTGAGGTGGCATCGATCCACCTCGGCGAGCCTGGCAAGTTTGTGCCTCCGAGTTTCGGTCTGAATATCGACGACGAGCGCATTCCTCCGGGCGGCCATTTCAAAGCGGGTTTCACTCTGCCGGTCTATATCAGCTTCGCGTACAAGCTGATTTTCACGCCCGAGCAGTCCGACGCGATGCTCGCGCACTTGCCGGAGTGGGTGCGTTCGCAGGCTTTCGTGATTGAGGCCGAGTCGCCGGCGCCGAACCCAACCAAGGACCAGATGCGGCTGATGATGCAATCGCTGCTGGCCGACCGCTTCAAGCTGGCTGTGCATTTTGAAACCAAGGAAGTTCCGGTTCTCGCAATGGTTTTGGCCAAGCCCGGCATGACTGGGCCGCGTCTCCGGCCTCATGAGAAAGGGCTGGCATGCGATGCGAAGTGGACGGCGCCAGCCGACCCCACGGCGTCGATAGTGCCTCCGGCAGGATGGCTGCCGAGGTGCGGGGGTGTAGCAGCGAGGCCCGGACCCGGTAACACGATACTTCTCGGCGCGCGCAACATTCCAATGGAGCACATTGCGCTTTACCTTACTACGATTTACAAGTTCGGACGTCCCGTGATCGACGAGACGGGGCTCAAGGGGACTTACGATTTCAGTCTCGGCTGGGCGCCTGACTCCAACACCGCCATCAGGATGCGTTCCGGCGATGCAAACGGATCTTCTGAAGTCGACGGGCCGTCGTTGTTCGACGCGCTCAAGGATCAGCTTGGCTTGAAGCTGAAACCAACGAAGGCGGCGATTCAAACGCTCGTCATCGACCACGTGGAGCAGCCGTCGGCGAATTAGGCGGAATGAGCGCTGCGTGGATCGGAGCGATCATGCGCGGGTGTTACAATTCCTCCCGATTGCCTGCACGAAAAAAATCCGCTCTAATCGCAAAGGAAAACTCGATGAATATTAGTTTCTGCCAGGTTGCGGCGCGCGTTGTCGCGTGGCCTTGTCTTGCTATTCTGCTGGCGGCGCTGCCTGCGGCGGCGCAAAATGTGAACCTGTTCCCGGCGAACGGGACATTGGGCCAGGAAGGAGGCGCCGGACAGGAGGCTTGGACGCGGGTGGCGATTCCGCCCGGCCATCCCGTGAGCCAAGTGGCGCAGTGGCACATTGACTACGCGAACAAGCAGATTGTGTGCGACGGGAACGGCGGACACGAGTGGCTGCGCTTCAATCGCGAGCTCGAGAGTTTTACCTTTCATGTGAAGTGGCGCTTTACGCCGGTGACGACGCCGAACCCTAAATATAACTCGGGCGTGTTCTTCAGGAACAATCTGGACGGGTCGATTTGGCACCAGGCGCAGACTGAACTGGCGGGCGGCTACATTTTTGGACTGACGCCGTTGGACGGCAAGCCGACGCGGTTCAATTTGCAAAAAGACATGACGGAGAATCGCGTGAAGCCGGCGGGGGAGTGGAATACCTACGATATTAAGTGCGTGGGGGATATGTGCTCGCTGGCGGTGAACGGCAAGGTGGTGAACACGGCGAAGGTAGGGCTGGCGAAGGGGTACATCGGGCTCGAGTCGGAGGGGTACCAAATTACGTTTAAGGATTTTCGGCTGCGCGAGTTGAAGTAGGGTGGATTTCCTGCACGATTTCCCACATCTCATCCGCCGCAGCGGACGAGATGTGGGGCACCCAAGAGTGGGAGAGAACGAAACAGTCAGAGACTCAACTGTGCGTTGACTACGGTTTGGGGCGCGCGCCTTTTTCGACGAAGTGGGTGATGAGGCCGGTGGGAACGAAGCGGACGAGAAACGCTGTGAAGCGGCCGCTCCACTTGGGGATGATGGTGCGCTGGCCGCGCAGGAGAGCGGCGATGCCGATGCGAGCAACTTCATCGGCGGACTGCAGCTTGCGGTTGCGGAAGGCGCCGGCGCGCGCTACTTCGAAAAACTCGCTCTCGGTGGTGCCGGGGCAGAGCGCAGTGACGTGGATGCCGTATTGCGCCACTTCAGCGGCCAATCCCAGCGCGAAGAAACGGTCGAAGACTTTGGTGGCGGCGTAGGTAGCGAGGTAGGGCAGCGGCTGAAAGCTGGCCGTGGAGGCGACGACAAGCACCCAGCCGCGACGGCGCTCGACCATGCGCGGCACAAAGAGCCGTGAGAGGCGGACCACGGCTTCGCAGTTGACGCGTACCATGCTGAATTCCTGTTCGGGAAGGCTCGACTGGAATGCGCCGTACTGGCCGAGGCCGGCGTTGTTGATGAGGATGTCAACGGTGAGCCCGGCACCCTCGGTGGCGTCGTAGATCTGTTGGGGCGCGGCGGGATCGTTCAGGTCCGCGACGACAATGCAGGTTTCAACGCCCTGGGCTTCGAATTCGCCAGCTAGAGATTCGAGGCGATCTTTGCGTCGCGCGGTGAGAATGAGTTTTGCACCGCGCCGGGCGAGTTCGCGCGCGAGAGCCACACCGATTCCCGCGCTGGCTCCGGTGACTAGCGCCCATCTGCCTTGAAAGTCTGTGGTTGCAGTCATTGTTCCCATAGGATAGCGGAGCTAGCGGTGTTAGCGGAGCTAAAGACAACTGCGCCGACGGGAGCGCAGCTCCACTTGGTGCGATTGGAGGATGCGGCACGCGAGCTCGTAGCGCGGGCCGGGAGGCCCGCGCTACAGCCGGTCCTCTACCCCACGAACGAAGACCTGTCCGTGGGGGCCCCGGTCCGGAGACCGGCGGTACAAAAGCGCATTGAGCACGGCGGAGGCTAGTTTGTGGGAGGTGCGGGCGCTGGAGCCGGTGCCGGTGAATCAGCCGGAGGTGCAGGGGCGGCGGCCGGGGCTGGAGCGGGCGGTTGGTTCTTGGAAAGCGTACGAATGTAAATGATCAGGTTCCAGACCTCGGTGTCGCTGGCACGGCCTACGTCCTCTGCTGGCATCTGGTTCTTGCCGTTCCGGATGATCGCGAACAGATCGCTGTCGGGCTTGCCAGCGAGGGTGTTGGGGTTGGTCCAGTCGTCGAGGGTAAAGTTCATGTCGTTCTTGCCGTTGCCGGTTTCGCCATGGCAAAGGGCGCAATCCCGTTCGTAAAGCACTTTGGCTTTGGCCTGGGATTCTGCGGTTGGCCTGACGGGATTCTTGCCAGAAGGAGTTGGCACGGGCGCAGCATTTTGCGCAGGAGCGAGCGCGGCTGCGGACGAGGCGGCCTGCGGGTTGCGGCCTGCGATGGGCAGGCACACGATGGCCACAAGGGCCGTCGCAAAAAAGAGTAAGGACGACTTCAACATCACACCCTCCTCAGCAGATGTCAGCGAAAACGGGCATCTTTTTGCTGAGTAAATTCTGGGAGGAATTATAAGCCGATTCGGCGGAAACGGCTATGGTATGCGGCACATGGGGGAACTCGGCGGGAAACGGTGGCTGACGGCGCGGAAGGCGATGGGAATGGCGGACGGGACGGCGCTTTGACCACCTGATTTCGCGCGAGTGGAATTCGTGCGGTCCCACCCTTTCGCAAACAGCGCGAAAGGATGAGGCACGGGAAGGTTTCTCTTCAGGCGGTCAAAAGTCCTAGTGCATGCCTCCGCCGCCACCGCCGCCGGCGCCGGGACGGTTCTTGCTGAGCATGAAGGCCAGGGCGATGAGGATGATCGAGGCCCAGGAGAGTTCCATGTAGACGTCCTGGTAGCCCTGGGTTTGCGCCTGCTGGGTCAACTGGTGATAGATCTGCGCGAGCGCCATTTGATTCGCGTTGGCCGCGCCAACGGACTTGCTCAAATAACCCGCCAGCGCCTGACGATTCTGATCGAAGGCGATGGTCCCGGGCGTCATGGCCTGCTGCAGGTGCTGCTCGTGCCACATGGAGCGGCTGGTGACCTGGGCGTTGGTGATGGCGATGAGAATGGAGCCGCCGATGTTGCGCACGAAGTTGATGAGACCGGCGACCTGGTTGCTCTGCTCCCGGGGCATGCCCACGTAGGCCGCGGTGGTGATGGAGATGAAACAGAATGGCAGCGGGAACATTTGTACCACGCGCAGCCAGGACGCCTCGGCAAAGCTCATCTGCAGATTGGTGACGTCTGCCGCGTAGCGGAAAGTGATGACCAGCATCAAGAAACCGAAGGCGGCGAGGTAGCGCGCGGAGATTTTTCCCGTGGCAAAGCCGGCAAGCGGCATCATGAAAACGAGCGTGACGCCGCCGGCGGTGAGAGCCAGGCCGGCGGTGGTTGCCGTGTAACCCAACAACTGCTGCGTGAACTGCGGCTGCAACACTGTGTTGGCGTTGAGCACGCCGCCCACCAGCATCATGAGAAAGCAGCAGATCGCAAAGTTTCTGAAGCGGAAGAGGCGCAGGTTGATGAGCGGATCTTTCTGACGCCACTCCCAGAGGAACAGAGCGATGATGCCGACAACGAAGAGGACAGCAAAAGTGCAGATGAAGGACGAGGAGAACCAGTCGTCTTCTTCGCCCTTGTCGAGCATGATCTGCAAGCCGCCCATGGCGAGGGTGAGGAAGGCCAGGCCCATGTAGTCCATGTTGCGCAGGCGCGAGGGATCGGCCTTGATCCACGGGGGATCTTCGACGAGGCGCGTGACGAGGATGAAGGCCAGGATGCCGACGGGAATATTGATGAAGAAAATCCAGCGCCAGGAGAAGTTGTCGGTGATCCAGCCGCCGGCCGTGGGACCGATGGAGGGAGCGAGCACGGCGACGAGGCCGTAGAGCGCGAAGGCCTGGCCGCGCTTGTGGGGCTCGAATGAATCGGCCATGATGGCCTGCGCCATGGGCTGCATGCCACCGCCGAACATGCCCTGCAGCACGCGGCAGCAAAGCAGGATGGGCAGCGACGGCGCCGCACCGCAAAGGAAACTCGCTACGGTAAAACCGCTGATGCAAAGCACGAAGAAGTTACGGCGGCCCATGAGGGAGCTGGCCCATCCGCCGAGCGGAAGCACGATGGCGTTCGAGACCAGATAACTGGTTAGGACCCACGTAGCTTCATCTGTGCTGGCGCCGAGCGAGCCGCCAATGTGGGGCAGGGCCACGTTGGCGATGGAGGTGTCGAGTACTTCCATGAAGGCCGCCAGCGCCACCGTCATGGCGATGAGCCAGGGATTGACGCGGGGCTTCCAATGCGCCTGGGCTGAGAGGTCGGGATTGTCCACGGTAGCCGGCGGAGAATTTGCGCCTGCCTGCTTGCTCGCACCCGGAGCTGCTGATCCGGATGGCAGTGCGGGCAGTGTGGAGTCGATCGCGGACAACAGTGGTCTCCTGAGGCATTAGTTGGTTTTGGATCTTGCTGCGTTTTTAGATGTCGATCGGCCGGGGAAAGACGGGGCAACCTTTGCCGCCGGCAGGACGCGCGAATTTCCGGCGGTTAAATGATTGTGCGCACAAATAAATAGATTCGCAAGAACGCCTTTTGGGTGCAGGGATTCGATTGCGGGCGATTCAGGGATGGAAGAACGGGGTGGGAGAACGGCGTACCCGATGCGAAGCGCATCCTTATAAATTCCTTATGGGGTAATGCGCGCAAAGCCGCGCCCAGTGCCGTCGCGGAGGGACCAGGCCGCAATAAATTCCAATTGAAAATTCTTGCGCGAATGGTAGACATTCCCTATACTTCGATCTATCGTGCTCCTTCGGCGTGTCGGCCAGCACGAGCATACTTCCTCGAATTGGCTCTTGATGGTCTGACATGCCCCGTTGAAGTCTGCCCCAGTGCAGACGACGTTTTTCAACCTTTGTTTTTTGACCGGCTGCAAATCGCTGGTTCGGTTGTTGACTGAACAAAGCGGACGAAGAAGGATCTGAACGCGGGATCCCCGAGAATTGCATTTCTTGAGCGTTCAGGCGCAGGGGGATGTGTTCCTCAATGAGCCGCCCTGAATCGTAAAAGCACTTTCACAGCGCACATCTTTCGATGGCGCCATGCAAAGCAGCCTTTCCGAAAGAGGACGGCCACTGAACGGACAACGGAATCCCTATGCAGTGGCTGCGGCTGTGTGCAGGGGCGAAGTGTACCCATACCGAATCACTTTTCTGGAGGACAGTTATGAGAATCACTCGATTTTTCGTGTACGCGATCCTGTTGCCGGTCTGCGCGCTCGGAGCATGGGCGCAGTCGACTGCCAGCCTTTCCGGAACCGTAACCGATCCGAGTGGAGCGGTGGTTCCCAACGCACAAGTGACCGTGCATAGCCTGGGGACAGGTCTCGATCGCATTGTGAAGACCGATGCGGACGGTATCTACTCCGTCCCTTCACTGGTTCCCGGCAACTATTCGATCGCGGTGTCAGCCAGCGGCTTTGGCCCGTACAAGCTGGAGAAGATGATACTGCTGGTGGACCAGGCAGCGACCTTGAATGTGCACCTCGTCATTTCCAGCGCGGGTGAAACCGTGCAGGTGAACAGCGCCGCCGAGCAGATCGAAGCGCAGACCATCACCGTCGGCCAGGTGATCGATAACACGGCCGTGCAGGAGCTTCCGCTCAACGGCCGCCACTTCCTCGACCTCACAGTGCTCACGCCCGGAAGCGTGGTGGCCGACACCGCGGGCAGCCTTACCGCGACCAGCCGCGGCCTGGGCGCCAACGCCTTTATGACTGCCGGAAATCGCGAGGACTCGATCAATTTCCAGATCAACGGCATCAACCTCAACGACATCAGCCAGAACCAGATCACCTTTCAGCCGTCGATCAGCACCACCTCAGAGTTCAAGATCGACAACTCCACGTTCAGCGCGGAGTACGGCCGCAGCGACGGCTCCATTGTGACCGTTGCCACCCGCTCCGGAACCGATAGATTCCACGGCGAGGCGTTTGACTACTTCCGCAACGAAGCGCTGGACGCACGCTGGTACTTCAATCGCCCTTACAACGTCGCTACTGGGCTCCCGCTGGTCGCGAACACGGGCGATAAGGCTCCGCTGAAGCGCAACAACTTCGGCGGCTCGATGGGTGGACCGATCTTCAAGAAGCACACGTTCTTCTACGGTAGCTACGAGGCTCTGCGCCAGCACCAAGGCATCCTGCAGAACAGCACAGTGATCAGCCAGGCGAACCAGACGGCCATCGCAGCCAATGCCGCTGCCGAACCCATCGCAGCCAAGCTGGCCGCGCTCATCCCGCTGCCCAACAGCGGCGCGAATTACATCTCGTTCACGCCCGGACCGGTGCGGATCGATCAGGGAACGATGGACATTCTGCAGAAGATCGGGCCGAACGACGACCTGCACGGCTTTTATGCGCTACAGGAGGACACGCGCACGGAGCCCGCACTGCAAGGCGACACCATTCCCGGCTGGGGCGACCATCGCCACGCCGTCCGCCAGATCGGCACCTTCAGCGAGACCCATATCTTCAGTCCCAGCATGGTGAATGAAGCGCGTCTCGGATTCAACCGCATTAACATCGCCTTCGTTCCCGCCAATACCATCGACCCCACCAGCGTTGGACTCGGTGACGGTTTGAGCGGCCCGGTCGGGCTGCCCCAGACCACGCTTTCCGATATCGGTTTGGTCTTCGGCGGCCCTTCGGGTTTCCCGCAAGGTCGCGCCGATACTGCGGGCGTCCTGTCGGATACGGTGTCGATGCTCGAGGGCAAGCACTCCATCAAGTGGGGCGGCGAATTCCGCCGCTACATGTTGGCCAGCTTCGCTGGCAATATCGGCACGCTGACCTTTACCACTTCCACAACGCCAACCAGCTTGTTCCAGACCGACGAGGCCACCGTCTTCAGCGTGCAGCCGAACATCGTCTCCAGCCGCGTCTACGCCGACTCCACGGCAGCATTCGTGCAGGATAACTTCAAGCTCACTCCCACCCTTACGCTGGAGTACGGACTGCGCTTCGAGTGGAACGGAACCCCGGTCGAGGGAGAGAATCGCTTCACCATCTTCAACCCCGCCACCGTCACCCTCACCCAGGTGGGCACCAACGGGCTGGCGGCCAACGCCGCTTACAAGCAGAATTACAACTGGGAGCCACGACTGGGATTTGCGTGGGACATCTTCGGCACCGGCAAATCTGTGCTGCGCGGCGGTTACGCCTACCTGGTGGACCAGCCCGTCGCCGGCGTGGTCACGGGGATGGCGTCCAACCCTCCCTTCAGCCTCGCGGTCTCCTATAACTCCACTGCCATTCCCCTGTCTTCGCTGTATGCCGACGCAGCGGCCTCCGGCATCTCGCTCTACGGCGTTAACCCCAACTACCACAACGCGTACATCGAGAGCTTCAACCTGAACCTGCAGCAGGCGCTACCCTGGGGTTTGGTTGCCCAGGTCTATTACGACGGTTCAGTGGGACGCCATCTCGAGGTTGAATCCAACATCAACCAGGTGACGGGCACAACCAGCGCTACGCAGGTGCACCCCTTCACCGTGCTCGCGGCCACCAGCCCCATTCGCCCCGGCGGAGCCATCGCCTCCAACATCGGCTACCGTACCAGCAACAGCTATTCCAACTACAACGCCATGTGGGCCGTTCTGGGCAAGAACATGAGCAATGGCCTCGATTTCAGCACCAACTTCGAGTGGACCAAGTCCGAGGACCTCAACTCGCTGGGGTCGCAAGGCGGTTTGACTCTGCCCGATAGCACCAACCCCCAGGAAAACTTTGGCCTGTCGGACTTCGATGTACGCTTGCACTTCGCTGGAACCGCGGTCTACAACCTGCCCTTCAAACGCAACCGCCTGGTCGCGGGCTACCAGCTTTCGAGCATCTTCCAGTACCAGACCGGCAACCCCGTCAACATCACAGCCGGCAGCTCAAGCTTCAACGGCGTTACCGGCCTGCCGCGTCCCACGCAGCTTGGCCCGGTAGTCCGTTCCAAGCAGCAGTTGCCTGGAATTGCCAACGTCACGTTATTCCAGAGCACCGGCCTGGCCTACGGCGACACAATCTGCGACGTCACCAATGTCACTTCGGCCTGCGCTCTTGAGATTCAGGGAACGCAAGCCAGCGCCACGGCAACCACCGCACCCACCGTTTACACCGCTCTGGGCTTGATGCAGCGTAATTCCTTTACCGGGCCGGGCTACGCGGATCTCGACATGTCGGGCGAGAAAGACACCAAGCTACGCGAGAACCTCACCTTCAACCTGCGCGTGGATGCGTTCGACATTCTTAACCACCCCAACTTTGGCCAGCCTTCGGGGAACGTGCAGTCCTCGACCTTCGGCCAGATCAGCGGGACCCGCTTCCCTATCAGCGATGGCGGATCGTCGCGGCAGCTCCAGATCAGCGGCAAGTTCACCTTCTGATCGTGGTTCGCGAAATCGGGCGTGCTTTGCCTTGCGCGTACAAGGCAAAGCACGCCCATTTACATTTAGGAATGACCCGAACGGATGTAGCGCCGGTCTTCTCAGGCTGCGGAAAAACTCGTTTGGCAAGAAGTTCTGTATCAGGGCGCGAGTTAACTCGCGCCGTAAGTTGCGCAAAATGAGCGCGGGCTTCAACCCCTGCCCCGTGCCCATCCTTTCGCGCCTTTTGTGAAAGGGTGGAAAGCAACAAAGCCAAAGTCGCCGTCATCGGACTCGCATCGATCAGAAAAAGGACCTCACCATGCGCCGCCGCACTTTTATTCAAACACTTCCTTTGGCTGCCGCTGCCTCAGCCGTCAGCATGAAAACCGAAGCCGCAACACTCGGCCAAAACGCGCCAACCACTCCCGCAGAACTCCCCAAATTTCTGCCTGCCGATGCGGAGCGCTTTGTGCGGCCGGATGTGCATGCGGGCGACAGGCCATCGGGTGCGAGTTTTGCAACGCGCTCGCCGGCGCTGGGGCTCTCGGGAGCGGCGGGTACGGCGCATCCACTGGCTACGCAGACTGCTATCGCGATGCTGAAGCGTGGGGGTTCCGCAGTGGACGCGGCGGTGGCGGCGAATGCGGTGCTGGGATTTGTGGAACCGGTGAGCTCGGGGCTGGGCGGGGACTGTTTTGCGTTTGTCTGGGATCCGAAGGTTGGCAAGCTGATGGGGATCGCCAGCTCGGGCCGCTCGCCTAAAGCGCTTACACTGGCCACTGCGCGGGCACATGCCGTCGACGGTCATCTTCCCGCGCTGGGCGCCGTCACGGTCTCAACGCCGGGCGCGCTCGACGGATGGTGGACGCTGCATCAGCGCTACGGCAAGCTCAAGTGGGCGGAACTGTTCGAGCCCGCGATCGAGGCTTGCGAATCCGGCGATCCTACGCCGCAGATCATCGGCTATTACATCAAGCGCAACATGGCGGCGTTTCTCAAGTCCGGCTCGGGCGTTGAAGAAACAGCCAATGCGGTGAAGACTTACACGCCGGGCGGCGTGGCGCCCAACGAATACGATGTCCGGCGCAATCCGGATTTGGCGCACACTTATCGCATGATTGCTGCGGGCGGCCGCGATGTTTTCTACGACGGACCGATTGCCCAAACGATTGATGCGTACTTCAAACGCATCGGCGGATGGTTGTCGGCAGAAGATCTGCACGAACACCACGCGGAGTGGGTAGAGCCGCTGGTGACGACGTATCGCGGCGTCGACGTGTACGCGATGCCTGCCAACACGCAGGGCCTCGCGACGCTGCAGATGCTGAACATGATTGAGAATTTCGACATGCGCGGCTACGGATTTCAGTCGCCGCAATCGCTGCAGGTGCAGATTGAAGCCAAGCGGCTGGCTTACGAGGATCGCGCACGGTATTACGCCGATCCGCACTTCGCGAAGATTCCCATTGCGTGGCTGAACTCGAAGGAGTACGCGGCGGAGCGCGCCAAACTCATTCGGTTGGATAAGATTTTGACGCCGGTGCATCCGGGCGAGGCGCCGAGCCACGGCGATACGACTTATTTCACCACGGCCGACAAGGACGGCATGATGGTTTCAATTATTCAATCGAATTTTCGCGGCATGGGTTCGGGATTGGTGGCCGATGGACTGGGCTTCATGTTTCAGGATCGCGGGCAGCTTTTTTCACTGCAGGACGGCCATCCCAACATCTACGCGCCGGGCAAGCGTCCGTTCCAGACCATCATTCCAGGGTTTGCCGCGAAGAACGGCATGCCGTGGATGTCGTTTGGCGTGATGGGCGGCGACATGCAGCCGCAAGGGCAGACGCAGATCATCCTGAACCGCGTGGATTATGGACTGGATGTGCAGGCCGCGGCGGATAGCCCGCGCTGGCACCACGAGGGATCGTCGCAGACGATGGGCGAAGACCGCGCGGAGGCGAGTGGTCCAATCGGATTGCTGCGTCTCGAAGCGGGCGTTCCTGCCGCTACGCGGAAGGCGCTCGTCGATCTGGGCTGGGCGATGGGACCAAGCGACGGTGGCTTCGGACGCTACGAGGGCATTGAAGTGCGCGTCAAGGGCGGCGATCGCGTGTACGCGGCGGGCAGCGAGATGCGGTGCGACGCGGTGGCGCTGGCGTATTAGAACTGAAGGACGATTGCGAATTCGTGGTGAGTTGAAAGTGTGGGTGGGCTCGTGCTGTCCCACATTTCAAGGTCGAGATGTGGGGCACCCGATTTCGCGCTGGATGGAGGAGCGCGAGTTGGGGTTCCTGCTATCCCACCCTAAACGCGAAGAGCGCGTTTAGGATGGGGCACCCCCGACGATAACCGAACCTGCCCCAATTTCACACTCATTTTTGTGCTGAGTTCAGTGAGGACCGCGTGCGGCACGGATTACTCCGCGCCGGGATGCACGTAGACCTCTTGCGGCGCGTCGATTTTGGCGTGGGCGCTGACCGTGAGTTTAAGGGTCTGCATTTGCGGCTTGTCACCGACTGCCGTCATGAAGTCCAGCTCGTACTGGTTGTTGAGACGGCGGTCGATGTCTTCAAAGTAGGGAGTGAAGCTTACCGGATTGCCTGTGCCCTGCCAGTAGCTGGCGCCGCCGGTGCCTTCAGTGATTTGCGCCAGCAGGTTCTGGCCGGTGCCGGCTCCGTAATTGGTGCGGTCGAAGCGGTCCGCGCTGCGTCCAATAGATGGCATAGACGATCAGACGCGCGCGCACGGCATCGTCCATGGCGGTTTGGACGTAGGGGTCCTGGGGATCGTAGCGCATGTCGTAGTAGTCCACGCCGTCAGTGATCATGACTACTTCGCGGCGGGCGTGAACGTCGTTGGAGGGCCAGTGCTTCGCGAGATCGGAGAGGCAGAAGTAGGGACTACCGCTGATTCCGGCTTCTCCGGCTGCCATGGTCAGATGCAAACTCACGAAGGGCAGATTCGTGATCGGTGGTGAGCGGGCCGCCCAATACCGCGCGGCCGTTCTCCATGTAGGCAACGGCGACTTTGGTGTCGGGGCGCAGGCTCTCGATGAACTTGGCAATGTCGTTCATCTGCAATCCCGAGGCTGGTGCGCGCGCCGCCGTCGATGAGCACGACCATTTCCACTTTGCTTTGCGGGTCGCGCAACGGGGTGAAGCCGGTGATCGTCGATTGCTTTGCCGTCAAGCTTCAGGTGCACGGCGTCCTGGGGAATGCCACCGGGCATTTCGTTTTCGGGGAGGATGGTGATGACCGTGCTTGCCTGCAACTTCCTGTTTCGGTTCTGCGGCCACTGCAAACGTGGCCGTAAGCAATGATGCGACCGCGAAAAAGGCAGCGGCTTCCACCCACGCGATAAAGACCCGTCGCCGGGGGCCCCGGGCTTGAAGTTTCTGCATCAACATATTTCTTGCTCCTATTAAAGGGGCGCCCATATCGTTTGCGTGCTGTGCGCCTCTCGTGTTCATTCATTCGATGCTCGGGAGAACCCGGGCATCCCACTCATTAGACGCGGGAAATGGAGGGAAGAGTTCAAACGCCGCGAGGAGGTCGCGGATTCAACGACTTGGCAGCAGGCTCACTTTGTTGCTACTGCTCGTGAGGATGGTGGCCGCAGGCATGGAAGGCGTGAAGAGGAAGACGTTGGGGCCGAAGTTTGGAGGTGCGCAAAGTGCTGCGGAGGGAAGAAGCAGGAGCGTTAGAAAGAAGGCGGAGCGATGATGTGAGAGCATTGCGGCCATTTTACGCTGGGGATTCGAGTGTCTGTGCTGAGTTCAAAAAGGTGGGTTGAGGCTCGTGCTGTCCCGCATCTCAAAAGCGAGATGTGGGGCACCCAGTTTACGTGCTGAGTTGGAAAGGTGGGTTGAGGTTCGTGCGATCTCCCACCTGACTGCGACAGTCACTCTTCCACAAAAGTCTTGAGCCGCACGAGGGCCCGATCCCAATGATGCGAGACGCGATCGAGATAGCGCTGCATCTCGTGCATGGGCCTTGGGTCCAGAGTGAAGAGCTGCTCGCGGCCGACGCGAGTGCTGTGCACCAGGCCTGCGCGCCGCAACGCGCCGAGATGCTTGGTGATGGCCTGGCGCGTGAGACGCGAGCCGGCGGTCAGTTGCGCGATCGACGCCGGCTGTCCGGAGCTGAGCTTGCCGACCAGAGCGAGGCGCGTGCTATCGCCCAGAGCAGCGAACAGGTCGGCGAAGAAAACGAGGGGCTGCGGACGGCGCGCGCGCGTACGGTTACGGCTACGACTTCCGGTTTTGGGCGACATAGGTCTCTATGTTCTTTACCTGTTGCGTCCAGCCGCCGTCGTTCATGCGGAAAGCTTCTGCACGACGGTGTGCGGGAATGTTCTCAAACCCTGACTCGGTGAGGCGAAGACGCGTGCCGGCCGCGGTTTTCTCGAGTTGGAACTCGACCAGAGTTGGGGTCTCGCCGGAGTAGTCTGCCTTGGGATCGACGGCGTATGGGTGCCATGTGAAAGAGAAGAGCTTCATGGGCTCGATCTTCTGGACGACGAACTGCATCACGACGTGCTCGTAGCCGGGATGCAGGATGTGGCCGCTTGCGAGCTGGCCGGGAACGAACGGCCCCTCCAGCGCGACACGGAACCACTCGCCAAACTCGCGATAGTCGGTGAGCGCGCGCCAGACGCGGGCGACAGGAGCCTTGAGCTCGATGCGCTTTTCGATCTGGTTTTCCATGTTATGCAACCTCTTGGTTGCATATTAGCGCGGGCGCAGAAAAAAGGCAACTGTTTGGTTGCATGTTGGAGCGGGTGACCAGTTTCGTGGGTTGAGGTTCGTGCTATCCCACATATCGCCGGAAAAACCGGGCGAAAGGATGGGCACGGATCCAGTTTTTCGTTCCTCGAATCAATAGAACAGATACTTCCGCCAGCGGTCGTCGCTGCGGCCGAGCATGCGCATGATCTGGCGGCTGGTGTGGAGCGAGAAGGGGCGCGGCTCGCGCAGCAGGATCATGTCGTCGATCTCGCTGAGCAGGCGGTTGCCTTTGTGGCGGTTGCATTCGTGGCAGCAGGCGACCAGATTTTCCCAGGTGGAGTTGCCGCCGCGCGAGCGCGGAACGACGTGGTCGAGCGTGAGCTCGCCGGGCGGATAGGCTTCGCCGCAGTACTGGCAGGTGTTGCGGTCGCGCAGCAGAATGTTCTTGCGCGAGAGGGCGCGGGTCTGGTGGGGGATGCGGCGGTATTCGAGCAGCCGGATGACCGAGGGCATGGCGATGATGGTGCGCTGCGCGTGCAGCGACAGGCCGTGCTCCTCCTCGGTGCGCGCGATGCCCTTGAGCACCAGCACCAGGGCGCGCCGCGCGCCGCAGATATTGATGGGCTCATAGGAGGCATTGAGCACCAGCACCGGCATCTGCAGGATGTGGGCATGCGTGTGGTGCACCGTCTCCTGGCCGGCGGCGAGCACTACGGCCTTCGCAATCGCCTTCTGCTTGCGCGCGTGAATCATGGCTTTTCCCAGCGACATCTCTTTTCCCCCGGGCAAAAAGATGGTTGCTTCTGCAAACTTGATCCGTTCGTGCCGAAATTGGTCGTGCTGAAACTTGCCGCGTACGGGTCCGCTGCCGACGTGCCGGCGAGTGGCTCCTCTTCCTCCATGTTTTCGTAAACAGACTTGCTGGCGAATCCTGTGACGCGTTGCGCACGCGCCAGCGTGGCCACCCAAACGGATGCTGCCCCGGCCGCGACGAGCGCCCGGGCCGCGGCGCGTGCCGTGGCTCCGGTGGTCAAAATGTCGTCGACGATCAAAACGTGCTGCGCGGTGACTCTGGCGGGATCGGAGACGAGGAAGGCGCCGCGCACGTTGTGCCGGCGCTGGCGCGGGGTGAGCCCGGCCTGGCTTTCGGTGGCGCGCTGCCGTAGCAGAGTGCTCGACGCGAGGGTAAGCCGCCACCTCGGATGGCTCTTGCGCAGAAATCCCAGCGCCGCGGCGGCGAGCGAACGGGACTGGTTGAATCCGCGCTGCGCGTACTTGGACGGGTGCAGCGGCACGGGAATCACCAGCATCTCAGCCGGAGCAACGCCCGAGAGTTGCGCGATGGCCTCGGCGAGCATTCGGCCCAGCCCGGTGGAAGCCGGGTGCAGGCGGTCGTACTTGAGCGCGTGAATGGCCTCTCGCATGCGGCCCTGGTAGACACCATAGGAAACGGCGCGGACAAACGGCGGCGGCGCCAGGCGACAGGCGCGGCACAGAGCGGAGACTCCGGTTCCGGGCAAGGCGGGGAGCGCGTCGCCGCAGCGCAGACACACGGGTGCGGTCTGGAGGGGGAATTCTGTCCAGCAAACATCGCAAATTGGCACGAGAGAAAGCCGCGGCAGAGGCGAGCCGCAGAGAGAACAGGAGGCGGGGAAAAGCGTGCAACTTAAACTATCCAAAGGACTTCGAAGCACGCGAACCACGGCGCGCCACCGCGTTGTCTGCGATGGCGGAACGTCGGTCACGGCCATGAGGGAGTCCTTATGGAAGACGCACCTCGCTTAACGGGCGACGCCAGTTGCATGTTGCCCGTTGCCGCCAGTATAGCGCAAGGGGAATTGCGGTTTCCAACGAGGTGGTGGGGAAGTGAAAGAAGTCAAGGGGGTGAACGAAGTGAAAGGGTTAGGCGGCTCTCGAATCGGGAGAGCCGTGGTTGCGGGTCCACGGACAAGCGGCAGGGGACAAGCGGCAGGCTGGGTGGATTTTTTCGCATCAAGCAAAAGAGGCAGCGAAAGACGTGCCACGTCTTCCGCTGCCCATTGGTTTAGAGGTTTCAGTGATGCCAGCGCTGCTTTGGCGCCGACGTTACCGCTGCGGGTTGCCGCCGTGCCTACACGTTTTACTGTCAGCGGTTGGAGCCGGTGTGCGCGTGCTGCCGCTCTTCCTCACGGCCGGCTTCGCGCTCGCGCTCCAGCTCGCGCTCGTGCTCCACGCCTGTTTCGCGGTTGGTCTGCGCGCTGTTGCCGGCGTCGCGCGCGGCGTCCTTCACATTTCCCCACGCCTTTTGCGCTTTGCCTTTTACCTGCTGTGCTGCGCCCTCAACCTGAGTGCTTGTGTCGCCTGTCCATTCGCCCACCTGACGCTTGGCGCGTCCGGCCGCGTCGTTGACTGCACCTTTTACCTGGTCCTTATTCATGAGTTCACCTCGAATCTATGGTTGCGTGCATATTCGGTTGTGTCGCCTGACTCTTTCGCGGGCGGCGAAATACTTGCATTATTTTTCGCACCCGGCGGCCGCTTCAGTTAGACCGCCCGTCTGCCCGTGATCAGTTGGATGAGCAGCACCACAAGAGCGATCACGAGGAGGATGTGAATAAATCCCCCCAGGGTGTACGAAGAAACCACGCCGACTAACCACAACACCAAGAGGATGACAAAAATCGTCCAGAGCATCTTTCACCTCCACGAAATTTCCTTTCTGCCCATCAGCACGATTGGACGCTGCGCGAGCATGGCGGGTTGTTCGCCTTTGATCGAGCGAAGAGATAAAGATGCGCAGAGACGGCGGGGAAGAGCTGTTATATCAATCGCTAAAATGAATGAGGACGGCGTGAGTTTTTTCCGCGGCGCGATTGAGCGCCGCATGAGGGAACTATCGGGGCAAAATCTCCGGCATGGGAGGCGGCCCGCGGTGGGAGCGGGGCATCGAATTACGCACGGCTCGTTGAGCGTGGGAGGTGGACATGCTATTGATCATCCTGATTCTCTTGATCCTCGGATTCGGATATGGAGGTTACCGTGTAGGGCCGGGATGGGGCTACTACGGCGGCGGAGGCGTGAGCCTCATTCTCACTATCCTGCTGATTCTGCTGTTGCTGAGAGTCATTTGATTGGCGGGGGATAAGCGGGGGTCGGGAGACCGCCGCTACAGCCGGTCTGGAGACCGGCGCTACTTTACGGCCGGCCAGGAAACTGGGCGTCATTTGCGGCGTGTTAGAAGCCGCGTGTTAGAAAACGCCGGCCAGGTATTCTTCAGCGGGTTGCAATTTCTCAGACTTCGAGCCGCATCGAGCAAGAACCACCGGTGAAAGCGTGATGACGGGGCACTGGGTGTGAGCCAGGATCTTATAGACCACGCCGTGGCGAGTGATGGCGGCAAAAGCCGACGCACCCTGCGCGCCGAGAACGATGAGATCGGCGTGCTGTGTGTGGCTCTGATAAAGCAACTCCTCCGTGGGATCGCCGGGCACCACGATGGTCTGGATGCTGACCTGGCCCTGCAACTGGGCCGGAACCAGGGTGAGCATACCCGCTTCCACTTCGTCGAGCGAACGCCCGGCGAGGAACTCGGCGCGTTCCTGGGGGCGGATGACGTGCTGGAGGATGAGCCGTGCGCCATACTGCGCGGCCAGTTCCGCGGCAAAAGCGGCGACGACGGAGCTGGCTTCGTGCATGCTGACGGCGCAGAGGATGGTGCGCGTGGCAAAGTTGCGATAGCTTCCGTCGACGACGTCGGGGCCGATGATATAGACCGGCGAACTGGCGGTGCGCAACACTGCCTCAGCCACAGAACCGACTAACAACTTGCCGATGGGTCCGGGTGAGCGGGTGCCCATCACGATGCGGTCGATCTCGCGCTCTCGCGTATAGGCAAGGATTTCGTCGGCGGGCAGGCCCGGACGAACGACGACCTGACAACGGAGGCCCGCGTCGCGGGCGCATTGCGCGAGAGGCTCGAGATGCTGCTTTTCGCTGCGCGCCGCGGCGGCATAGTCGTAATAACGGACCCCGGAGGCCTCAGACGCGGCCACGACAAGGGTGTCGTAAGCATGAAAGAGAATGAGTTCCGAGCCGAACTCCTGGGCTTGCGCGAGCGCGAACGCGAAGGCTTTCTGGTTGGCTGGTATTTCGGAGGCGAAGAGAATAGTGGAGGGTTTGCTCCAACCCGGCTTCAATGCAGCTGCCATGGGAACCTCCTTCCGGTGCGTTGAAATGATTGCAGAATTCAACGGGTTAAGCGGTGTTTCACCGCACAAAGCTGGGTGATCTGTCTCACCCGGCTCGATCCGGACGTCTGCAGTCTGTCTAACCGGCTCCATTCCGTCTAACCGGCTCAAGCCGGAAGCCCTGCAGGTTCGGCTACCAACCCCGTAGTCCGCCACTGTCCGTAATTATGGATCCAGACGGGGTCGGCTGGGGCCACGGGTGAGATGATTGTGTTCCCGATTCCCAAATTTGTCTAGCGAGGCGTTTACGGTACCGATTACGAACGCATAATGTGATCTTAATCACTGCCTGACGGGCGCGAAGACTGCTCTTCTGGAGAGGAATCGAAGACGTCGGAAGCGGTTTTCCGGCTCGCGGTGCTCAAAGCTCGACCCGAGGCCGAAAAAAGATCGAGCCCGACTCCGTCCCACCCCAGGCGCCAAAAGAGCGGTGCCCGACGACCCCGATCTCCTGGAGGTCCTTTACTATGCAGCCCATGCAGCCGATGCACAACATTCCCGCCCGCGGCGGGATCGATTATGACGAGTCGCCGTTTCTTGCTATCTGGGAGGTCACACAGTCCTGCGACCTTGCCTGCAAGCACTGCCGCGCCGCCGCGCAACCGATTCCGCACCCCGACGAATTGACGCACGAGGAGGGCAAGGGATTGATCGACCAGATCGCCGACATGCGCATTCCGATCTTCGTGTTCACGGGGGGCGATCCGCTGAAGCGCAAGGATGTTTTTGAGTTGATCCGCTACGCCGCGGGCAAAGGCGTGCAGGTGGCGGTGACGCCGAGCGCCACGCCGTTGCTGACGCGCGAACAGATATTCAAGATGAAAGAAGCGGGGGTGGTGCGGCTTGGCATCTCTCTCGACGGCTCGTGCCCTGAGATTCATGACGCGTTTCGCGGGCTGTCCGGCGCATGGGCGCGGACGATTCAGGCGATTGAATGGGCGGGCGAGGCGGGAATTCCGATTCAAGTGCACACGACGATTAGCCGCCACAACGCGAACGATCTCGATAATCTGTGCAGCCTGTTCGAGAAGCTGGCGATCGTGATGTGGAATGTGTTCTTCCTGGTTCCGGTGGGGCGTGGACAGCTGGATGATTTGCTGAGCGGCGAGGAGTTTGAGCAGGTGTTCGGCAAGATTTACGAGCTGTCGCGGCGCGCGAACTTCCAGATCAAGACTACGGAAGCGATGCACTACCGGCGTTACTTGCTGCAGCACAACCTGGAAGAGCGGAAGATGGGGCATGGACATCCGGGCGTTCACGGTTCACGAACCACGAACCACGAATCACGGTCTTATGAAGCCGGTACGCCGACTGCCGACGGCCAGACGCGCGCCATGAGCTGGGCGACGCGGCGCGTAAACGACGGCAAGGGATTCGTCTTTATCTCGCATATGGGTAACGTGTATCCCAGCGGATTCCTGCCCATTCACGCGGGCAACATTCGCCAGACGCCGCTCGGCGAAATCTACCGCAACGCGCCGATCTTCAAGGCGCTGCGCGATACGAAGCGCCTGGAAGGCAAATGTGGGGCATGCGAGTACAAAGAGATCTGCGGTGGGTCGCGGGCGCGGGCTTATGCGCTGACTGGCGATCCGCTGGCCGCGGAGCCGTGCTGCATCTATCAGCCGAAGAACTGGGATCCGCAACGCGAGCAGACGGCGACGACGTACAAGGAGTTCGCACCGGTTGAGCCGCTGGTGACGTTGTAAAAGCGGCTTCTAGCTTTTGGCTCCAAGCTTCCAGCTTTTCTGTGCGAGATCGCAGGTTCGCGGAATTTCTGCGAGATTTTCCGGGCCTGAAGGCCGGATGTATTTTGCCCGCGGATTCAGGGACCTAAAGGTCCCTGCTCCCTCCAAACAGCCTCAATACTTGTGCCGGTTTCTGCCGCTCCTTCGGGGCTGCGCTTTTCAATGGCCGCCGGCGGTCGCGTCCACTTTGCCTTTGAATCGCGAATAGACGAAGACCACATAGCCAATCGCCAAGATCATGCCGAAGATCCACCAGGCTAGGCCGACGGCCAGCGTGTGGGGGCCGGAGATGGCGCGGGCTAGGGTGATGTCGTTGGCGGAGCCGGTGGTGGCGGGGAGCAGCACCGGATACAGGCCCCAGCAGGCGCCGGCCAGCATGAAGAAGAGGTAAAGGCAGGAGGCGAGAAACGCCTTCAGCGGGTCGCGTTTGCGGTTGCAGAGCCAGACGGCGGCGAGCGAGGCGATGACTCCCGCGGGAATGACGAAGGTGCATGGGTAATTGAAGTAATTGTCGAGGCTGGCGGGTCGCACGGCGATGGTGGCGAAAAGGCTAACGACGGTGAGAGCAACCAGGATGAGCCACAGCGGCGAGACCACGTTGCGGGCGCGCTGCTCGAGGTCGCCCGAGGTTTTGAGCGCGAGCCATAATGCGCCATGCAGCGTGAGCGCCGTGAATGCGACGAGGCCGCCGATGACGGTGTACCAGTCGAGAATGCCGGGCGCGACGCCGGGTTGCCAGTTGGTCCACAAGGGCAGAAAGAAATACCCATCCGCATTGATCGGGACGCCGCGCAGGACGTTGGCGAGGGCCGCGCCAAAAAAGATGGTGAGGAGGGCGCTCGAAAATCCGAAGACGCCGTCGAGCAGAGAGTGCCAGACGCCGACGTCGATGTGGTTGCGCAGCTCGAGGCTTACGCCGCGCAGAACCAGCAACCAGAGCACGATCATGAGCGGCAGATAAAAGCCCGAGAAGGCCGAGGCGTAGAGGAGCGGAAAGGCGAAGTAGAGCGTGCCGCCGCCGGCCAGCAGCCAAACTTCGTTGCCGTCCCACACGGGGCCGATGGAGGCCATTGCGGTTTTGCGCTCGGCCTCGGTGCGCATCAGAAACATGCTCAGCACGCCTACACCAAGGTCAAAGCCGTCGAGGACCACGTAGCCGACGATCATGACTGCAACCAGCCAGAACCAGAGAAAACCCATCATGATGGAAACCTCAGTGAACAGTTGTCAGTTACCAATTGCCAGTTCGGCGACGGGCTCTTTGGGGTCGGGGCCGTTGTCGATTTCGCGATAGACGAGGACGGTGAACAGCAGGCCCAGCAGGGTGTAAAGGCCCATGAAGCCGAGTAGGGTAAACAATCCGTTGCTGGCGGAAACGGTGTCGGAGAAACCTTCGCTGGTGCGCATCAATCCATAGATGAGCCAGGGTTGGCGGCCTAGCTCGGCGGTCATCCAGCCGGCGGTATTGGCGATGTAAGGCAGGGGAAAACTGAGCAGTAAGGCCCATAGCACCCAGCGTGAAGTGGAGAGCTGTCCGCGCCAGAGCAGGAATGCGGAGACAAGCATGAGCAGCACGAACCACGTTCCGAGGCCGGCCATGATGTGGTAGGCGTAAAAGAGCAGCGGCAGCGCGGTGGGCCACTGGTCGCGCGGAAACCGATCGAGCCCCTGCACTTCGGCCTTGGTGGTGCCGTAGATGAGGAAGCTCAGCACGTCATTCACCGCGATGGGATTATCGATTTCGCCGGTTCTCTCATTGGGCTGGCCCATGAGCACGATGGGCGCACCGATCTCGCTCTTGAAGAGTCCCTCCATGGCGGCGATGGCCGCGGGCTGGTTCTGCGCGACATACTTGCCGGCCAGGTCGCCGGTGGGAAAGATGATGAGGATGGATGAAATGACGCCTGCGATGACGCCCACCTTGAGGAAGATGCGGCCGTATTCCTGGTTGCGGCCTTCCAGCAGATAGAAGGCGCCCACGGCGGCCATGACAAACGAGCCGGTGATGACGGCGCCAGTCATGTTGTGCATGTACTGAAAGATTGCCCAGGGATTGAGCAGCAGTTGCCAGAAGCTGAGCATCTCGAAATGGCCGTCGGGCAAGCGGGCGTAGCCCACGGGATGCTGCATCCATGCGTCGGTGACGATGATGAAGAAGCCGGAGATCCACGAACCCAGCCAGACCATGAACGCAGAGAACCAGTGCAAGCGTTGCGAGATGCGCTTTTCGCCATAAAGAAAAAGGCCGAGAAATGCCGACTCGAGAAAGAAGCTGAAGACGCCTTCCATGGCCAGCGGCTGGCCGATGACGCCGCCGGAAAGCCGGGCGAAGCGCGCCCAGTTGGTGCCGAACTGGAATTCCATGGGAATGCCGGTGACGACACCCATGATGAAGTTGATGCCGAAGATGCGGCCCCAAAAACGTGCCGCGCGGTCCCACACTTCGCTGCCGTTGCGCAGAGCCACCGTTTTGAGCGCGACGATGAGCAGAGCCAGGCCCATGGTGAGCTGCGGAAACAGATAGTGAAAGGTGATGGTGAAGGCAAAATGCAGCCGGTGGATGATCTCGGCGCTCATCGAAAGCCTCCTATTGTGGGGTCGAATGACACCCAGGGGCGCAAGCGGTGGATAGGAACGCGATGTGGCCTGGAGTCAGGTCAACTATTGGATGCCGGCAAACTGGCGCGGTTCTGTGATGGCAGCGAACAGCGGTTTCCATGCTCGTTCCCGATTATCGCTCTTGCAGTGACTTTAATCACTTGCCCCCAAGCGGGCCGCGCCTTGATTCTATTCTTAGAGTGCGCAATTTCCCGCGAGTCTGCATGGTTTCCCGCTGCGCACAGACGAGCCGCAAGTGGCAATAGAGATGGAATGAGGTCAAAGGAATGCGGATTGCGATCATCGGCGGCGGCATTGCGGGATTGGCTGCGGCCTATGAGCTCGAAAAGGCGCGGGCGACGGGCGCGGCGGTGGAATACACGCTGTTTGAGGAGCGGCCGCGGCTGGGCGGGTCACTGGCCTCGGAGGTCGTGGACGGCGCGGTGCTGGAGCGCGGGCCAGATTCCTTTCTGACAGAAAAACCGGCGGCGGCGGAGCTTTGCCGGGAGTTGGGACTGGGCGGCGAACTGATCCCTTCAAACGACGCCGCGCGCAAGACCTATATTGTTACGCGCAATCGCCTGGTGGCGCTGCCCGATGGGCTTATGTTCCTGGTGCCGACCAAGCTGGTGCCGACGGCGATGACGCGACTGTTCAGCGTGCGCACCAAGATGAGGATGGCGCTGGAGCTGCTGATTCCTCCGCGGCCGAGCGAGGGCGATGAGTCGGTTGCGGCGCTGGTGGAGCGGCACTTTGGGCAGGAGGCCGTGGACCGGCTCGCCGATCCACTGCTGAGCGGAATCTATGGCGGCGACTCCACGCAACTGAGCGCGCAAACTGTGCTGCCGCGGCTGGTGGAGATGGAGACGAAGTATGGGTCTCTGACGCGCGGCATGCTGGCGGCGCACCGGAAGATGCGGGCGTTGGCAAAAACCTCATCCAAAACGCAAAACCGCGGAGCGGCCATCTTCACGGGGTTGCGCGGCGGCATGGGGCTCGCTGGTGGACGCGATCACGGCGCGGCTCGAGGCGGGCAGCGTGCGCACGGCGACGGCGGTGAGTGGAATTTCGAAGACTGCACGAGGGCTGGCGAGTAAAGAGCTGGTGGAAGAGGCGAGGAATTTGATGCGCTGATTATGGCTGCGCCGGCGTGGATTGCCGGAGAGTTGTTGACGCCGGTGGATGCCGCACTGGGCGCTGAGCTCGGCGGCATTCCGTATTCTTCGTCGATCACGGTGAACCTGGTGTACGACGAGGAGAAGATCGGCCCGCTGCCGGAGGGATTCGGATTTCTGGTTCCGGCTGTGGAAGGCCGCGCGATGCTGGCCTGCACGTTTGCGCATCGCAAGTTTCTGGGGCGCACGCCGCCGGGGAAGGCGGTTTTTCGCGCGTTTCTGGGCGGCATGAAGCGCGTGCGATCTGCTGGCCGAAAGCGACGAAGCGCTGGTGGAAGTGGTGCGGCGCGAGATGCGGGAGATTCTGGGCGCCGGAGACGTTCAGCGCGGAGGTTGAGCCGGAGTTTGCGCAGGTGACGCGCTGGCGGCGCGCCATGGCGCAGTATGCGGTGGGCCACAAGGCGCGCATGCAGCGGGTGAACGCGCGCGTGGCGGCGCTGCCCGGATTGCGGCTGGCCGGGAATGCGTACGACGGCATCGGCGTCCCGGACTGCATTCGGCTGGGGCGCAAGGCGGCGCGGGAGCTGGTGGGTGTGCCCGAGCCGGCGGCTACCGCCAAACGTTAATACCAGGCCCCGTATACTTTGCGTAGAGCATGTCTACGCACACCGACACATTTCTCGCGACGATTCTGGCTACGACGCGCGCCACATTGGCTGCAGCGAAGGCGGACGTGCCGCGTGCGGAGCTGGAGCGCCGCGCCGCCGAGCACCACCCGCGCGGATGGGCTGCCGCGCTGCGCCGTCAGGCTGCGCACGGACCCGCAGTAATCGCGGAGATCAAGAAAGCATCGCCTTCAAAAGGGCTGATTCGCGCGGCGTTCGACCCGGCATGGCTGGCGCGCCGTTACCGCACTGGCGGCGCTGCGGCGCTTTCGGTGCTGACTGACGAACCGTATTTCCAGGGCAGCCTGCGCAACCTGGAGCTGGCGTCGGCGGCTGCGCCATTGCCCTGCCTGCGCAAGGATTTCATCGTCGACGAGTACCAGATCGTCGAGGCGCGGGCGCATCGCGCCGACGCTATTCTGCTGATTGCCGCCGCGCTCAGCGGCGCGGAGTTGAAGCGACTCGCCGAGGCCGCACATGCGCTCGCGCTCGACGTGCTGGTGGAAGTGCATACCGCCGATGAGCTTGCGCAGGTACTCGACGCGCTGGGCGAAACGGCGGCGGACGCGATCGGCGTGAACAACCGCGACCTGAAGACCTTCGATGTGAGTCAGGATACTTCCCTGACGCTGGTTGATCGCATTCCTTCAAACGTGGTGCGCGTGACGGAGAGCGGCATCTCGATGCCGGAAGACATCGCGCGTTTGCGCAGGGCTGGATTCGACGCGTTCCTGATTGGCGAAAGCCTGATGCGCCAGCCCGATCCAGGCGAGGCGTTGGCGGAGTTGCTAAAGGGCGCCGCGGGCAAATCATGAGCCTCTGGATCAAAATTTGCGCCAACACCTCGCTGGACGACGCGCAATTGGCCGCGGAAGCAGGGGCCGATGCGGTGGGATTCGTGTTTGCGCCGAGCCCGCGGCGCGTGACGGCGGAGCAGGCGGCGCAGATCGTGCGGCAACTGCCGGCGGTGCTTGAAAAGATCGGGGTTTTTGTGGATGCGGGATTCGACGAGATTGCGGAGACGGTGGAAGCGGCGGGACTGACGGGCGTGCAACTGCATTTTGACGCGCCAGCCGCGTTGCCGGCGCAATTGCGCGAGAGATTCGGAACCGAAGTTGCGCATTCTGGGCGTGGTGCACTTCGATGCGCGGGCCGGGAAGCACGTGGCGGCGATTTCGCGCGATGAACATATTGATGCGTTGCTGGTGGACTCGCGCACGGCTGCGGCGGTGGGCGGAACGGGCGTCGCGTTCGATTGGGACGCGGCACGGGGGTTGATTTTCGACGCTGGCGGCCCCATGAAGTTCATTGCGGCGGGGGGATTGACGCCGGAGAATGTAGCGGAAGCAATTACGACGCTGCGGCCATGGGGTGTGGACGTGGTGAGCGGGGTGGAAGCTGCGCCGGGGCGGAAGGATGCGGCCAAGGTGCGTGCGTTTGTCGCCAATGCGCGTGCGACGAATGCTTCTGCGATTTGACGAATCGAGGGAATCTGGTGGAGGTGCGCGATGGACGAAGAAAGCCAGGGACGCGCGCGGGTTTCACTGCTGGAGATGGATTCTGGACAGTTCCGTTTGTTGGGTCACGAACTCGTTGACCGTATCGCGGGACTGCTGGAGTCGCTGCCAACGCGGCCAGTGACGCGCGGCGAATCGCCGCTTGATATTCGCAAGGCTCTCGATGCCGATCGCGGCCTGCCGAGCCGCGGAACGGATCCAGTTCAGTTGCTTCATCGCGCCGCGGACATGCTATTCGAACACTCGTTGTTCAATGGACACCCGCGATTCTGGGGATATATCACCTCATCTGCGGCACCTATCGGGGCACTCGGCGAATTGCTTGCCGCTGCTGTAAATCCGAACGTTGGTGCGTGGCCGCTTTCTCCGATGGCCAGTGAAATCGAAGCGCAGACCATCCGCTGGATTGCCGGGATGCTGGGCTATCCCGAAAAGTGCGGCGGCTTGTTTGTGAGCGGCGGAAACTTGGCCAATATTGTTGGGTTTCTCGCCGCGAGACAGGCGAAGGCCGGCCACGATGTACGCAGTGCCGGATTGGGCGATGCGCGGCTGCGGGTCTACTGTTCGAAGGAAACGCACACCTGGATACAGAAGGCCACGGATATTGCAGGGATGGGCACGGATGCAATCCGTTGGATCGTCACAAACGATCGCATGCAAATTGAGGTCTCCGCGCTGCGGCAGCAGATCGATGCCGATCGCGCTGCCGGCGAAAGGCCGATCCTAGTTGTGGGAAACGCCGGGACCGTGAGCACAGGCGCTGTGGATCCGTTCAGTGAACTGGCGGCGATTTGCCGCGAATTCGATCTCTGGTTTCACGTGGACGGCGCATATGGCGCGATGGCGGCGATTGTTCCCGAGGCTTCTCAAGAGTTTGCCGGTTTGAGCGAAGCGGACTCGATTGCGATGGATCCTCACAAGTGGCTCTACGCGCCGCTTGAGGCCGGATGTGCGCTGGTGCGCGATCGCGAGAAGCTGCGCGACGCATTCTCATACCATCCGCCGTACTACCACTTTGAGACGGAGGCGATTAACTATTACGACCTTGGCCCGCAGAATTCGCGCGGCTTTCGAGCGCTGAAGGTGTGGCTGGCGCTGCAGCAGGCGGGCCACGACGGCTATGTGCAGACAATCTCTGAAGATATTCGCCTGGCTGGCGAACTCTTTCGACGGATTGCGCAAACTCCGCAACTGGAAGCGCTCACGCAGAGCCTTAGCATTACAACGTTCCGATTCAGTCCAAGTGACCTCAAGCGCGGCGGCGAGGAGATTGAAAGCTATCTTGACCAGTTAAACAACGAACTGCTCACACGCCTCCAGAACAGCGGCGAGGCATATCTCTCGAATGCAATCGTGCGCGGCAGGTTCGCGTTGCGCGCGTGTATTGTGAACTTCCGGACGACGCAGGCAGATATTGAAGCGCTGCCGCCACTCATCGTTCGGATCGGTGAGAAAACAGATGCGGAGCTGCGACCGGCGGGGCTGCGGCGGTAAAGGCAGGTTTCGTAATGGTGCGCGGTCACGGGCGTGGGCAGTGCGAGATGTAACTTGCCGAGTCGGATTGAACGTAAATCGAAATGGACTGGGCTGCACCGAATCCATCTCCTTGAACATCAAAACGTGCGAGGAAAATAGCTGGAGGTTTGTCTATGGCAACGTTTCTTCCCCCAATCGAAAACCCTTCTAGTCCCATGTTGAAGATGGTCTACGCGATGTCACGCCGCCAGTTTGGCAAGGTGATGACTCCGCTCAAGGTGTTTGTGGCGCGCATGCCGCTGGCTTTCGGCATGTTTACCGGAAAGATCGGCAAGCTCGACAAGAAACTGGAGCTCCCGCGTGAGACGCAAATGCTGGTTCGCGAGCGGGTGGCGCGGATCAACGTGTGCGAGTTTTGTATCGATATCGGCCGGTCGTTTGTGATCAAGTCCCGCATGAATGAGACGAAATTCGATGCGCTGGAGGATTACGCCGCCAGCCCGTTGTTTTCCGATGCCGAGCGGGCTTTGCTGGATTACGTGACTGAATTGACGCGCGACAGGAATGTGAAGCCGGAGACATTTGCGCGGCTCAGGAAGCATTATTCGGAGCGAGCCATCTGCGAGATCGTGTGGCTGGTGGCCAGCGAGCATTTCTACAACATGACGAATATCGGGCTGAACATTCATTCCGACATGCTGTGCGATATTGCGAAGGGAAAGAAAAACCACTGATTCGGGAATTGCGGTAATCGTCGTTACGGTTGTTTGCCCGTGGACGGAGCGGGGACCTCCTGCACCGAATTTTCAAGCACATGCGCGTCCGACTGAAATCTCTTGTAGTTGTAGGCGTCTACATGAGATACCGAAATGTTGGTATTCCAAAGCGTCCGGTAACTTAGGCGAGCGGTCCAACTCTGCAACAGCCAAACAAATTCAGGTAACTGAGATTTTCCGGATTGCGTAATGGGCAATCGCGCAAACTCGCGCCTGAATGAGCCGCCTTTTAAGAGGTGGCCCTGGTCGCGCAGCAGCTTCATGTCGCGCAGCAGTTCCGCGTCGTATCGCGTGGGCATTGCGTCCTCGAGGTCGATCCAAGTTACCTCCTTCCAGTTCAGTGCCGTCTTTGCGGGGTCGGAGTCAGGATTCGCATCTACCTTCGGTGTCGATAGAACAACAAGGTTATTGCGTCCATTGATCAATTCGCGCCCGATCGCATGATTGTCGAACAACGTACCCAGATAAGAAATCGGCAAGCCACTGCGAATATCGTCGTGAGGATGAGGGCCTCTCATTTCAAAGATAAAGTCGTAGTCCTTTTCGAATTCGCCCGTTACTTCCTGTCGTTTCTGTCCGGCAATCTGCTCTTCCTCCGAAACAGGCTTGCCATCTGCTTCAATAATTCGGTTGTACTGCACCCCGTTGACAGTCACGCTAGCAAACTTCTGGGAGCCTTGGTGTATGAGCTTGCCGCCATTGTTATAGATTCTGAATTCGAAGGTCCCGTCGTATGTGTATCGCGCAGCGAATCGAGCATTTGCCTGCATATTTGCTTTCATCCGCTTTAGGAGCGCTTGGAGATCGTCGTTGCCCGAAGTTGGCGGCTGTCGCTGGCCCGAGGCCGTTCCGGCGAAGAAATGCGCGCAGCTAAAGATGGCAAACAGAGCCAATGCTGGACGGATTCCTGCGCGGCGTGGCATGCTTCGTTCTCCTCGAAAATCAGGCTGCTGAGGTGCGCTTGAATCAAAGCTTTTCGAGAGGCCCTTAGTATACTAATAATTCCCCGCTCAATCGGGCAGACAAGGCGCAGGAGTCTCACATGGCATCGGTCATTCTTCCGGCAAATCCCTCGGAGTCGCGGCCCGGGCGCTTCGGCGTGTATGGCGGGCGCTATGTGCCGGAGACGCTGGTGGCCGCGCTGGATGAACTGGAGCACGCCTACGAAGAGGCCAAGACGGACGCGGCGTTCCAGGCTGAGCTGAGCTCGCTGCTGACTGATTATGCGGGTCGGCCGACGCCGCTTTACTTTGCCAAGAGGCTCACGGAATCGCTGGGCGGGGCGAAGATTTACCTCAAGCGCGAAGACCTGCTGCACACTGGCGCACACAAGATCAACAATGCGCTGGGGCAGGGACTGCTGGCCAAGCGCATGGGGAAAAAGCGCGTGATCGCCGAGACAGGCGCGGGCCAACACGGCGTGGCGACAGCGACGGTTTGTGCGCTGCTGGGCCTGGAGTGCGTGGTCTACATGGGCGACGTGGACATGGAGCGCCAGGAGCTGAACGTCAAGCGCATGCGCCTCTTGGGCGCGGAGGTGCGCGGCGTTTCGTCGGGATCGCGGACGCTCAAGGACGCGATCAGCGAGGCCATGAGGGACTGGGTCACGAATGTGCGGACGACTTATTACTTGCTGGGCAGCGCGCTCGGAGCGCATCCGTATCCCACGATGGTGCGCGACTTCCATCGCTGCATTAGCCGCGAGATGAAGGAGCAGATTCTTGCGAAAGAAGGAAGGCTGCCGACTGCGGTGATTGCATGTGTCGGTGGCGGATCGAATGCCATTGGCGCGTTTTACGAGTTCATCCCCGACCGCCAAGTGCGGCTGATTGGCGTGGAGGCGGGCGGGCGCGGTACGGAGTTGGGCGAGCATGCGGCGCGATTCCAGGGCGGCGCGCCGGGGGTGTTGCAGGGCACGTTCTCTTACGTGCTGCAGGATGAGGATGGGCAGATCGCGCTTACGCACTCGGTTTCTGCGGGCCTGGATTATGCTTCGATTGGGCCCGAGCACGCGATGCTGCATGACTCGGGGCGCGCGGAATATGTTTCGCAGGAGGACGCGGCGGCGCTGGACGCGGTGATGAAGCTGGCGAGGACGGAAGGGATTTTGCCGGCGCTCGAAAGCGCTCATGCCGTGGCCGAGGCCATGCGCATTGCTCCAGCGTTTTCGGCGGGTGACATACTGGTGGTGAATCTTTCAGGCCGCGGCGATAAGGATATGGGGATTCTTGCTCGGGAGCTGAAATTGTAAGACCGTGCGGGTTGTTGCTTTCCCCGGTCTCAAAATCGAAACCGGGGCACCTTTTAATCCTTGTAAATTTTCGAGAGATGTTCGATGGCGATTGGTTTCGATCACAAGCCGGGGTTGGTGGTTTATCTGACGGCGGGCGACCCGTCTCTGGAGGCAACGCGCGAGATTGCGGTTGCGGCCATTGACGCGGGCGCGGATGTGATCGAGCTGGGTGTGCCGTTCAGCGATCCGCTTGCCGACGGGCCTGTCATTCAGCGCGCCATGGAACGCGCGCTGGCTCACGGATCGGGACACCCAGCAACAAGGCTCAAGGATGTGCTCGAACTGGCGCGCGAGATTCGCGCGGCGCAGCCCGCGGCGGGGCTGGTGATTTTCAGTTATCTGAATCCGATTTTGCGCTATGGGCTCAAGAGATTTGCCGATGATGCGAAGGCTGCAGGCGTGGACGGGGTGCTGGCTACCGACATGATTGTGGAGGAGGCCGGTGAGTATCTCGCCGAGATGAGCCGCGTGGACCTGGCGCCGATTTTTCTGGCTGCGCCTACCAGTCCCGACGCGCGGCTTGAGGCCATTGCCACGCACTCCAAAGGTTTTGTGTACGCCATTTCGCGCACCGGTATTACGGGGACGCAGCAGAGCGTGGCCACGGATGCGGCAGCGCTGGTGGGGCGCGTTCGGCGATGGAGCAAGCTGCCGGTGGCCGTGGGGTTCGGTATCAGCAACGCGGAACACGTCGCACAAGTGGCGGAGTTTGCGGATGCCGCGGTTGTTGGCAGCGCGATTGTCGAGCTGATTGAGCGCGCGACACCAGAGACCGCGCCCGATTTGGTGGCTCGATTTATCAAGGGTCTGCGCCTGCCCCATGCGGCGCTGGCCCGGTGAAAAAGCAGCTTCCAGCTTTTAGCTTCTAGCTCCTAGCTTGTCCGGTGGTGGACCAAGCCGCGAGGGCTTGCGCCAGCGGAATGGAGCTAATAGCTAGAAGCTAGCGGCTAGTAGCTGAAGGCAAGAGGATGCAATGACCATCGAAGAATTGCGAATCCGCATCGACGAGCTGGACCGCCAGCTGGTGGAGTTGCTGAGTGAGCGGGCACGCGCCGCGCAGATGATCGGCCATTTGAAGGCGGCCACTTCGCTGCCGGTGTATGAGCCGAATCGCGAAAAGATCATCTACGCGAATGTGCGCGCGGCCAACAAGGGCCCGCTGCCCGACATTGAGCTGACGCATATCTACGAACGCATCATTGACGTGATGCGGGCATTGCAGCGCAACGAGCTGGCTAGCCAGAGACACGCCCAGTCCGCCGAACAGGAAGGCGGAGCGATGGGCCACGCCGTGGGTGAGAACACACCCGAGACAGGGAAAAAGTCATGATTGTCGCAATGCAGGTTGGTGCCACCGAAGAACAAGTCGATGCTGTGATCAGCGCCATGGGAGAGGCGGGCGTGGACGTGCATCGCACTACGGGCGAGTTCCAGACCATTTTGGCGGGGGTGGGCCCCACTGCGGGACTGGACCTGACCAAGTTTGAAATGCTACCGGGGGTGCTGAACGTGCACCGCATCAGCGCGCCCTACAAGCTGGCCGGGCGGGCGTGGCGGCCGGAGGGTACGGTTGTTGAGTTTAAGAACGGCGCGACCATTGGCGGGCAGAAGGTGGCGATCATCGCGGGGCCGTGCGCTGTCGAAAACCGCGAGCAGATTTTTACGATTGCCGCGTGCGTGAAGGCCGCGGGTGGGGAGTTTCTGCGCGGGGGAGCCTACAAGCCGCGCAGCTCGCCGTATTCGTTTCAGGGGTTGGGCATTCCGGGGCTGGAACTGATGCGCGAGGCCGCCGACGCGAACGGCCTTTGCGTGGTGAGCGAAGTGATGGAGATTGCGCAGATCGACTCCATGCTGCCGCTGGTGGACTGCTTCCAGGTGGGCGCGCGCAATATGCAGAACTTCAACCTGCTGCGCGAATTGGGGCAGGTGCGCAAACCGATCCTGCTGAAACGCGGCATTGCGGCCACGGTAGAGGAGTTGCTGCTTTCGAGCGAGTACATTCTCTCCGGCGGCAACTACGAGGTGATTATCTGCGAACGCGGCATCCGGACTTATGAGACGGCGACGCGCAACACCATGGACATCTCGGCCATTCCGGTGTTGAAAAAGCTGTCGCACCTGCCGGTGGCCGGCGATCCATCGCATGGAACAGGCCGGCGCGACATGGTTCCCGCGATGGCCAAGGCGGCCGTGGCCGCGGGCGCCGATGCGTTGATTATTGAAATTCACCCCAACGCCGATAAGGCCGTTTCCGACGCGGCGCAGACGCTGTTTCTCGATCAGTTTGAAAAGCTGGTGGGCGAGTTGCGCGTTCTCGCAGAGGCTGTGGGCAGAACGCTGTGAAGGATAGCGGAGTTAGCGGTGTTAGCGTAGTGAGCGGAGCTTGTGCAGTGTTTCAGAATTCCGCTGGCCCATGCGTACATCCCGAAATGCAGGTCCTTCGACTCCGTTTGCCGCAAAAAAGGCGGCAAACTCCGCTCAGGATGACCGGCTTTTGTGTATAGCCATTTTAAGAGGCGCTAGACTTGGCTTCCTGAGTCTGCCTGCGAAGGACGAAGATGATCGATCGGATTGCCATTTTCGGCACGGGCTTGCTGGGCACTTCGGTGGGTCTCGCTCTGCGTGCCGCGGGCTACAAGGGCAGCATCGTGGGCTGGAACCGCGGCCCAGAGCAGGGGCAACTCGCGATCAAGATGGGCGCGGTTGATTCTGTCGCCGCCGATGCCATCGGGGCTGCGCGGGCTAGCAACGTGACGGTGCTCGCGGTGCCGATCTATGCCACGCTCGATTTTATGGAGAAGCTTGCGCAGGTGCTCGGGCCGGAACAGCTTGTGACGGACGTGGGGAGCACTAAGCGACTCATTACAGAAACGGCGGCGCGGCTCTACGACTCGCCGGAACGGGCGGCGTTTCTCCCCGGGCACCCGATGGCGGGCAAGGAGCGCGGGGGCGCGGCGCTGGGCGATGCGGACTTGTTTCGCGGCGCGGTGTGGCTTTTTACGGACGTGCCAGATTCGGACAAGTCTGCGGCGAGGCGTTCGGCACGGGGCGCAGAACTGGTGCAGGACTGGCGCGAGTGGGTGACGAAGATGGGCGCGAAGACGCTCGATCTCGATGCCGCGCGCCACGATGAATTGGTGGCGTGGGTGAGCCATCTACCGCAGTTCACGGCTACGGCGCTGAGTGCGCTGCTGGAAGAAGAAGTGGGCGACGCGCCTGAGCTTAAAGACGTGGGCGGGCGGGCGCTGCGCGAGATGACGCGGCTGGGGGCGAGTCCGTTTTCGATGTGGCGCGACATTGCCCACACCAATACCGAAGCTGTGGAGCGCGCCTTGCTGGCGCTCGAGCAACGCCTGGCAAATCTGCGCGAGAACCTGCGCACGCCGGGGCTGCGCGATGAATTCGAGCAGGCCAACAAGTTCCGGCGGGAGTAATGGGCTTGACTCTTGGCTCGCGGAGCCGGGTTGTTGCCGACGGAACGGGCGAATAACTTATTTATTTCTAGCGGCTTATCGGTTCACTTTCAGTCCAAATCTAGTTCATCTCCGGTGCATCGACCTTTTGGGGCCGATCGCGCAAAGTCGATCTCACCGCGCAACCCGCGGAGGAGAAAAACGATGAACCGGACAGCGATGTTTGCGATGCAGATGGCAGGTTTGGCGGTGGTAGCAGCAACAGTTGCAGGATCCGCGGCCTGGGCGAAGAACAACCGTGACGCGGAGACGAGCCGCGCCACCATTACTCTACGCGTTTATGACTACGCGCAAGTGAAACCTGCAACCCTGGCGGCGGCGGAGCGGGAAGCGTCACGGATCCTGTCGCAGGCCGGTGTGACGACGCAATGGCAGGAGTGCCCGACCTCACACGACGCCAAGAAGGACTTCCAAGGCTGCGCAGCGGCTCAGCCCGACGACTATATTGTGTCGGTCCTGCCGAATTCGATGGCGGATAAGCTCGGGAAAGGCGACACCTTCGGAGCGGCGAGCGGCGGCGAATCGCGCCGCGCGGCGATCTTCTACGAACGCATCAGCGAGCGGGCTGGCGGCGATACGACGGCTATGGACGTGCTGGCCGGGCGAGTGATGGCGCGCGAGATTGGCAGCCTGTTGCTGGGTACGAATGCCAGCTCCCGGACGGGCATCATGAAGGCGCGTTGGACGAGCGACGACCTGGGCGTGCTGGCCGGCAATGAAATGTACTTCACGGCGGAGCAGGCTCACCAAATGGATACGCGGCTGGTTCAGGAAGCCCGGACGCGGCAGGCGAAGACCCAGACCCAGGTTGCGACGAGTCGGCAGTAGTGAAACGAGACAGCGAGTCGGCAAGTCAGCCAGACACTTCCCTTTTCGTGCTGGGTTGAGAAGTGAGTTCGGGTTCGTGCGATCCCAGGTCTCAAAATCGAGACCTGGGGCACCCAGCATTTGTGGACGGGGAAGTATCGGAACGGCGGATGAACTGGCGAGGGAAGGCTCTTATTTGACGCGCATGGTCCAGATGTTGCCGGTGGTCTCCGCGTATTCATACACAATCTGGTCGCCGTGAGGCGACCATGAGGGATAGCGAACGTAAGTGTTGTTCATGGTGTAATGCGTGATCTGCTTTTCTTGCCTGGTTCGCCGCGAAACCCACCAGATGTTCCACACGCCGTTGCGCTGGCCTGCAAAAACGATCTTGTCTCCATCCGGCGACCAATCGTGTGGCCAATTGTTGCCGTCCTGATCGGCGGTGAGCTGGATCGGCGCTCCACCATTCGTCGGAATCAGGACGATCTGCGTTCCGCCGTTCCGCTTGACCTCGCAGGCGAGAAACTTCCCGTCCGGCGACCAGGAAGGAAATGTAATTGAGTCCTTATCGAAGGTGAGTTGACGAGGCGGTCCGCTCTCGACAGGAACGATCCAGATGTTCTGTGCTCCACCCTGTTCGAAGTTGTAGGCGAACTGTTTTCCGTCGGGCGAGAGGCGCATGGTCGAGTTGGCCAAGCTCAATTCACGCAGCGCTTGCTTCTTTCCCGATATGACGTCCAGCGATTCAAGCGTGTTGTGGACATTGTCGCGAACGATGTAGGCAATGCGCCGGCTGTCGGGAAACCATCCCTGAAATAGCGGAGTGTCCTGGCGGGCATCCGCGGGCCTGGCGTTTTTCCCGTCAGTGTCCATCAGCCAGACCGCCCAATGCTCGCCGACCTGCAAAATGGAATAAGCAATAGTT
Organism: uncultured Acidobacteriota bacterium; assembly: GCA_963830785.1. GTDB lineage: Bacteria > Acidobacteriota > Terriglobia > Terriglobales > Acidobacteriaceae > Telmatobacter. The sequence goes on from CAWHNV010000014.1 coordinate 160,675, forward strand.
TTTCCGTCTGGGGAAAAGAGCGGGCCTGTCTTGCGGCCGTTGGTGTCGTGCGTAAGCGCCTCGGGAGCACCTATGGCCTCGTTGGTGACGGGCGAAATGCGCACCGACTGCAGGTTGTTGAGGGCGGAAAGCTCAGAGAAGGTCGCGAATTTTCCATTGGCCGAGAAGCGCAAGTGTGCATACAGCACCTGGCCCGTGTTTTCAATCAACTCCGGAGCGCCGGCAACCGCGCCGGTGGGCGACAATGCCGCGCGCATGAGCAAAAATGTCGGTCCCCATCCCTTGGTGAAATAGAGAGCCTTCCCATTCGGCGCATACACGGGGCTGAGCGCTCCATTACCCAGCATCCGCAGGGGCGCGCCGCCGCCGGCCGCCACTGACCATATCTCGCCGACGCTGGTGTTCGTGGCGCTAAACGCTATTCTCTTCCCATCCGGCGACCAAACCGGCGCGCCGTGGCCGCCGACGGGATTTCCCGGTTGCGTCAATTGCCTCAGGACGCCTCCTTGCACGGTCACAGCCCAGATGGTAGAGGGCGGCATGGTGAAGGCCGTTACGCCCAGATCGACAGTATCCACCGATTGGAATGCGATCTCGGTTCCGTCGGGCGACCACTCCGGCTTCGAGCCGAAGTCCGAGAGCAGGCGCGTGGTCCCGCCCAGCGCCGGAATCAGCCAGATGCCGCCGTGCTTTTGCGAGTGATAGGCAATCTGCTTGCCGTCTGGCGACCATGCCGGCTGGAAATTCTCACCACCATCCGCGGTGAGTTGCACCTCGCGGCTGCCTGCCTGCAAGGGCTTCACATAAATTTCGTAATTGCCGTTTTGATTCGAGCTGTAGGCGAGGAAACTGCCGTCGGGCGAAAGCGCGGGATCGATGTCGAGGCCAGTTGATGAAGTCACCTGCGCCAGGGTCGAGACGTCGAGCGTTTCTCCGGCGGGCACCCGCAGAGTTTTCAGCAAGCGCCAGCCCTGCCAGGCGAGAGCGCACACGACGACCAGTGCGAGCACTGCCAGCATGAGCCGGACGTGTGTCGCGCGAGGGGTTTTGGATGCGGCCGCTGCGACCTCCGGCCGAGGCGCGCCTGAGTTCGCGGCAGGAGCGGGCGGCGCAGGCGACTCTTCCAGCACGGCTGCCGGCTTGACCACGGGGACCATGAGGCGGAAGCCGCGGCGAGGCAGGGTTTCAACGTAGCGCGGGCTGCCGGCTTCATCATCGAGAGCCTGGCGCAATTTTTTGATGGCGGTGCCGATGCTGTGATCGAACTCGACGACGGTATCGTTGGGCCACAGGCGCCGGCGAATCTCCTCGCGCGTCACGACTCCACCGGGATGCTCGAGCAGCATGAGCAGAATTTGGAAGGGCTGCTCCTGCAGGCGAATGCGTGCCGTGCCGCGGCGCAACTCGCCCGCGCGGAGGTCCAGCTCAAACTCGCCGAAACGGATTGTCTCTGCGCCAATTCCGCCCATGATGATTCGCCTTCGGGGTACGCACAATGTAGCACGGGCTGCGGTTTGATTTTATGGTCGCACGATGGAGGGCGTTCGAAGTCAGTCCTGCTGATGCGATCTTGCGCCGCGCCAGTAGAGTGCGAGGCCGATGAGGATCGAAACTACGGTGCCTATGACCAGCTTGAGCTCGAAGCCGAGCTTGCTTGCGGAGTCGCCGGGCGGTACGAGAGAGACAAAGATTCCCAGCAGAACGACGAGGAAACCGAGGCTGCCACAGAGCCACACTCCGATTTTGCCGCCGGGAACCAGGACGGCGTGGGGATTTTCGGCGCGATCTTTGCGGCTGGCGAGTTTAATGACCGCGGCAAACATGTAAAGGAAAGGAATGAAGTACAGAATGATGGCTGCGTCGATGAGGACCTGATAGGCGCCACGTGTGGTTTCGCTGATCTGGCTCAAGAGCAGGATGGCGCCGGAGAGCACGGCCTGCACCAGGATCGAAATGTACGGGGTCTTCCAGCGGGGATGGATTTTGCCAAAGGCCGCGGGCAGGTAGCGATCGATGCCAACCTGGAAAGGGATGCGCGCCACTCCGGCAACGGTAGTGCCAACACCACCCGCGTTGCCGAAGGTGACGAGCACCGCAGCGATGATGCCTATGAAGCCGATGCGCAGCACGACCGAGCCGGCGGCGATGGCCTGGAAGACGCCGCTTTTGGGATCGAGGCTGTCAGCGGGCGCGAGCGAGAGCACGGCGAAGGTTCCTGCAATGTACATGAGGGCAATGAGCGCGCCGGAGCCGAAGACGGCGCGCGGGAGGGTGCGGCGTGGATCGCGGACTTCTTCGGCCATGCAGGAGACAAGTTCTAACCCAGTAAACGCGAAGGCGATTTGCGACCAGAAGTTGACCGTGCCCCAGTTCCACGTGGGGCGCATATTGGTGAGCGTGAAATGCGTGACGGAACCGTGGCGCAGGCAGACGAGCACAGCCACGCCACCCAGGATCAGAAGGGGCAGATAGGTGCCGATGCCTCCGGCGTTCTGCAGCCATTTGCCGACGTTGAGGCCGATGATGTTGAGCACTACGCCGACCAGGAGCAAGGCCAGCGAAAACCAGAGCAGAAAGGCGCGGTTCTCAGCAAGCGCGGCACCGTGCGCGCTGGAGATGTAGGCGGACATGGAAGCGCTGGCGAGCAGGAGGCCGGGAAAGTAGAAGACAGTGTAGATCCAGTACGTCCAGCCGGCGACGAAGCCGTGAAAGGGACCGAAGGCGTCGCGCGCCCAGGCGTAGAGGCCTCCTTCCTCAGGGAAGCGCGAGGAGAGTTCGTTGATGACGAGCGCGCCGGGGACGAAGAAGAAGACCGCGGCCAGTATCCAGAGACTGATGGAGGAGGGGCCGTTGTGGCCGGCGGCGGCGATCCAGCGGGGACCGAGGACGGCGGCGATGTTGAAGAGCAGAACGTCCCAGAAGCCCATGCTTCTGCGCAATTGCGATTTGGGGTTCCCGGAATGATCGCGCGACGGAGGCGCGTGGATGGTCATGCGTGCACCTGAAGTGGGGTCATAGATATTGTATGAGTTGCGCGTCGGGCTAAAAGCCCGGGCTTCTTTTTCTTGCTTAGTCGGCACGACTGAAGTCGTGCCCTGACACTTCGTGCGTAGCCGAGAAATGGCTTGCGCCGTCCCTACGAGACTCCGGAATGCAATTGTTGAAACCGCCTTCCCCACGCTTCGACCCCAAGAAACAAAAATCGTTTCTTGGGGACCCCGGCGAAGCACGGGGCTAATAAACTCTGCGCCTACGGCGCGCTTGCCACGGGACTGCTCATGTAGTCCCCAATAAGGTCACGTTAATTTAACCTTATTTTCGCGGCCCGTTCTACTCCGAATTGTTTGCGGTTTCGACTTCTTTGGTCGCTTCGACTTCGAGCGGAGTTTCGGGGGCGGGCAGCTTGGCGGGATCGATGGCGTCGAGTGCTTCGGCACGGGCGGCATCGAGCAGCGCAGGGGAGGCGGAGACGAAGGTGATGCGGGTGCCGGGAAACATGTCGCGCGCAGCCAGCGCGGCGCCGAGCTGCATGGCCTCAGGCCAGCGCAGCGTGGTGCGATCGAGAAGCTGCCTGGCCGCCTCAAGCACACCTGGATTCAGCGGCTGCTGCACCATGCGCGCGGCTTCAATCCGGAGCAACTCGAACGCGATAACGGCGGCTTCAGGCGTGATTTGCCCGGCGCGTTCGCGGCGGCGGATGGCGGCGTAGACCTCAAGCGGCGTGGCAGCTGAGATCAGCTTGCGGTTGTCCTCGACGGTCTCCATCAGCCGGATGAGCGCGTCGGTTCCCGGCTCGCGCACAAACAGCTTTGCGAAAGCTGTGGCCTCCAGAAAAAAGAAGCTCACTCGATCCCCCGTTCCTCATCGATGGTGACAGCGACGGACTCGCCCTGCACGTCGACGGGCTGGAAGCGCTGCGCGTCCTCGGGAATGCCTGCCTCGGCGCGGTTGAGGCGGATGGTGGTGGTGGGATAGGCGGGGGTTTTGGGGTTGGCGATCTTGCTGGTGAGCACCACGCCGCGCTGAATGGCTTCAGCCAGCACCGACTGCCGGGTTTCAGGATGCTGGTTCCAGCGATAGGTTTTGCGCGGCAGGAAAGAATCGCGAAACCACTTGAGCGCAATGAACGCGTGACCGCCTCGTTCGGCTTCAGCCAGCGCCGTGCACAGTTCTTTCACGCGCGCGTCCATGTCGGCAGGAAGCACGGGCTCGGCTTCCTCTTCGTTGGCAGCTTGATGGTCGGCGCGTGCGCCATGTGAAGCGCGGCCTGGCCGCGGGACCGGTTCGTCGCCTTCGATGCGTTCGAAGTAGATGCGCACCTCGTCGTACTCCGGCGACCAGGCATCGGCCGATGCGTCACGACGCTTGCTGCGGCCGTTTTCACTGCACAACTCCACAATGGCCTGGTAACCCGGAGGCGCGAGAAAGCGCAAGGCGCGCACCATGCCGGGATCCTGCGTGAAGGCCAGCTCGTTTAATGCTTCTTCGATCATCTCCTCAGCGGAAGGGATGCTGAGAATGCCATTTTCCGTGTGAATCTGTGAACCCCTTGTTGATTTCATATCGTTCTCTCCCAATATTGCTGTCCGTATCCGCAGAGCCAGCACAATCACCGGCCGGCAAATCCGGCTCGGAGCTGCGCTCGAGACATAAGGCAGCAACCTACGTTCTATATTTTTTCCCGAACCAGCTCGCTGGAGTAAGAAGACGGGTTTGCACTCGTCCATGCAGTCGAATGAACAAAGCGCTATGAGTATTTCATCGGCTGGTTATCTATACGCGCGCGTCTATCCAGCCTGAGACTAAAAGGAAATACAGCCTTTTTCGGGCACCGCTAGAGGATTGTTGCTATGCGCCGGCTTCCAGCCTTTCCCGGGCGATGTTGAGCCAGCTTTCATATTTGTGACAAGATTTTAGCGCAAAAAACACAACTTTCGAGAGAATTCGCAGGAATCTTCGTTCTGGAGCCTTTAGGACCGGGACGCCCCCAGTTCGTAGAATAGAACTATGCGCTGTGGTTTGCGGTATTTGCTGACGTTTTTCCTGGCATCCTCCTTGCTTTACGCTGAAGGCTCGCCCTTCGATCTCTCCGGCCCGAAAGTGGACGTGCACGTTAAGCGCGGCGACGTGACGCTGCCCATCTCCGAGACGCCCAACCTGCTTCCGGGCGACCGTTTGTGGATTCATCCCGACCTTCCCGATAGCCAGGCCACACATTTCGTGCTGGTGGTGGCATTCCTGCGGGGATCGACGAATCCGCCGCCGGCGGAGTGGTTTACACGTGTGGAAACATGGACGCGCGAGGTTCGCGACGAGGGCGTTTTCGTGAAGGTTCCCCCGGAGGCGCAGCAGGCGCTACTGTTTCTGGCGCCGGAGACGGGAGGCGACTTTACTACCCTGCGCAATGCGGTGCGCGGGCGGCCGGGATTGTTTGTGCGCGCCGCTCAGGACCTGCAGGCCGCGAGCTGGGAACGGATGCGGCTGGACACTTACCTGGATGACGTGAAGGTGACATCGCAGTTCGATCCCGCGGCGCTGAAGACGCGCACCGAGATGGCGGCACGCAGCCTGGGCATCAAGATTAACGAGAGCTGCTTTCAGAAACCCGCCGATCAGCAGGCTTCGTGCCTCTCGCAGAACTCCGAGGGCATGGTGCTCGACGATGCGAACGCGCAAACGCTGGTGGCGCAACTGGCCAACGGCAACACGCTCGACCTGATGAACCAGCTGAGCTACACGACGATGGCCGGAGCCGGTGCCTACAGCCCCTACATCGGCGCTATCGTGGATACGGCGAGGATCCTGAGCTCGCTGCACACCGCGCACTTCCAGTACATTCCGGCTCTGGCGCTGCCCAATGCCGACAGCCTGAATCTGCGGCTGAATATGCCGCCGTCGTTCATCAACCCCAAGTCCGTGGTGGTGGTGGCGCTGCCGCCTATCGGGTCTTCGCGGCCCGAGCCATTGCATCCGGTGAATCCCATGGACAGTTTTTGCGCCATGAAGCCGGGACTGGTGCTGCCTGCGGAAGGTGCACCGCTGGTGTTTGCCACTGCGATGGCGCACGACTTGTACCTGCACATCGAATACGGCGGCACGAAGCACTCCGCGCTCGACGTTCCTGTGACTGCCGACCCGGGCAAAGGCGGGCTGGTTCCCACACAGGCAATCACCGCGCTGCCGGGCGGGGATCTGACCGCAGTGTTGCGCGGCAAGTGGGGATTCGACGATTGGGAGGGCCCGCGCTATCAGCTACTGTCGGCGCTGCCGGGAAAGTGGACGCTCGCGGCGCTGGATCAATCGGCGCTGGTGGTGGGCCGCGACGACATGCTCCACATCGACGGGACCTCCACGGAGTGCGTGGAGAAGGTGGAAGCGCAAATGGCGGGGAAAGCTACCCTGACACTCCAGTGGAAGGCGCCCAAGCCCCGAGCTCTTGAGGTGACGGTGCCGTTGAAGGACGCACAGCCGGGGCCGGTGAGCGTGGCCGTGTATCAGTTCGGGCTGCCTGAGCCGGACCAGCTGAAGCTGGAGGCCTACGACGCGGCGGCTTCGCTGGAAGGGCTGACGCTGAGCGCGGGAGATGAAACCGCACAGCTCAAAGGCACGCGGCTCGACGAGGTTGCCAAGGCGAAGATCGAAGGTATCGAGCTTACGCCCGGCGTGATGAACCGCGTGGGGGACCTGGATGAATTGCTGATGACCGCGGGCGGATCCACTGCGAGCCTGGTTCCTGGCAAGCATTATGTTGCGCACGTGGATCTGAAGGACGGGCGGGTGCTGAGCGCGCGGGTGACTGTGGATCCGCCGCGGCCGCAGGTGATGCTGCTGAGCAAAGGGGTGCAGAACGACGTGTCGGCGCCGCAGCCGCCGGTGCAACTGGGCAGCGCCGACGACCTGCCCATTGAGGGGAGACTGGTGTTCTTCCTCAAGTCCGTGGTGCCGCCGGCCTTCCCGCGCGATGAAAAAGTGGAAGTGGCCGCGGGCGACTCGAGCTTTCATACCCTGCTGACGTTCGGCGACGGCAGCCTGATGCTGGAAGACGCGCAGACTGTGGTGGGCAGCCTGCAGCCGCTCGCCCGGTTCGGTGCGTCGGCCTTCGGACCGGTGCGGGTGCGGGCCGTTTCCGAGGATGGCATCGCGGGCGACTGGCAGCCGCTGGGCACGCTGGTGCGCCTTCCCGGCTTCAGTGCGTTGCGCTGCCCGCGGTCGCAGGCCAAGCCCTGCGTGCTGAGCGGGACGAATCTCTTCCTGGCTACTTCGTTTGCCGCGACGCCGGACTTCGACAATCCAGACGACGTGACCCCGCAGTTTACCGGGACACAGCTCACGGTTCCGCATCCGGTGAACGGCGTTCTCTATGTGAAGCTGCGCGACGATCCGGCGACGGTGCAGACGCTGACGCTTGCCGTGACGCCGCTGCAGACCGGGCCGCCGCCTGCAGCACCGGTCACGGTGCCGGCTGCGGCGCCAGTGGCTCCGCAGCCGGGGCAAACAAGCCCAAGCGCACAGGCGCAGCCGCCTACGCCGAACTCTCAGTAGAAGGCTGCTACTCCGTTGAAGCGGAAGTCCGCGCGGTGAGCAGGTGTGGGCGTGGACACCCGCACGACAGCCGGTCCGCCAGCCCCCGGACGAAGACCTGTCCGTGGGGGTCCCGGGTCAGGAGACTGGCGCTACATTTTGGGCGACGCGCGAAAAATGGAGATTAGTTGAAATACGCCTGGTTTTTTTCGGCGAAGTGCGCCTTGTCAGCGGGCAGCTCGTCCAACGCGAAGATCGCGTTCTGCGCGCAGATGGAAGCGCAGTTGCCGCAGTCGATGCACTCATCGGGATTGATATAGACCTGGGACACAGTAGCGGCGGCAGGATCGCTCGCAGCGGGGGCGATGGCGGCAGTGGAACACTCCGCAACACAGACGAAATCCTTGGTGCAGGCATCGGTCACGACATAAGCCATGGAAGACTTGCTCCTCGATCAGGGGCACGTTCTCAAATTGCGCCCTCTGTTTGAGGCTAACCGCGGGGTCGGGCGCGTGGCCGTGATCACAGTCACGATGCCAGCGCGGAAGAGTGCGGAATCTTGCCCATTACGGTACGGAAGGGAAGCTGAATCCCGTTGTGGCCCGGCGTCGATGCTGCTTTCGCACAGACTCGTCACCATGGGGCCAGGCAATGAGGGCTGACAACTGATCAGGGACCACTGACCCCTGGCTTCAGAAGACGCGGACCTTTAAGCCCGCGCTGACATTGAACGGGACCAGGTTGCCGTAGTGGGCTTCGGGCCAGTCTTGATATTCGAAGTCGGCGACGCGAAAGTAGATGTGATGCGTGCAGCGGAAGTCCACGCCACCGCCGGCGGTCACGATCAGATCGTGATCCTGGCCCAGGCCATAGGGGTAGCTAAAACTGCCGAAGCCGATCAGGGCCTTGGCGTAAGGCTGCCAGTGATTAGTGAGAACCCAGTGATAGCGGCCGCCGATCGAATAGGTCTCGGCGTGCACGTTGTCGTTCTGTTGCGGGAACTCGATCCAGCGGCCTTCGGCTTCAAGGCCGAAGTGACCTGTGGTTTCGGCGTCGACAAAGGCGCCTGCGCCGAACATCTGGCGCGAACCGTATTGAATGGTATCGAAGGAGCCGGTGGCGCCCGCCGATAATTGCAACACTCCGCGGTTGCCCCCGGGCATGGTCTGCGCATGCGCGACGCCGGCCGATGCGAGGAAAAGAGCGGGCGCGAGCAGCGCAAAAAACGCGCTCGTCCGAAATTCGATTCTCGTTCCCTGAGTTTGACCGAACCGAAAAATATAAAAAAACCTCATCAATCTCCTCGAACCGCGCCTCATCTCGGGCTTCCCTGGCTAGTTTGTAATGTCCAGGGTGACGTTTTGATAGTGCACTATATCGCCGCTGGTATCGGTGCCTGTGACTTGAATAACATAGGTGCCGGGCGCCGCGGTGGCCTGGCTGAAGCCGCCGCAACCGGTGGCCACAAACGCCGCCGCGGTGAGGAGCAGGATCAAGACCGTGGTGAAAACGTGGGCGTGACCGCGACGCCACCGCCAGAAGAACAACCCGAAGCCCAGGCCCAAGGGCAGGAACAAACCGGCAAGCGAGAATCTGCCGGCTCCCGGCCGGCGATTCATGGCGCTGGTTCCGCCGCTTAGAGGATTGTTGGTGTCAATGGTGAGCTGGGTGCTGACCGAGCCGCCGGCGGGCAGATTGAGGCTGATGGCGGTGAAGTGGCAGTTGACCGCGACCGGAAGCGAAGAGCAACCCAGGCCGATGGTTCCAGTGAAGTTGGCGTTCGAGGTGAGGGTGACGGTGACCGTGGCGTTCTGCGAGCTGGCCATGGTGACGGTGGCGGGCGTGACGGTGACACCGAAGTCGACCGGCGTGCCGGAGACGCTGATCGCCGACGAAGTGGAGGAGCCGTGGTCTGTGTCGCCGCTATACACGGCGTCGATGCTGTAGTTGGCGCCGAGGGCGAGACTGGGCGTGATCGTGGCGGCGCCGGTCGAGTCGACCGTGGCCGAGCCCAGCAACGTGGTGCCGCTGTAGAAAGTGACTGTACCGGTGGGAACGGGCCCAGCGCCATTGTCGAGCACCGCCGCCACCAAAACCACTTGGGGATTGGCTCCGGTGGTAATACCGCTTGTGATCACGGTGGTGGTGGGAATCGTGTTCACCGCCAGGCTTGTAGCCGTCGAGACACTGGTGGAGTCATTGGTGTCGCCCAGATACTGGGCGGTGATGGAGTAGATGCCGACCGCCAGCGTCGAATCGGCGTACGTAGCCTTGCCGCCGCTCAGAACCGAAGTGCCGACCACGGCTCCATTGACCAGGAAGTTGACGCTGCCAGTCGGTGTGCCGCCATTGCCTGCGACCAGGGCGGTGAACGTGATCGGAGTGAGAACCAGCGCCGGGTTGGGCGCGACGACGAGAGTGGTTTGCGTCGTAGCCTGAACGACGGAGTAGGGGAACGGCACCGAGGTGCTCGCACCGGCGTTGGGGTTGCTGGGCTGGTAGGAAGCGACCACCTGGTAGGAACCGATCCCGAGCGTGGGCGTGATGCTGGCAGCTCCCGCATTGAGCGCGGCACTACCCAGCGTCTGGGTTCCCGAGGTAAAGGTGACAGTGCCTGCGAGGGGCGCGCTGCCTGAAGTCAATGTAACGGTTGCCGAGATCGTCTCCGTGGTCCCGGCGATCCCGGGATTGGGAGTGGCCAGGGTGACCGTAGTCACGGTTTGCCCCTCGTCGACCACCTGGCTGACAGGCGCGCTGGTTGCGCTCGAGTTGTAGGCGTCGCCCGCGTAAGTGACTGTGATGGGATCGGTGCCGACCGGCAGCGAGGAGATCAGCAGGGTGGTTGTAGCGGGGCTGCCGTTGAGGGTTCCGGTTCCGATGGAGACGCCGTTATTGAGGAAGGTCACCGTGCCTGTGGCGGGAAACGCCGCGGCCGAGGTGATGGTCGCCGTGAAGGTGACCGCGGTGCCGTAGGTGGATGGATTCAAGCTGGAGACAACGACAATTTTCGACGCCGCCTGCACATCCTGGTTCAGGACGGGCGAGGTGCTGCTCTGCAACTGCGTGTCTGCGCTGGGTTGGAATTGCGCAGTGATGGAGTGCATGCCGTTGGTGAGCGCCGAGGTAGTGAACGTGGCGATGTAGCTCGCATTGATGGCCTGGGAGCCGAGCAGATTGAAGCCGTCGTAGAAATAGACGGTGCCGGTGGGGTTGATGCCGCCTGCGGAGTTGCTGACTGTGGCTGTGAAGGTGACGCTCTGGCCGACGGTAGAGGGATTGGCGCTCGAGGTCAGGGTGACGCCGGTACCTTCAACGACACTCTGCGTCTCAGGCGGGGACGTGCTGGCGGTGTGTATATCGCCGGCGCCTGGCGTGTAGGTGGCCGTAATGGAGTGCAGCCCCACGAGCAGTGTGGAGATGGAGAAGGTGGCTGTGGCAGACGTGCTGCCCGAAGCGGTCACCGGCAGTCCGGAAGCCAGCGTGGTGGTGACGCCGTTAAAAGTGTCGGAGATGCTCACAGTCCCGCTGAGACTGCCGCTGCCGGTGGTGACGGTCACGGTGAAGGTGACGCTCTGCCCGAGTCCGGAGGGGTTGGGGCTGGATGTGACTAGAGTGTTGGTGGCATACAACGGCTCGGCAGTGCCCACCAGCTCGATCTGGAGAGGCGAAGTCGAGAGCGCTACGCCGGCGATGGATTCGTCGGACACGTCGATAATCGGCGTCTCCGGCGTGTTGACGGTGAGAATGGGCGAGGTCGGAGGAGCGAAAACCGCGCCCACCACGCAGTCGGCATTCTCAGTCAGGGTTTGGCCGTTGACGCAGGAGTTGGTGACCGTGGTCTCTACCTCTGCGTCGGGAGGGTTAGGAGGGGTTTCGACGGCGATCGACGCGAGATCGAGCGAGGCGTTGCCGTCGTTCTCCACGGTTTCGGACTGGGTGGGCGAGGTTTGACCCTGGAAGACCGGCGTAGTGAGATCAACGGCGACAAAGTTGCCCTGCACCTCGCGGATCAGCATGTCGAGCGTGTCGGAGATGTAGAGATCACCTTTGCCGTCGAGAAAGAGCCCCGTGGGCCCGTAGAGCACCTGGGTATAGAACGCACCGTTGAAGTAATAATTCCCGCAGTTGTTCTGGACAAGCGTGGAGATGTTGCCGCTGGCCGCGCTCACCTTGCGGATGGCAGCGTTCTGGGTTTCCGCGATGTAGACGTTGCCGGCTGCGTCCACGGCTACGCCGGATGGTGCCCAGACGACGGCACTGGTGGCTGCGACCGGTGCGGCCGTGCAAGCCGTGGCGCCGGTGTTTCCATTGCCGGCCAGGGTGACGATGTCGCTGGCGGCGGTGATGACGCCGCCCACAGCCTGGACTTCGCGGACGCGCTGGTCGTTGGTGTCGGCGATGTAGAGGTTGCCGCTGCCGTCGAGCGCAATGCCCTGGGGCAGAGTGAGCGTGGCCTGGGTAGCCGGGCAACCATCTCCCACGGCGTCGGTCTTCGCGGCGCAAACCGTGAGGTTGACATTGCCTGCAACGGTTGCGATGTCGTAGGGTGGCGCGACATTGACCCTGCGGACAACATTGTCGCCGCTATCGGAGATGTAGAGGTCGCCGGCGGCGTCGAACGCAATGCCGCGGGGCTGGCTGAGCGTGGCCTGGGTGGCCGGGCAACCGTCGCCAATGGAGTCAGTCCCCGCACCACAGGCGAGGTTGTTGAAGTTGCCGGCCACGGTGGAGATGACTCCGTTCGCGACGCTGATCATGCGGATGACGTTATTGCCGCTGTCGGCGATGTAGAGGTTGCCGGCGCCATCGAGAGCCACTGATGCGGGACTGCTCACGGTGGCGGTCGCAGCCGGTCCGCCGTCGCCACTGTAGATGGGATCGCCGTCGCCGGCGATGGTGACGATGATGCCTGCGCCCGTGCAGTCGGCCCCGGTTCCCGGAATGGTGGCGCTGGTCTGGCTGGCACACACCATGCGGATGCGGTTGTGGCCGGTGTCGGCAATGTAGAGATTGCCGGCGCCATCGACCACTGCACCGCCTGGCAAGTTAAGCTCGGCCTGCGTGGCCGGTGCGCCGTCGTCCACGGCAGTAAAAAGTCCCAGCTGCCCGGCCACAGGCAACACATTGCCGGCGACCAAAACACCTAATCCGCCCTGCCCTGTGCCGGAAAGATACGCTGTGCCCAGAACGGTATTCACGCCGCTCACGGTGCCCACCAGCACTACAGCTCCCACGCGCAGGCCGGGCTCAGCGGGCGTGAAGGTGACAGACTGGGTGCATTTGCCGCCGGCGGCCAGGTTCGCCGAGGCGCAGCTGGACGCACCGGTGCCCGCAGTGAAGTCTCCGCTCGACGATCCCAGGGTAAGCACTTCCACACTGCTTACCGTGCCCGCGACCGTCGCCGTGACCGTGATTGTTTGACTGGCCGAGGCACCCACCGTCTGCCCGCCGAACTGCGCGTGGGCGCAGGTTGCCCCGAGCAGGAGCGCGGCTGCACAGGCGATGCCCCGAAGACCCTGGCTCCGCGCGCCGCGTTCTATTAGAAGATTGCGGGGCAATAAATGGACCTTGCAGTCCTGAAGCAGGAGATTGCAATCAGCTAGATAATTCATGTACGACTCCGTTCGCGTCTTCCCAGGCAAGCTCATGACCCCGGCGCACCCCGGCGGTCGAATCGTACAAGACCGGCAGTAGGGTACTGCCGTCTCGTGGCGCTCAGGGTGTGCTGATGCAAGTGCAACCCCTGGGCCCCCATCGAGAGTAGTGCCTTATGGTCCCATAATTACCAGGGTGCGGATATGAAAAACCCACGGTAATGGCGCAAAAGGTGTAAAGGTAATAACGAAATTAGGGACTGATAACTAAAGGACACTGACCGATCGATTTAGTTGCGGTCTTTACGAGATTTGGGGTGGTTTTTTCGGCTCGGATTCGGTCGGACCCTACCCGGATTTGCCCGGTTAAACTAGACAGTGATGACCACTGTGAAAGCCGTGCGCGGGACGCGCGATCTGTTGCCGCCGGAGACGGAGCTGTGGAACCGCATCGAGACGACCGCGCGTCGAGTCTTTGCCCGCTACAATTTTGGGGAGATTCGCACCCCGATCTTCGAAGACACCTCGCTTTTTGCCCGCAGCGTAGGCGAGGAAACCGACATTGTTGCGAAAGAGATGTACACGTGGGAGGATCGCGCGCGGGCGCAGTCGGAAAAGGCGCAGTCGCTGACGCTGCGGCCTGAGAATACGGCCGGTGTGGTGCGCGCCTACATCGAGCACAACCTGGGCGAGAGCGGCCAGTTGCAGAAGCTCTACTACATCGGGCCGCAGTTCAGGCGCGAACGGCCGCAGAAGGGCCGCTACCGGCAGTTCTGGCAGATCGGCGCGGAAGTGATCGGGCCGCCGTTCGCGGGTAGCGAGAGTCCGCTGCGCGATGCCGAGGTTCTCGAAATGCTGGCGACGCTGCTCGATGAGCTGGGCATCACGGGATGGAGGCTGGAATTAAATTCCGTGGGGTCGGCTGCGGATCGCGCGCGCTATAACGGCGTGTTGCGCGCGGCGCTCGTCGAGGTTGCGCCGAAGATGTGTGGGGATTGCCAGCGGCGCGCGGTGACGAATCCGCTGCGCGTGCTGGACTGCAAGATTCCCGAAGATCAACCGATCATCGATGCGCTGCCGAAGATTACCGATTCTCTCGATCAGGAATCGAAAGATCATTTTGCTGCTGTGACTGCGGCTCTTGATGCTGCGGGGGTCGAGTACAAGCTGAATCCGCGGCTGGTGCGGGGGCTCGATTACTACACGCGGACGACCTTCGAGTTCACGCATGGCGGACTGGGCGCGCAGAATGCGCTGCTGGGTGGCGGGCGTTACGACGGGCTGAGTGAGGCGATTGGCGGACCCAAGGCACCCGGCATTGGATTTGCGATAGGGCTGGACCGATTGGTGCTGACCCTCCAATCCACGGATCTCGACCAAAAGTCCGCCGCGCGGCCAGCGCACGCTTATATCGCGCCGTTGGGGGAAAAGTTGAATGCCGCGGCACTGGTTCTGGCGCGGGAACTGCGCCGGGCCGGACTCAGTATCGAGCTGGGCGACGGCAGCTTCCGATTGAAGAAGTCCTTCGAGACCGCTGACAAGGTGGCCCGGCGCATCGTGATCCTGGGTGAAGACGAACTCCAATCCGGTATCCTGACGGTAAAGGACTTTTTGACCGGAGCTCAGAGTAAGATTCCTCGCGAAGAGCTGGTCGCTCATCTGAAGCGACCGGCTGGTGAGTGAGAAGAATCGGTGAAGACTCAGTCTGAGAAACCATTCCTCAGGGGCTAAAGCCCACGTCTTTTGGTATGACATTTGCGGCACGACTGAAGTCGTGCCCTTTCAAAACGATTTTAGGCAATGCCGCACGATTTGAGGCAATGCCGCACGATTTGAGGTAGCGCCGCCACGGAAGGACAAAGTAGTGCTCGACTTTTTAGGCAATCTGGAACGGACGCGATCTTTGCGGTACACTGCGCGCCGCTGACGCCGGCAAGCAAGTGGTTCTGATGGGCTGGGTGAACCGCCGTCGCGACCACGGCAACCTCATATTTCTGGACTTGCGTGACCGCTCCGGCATTTGCCAGATCGTTTTGGACAAGGAACTAACTCCAGAGGGCCACGCGAAGGGCGAGCACGTGCGGCCGGAGTACGTGGTGGCCGCGGTGGGCAAGGTCAGGTTGCGCGATGAGGATGCCATCAATCCGAAGATGCCAACCGGCGAGATCGAGATTGAGGCGACTGAGCTGCAAGTGTTGAACGATGCCAAGCTGGCGCCGTTTT
Organism: uncultured Acidobacteriota bacterium; assembly: GCA_963830785.1. Lineage (GTDB taxonomy): Bacteria > Acidobacteriota > Terriglobia > Terriglobales > Acidobacteriaceae > Telmatobacter. Next base: position 176,013 of record CAWHNV010000014.1, read on the forward strand.
CGCCTTCTGAAGAGGCCATCCAGAACGAAGAAGTGCGCTTGAAATACCGTTACGTGGATTTGCGCCGGCCCGAGATGCAGCACAACTTCCTGCTGCGCCACGAGATTACGCTGGCGGTCCGTGAAAGCCTGAGCCAACAGGGTTTTCTCGAGATCGAGACGCCGATTCTGACTAAATCCACGCCCGAAGGCGCGCGCGATTTCCTGGTTCCCTCGCGCGTGCATCCCGGCGAGTTCTACGCGCTGCCGCAGAGCCCGCAGATTTTCAAACAGATTCTGATGATTTCGGGCTTCGATCGCTACTTCCAAATCGCCCGCTGCTTCCGCGACGAGGATTTACGCGCCGATCGCCAGCTGGAATTCACGCAGGTCGATCTCGAGATGAGTTTTCCGCGCCAGGAGACGGTGTTCAGCGTGGTCGAGCAGTTCATGAAGGCGGCATTTGCCGCGGCCGGCGTCGATCTGCCGATTCCCTTTCCGCGCATCAGCTACGACGAGTCGATGCGGCAATTCGGCACCGACAAGCCCGACCTGCGGTTGCCCGGCCTTACCGACGTGCGCTCCGCTTTTACCGACGCTGCGCTGGCCACGCTGCAGATCGATCCGGCGCTGCCAATTGTCGCGCTGCGCATTCCCAAGGTGGGCGAGTTGAGCCGCAAGGAGCGCGAGGACAATCATCCGCTCTTCGATCTGAAAAAGGGCGCAAAGTTCATCGACGATTTCAAGCGGCTGGCGAAGAGCTTTCCCGAATCCGCTGCCAAGGTGCGCGAACTGGCCGGGGCGGCCGACGAGGACTTCGTCATCGTCGTGGCCGGCGATCCGGCGCATCACATCAAGGCCAGCGACACCAAGTTCCCGGGACGTTTGTCGGAGCGCGAGATCAACGTCTACGCGGCGGCCGGCAACTTCCGCGCCGAGCTGGCGAAGAAGTACGCCGACAAGCACGGGGCATTCCGGATCACCGATGAGGTTGTCCAGGACGCTGCTGCGCGCAGCGCTGTGCAGACGATCTGGTTGACGGGAGCGGACGCCTTTCACCCGATGTGGCTCACCGATTTCCCGATGTTCGAGTACGACCTGGCCGCGGGCAAGTGGGTTCCCGCGCACCATCCCTTCACCGCGCCCATCGAGGCCGACATGGCAAATCTCGTGAGCCGATCCGGCCAGTGTGCGCGCCAACTGCTACGACCTGGCGATGAACGGCCTCGAACTTGGCTCGGGCTCGATCCGCATTCACCGCAAGGATGTGCAGCAGGCAATCTTCCAGTCGCTCGGCATCAGCGACGAAGAGGCGCGCGCACGCTTCGGCTTCTTCCTCGACGCGCTCGAATACGGCACTCCGCCGCACGGCGGCATCGCGCTGGGCCTCGATCGCATTGTGATGCTGCTGGCCGGCGCGGCCAACCTGCGCGAAGTGATTGCCTTCCCCAAGACGGCCAAGGCCATCGACCTGATGGCCGAAGCGCCCACGCCGGTGAGCGAGCAGCAGTTGAAGGAACTGCACATTCGCGTGGCGCTGAAGAGCTAAGCGCGGATTCCTTTATCTGCAATCAGGTCGGTTCTGCGAACGGCTCAAAACCGGAGCACAGCGTTGCGCGAAACCGTAATGATGCAGCAACTCCCAGCGTGTTCGCGCGGAAAGTCGTAAAGATCCTATAAGCAATCGCACGAAACTACTGTTCCCTTATTCCTCGTTCATGCCTCCTTCACGCCACACGTTCCAAGCTTCTTCATGAAGAAGGAGGATCCAATGAATTCCAAGATTTATGTTGCATGCATGGCGATTGCGCTGGCTGCGGGTTCCGTGGCGGCGCGTGCTGAGACCTCGTCCCCGGTGAAGCTGAGCAGCGGCGAGCTAAAGCAGATGGAGCAGAGCGCGCGCGCACCCGAGCAATACGAGGCGCTGGCGTCGTACT